>NZ_SAYU02000071.1 GCF_004025965.2 Phycicoccus flavus | reverse complement strand
TGGCGGAGAAGTACCGCGAGGACCGCCTGAGGTCGTTGGGCTGGCTCGTCGTCCGTGTCACCTGGGCCGACCTCGCCAACCCGGCCCGGATGTTCGCCGCCCTGCGCCGGGCGCTGGCACTGTCGGCGAAGCTCGTCGCCGCCGAGGGCCCCGGCGGATCGACGGCGACGTGGTCGTCCGGTTCCGCGTCGTCGGACGCTCCCGTCGCGACGAGGTCGACGGCGTCCTCCGCCGCACCGGTGGCCGGAGCATCCGACGAGCCGTCGTCACGAGCCGGAGCGGCGCCGCAGCGTCCCGGCGCGTCGGCGTCCTGACCCACGCAGGGCGCAGTCGGGGCCGACACCCGCCACCGCCCGCCTTCCGTAGCGCGGGCCGCAACCGGCGCCGTCGCCATGGTCCGACGCCGCCGGTTCCGACCGCCGACGACCTGACGTGGCCCCGACACCCCGGAACGTCGCCGAGACCCCACTTGCGAAGTGCGCTCCGGCGGACATTTCGGGGTCACCCCGAAATGTCCGCTGCGGGTGGGTGGGGACGGGGGCGGGGGACGGTGGTGAGGGGGTCGGGGTGGGTCCGGGGGGTGTCGGCGGGGCGGATTAGGGTCGGGGACGTGGCCGACCCGTCGACGTACCGCCCGAGGCCGGGCGAGATCCCCACCGACCCCGGCGTCTACCGGTTCCGCGACGCCGAGGGTCGCGTCATCTACGTCGGCAAGGCCAAGAGCCTGCGCTCCCGGCTGTCCTCGTACTTCCAGGACATCTCCGCCCTGCACCACCGGACGGCGTCGATGGTGCGCACCGGCGCCAGCGTCGAGTGGACCGTCGTCACCACCGAGGTCGAGGCCCTCCAGCTCGAGTACGCGTGGATCAAGGAGTTCGACCCGCGCTTCAACGTCAAGTACCGCGACGACAAGTCCTACCCCTACCTCGCGGTGACGATGGGCGAGGAGTACCCCCGGGCCATGGTCATGCGGGGCGCCAAGCGCAAGGGCACCCGCTACTTCGGCCCGTACGCCCACGCCTGGGCCATCCGCGAGACCCTCGACCTCGCCATGCGGGTCTTCCCGATGCGGACCTGCTCCAACGGCGTCTTCAAGCGCGCCGGCCAGGTCGGCCGGCCGTGCCTGCTCGGCTACATCGACAAGTGCAGCGCGCCCTGCGTCGGCCGGGTCGACGCCGGGCACCACCGGGACATCGCCGAGGACTTCTGCGACTTCATGGCCGGGGACACCGCGAAGTTCCTCGGCCGGATGACCCGCGAGATGAAGACCGCCTCCGCCGAGCTCGACTTCGAGCGGGCGGCCCGCATCCGCGACGACATCGGCGCCCTCGAGCGCGTCCTCGAGAAGTCGGCGGTCGTCCTCCCCGACGCCACCGACGCCGACGTCTTCGGCCTCGCCGAGGACGAGCTCGAGGTCGCGGTCCAGCTCTTCCACGTCCGCGGCGGGCGGGTGCGGGGCCAGCGCGGCTGGGTGGCCGAGCGCGACGCCGAGACGACCCCCGAGGTCGTCGAGCACCTCCTCCAGCAGGTCTACGGCGGCGAGTCCAGCGAGGGCGTCCCGCGCGAGGTCCTCGTCCCCGTCGTCCCCGAGGACGCCGACGCCCTCTCGGCCTGGCTCGCCGGCATCCGCGGCTCCCGCGTCGACGTCCGGGTGCCGCAGCGCGGCGACAAGCGGACCCTCATGGAGACCGTCGCCCGCAACGCCACCCAGAGCCTCGCCCGCCACAAGGTGACCCGGGCCGGGGACCTCACGACCCGCAGCCAGGCCCTGGAGCAGCTCCAGGAGGTCCTGGCCCTCGACGACGCGCCGCTGCGCATCGAGTGCTTCGACATCAGCCACATCCAGGGCAGCGAGGTCGTCGGCTCGATGGTCGTCTTCGAGGACGGCCTGCCGCGCAAGTCCGAGTACCGGCGGTTCATCGTCCGCGGCGACGAGACCGGCGCCACCGACGACACCGCCGCCATGCACGAGGTCCTCACCCGGCGCTTCCGCCGCGGCCGCAAGGAGGCCGAGGAGCGCGAGCAGGAGCTCGCCGAGGGCCGCGAGCGCCCCGCCCGCTTCGCCTACCGTCCCAACCTCGTCGTCGTCGACGGCGGCCTGCCCCAGGTCAACGCCGCGGCCCGGGCGCTGGAGGAGGCCGGGGCGGTCGACGTCGCCGTCGTCGGCCTGGCCAAGCGCCTCGAGGAGGTCTGGGTGCCGGGGGAGGAGTTCCCCCTCGTCCTCCCGCGGACCAGCGAGGGGCTCTACCTGCTCCAGCGGCTGCGCGACGAGGCCCACCGGTTCGCCATCACCTTCCATCGCCAGCGTCGCTCCAAGGCGATGACGACGAGTGCCCTCGACACCGTGCCGGGCCTCGGCGAGAAGCGGCGCAAGGCGCTGCTCAAGCGCTTCGGGTCGGTGAAGCGCATCCGGGCGGCCACGGTCGAGGAGCTCGCCGACGTTCCGGGCATCGGGCCTGCGCTGGCCGCCACCGTTGCGGCAGAGTTGGGGCGGACCGACCAGGACATGCCCGCCGTCGACCCCGCCACCGGCGAGGTCGTCGAGGGCTGAGGAGGGACGACCAGTGGCAGACGCACCGGCGACGCCGGCGGACACGAGCAACCGGGCGGACTTCCTCGTCGTCACGGGGATGAGCGGCGCCGGCCGTTCCACGGCGGCCAACGTCCTCGAGGACCACGGCTGGTACGTCGTCGACAACCTGCCACCGCAGCTCATCCCGCAGATGGGCCACCTCGCGACCGAGGCGCGCAACGCCGGCCGCCGCGACCTGCGCATCGCCGCCGTCGTCGACGTCCGGGCCCGTCCGTTCAGCGGGGAGCTGCGCGAGAGCCTGGACACCATCCGCGCCGACGGCTGGCGGCCGCAGCTGATGTTCCTCGACGCCACCGACGAGGCCCTCGTCCGCCGCTTCGAGAGCGTCCGCCGCCCCCACCCGCTGCAGGGCGACGGGCGCCTGCTCGACGGCATCCAGGCCGAGCGCACGATGCTCGGCGACCTGCGCGCCGAGGCCCACGTCGTCATCGACACCTCCGGGCTCAACGTCCACCAGCTGCGGCGGAAGCTCACCCCGATCGTCGGGGTCGCCGGCGGCCCGAGCCTGCGGCTGGCCGTCATGTCCTTCGGCTTCAAGTACGGCGTACCCCTCGACGCCGACTTCGTCTTCGACATGCGCTTCCTGCCCAACCCGTTCTGGGTCCCCGAGCTCCGCTCGCTCACCGGGGTCGACGCCCCGGTGTCCGAGTACGTCCTCGCGCAGGAGGGCGCCGGCAGCTTCCTGGACCGGGTCGTCGGGCTCATGGAGCCGGTGACCGGCGGCTACCGCCGCGAGGGCCGCCGCTACGCGACCATCGCCGTCGGCTGCACCGGGGGCAAGCACCGGTCGGTGGCCGTCGCCCAGGAGCTGTCCGTCCGGCTCCGGGACGACGACGTCGCCACCTTCGTCGTCCACCGGGACCTGGGGCGCGAGTGAGCGGGCCGGTCGTCACCGCGCTGGGCGGCGGGCACGGCCTCTCCGCCACCCTCACCGCGCTGCGCTTCGTCACCGACGAGATCACCGCCGTCGTCACCGTCGCCGACGACGGCGGCTCCAGCGGGCGACTGCGGGACGAGTTCGGCGTGTTGCCCCCCGGCGACCTGCGGATGGCCCTGGCCGCGCTGTGCAGCGACACCGAGTGGGGCCACACCTGGCGGGACGTGCTGCAGCACCGGTTCGCCGGCGACGGACCGCTCGGCGGGCACGCCCTCGGCAACCTCCTCATCGTCGCCCTCTGGGAGCTGCACGAGGACCCCGTCGCCGGGCTCGACCTCGTCGGCCGCCTCCTCCAGGCCAACGGGCGGGTGCTGCCCGCCGCGGCGGCACCCCTCGTCATCGAGGCCGACGTCAGCGGCCTGGACGCCGGCGACCCCACCGCCCGCCGGGTCGTCCGCGGCCAGGCGCAGGTGGCCCGCACCCCCGGGACGGTCGAGGCCGTGCGCCTCGACCCCGCCGACCCGCCCGCCTACCCCGAGTCGGTGGCCGCCATCCGGGCCGCCGACTGGGTCGTCCTCGGGCCCGGGTCGTGGTTCACCTCGGTCACCACCCACCTGCTCGTCCCCGAGGTCCGCGAGGCCTTAGAGGTCACCCGCGCCCGCCGCCTGCTCGTGCTCAACCTCGAGCCCGCCTCGGGCGAGACCGAAGGCTTCGACGCCGCCCGTCACGTGCAGTCGCTGGCCGAGATGGCACCCCGGCTGCGGCTGGACGCCGTGCTCGCCGACCCCGCCGCCGTCGAGGACGAGGGGGCGCTGGCGGAGCAGGCCGCACGCCTCGGAGCCGAGCTCCACCTGAGCCCGGTGTCGCGTCGCGGGGCCCCGGGACAGCACGACCCGCTGCGCTACGCGGCGGCCCTGCGGGACATCCTGTACAGCCCGCGACCCGCCCGCTGACGCGTGGCAGGATGACGGGCTATGGCGATGACGGCGAAGGTGAAGGACGAGCTGAGCAGGCACGTCGTGACCAAGCCCTGTTGCCGCAAGGCGGAGGTCGCGGCCATGCTCCGTTTCGCCGGGGGGCTGCACATCATCGGGGGACGGATCGTCGTCGAGGCCGAGCTCGACACCGGCATCGCGGCCCGGCGCCTGCGGCACGAGCTGGCCGAGGTCTACGGCCACACCGCGGAGGTCCTCGTCCTGTCCGCCGGCGGTCTGCGCAAGGGCAACCGCTACGTCGTGCGGGTCGTCCAGGACGGCGAGGCGCTGGCCCGGCAGACCGGGCTCATCGACAGCCGCGGCCGCCCGGTGCGCGGGCTCCCGGCCAAGGTCGTCAGCGGCTCGGTGTGCGACGCCGAGGCCGCCTGGCGCGGCGCGTTCCTCGCCCACGGGTCGCTGACCGAGCCCGGCCGCTCGTCGGCGCTCGAGGTCACCTGCCCGGGCCCGGAGGCCGCCCTCGCCCTCGTCGGCGCCGCCCGCCGGATGGGCATCCAGTCCAAGGCGCGCGAGGTGCGCGGCGTCGACCGGGTCGTCATCCGCGACGGTGACGCCATCGGGGCGATGCTCACCCGCCTCGGCGCCCACGACGCGGTCATGGCCTGGGAGGAACGGCGGATCCGGCGCGAGGTGCGCGCCACCGCCAACCGGCTCGCGAACTTCGACGACGCCAACCTGCGCCGCTCGGCCCGGGCCGCGGTCGCCGCCGGCGCCCGCGTCGAGCGCGCGCTGGAGATCCTCGCCGAGGACGTCCCCGACCACCTGCGCCAGGCCGGCGAGCTGCGGACCACCCACAAGCAGGCCTCGCTCGAGGAGCTCGGCCAGCTGGCGGACCCGCCGATGACCAAGGACGCCGTGGCCGGCCGGATCCGCCGGCTGCTCGCCATGGCCGACAAGAAGGCCGAGGACGAGGGCATCCCCAACACCGAGGCCGTCCTCACGCCGGACATGCTCGAGGGCTGACCGCTCACCGGACGCCGGTCGGGGGGCTCCGCGCCCGGGGACTAGGGTGTGAGGTGGACCACGTCGCCGCGCAGCGTCGCGCAGCACACCCCCGACTCTGGAAGGCAAGTCACCGTGACCGTTCGCGTAGGGATCAACGGCTTCGGCCGCATCGGACGCAACTTCTTCCGCGCCGTGCAGGCGTCCGGCGCCGACATCGAGATCGTCGCCGCCAACGACCTGATGGACAACACGAGCATCGCGCACCTGCTCAAGTACGACTCGGTGCTCGGTGTCCTCGGCGAGGACGTCTCCGCGACCGAGGACTCGATCACCGTCGGCGGCTCGACCATCAAGGTCTTCGCCGAGCGCAACCCCGCCGACATCGCCTGGGGCGAGGTCGGCGCCGACGTCGTCATCGAGTCCACCGGCATCTTCACCGACGCCACGAAGGCCAAGGCCCACCTCGACGGTGGCGCGAAGAAGGTCGTCATCTCGGCGCCGGCGTCCAACGAGGACGGCACGTTCGTCATGGGCGTCAACGACTCCGACTACGACCCGCAGAACCACCACATCATCAGCAACGCGTCCTGCACGACGAACTGCCTCGCCCCGATGGCCAAGGCCATCCACGACGAGTTCGGCATCGTCAAGGGCCTCATGACGACGGTCCACGCCTACACCCAGGACCAGAACCTCCTCGACGGCCCGCACAAGGACCTCCGCCGCGCCCGCGCCGCCGCCCTGTCGATCATCCCGACGAGCACCGGCGCCGCGAAGGCCATCGGCCTGGTCCTGCCCGACCTCAAGGGCAAGCTCGACGGCTACGCGCTGCGCGTCCCGGTCCCGACCGGCTCGGCCACCGACCTCACGGTCGAGGTCGGCCGCGAGACCTCCGTCGAGGAGGTCAACGCCATCGTCAAGGCGGCCGCCGAGGGCCCGCTCAAGGGCTACCTCCAGTACACCGAGGACCCGATCGTCTCCGCCGACATCGTCACCAACCCGGCGTCGTGCATCTTCGACTCGGGCCTGACCAAGGTCATCGGGAACCAGGTGAAGGTCGTCGGCTGGTACGACAACGAGTGGGGCTACTCCAACCGCCTCGTCGACATCACCGCGCTCGTCGGCTCCTCGCTCTGAGCCGCGGAGCGCACCCGCTGATGGCAGCAGACATCTCGTCCCTCGGCGACCTGCGCGGCCGCACCGTCCTCGTCCGGTCCGACCTCAACGTGCCCCTCGACGGCACGCGGATCACGGACGACGGGCGGGTCCGCGCGTCGGTCCCGACCATCACCCAGCTCTCCGAGGCGGGCGCACGCGTCGTCGTGTGCGCCCACCTCGGGCGGCCCAAGGGCGAGCCGGAGGAGAAGTACAGCCTCCGGCCCGTCGCCGGACGGCTCTCCGAGCTGCTCGGCACGCCCGTGACCTTCGCGGAGGACACCGTCGGCGAGTCCGCCCGCGCGGCGGTCGCCGACATGTCCGACGGCGACGTCGTCCTCCTGGAGAACCTCCGGTTCAACGCCGGGGAGACCGCCAAGGCCGACGAGGACCGCGCGGAGTTCGCCGACGCCCTCGCCGGGCTGGCCGACGCCTACGTCTCCGACGGCTTCGGCGTCGTCCACCGCAAGCAGGCCTCCGTCTACGACGTCGCCACCCGTCTGCCGTCGGCCATGGGCGGGCTCGTCCGGGACGAGGTCGAGGTGCTGCGGCGCCTCACCGAGGACCCCGACCGGCCGTACGCGGTCGTGCTCGGCGGGGCCAAGGTCGCGGACAAGCTCGCCGTCATCGACAACCTCATGGGCACCGCCGACCGGCTGCTCATCGGCGGCGGCATGGTCTTCACCTTCCTCGCCGCGCAGGGCCACGAGATCGGCACCAGCCTGTTCGACGCGGACAGCGTCGAGGCCTGCAAGGGCTACCTGGCCCGGGCCGAGGAGACCGGGGTCGAGATCGTCCTGCCGGTCGACGTCGTCGTCGGCCGGGAGTTCGACGCCGACACCGAGACCGACACCGTCGCGGCCGACGCCATCCCGTCCGACGTCATGGGTCTGGACATCGGCCCGGAGTCCGCACGGCGGTACGCCGACGCGCTCGCCGACGCGCGCACGGTCTTCTGGAACGGGCCGATGGGCGCGTTCGAGATGGCCCCGTTCGCCGCCGGCACGAAGGCCGTCGCGCAGGCCCTCGTCGACGCCACCTCCGCCGGTGCGCTCACCGTCGTCGGCGGCGGCGACTCCGCCGCGGCGGTGCGGCAGCTGGGCTTCGACGACGAGCAGTTCGGCCACATCTCCACCGGCGGCGGCGCCTCCCTCGAGTACCTCGAGGGCAAGGAGCTGCCCGGCATCGCGATCCTCTCGAAGGAGCACTGACATGGCCTCCGGCCGCACCCCGCTCATGGCGGGGAACTGGAAGATGAACCTCGACCACCTGGCGGGCACGCACCTCGTGCAGAAGCTCGACTGGACCCTGCGCGACGGCAAGCACGACTTCGCCGCCGTCGAGGTCGCGGTCCTGCCGCCGTTCACCGACATCCGCAGCGTCCAGACGCTCATCGACGGTGACCGCCTGCAGCTGAAGCACGGCGCCCAGGACCTGTCGGCGCACGACTCCGGGGCGTACACGGGCGAGGTGAGCGGCGCGTTCCTCGCCAAGCTCGGCTGCACCTACGTCGTCGTCGGGCACAGCGAGCGTCGCGAGCACCACGCCGAGGATGACGACGTCGTCAACAGCAAGGTGCAGGCGGCCTACCGGCACGGTCTCACCCCGATCTTCTGCGTCGGCGAGCCGCTGGAGGTCCGCCAGGCGGGCACCCACGTCGAGCACGTCCTCGCGCAGGTCGAGGCCGGGCTCGCCGGGGTCCCGGCCGAGCAGGCCCGCAGCATCGTCGTGGCCTACGAGCCCGTGTGGGCCATCGGCACCGGCGAGGTCGCGACGCCCGAGGACGCCCAGGAGGTGTGCGCGGCCGTCCGCACGAAGTTCGCGGAGCTCTACAGCGGGGACGTCGCCGACGGCATCCGGGTGCTCTACGGCGGCTCGGTGAAGTCCGGCAACGTCGCGGCGATCATGGGCCAGGAGGACGTCGACGGCGCCCTCGTCGGCGGCGCGTCCATCGACCCGGCCGAGTTCGCGGCCATCTGCCGGTACCGGGACCACCTCACGACGTCCTGACCGCGGCGCCGCCGCGCCCGACGGGCTGCGGCGGCGCGGCGCCGGAGCGGTTATCCTGTTCCGGTTGTCCCGACCCCGACCCGTAAGGATCCCCCCGTGGACGCGGTGCGTATCGGCCTCCAGGTCCTCCTGGTCCTCGGCGGCCTGTTCCTGACCCTGCTCGTCCTGCTGCACAAGGGCAAGGGCGGCGGGCTCTCCGACATGTTCGGCGGCGGCATGTCCAGCTCGCTCGGCGGGTCCTCGGTCGCCGAGCGCAACCTCGACCGGATCACGGTCGGCGTGGGCATCGTCTGGTTCACCTGCGTCGTCGGTCTCGGCGTCCTCGAGCGTTTCAGCGCCTGAGAGGGGAACGGACATGGCCGGAGGAAATGCGATCCGTGGCTCGCGCGTCGGAGCGGGCCCCATGGGCGAGGCCGAGCGCGGCGAGTCCGCGCCCCGACGCTTCGTCTCGTTCTGGTGCAGCAACGGGCACGAGACGCGCCCCAGCTTCGCCGAGGAGGCCGGGCTCGTCGTCCCCGAGCAGTGGGACTGCCCGCGGTGCGGCTTCCCCGCCGGGCAGGACCGTGACGCCCCGCCGGCGCCGCCGAAGGTCGAGCCCTACAAGACCCACCTCGCGTACGTGAAGGAGCGCCGTTCCGACGAGGACGGTGCCGCCATCCTCGACGAGGCCCTCGAGAGCCTGCGCGGTCGCGGCCTCATCCAGTGACCGCCTGAGCGCGGCGCACGACCCGACGACCCCGGCCTGTGCGGCCGGGGTCGCGGCGTGTGCCGACGGGCTCGCGGGCCCGGAGGGTCAGCGGCGACCCGAGCGGGCGAGGTGACCGACGACCTGGTCGACCCACCCGGTCTCGCGGTTCATCCAGCGCACGGCGACGAGGGTCCGGACGACGACGGGCACGCCACGGCGCGGCGGCTCGACGGCGAGGTCGGTGCCGAAGGGGTCGGTGCTCATCACCCACCGGTAGCCGTGGCCGACGAGGTGGTCGCCGATGGCCGTCGCGACGACGGTGACGACCTCGGACGCCTCGCCCTCGTCGTCCCGCGCGACGGCGGCGTCCCAGGCGCCGACGACGGTCGCCAGGTCCTCGGGCACGATGCCGTGCGCGTCGTAGCGCAGCCGGGCGGCCTCCAGCCGGGACTCCTCCTCGGCGGACAGCGGCCGGGTGGCGACCTCGTCCACCGGGTCGACGTCGGCCAGGTCGGGCGAGGGTTCTCCGCTGGGGTCGTCGGCGTCGTCGCGGCGGCGGAAGCGGTCCAGGAGTCCCACGGCGCTCAGCCCAGGTCGGACGCGGCGTCCGCGTCGACCAGCCACAGGGTCCGGTCCTCGCCGTGGACGTGCGCGGCCGGCGTCTCGGCGAAGGGCGAGCCGTGCACGCCACGACGGACGGCGTCCGCCTTGTCGGACCCGGCGACGAGGAACCACACCTCGCGCGAGCGCTCGAGGCACTCCCGGGTCAGCGAGACCCGGTCCGGCGGCGGCTTGGGGGACTCGTGCACCGCGACGGTGGGGGTGCCCGTCGTGGCGGCGGCCGGGTGGTGCGGGAAGAGCGAGGCGACGTGACCGTCCGGTCCGACGCCGAGGACCATGACGTCGAAGGCCCCCGTCCCGTGCTCGCGCAGTGCGGCGGCGTAGGAGTCCGCGGCCTCCTCGGCGGACTCCGTGGCGTCCGGTCCCGGGACCCGGTGCACGTGGGCGGGGTCCAGGCCCAGCCCGGCGAGACCGGCGTCGTCGTTCTGGGTGTCGTTGCGGTCGGCGTCCCCGGCGGGCAGGTAGCGCTCGTCGCCCCACCACACGTGGACGGCGCCCCAGTCGACGGCGGAGCGCGCGGGCTCGGCGGCCAGCGAGCGGACGATCTCGGAGCCCATCGACCCGCCGGTGAGCGAGACGTGGGCGGTGCCGCGGGTGTTCTGGGCGTCGACCAGGGCCACGACGAGCCGTGCGGCCGCGGCGTCCGCGAGCGCCTGCTTCGAGGGGTGGACGACGACGGTGGCGTCGGTGTCGGTCACGATCGCTTCTCCTCCATCTCGGCGAGCCGGTCCGCGGCCGCCTGCTGGACGCTCTCGCTGCTCGCGCCGTCCTCCGGCATCGGCAGCTTCTCGACCCGCGCGCTGCTCGACGCGGCGCCGGCCGCGCGCCGCAGCCGCCGGGTGTCCTTCTCCGCCTCGGCGGGGGAGGGGGCGGCGCCGGCCCGGACCGCCTCGGTGGCGCTGCGCCGTCCGCTCCCGACCTCCGGCAGCCCGACGGTCAGCGCGTCCTCGTACACCTCGTCGGGGTCGAGGCGGCGCAGCTCGTCGGCGAGGCACTCGGCGTCGCCGCGGTGCGGGAGGGCGAGGGTGCGGTCGGGCTGGCCCGGCTGCCGCAGCATCGAGGTGCTCCCGTCCTCGGGCCGGACGAGGTCGACCGGTCCGGAGTCGCGCACGAGGCGGACGGAGATGATCCCGGTGCCGCGCCGCGACTGGGCCAGGCGGACCGGGCAGCGCAGCCGCGCCGACAGCCAGCCGGCCAGCAGCTCGCCGGAGGGGGAGTCGGGGGCGGCGACGACCGTGGCCTCGGTGACCGGCTCGAACGGCGCCTGGTCGAGCGCGGCGGTGAGGATCCCCCGCCACAGGGTGACCCGCGACCACGCGAGGTCGGTGTCACCCGGCGCGTAGGCCGAGGCCAGCCGCCCGAGCACCGTGCGCGGCTTGCCGGACGTGCGGGAGGCGTCGGTGATGCGGCGCTGTCCCATCGCGCCGACGGGGTCGGCCGAGGGGTCCTTCGGCGCGTCGGTCGGCCACCAGACGACGATGGGGGAGTCCGCGAGCAGCAGGGGGGTGACGACGGCCCGGCCGTGGCGGGCCAGCGGGCCGTAGAGCCGGAGCACGACGACCTCGGACGCGCCCGCGTCCCCGCCGACCCGGATCTGCCCGTCGAGCCGGGCCGTACCGCGCCGGTTGCCGGTGACGACGACGATGATCCGGCACGGGTGCTGGCGGCTCGCGTCGTTCGCGGTGTCGATGGCCTGCTCGGCCTCCGCCTCGTCGACGACGACGACGAGGGTGAGGACGCGCGAGAGGGCCATCGCCCCGGTGTCCTCGCGCAGCTTGACGAGCCGCTTGGAGACGGCCTGGGTGCTCGTGTTGGGCAGGTCGACAATCACCGGGACCTCCTCCGGGTCTCGGTGGCCGGGTCGGTCGTGGTCACGGGAGCCTCCACTCGCGGCCGTCACGGCGCATGAGCTCGTCGGCCGACGGCGGTCCCCACGTGCCGGCCTCGTACTGGTCGGGGTCGCCGCCCCGGCGGCCCCAGTGCTCCTCGATGGGGTCGAGGATCCGCCAGGAGAGCTCGACCTCCTCGTGCCGGGGGAAGAGCGGCGGCTCGCCGAGGAGGACGTCGAGGATGAGCCGCTCGTAGGCCTCGGGGGAGGACTCGGTGAAGGAGCGGCCGTAGCCGAAGTCCATGCTCACGTCGCGGACCTCCATCTGCGCGCCGGGCACCTTGGCACCGAACCGCAGGGTGACGCCCTCGTCCGGCTGCACCCGGATGACGACGGCGTTCTGGCCGAGCTCCTCGGTGGCGGTGTCGGTGAACGGCAGGTGCGGGGCGCGCCTGAAGACGACGGCGATCTCGGTGACGCGCTTGCCGAGCCGCTTGCCGGTGCGCAGGTAGAAGGGCACCCCGGCCCAGCGGCGGGTGTCGACGTCGAGGCGCACGGCGGCGTAGGTCTCGGTGCCCGACCCGGCGGCGACGCCGTCCTCCTCGAGGTAGCCGACGACCTCCTCGCCGCCCTGCCACCCGGCGGCGTACTGGCCGCGCGCGGTGCCGGTGGACAGGTCCTCGGGCAGCCGGACCGCGGAGAGCACCTTCTCCTTCTCGAGCCGCAGGTGGTGGGCGTCGAAGGAGACCGGCTCCTCCATGGCGGTGAGGGCCATGAGCTGGAGCAGGTGGTTCTGGATGACGTCCCGGGCCGCCCCGATGCCGTCGTAGTAGCCGGCCCGGCCGCCGATGCCGATGTCCTCGGCCATCGTAATCTGCACGTGGTCGACGTAGCGGTTGTTCCACACCGGCTCGAACATCATGTTCGCGAAGCGGACGGCGAGGATGTTCTGCACCGTCTCCTTGCCGAGGTAGTGGTCGATGCGGAACACGGCGTCGGCCGGGAAGACGCTGCCGACGATGTCGTTGAGCTCGCGGGCCGACTCCAGGTCGTGCCCGAACGGCTTCTCGATGACGACCCGCCGCCACGACCCCTCGCTCGGCGTCGACAGCCCGGAGCGCTCCAGCTGCTGGCAGACGGTCGCGAAGGACCCGGGCGGGATCGAGAGGTAGAAGGCGACGTTGCCGCCGGTGCCCCGCTGCTCCTCGAGGTCGGCGACGGTGGCGGCGAGCAGGTCGAACGCGGCGTCGTCGTCGAAGGCGCCCGGGACGAACCGGATGCCCTCGGCCAGGGTGCGCCAGACGTCCTCGCGGAACGGGGTGCGGGCGTGCTCCTTGACCGACTCGTACACGATCTTGCCGAAGTCCTGGTCCTCCCAGTCCCGGCGGGCGAAGCCGACGAGCGAGAAGCCCGGCGGCAGCAGCCCGCGGTTGGCGAGGTCGTAGACGGCGGGCATGAGCTTCTTGCGGGCGAGGTCGCCGGTGACCCCGAACATCACCATCGAGCACGGCCCCGCGATCCGCGGGAGGCGCTTGTCCCGGGGATCGCGGAGCGGGTTGTGGTCGGCGGTGACGCGGGCCGGGGTCATGCCCCGCCCTGGCCGAGGAGGGAACGCACCCGGGCCAGCCCGGCGTCGTGGTCGGTGAGGTGCAGCCGGAGCACCGGGCGCCCGTGCTCGGCGAGGACCTGGGCGTCCCCGGCGGCCTGGGCGGCGATGAACTGGCCGAAGGTGAAGTCCCGGCCGGGCACCTCGAGGTCCTGCGCGGGGGCGGTGGTCACCTGCACGTAGACGCCCGTGCCCGGGCCGCCCTTGTGGTACTGGCCCGTGGAGTGCAGGAAGCGCGGGCCCCAGCCGAAGGTCACCGGCCGGCCGGTCCGCTCGAAGAGGTCGCGGGCGACGTTCTCGAGGTCGGCGTCGTGCTCGCGGTCGAGGTAGGCCATGACGGCGACGTACCCGTGCTGCTCGTCGAGCTGCGCGAGGAGGCCGTCGAGCGCGGTCTCCAGGGTGTGGGTGCCGGAGAGCCAGTCGCCGCCGAGCGCCCGGACCTCGACCTCGCCGTCGGTGAAGGCCGGCGGGTCGGAGTCGTCGATGCCCTGGCCGAGGAGGTCACGGGCCGCGGACTTCGCGCTCTCGACGTCGGGCTGGTCGAACGGGTTGATGCCGAGCAGGCGGCCGGCGACCGCGGTCGCGGCCTCCCACAGCAGCATCTGCGCCCCGAGGGGGCCGGCGACGGTGACGAGCGACGCCGCGCTCGGACCACCGTCGTCCTCGTCCTCGGCGTCGCTGGCGACGAGCCGGACGACGGTGCCGTCGTCGTAGAGGTGCGCGGGCTCGGACCCCACCGCGACGACGGGCAGGATGCCGGTGCCCTCCTTGCCGGTGGACTCGGCGATGAGCTGCTCGGCCCAGGCCGCGAACCCGACGTTCTCGGTGCCGGCGTCGACGAGCACGAGCTTGTCGCGCAGCGGGTCGGTGCCCGCCATCGCCGCCCCGAGGCGCAGCGCGGGGTTGCCCTCGTCGTCGGCGGCGAGGACGTCGGCGACGGTCTCGGCGTCGTCGAGCAGGGCCTCGACGTCCGCCCCGGCGAGCCCGCTCGGGACGAGCCCGAAGGCGGTGAGCGCCGAGTAGCGCCCGCCGACGGCCGGGTCGGCGTTGACCACCCGGAAGCCGTCACCACGGGCCTGCTGCTCCAGCGGGCTGCCCGGGTCGGTGACGACGACCATGCGGGTCGTCGGGTCGATCCCGGCCTCGCGGAAGGCGTGCTCGAAGGCGCGGCGCTGGCTGTCGGTCTCGACCGTCGACCCGGACTTGCTCGACACGACGACGACCGTGCGGCCCAGGTCGGTGAGCGCGCCGCGGACGACATCGGGGTCGGAGGAGTCGAGGACGACGAGGTGCACGCCGGCGGTGGCGCAGATGACCTCGGGAGCGAGCGACGAGCCGCCCATCCCGCAGAGGACGACGCGGTCGTAGCCCGCCTCCTCGAGCTCGGCTCGCAGGGCCGCGATCTCGCCGACGAGGGGGCGCGAGCTGCGGGGGAGCCCGGTCCAGGAGAGGCGCTTGGACGCCTCGTCCTCGGCGGCCTCGCCCCACAGGGTGTGGTCCTGCGCGAACAGGCGGCTCGCGACCCGGTCCCCGACGAGGGTCGGGACGTGCGCGGCGACCGCGTCGGCCGCCGCGCCGGTGGCGGAGACGTCCAGCGTGGTCACGCGTTCGCCTTCTCCAGCTCGCGGGTCACACCGTCCAGCAGGTCGCCCCAGGACTTCTCGAACTTCTCGACGCCCTCGCGCTCGAGCTGGTCGACGACGTCGGAGTAGGAGATGCCGAGCCGCTCGAGGGTGTCGAGCACCTCCGCGGCGTCGGCGTACTCGCCGGTGACGGTGTCGCCGGTGATCTCGGCGTGGTCGGCCGTGGCGTCCAGCGTCGCCTCGGGCATCGTGTTGACCGTCTCCGGCGCCACGAGCTCGGTGACGTACATCGTGTCCGGGTAGTCGGGGTCCTTGACGCCGGTGGAGGCCCACAGGGGGCGCTGCTTGTGCGCCCCGGCGGAGGCGAGGGAGGCCCAGCGCGGGGTGGCGAAGACCTCCTCGAAGGCCTGGTAGGCGAGGCGCGCGTTGGCGATCCCGGCCTTGCCGCGGACGGCCTTGGCCTCGTCGGTGCCGAGCTCGTCGAGCCGGCCGTCGACCTCGGAGTCCACGCGGGAGACGAAGAACGACGCCACCGACCGGATGCCGGAGAGGTCCTTGCCGTGCTCGCGGGCCTGCTCGAGGCCGGTGAGGAAGGCGTTCATCACCGCGCGGTAGCGGTCGAGGGAGAAGATCAGCGTGACGTTGACCGAGATGCCCTCGGCGAGCACCTGCGAGATCGCGGGCAGGCCCTCGACCGTCGCGGGGATCTTGATGAAGACGTTCGGCTGGTCGACCTCGGCCGCGAGGGCCTTGGCCTCCGCCACGGTCTTCGCGGTGTCGTGGGCCAGGCGCGGGTCGACCTCGATCGAGACCCGTCCGTCCTCGCCGTCGGTGCGCTCGTAGACCGGCTTCATGATCTCGCAGGCGTCGTGGACGTCCTTGGTCGTCAGCGCGAAGACGGCCTCGTCGACGCTCTTGCCCTCGCGGGAGAGCGCCTCGACCTGCTCGTCGTAGGCGTCCCCCTCGGAGAGGGCCTTCTGGAAGATCGAGGGGTTGGTCGTCACACCGACGACCCCGCGGTCGTCGATGAGCTCCTGGAGGTTGCCGGAACGGATGCGCTCGCGGGACAGGTCGTCGAGCCAGACGGAGACGCCGTTGGCGGCGAGGTCCTGGAGGGGCTTCGGTGTGCTCATGTCGCTACTCACTCTCCTGCCGAGGCCTTCTGGCTCGGCGTCTTCTGGTCGCCCGCGGCGCGGGAGGCCTTGGCCCGCGGGGCGGTGTCGGTGACGGCAGGGACCCCGGTGCCCTTGCGGGCCGCCTTGAGCGAGTCCTTGGCCGCCTTGACGACGGCCTCGGGGGTGAACCCGAACTCGCGGTACAGCGTCGCCTGGTCCGCGGAGGCCCCGAAGTGCTCGAGGCTGATGCAGCGCCCGGCGTCGCCGACGAGGTCGTGCCACCCCATGGACACCCCTGCCTCGATGCTGACGCGGGCGGTGACCTCGGGGGGCAGGACCTTGTGCTGGTAGGAGCGCGGCTGCTCCTCGAACCATTCCCGGCACGGCATGGAGACCACGCGGGTGGGGATGCGGGCGGCCTCGAGCTTGTCCCGGGCGGCCAGCGCGATCGCGACCTCCGAACCGGTCGCGATGAGGACGACCTCGGGCGTGGCGTCGTGGTCCTTGCCGGCCTCGGCGAGGACGTAGGCGCCCTTGCGGACCCCGGAGGCCTTGCCGTACTCGGACCGGTCGACGATGCGCAGCGGCTGGCGGGACAGGGCCAGGCCGGCGGTGCGGCGGCGGCGGAGGATCTCGGCCCACGCCTCCGTCGTTTCGTTGGCGTCGGCCGGGCGGACGACGTCGAGCTGCGGGATGGCCCGCAGCGCGGCGAGGTGCTCGACCGGCTGGTGGGTGGGCCCGTCCTCGCCGAGGCCGATGGAGTCGTGCGTCCACACGAACGTCACCGGCAGCTCCTGGAGGGCCGCGAGGCGGACGGCCGGGCGCATGTAGTCGGAGAAGACGAGGAAGGTGCCGCCGTAGGGGAGGGTGAGGCCCTCGAGGGCGATCCCGTTGAGGATCATGCCCATGGCGTTCTCGCGGATGCCGAAGTGCAGGGTGCGCCCGTACGGGCCGCCCTTCCACTCGGCGGTCTGCTTGCCGGTGGGGACGAAGGACTGCACGCCCTCCATCGTCGTGTTGTTCGACTCGGCGAGGTCGGCCGAGCCGCCCCACAGCTCCGGCATCCGCTCGCCGAGGGCGCCGAGCACCTTGCCCGAGGCCGCCCGGGTGGCGATGCCCTTGTCGTCGGCGTCCCAGGTGGGCAGGCCGCGGGCGAAGCCGGAGGGCAGCTCGCCGGCCACGAGGCGGTCGAGGAGGGCGGCGGTCTCCGGGTTGCCCTTGCGCCACGCCTTGTAGCCCTTGTCCCACTCGCGGTGGGCGGCCTTGCCGCGCTTCTTCACCTCGCGGGCGTGGGTGAGGACCGCCTTGTCGACCTGGAAGGTCTTCTCGGGGTCGAAGCCCAGCAGCTCCTTGGTCGCCTTGACCTCGTCCTCGCCGAGGGCGGAGCCGTGGGCCTTGCCGGTGCCGCGGGCCGACGGCGCCGGCCAGGCGATGACGGTGTGCAGCCGCACGAGGGTCGGACGCTTGCCCGGGCGGCGGCTCTTCTCCAGCGCGGCGAGCAGGGCGTCGACGTCCTCGGTGTACTCCGGGGTGCCGGCGGGGTCGTCCGAGCGGCGCCAGTCGACGTCGACGACGTCCCAGCCGTAGGCCTCGAAGCGCTGGCCGACGTCCTCGCTGAAGGAGATGTCGGTGTCGTCCTCGATGGAGATCTGGTTCGCGTCGTAGACGACGGTGAGGTTGTCGAGCTCCTGGTGGCCGGCGAGCGAGCAGGCCTCGGAGGCGACGCCCTCCATCATGTCGCCGTCGGAGGCGAGCACCCAGACGTGGTGGTCGAACGGGCTCTGGCCGGCCTTGGCGTCCGGGTCGAGCATGCCGCGCTGGCGGCGCTGGGCCATCGCCATGCCGACGGCGGACGCGAGACCGGAGCCGAGCGGGCCGGTCGTGATCTCGACGCCCTTGGTGTGGTGGACCTCGGGGTGGCCCGGCGTCAGCGAGCCCCAGGTGCGCAGCGCCTTGAGGTCGGACAGCTCGAGGCCGTAGCCCGAGAGGTAGAGCTGGATGTACTGGGTGAGCGAGGAGTGCCCGCAGGAGAGGACGAAGCGGTCGCGGCCGAGCCAGGCCGGGTCGGCCGGGTCGTGGCGCATCACCTGCTGGTAGAGCAGGTAGGCCACCGGCGCCAGGCTCATCGCGGTGCCCGGGTGGCCGTTGCCCTTGTGCTGGACGGCGTCGGCGGCCAGGGCCCGGACGGTGTCCACGGCGCGGACGTCGAGGTCGGTCCACTTCGCCTTCTTCGCGACCGGGCGGGTGAGGTCCGAGGACCGGCCGGCGAGGGGGGAGTCGGTGCGCGTACGGGTCGTGGTGCTCAAGAGAACCTCTCTTCGGGGGGACGTTCGGTCAACGTCGCCACCGGCGGTGAGGCGCCGTGTGACGCTACTGACACCCACCCTAGTCCCGCAGCGGTGCTCGCCGTCGAGGCCGGTCGGCGGCCCCTTCCGGGGGGACGGATAGAATCGCCGGGCACCACCGACGGAGACCTCGAAGGACGACGTGGCCACCACCCCCGTGACGACCGCACCCGCGGCTGCGCCCGCGCGCCGGAACCGGGTCGCCGCCTTCGTCGCGCTCACCAAGCCGCGGATCATCGAGCTCCTGCTCGTCACCACGGTGCCGGTGATGTTCCTCGCCGCGCGCGGGGTCCCGTCGCTGCGACTGGTCCTCGTCACCCTCGTCGGCGGCATCCTCAGCGCCGGCGCGGCGAACACCTTCAACTCGGTCTACGACCGCGACATCGACCGCCTCATGCACCGCACGAGCAGCCGGCCGATGGTCACGGGCGAGGTCACCGTCCGTGAGGCGCTCGTCTTTGGCGCGGTGCTCACCGTGGGCTCGACGGTGTGGTTCGCCACGCTCGTCAACGTCCTGTCGGCGGTGCTGTCGCTGCTCGCCGTCGCGCTCTACGCCGTCGGCTACACGATGCTGCTGAAGCGCCGCACCGAGCAGAACATCGTGTGGGGCGGGGTCGCCGGGTGCATGCCGACGCTCATCGGCTGGTCGGCGGTCACCGGGTCCGTCGGCTGGCCCGCGCTCGTGCTCTTCCTCGTCGTCTTCTTCTGGACCCCGCCGCACTACTGGCCGCTGTCGATGGCGTTCCGCGACGACTACGCCTCGGCCGAGGTGCCGATGCTGCCGGTGCGGCGCGGTCCGGTCGCCGTGGGCCGCCAGGTCGTCGCCTACTCCTGGGTCATGGTCGCGGCCTCGCTGCTGCTCGTGCCGGTCGCCGGGATGGGTTGGCTCTACGCCGGGGCGGCGGCCCTCTCCGGTGCCGTGTTCCTCCTCGAGGCGCACCGCCTGCTGGGTGCCGCCCGGGCGGGCCGCTCCGGGCTGGCACTGAAGCCGATGCGCCTCTTCCACTACTCGATCACCTACGTGACCGTCGTCTTCCTCGCCGTCGCGCTCGACCCCCTGCTGCACCTCCCGCTCGGCTGAGCACGCACCGGCCGCGCCGGGGCGGCGGCAGCGGGCGCCGTCGCGTGGCCGGGGACCGCGGTGCCTCGTGCGGCACGGCGACCGTCGCCTCGCCGGTCGGGAGGTCCCGGCCCCGGCGGAAGGGCCCGACGAGGACGAGCAGCGAGGTCAGCAGCTGCAGGGCGGCCATGACGAGGATCGTCGGGCGCAGCCCGAGGGTGCCCCCGAGCCCACCCGCGACGAGACCGGCGAGCGGCATCGTGCCGAAGACGAGGACCGCCGACGCCGACGAGGTCCGGCCGAGCAGGTGCTCGGGGACGTAGCGCTGGCGGAACGCCGACCGGACGACGTTGGCGCCGACCACCCCGACGCCGACGAGTGCGACGCCGAGGGGGACGAGGAACGCGGCGGCTCCGGGCCCGGCGGCGGGGACGAGCAGCGCCGCCGGACCGGCCAGCAGCTGGAGCCACCGCAGCGCCCGGGCGTTCCCGGACCGGGCCGCGAGCCGGGCGGCGACGAGCGACCCGACGAGCCCGCCGGCGCTGCCGAGCGCGAGCAGCAGGCCGACCCGGCCGGGGCCCACCCCGAGGTCGCGGACGAGGAAGAGGACGAGCAGGGTCTGGTAGCCGGTGAGCGCGAAGTTCGACAGCGCCCCCTGCGCGGCGAAGAAGCGCAGGAAGGGGTCGCGCGCCACGACGCGCACACCGTCCGCGACCTCCCGGCGCAGGGCGGTGCGGGGCGGGGCGTCGGCGCGCGGGCGCAGCCGCGCCGGGTCCATCCGGGCCAGGAACAGGGCGGAGACGAGGTAGCTCACGGTGTCGACGGCGACGGCCAGGGCGCCCCCGACCGCGCGGACCAGCAGCCCGCCGAGACCCGGGCCGGCGACCTGCATGGCGGCCTCGGTGCCGAAGAGCCGGCCGTTGGCGACGTCGAGGTCCTCGGGGCGCACGACCCGGGGGACGAAGGCGCCGTAGGCCGTCCGGAAGAACACGGCGCAGGTGCCGGAGGCGAGGGCCGCGAGGACGAGCTGGGGCAGGGTGAGGCCGCCGAGCAGCCAGGCCACCGGGACCGACCCGACGGCCAGGGCGGCGGCGAGGTCGGCGGCGATCATGACCCGGCGGGCGTCGAGGCGGTCGACCCAGGCGCCCGCGGGCAGGCCGACGACGAGGTAGGGGAGCCAGGCCGCCGCCGTGAGGAGGCCCATCCAGCCGGGTCCCGCGTCGAAGGCGGTGACGGCGAGCAGGGGCAGGACGACGGCGGTGGTCATCGTGCCGAGCGCGCTCACGCCCTCGCCGGTCCACAGCAGCCGGAACTCGCGGTTCGCGGCCAGGGGAGGGGTCGCCGCCGGGCCGCTCACGGCTGGCACGGGAACCCCCGGGAGAAGACGAGCACCGGCTCGCGGTCGACGTCGTCGTCCGGCAGGTCGCGGTCGGACCAGCGGGCGAAGACGGCCATGACCTCCTCGGCGACCTCGCGCAGCTCGTCGGGCGAGACCCGCAGCCAGGTCTGGGTGGCGTACGCGGCGTCGTCCCACTCGGGGTCGGTGCCCGAGTTCGACAGCCAGGCGGTCACCCGCTCGATCTGACGCCGCAGGCCCAGCGCCTCGGCCTCCCGGGCGGCGGTGACGGCGGCGGGGTCGTCGGCGAGGTCCAGGCTGTTCCACCGGGTGCCCCGGTTGGCGAGCCGCCACCACCGCTCACGGCGGTCGCGGGCGAGCTCGGGGGCCTCCTCGACGAGACCGGCGGCGGCGAGCACCTTGAGGTGGTGGCTCGCGTTGCCCACCGCCTGGCCGGTGCGGGAGGCGAGCATCGACGCCGTCGACGGCCCGTCGACCTTGAGCGCGTCCATCATCCGGGCCCGGAAGGGGTGGGCCAGGGCGGCGAGCGGGGCGGCGTCGCGCAGGGTGCGGATCTCCGGTCTCGTCATGGCCCCACCGTAGAGACACAACACACGTTGCACAAGCGTTCTTGTGTATAGGTGCAGGCGGCACCTCGGACGGTGACGGGGCAGAGGCAGGTCGCCGGGAGCGTCCTCGGCGACGAGGGGAGTCGACCGTTCCGGTCAGGCGTCGACGGGGGCGGGCTCCGCGCGCTGCTCCGCGGCCGGGGCGTCCGCGGGCTCGGGCCGCCGGGCGGCCGCGGCCAGCCAGGTGGCGGAGGCCACGAGGGCGCCGGCACCGACGAGGTGGATCGCGACGAGCCCGATGGGCAGGCCGGTCCAGTACTGGACGAGGCCGACGGCGCCCTGGGCCAGCTCGACCCCGAGCACGAGCGCGGCCGGGCCGCGCAGCGACGTCCGCCGCGCGAGCCACAGCACGGCCGCCGTCACGGCGACGAGGGCGTAGACGGAGGCGGCGTGCACGTGGCTCCACAGCTGCGGGTCCAGGC
>NZ_SAYU02000070.1 GCF_004025965.2 Phycicoccus flavus | reverse complement strand
ACATGCGGGCAGGCTCCCTATACTCGCCGTCGTGCCCGGACGGCTCCGGGGACGCGCCGCCTTAGCTCAGTCGGCCAGAGCGATTCACTCGTAATGAATAGGTCGTCGGTTCGATTCCGACAGGCGGCTCCACCGCAGGACACCGGGTCAGGCCCCCTCGACATCTCGAGGGGGCCTCTGCGTCTCCTCGTCGCCCGGGGCTCGAGGGTCGGGACCGGCGAGCGCGTGACGGCGGACCCGACCCGCACGACGTGTCGCCGCCGGGGACCGGCCGTCCGTCCCCGCCGGTCACCAGGGGAGGGGCAGACCGTCCCGGAAGAACCCACCGCTCGGACCGTCGTCGGGCAGGGTGGCCGCCCAGACGATGCCCGCGGCGCCCTCGGCGACGGGACGGGCGCCCATCTGCTCCGCACCCTCGAAGGTCGCGGTGAGTCCCGGGCAGACGGCGTTGACGAGGACGGCGGAGTCGGCGAGCTCGGCGGCCAAGGTGCTCGTCAGCGCCAGCAACGCCGCCTTGCTGATGCCGTAGCTGGCCGCGGCTCCCGACCGTGTGGTGAGGCCGAAGGCCTCGTCCCCGTGGGACCCCCCGCCGCTCGACACGTTGACGAGTCGTGGGTGCGCGCTGCGCCGCAGGAGGGGGACCGCGGCCTGCGCGACGAGCCAGGGGCCGAAGAGGTTCGTCTCCATGACCCGGCGAGCGGCGTCGAGGTCCGCCGACAGGCCGGTCTCGGCCCAGTCGACGTACGCGGCGGCGTTGTTCACGAGGACGTCGAGGCCGCCGCGATCCAGGGCGTCGACGACGGCGTTCACGGTGTCCGGCACCGTCACGTCAAGGGCATGACCCTCGTGGCCGCTGCCGGGCAGGGCGCGTGCGACCTCGACGGCGCGGTCGGCGTCGCGCGCGGTGACGACGACCCGGAGACCGTGCTCGGCCAGGCGACGGGCCACCTCGGCGCCGATCCCCCGCGAGGCGCCGGTGACGAGAGCAGTCGGATTCTCCACGAGACACGCTCCAGGTTGAGACGGATTCGTCACAACGCGCCTAGGCTAGTCCGGTGAGCGCACGGCGACAAGCCCCCCCACGAGCCCCACGCCTCGGCGTGGACGAGCGACGGAGGCGCGTCCTCGAGGTCGCCACCCGTCTCTTCACCGAGCACGGTGTGCACGCCGTGGGGATGGACCGGCTCGTCGAGGAGACCGGGCTGGCCAAGATGAGCGTGTACCGCGTGTTCCCGACCAAGGACGACCTCGTCGGGGCCTACCTCCAGGAGCTCGCGGTGCAGATCCTGGACCTGGTCGACCGGGACATCGCCCGGGCAGCGACGCCGGCCGACGCCCTGCACGCCGTCCTGGACGGCGTCGCGGCCGACCTGCGGCGACCGGGCTTCCGCGGCTGCCCGTTCGGCAACGCCGCCGCCGAGTTCGACGACCCGGACCACGCGGCCCGCCGGACGGCCCGCGAGTACCGGCAGGCCCTGCTGGACCGGCTGGACGCGACCGCTCGCCGGCTGGACCCGGTCGAGGGCCGGCGTCTCGCACGCCGGCTCGCGGCCCTCGTCGACGGTGCGTACCTCAGCACCGCCCACCTCGGTCCCGACGGTCCGGGAGCGGAGGCGGTCGATCTGGCGCACGAGCTCGTCGACGCCGTGGCGGCGTCCGCGCGGGGTTAGCCTCGGAGGATGACGGAGCGCGTGGTCGAGGTCGTCGGGGTGTACAACGCCGACGGCGGAGTGCTGGGGGAGCTGGCGTACGCGGTCGGTCACCTCACCGGTCGGACGTCCTGCGGGCTGTGCGACGCCACCCACCGCGGGGTGCGGCGCAAGCCGGCCTGGGACGAGATGACCGCGGGGCTGCCGGTCCCGGTGCGCCTCGTGCACCGCAACGAGACGACCGACGCCGAGCGTGCGGCCGCCGAGCGCGCCGGGCTGCCGGTCGTCCTCGGCGTGCGCGGCGACGGGTCGCTCACCACCCTGGTGCCACCTGACCGGCTGGCCGCGGCGCACGGGTCGGTCGACGACGTCGGTGACGCGATCCGCTCCGCCCTGGACGACGAGGGCGTCGCGTGAGCCGCCCCCGCCGCCAGGAGCCCGGTCCCGGCCAGGAGTCGGTGTGGGACTACCCGCGCCCGCCGGCGATCGACGCCAGCGGCGAGTCGGTGGAGATCTGGCTGGGCGGGGAGCGCGTCGCGGCCTCGACCAGGCCGCTGCGCGTGCTCGAGACGAGCCATCCGCCGACGTACTACCTGCCCGCGGAGGACTTCGTGGACGGCGCGCTGCTGCGGTGCGCCGGGGCGTCGCTGTGCGAGTGGAAGGGGCAGGCGGCGTACTTCGACGTCCTCGGCGGCGACCGGGTGGCCGAGCGCGCGGCGTGGACGTACCCGACGCCGGCGCCGGCGTTCGAGGTCATCCGCGACCACGTCGCCGTCATGCCCGGGGCGGTCGACCGCTGCACCGTCGACGGCGCGGTCGTCACCCCGCAGGCAGGCGGCTTCTACGGCGGCTGGGTCACCGCGCGCGTCGTCGGCCCGTTCAAGGGCGAGCCCGGCACCTGGGGCTGGTGACGACTTTCCCGCCCCATCCGGGAACACAGGGGTTCGCCGGGGAAGACCAGCCCTGCGAACCCCGGGTTTCCCGGATGGGGCGGGAAAGTCGGGGTTCGCAAGGGAAGGCCGCCCGGGTCGACCCGAAGGTTCCGGGATCAGGCGAGGAAGTTCGGGTTCGCGGGGGTTCGGTGGGGGTGCAGACCTGAAGGTTGCGGGATCAGGCGAGAAAGTTCGGGTTCGCCGGGGTTCGGTGGGGGTGCGGACCTGAAGGTTGCGGGGTCAGGCGAGGAAGTTGTGACGGGTGGGGTTGCTCGTCGCCGGGGGGGGGGGCGACGGCGGGGTCACTCGTCGGTGAGGGGCTGGTCCTTGGTCGCGAGCTCGGCGCGCGCCTTCTCGGCGGCGGCCTCGATCTCCTCGCGGGTGTGCGCCGACTTCACGGCGTCCATGACCTCGGGCGAGGGCGCCGGCGCGTGCGGGGGCATCCGCCAGCGGGCGGTGGTGAGCCCCGCGGCCTCGGCCCGCTGGAGGGCCTCGCGAATGCACTCCTCGGCCTCGTCGCGGCCGGCCCAGTGGGCGCCCTCGACGGACTTGCCGGGCTCGAGGTCCTTGTAGGTCTCGAAGAAGTGCTGGATCTCCAGCTGGTCGAACTCGGTGATGTCGCTCAGCTCGCTGATGTGCGCCTTGCGCGGGTCGCCGGCCGGGATGCAGAGGATCTTGTCGTCGCCGCCGGCCTCGTCGCGCATGTGGAACATGCCGATCGGCCGGGCGCGCACGATGCAGCCGGGGAAGGTGGGCTCGTCGAGCAGCACCAGTGCGTCCAGCGGGTCGCCGTCCTCGCCGAGCGAGTCCTCGATGTACCCGTAGTCCGACGGGTACGACATCGCCGTGAAGAGCATCCGGTCCAGCCGGATCCGCCCCGTCTCGTGGTCGACCTCGTACTTGTTGCGGTGACCCTTCGGGATCTCGATGGTGACGTCGAACTCCACGCCTGCCTGCCCTCTCCGTCGTCCTGCCGGTGACCTACCCTCGACGCACAGTCTGGCGCATCGGCCGTGCGGGGCACGAAGGGAGAGCGGGTGAGACGGGTCATGCTCGCCGGCACGCTGGCGGTCGGGCTGGTCGCCGCCGGTGGCTACGTGACCGCCGACGTGCTCGACCTCGTCCCGGGCGTCCTCACCCGCGCCGCTCCCACCCCGCGTCCGACGCCCGCCGCGACACCGCAGGACCCCGGCGCCGACCCGGTACCCGCGATCCTCCCGACCGCCGCCGCCGTCCCCGACCCCGCCCTCACCGACACCGGCGCCGACGCCCCCGTCCCCACCCGCGCCGGGCTGCAGCGCGCGGTCCGCCGGGCCACCACCGACGACGCCCTCGACGACGGGGTCGGGCTCACCGTCCGCGACGGCGTGACCGGCCGGGAGCTGTACGCCGTCGCCGGACGCACCCCCCGGGTGCCCGCGTCCACGGCGAAGCTGCTCTCCGCGCTGGCCGTCGCCGACACCCTCGACCTCGACGGTCGCATCCCGACCGCCGTCGTGCGAGCGCCCGGCACGCCCGACCTCGTCCTCGTGGCCCGCGGCGACATGCTGCTGGCCGACGACGCGGGCCGGCCCTCGGCGGTCGTCGGCCGTGCGGGGCTCGGCGACCTCGCCGACCAGGTCGTCCGCGCGCTGCGCGACGCCGGCGACGCCCGGCAGCGCGACTTCACCCTGCGGCTCGACCTGTCCTTCGCCCGCGGGCCGAGGATCCCGCCGACCTGGAACCCGCACGACGTGCGCGACGGCTTCGCCGGCCCGGTGGCGATGACCGGGCTCGCGTCGCGCCAGGCCGCCGTCCTCGACCCCGCGCCGGACCGCCCCGAGGTCGTCGTCGCCCGGGCCCTGCGCGACCTGCTCGCCGACCGCGGCGTCACCGTCCGCCTCCGGCCCGAGCGCACCTGGGCCCGCGCGGCCCCGGAGGGCGCCGACGAGCTCGGGGTCGTCGAGTCCGCCACGTACGGCCGGCTGCTCGACCACGCGCTGGAGGTCAGCGACAACACCCTGGCCGAGAGCCTCGTGCGGCAGGCGGCCGCCACCACCGGCGCGCCGACCTCCGGGCGCACCGCGACCGGCGACTTCGTCCGCTCGCGGTTACGCGCCGACGGGATCCCGGTGCCCGGGCTGCGGCTCAAGGACGCCAGCGGCCTCAGCCCCGGCCAGCGGGTCGCGCCCGACACCCTCGGCGCCGTCCTGGCCCGGGCCGTCGACGGCGGGTCGGCGCCGCTGGCCCGGGTCGTCGCCGGCCTCCCGGTCTCCGGCCTCGAGGGCACCCTGAGCGCGCGGTTCACCGAGGACGCCACCCGCGACGTCCTCGGGGTGCCCCGGGCCAAGACCGGCACCCTGCGGCAGGGCTCCTCGCTCGCCGGCACCACGGTCACCGCCGACGGCCGGCCCCTGCTGTTCGCCGTCCAGGTCGACGGGTACCCCCAGACCTACGACGGAACGCTGCGTGCCCGCGCCGCGTTGGATGGCGTCGTGGCCGCCCTGACCCGATGTGGCTGCCGGTGACCACCGTGATGAGAGGCTGAGTCCGTGGGATACGTCGACTGGGAGTTCGCGAAGACGACGGGCCGAGCGCTCGTCCCGGCCGGGCCGGTGGTCTCGCCCGGCGAGGCGCGGGCCGAGGTGGAGGCGATCCGCGCGGCGGCCCGGTCGGCCCGGGAGCCGGTGGCCGAGACCGCCCGGATGCAGACGCCCCCCGACGCGCCCGAGGCGCTCGTCGTCGACCGCGCCACGTGGATCGCCGTCAACGTCGACTCCATGGCCGCGCTGCTGGACCCCGCCGTCGACGCCATCGTCAGCAAGCGCGGCGTCACCGTCGGCCCCGCCGCCCAGGCCGTCGGCGGCAAGGTCACCGGCGCCGAGGCCGGGGCGCTGCTGTCGTTCATGGCCAACAAGGTGCTCGGCCAGTACGACATCGCCCCCAACGGCACCCCGAACCTCCTCCTCGTCGCCCCGAACCTCATGGCCACCGCCACCGAGCTCGGCGTCGACCGCGCGGACTTCCGCACCTGGGTGTGCATGCACGAGGAGACCCACCGGGTGCAGTTCACGGCGACGCCGTGGCTGCGCGAGCACGTCATCGGCGAGGCCCGGCACCTGGCCATCGACCTCGCGCCCGACCAGGAGCGCCTCCAGGAGATCGCCTCCCGGCTCACCGAGCGCCTGCCCGAGCTCTTCGCCGAGGGCAGCACCGGCATCGCCGACCTCTTCACGACGCCCGAGCAGCGCGAGCAGATGGCGCGGCTCACCGCCGTCATGTCGCTGCTCGAGGGCCACGCCGACGTCGTCATGGACGACGTCGGCCCCCAGCACGTCCCGAGCGTCGCCGAGATCCGCCGCCGCTTCACCGACCGTCGCCGGGGCGCCGGCGCCGCCGACCGGCTGCTGCGCCGCCTCCTCGGCCTCGAGGCGAAGATGCGGCAGTACCGCGACGGCGCCGTGTTCGTCCGCGGTGTGCAGGAGAAGGTCGGGGTCGACGGCTTCAACGCCGTGTGGACCTCGCCGGACACGCTGCCGCAGCCGCGCGAGATCGCCGACCCCGCCGCCTGGGTCCGCCGCGTCCACGGCTGACCGCCGCCGCGATGCCCCGGGCCCACGGCCGGCCGCACCCCGCGGTGGCCGCCGCCCGGTCGGCCGTGCTCGCCGCCCTGTCCGGCACCGCGCCCGACGACCTCGTCCTCGCCGCGTGCAGCGGGGGAGCGGACTCGACCGCCCTGGCCGACGCGCTCGCCTTCGTCGCCCAGGCCGAGCGGCGCCGCGCCGGCGCGGTCGTCGTCGACCACGGGCTGCAGGAGGGCTCGGCCGCCGTCGCGCGGCGGACCGGTGAGGCGCTGCGGGCGCTCGGGCTGGACCCGGTCGAGGTCGTGACGGTGGCGGTGGACCCCGCCGGCGCCGGGGTCGAGGCCGCCGCCCGCGCCGCGCGCTACGCCGCGCTGGACGCCGTCGCCGACCGGCTCGGGGCGCGACTGGTCCTCCTCGGCCACACCCGCGACGACCAGGCCGAGCAGGTGCTGCTCGGCCTGGCCCGGGGCAGCGGCGCGCGGAGCCTGGCCGGGATGCCCGCCGCCCGCGGCCGGTACCGCCGTCCGCTGCTCGCGCTGGGGCGCGACGAGACCCGGGCGGCCTGCGCCGCCGAGGACCGCACCTGGTGGGAGGACCCGATGAACGACGACCCGGCCTTCGCCCGGGTCCGGGCCCGCCGGGCCCTCGCGGACCTCGAGGCCGACCTCGGCCCGGGCTTGGCGGCCGCCCTGGCCCGCAGCGCCGACCTGCTGCGCGACGACGCCGACCACCTCGAGGCCCTGGCCGCCGAGGCGTCGGCGACCCTCGGTCCGCCCCCGTGGCAGGAGGCCGACCTCCTCGACCTGCCGCGCGCCGTCCGCACCCGGGTGTGGCGCTCCGCGCTCGTCGACGCCGGCGCCCCCGCGGGGCAGGTCTCGGCGCGGCACGTCGACGCCTGCGACCGGCTGCTCACCGCCTGGCACGGGCAGGGCGCGGTCCACGCCCCCGGCGGGGTCCGGGTGCGCCGATCCGGTCACCGGGTGTCCATCGACACCGCCGCTCGGGTTGAATAGCCCCGACCCGCCCCGTCGACCAGGAGCCGCAGTGGACGCCGCCCACATGGGAGCAGACCTCGAGAAAGTCCTCATCACCGAGGAGGAGATCCACGCCAAGCTCGAGGAGCTCGCCGGGCTCGTCCGGGAGCGCTACGAAGGCCAGGACCTGCTGCTCGTCGGCGTCCTCAAGGGCGCCGTCATGGTCATGGCCGACCTCATGCGCGCCCTGCCGTACTCGGTGCCGGTCGACTGGATGGCGGTCTCGTCCTACGGCTCGGGCACCAAGAGCAGCGGCGTCGTGCGGATCCTCAAGGACCTCGACACCGACATCACCGACCGGCACGTGCTCATCGTCGAGGACATCATCGACTCCGGGCTCACCCTGTCGTGGATCAAGGCCAACCTCGAGTCCCGCAGCCCCGCCTCGGTGGAGATCTGCACCCTGCTGCGCAAGCCCGACGCGGCCAAGGTCGACGTCGACGTGCAGTGGGTCGGCTTCGACATCCCCAACGAGTTCGTCGTCGGCTACGGCCTCGACTACGCCGAGCGCTACCGCGGCCTGCGGGTGGTCGGCACGCTCGCGCCGCACGTCTACAGCTGACGCGGGTTCTCCCGACGGAACACCGGGCGTGGCGGGCTCGTTGCTAGCGTGTACCAGTCCGGGTCGGTGATCGTCCCGGTCCCGCTGACTTCGAGCAGGAGGGTCGGGGCGCTCGCCCCGTAACCAGATGGACGTCAAACGCATTCTCCGCGCGCCGGTGTTCTGGGTGCTCGCCGCGCTCGCCCTGCTCCTCATCGTCTTCACGGTGGGCGGCAACGGCGGCTACACGACGATCACGACCGCGCAGGCCCAGAAGCTCATCACCGAGAAGAAGGTGGAGACGGCGGTGATGACCACCGACAACGTCCTCACCCTCGACCTCAAGTCCGGTCAGTCCTTCTCCGACCCGAGCACGAACGTCAGCGACGCCACGAAGGTGCGCGCCGAGTACGTCGACGCCCGGGCCCCGCAGCTGATCGAGGAGCTCGACGCCAACCTGCCCGACGGCTACAACGACAAGGTCGAGGGCGACAACGCCTTCTGGACCATCTTCATCAGCTTCTTCCCCGTCCTCCTGCTCGTCGGCCTCTTCTGGTGGCTGATGACCCAGGCCCAGGGCGGCGGCAACCGGGTCATGCAGTTCGGCAAGTCCCGGGCCAAGCTCGCGACCAAGGACACCCCGAAGGTGACCTTCGCCGACGTCGCCGGCGCCGACGAGGCCGTCGAGGAGCTCCACGAGATCGTCGACTTCCTCCGCGAGCCCGCGAAGTTCCTCGCCGTCGGCGCGAAGATCCCCAAGGGCGTGCTGCTCTACGGCCAGCCCGGCACCGGCAAGACCCTGCTGGCCCGCGCCGTGGCCGGCGAGGCCGGCGTGCCGTTCTACTCGATCTCCGGCTCGGACTTCGTCGAGATGTTCGTCGGTGTCGGCGCCAGCCGCGTCCGCGACCTCTTCGAGCAGGCCAAGTCCAACGCCCCCGCCATCGTCTTCGTCGACGAGATCGACGCCGTCGGCCGCCACCGCGGCGCCGGCCTCGGCGGTGGGCACGACGAGCGCGAGCAGACCCTCAACCAGCTGCTCGTCGAGATGGACGGCTTCGACGTCAAGACCAACGTCATCCTCATCGCGGCGACGAACCGCCCGGACATCCTCGACCCCGCGCTGCTGCGCCCGGGCCGCTTCGACCGCCAGGTCGCGGTCGAGAACCCGGACATGATCGGCCGGCACAAGATCCTCCAGGTGCACTCGCAGGGCAAGCCGATGGCCGCCGGCGTCGACCTGCTGGCCGTCGCCCGCCGCACCCCGGGCATGACCGGCGCCGACCTGGCCAACGTCCTCAACGAGGCCGCGCTGCTCACCGCCCGCAGCAGCAAGAAGCTCATCGACGACGAGGTCCTCGACGAGGCCATCGACCGCGTCATCGCCGGCCCGCAGAAGCGGACCCGCATCATGTCCGCGGCCGAGCGGAAGATGACGGCCTACCACGAGGGCGGCCACGCGCTCGTCGCCGCCGGCATGAACCACCTCGACCCGGTGACCAAGGTGACGATCCTGCCCCGCGGGCGCGCCCTCGGCTACACGATGGTCATGCCGCTGGACGACAAGTACTCGACGACCCGCAACGAGATCCTCGACCAGCTCGCCTACGCGCTCGGCGGCCGGGTCGCGGAGGAGATCATCTTCCACGACCCGACGACCGGCGCCTCGAACGACATCGAGAAGGCGACGGCGATGGCCCGCAAGATGGTCACCGAGTTCGGCATGTCCGAGCGGGTCGGGGCCATCAAGCTCGGCCAGAGCCAGGGCGAGCCGTTCCTCGGGCGCGACATGGGCCACCAGCGCGACTACTCCGAGCAGGTCGCCTCCGTCGTCGACGAGGAGGTGCGCAAGCTCATCGACTCCGCGCACGACGAGGCCTGGCACGTCGTCAACGACAACCGCAAGATCCTCGACACCCTCGTCCTGGAGCTCCTCGAGCGGGAGACCCTCAACGCCAAGGACCTCGAGGAGATCTTCAAGGACATCGTCAAGCGGCCGCAGCGGCCGACCTGGCTGTCCAGCGAGCACCGCACCCTCTCCGACATCCCGCCGGTCCTCACCCCGGCCGAGCAGGCCGCGCTCAACGGGCACCACGGCGCCAACGGTGCCAACGGCTCGGGCGCACCCGAGGGCTCCACGGTGACGCCGGGCGACCCGCGCACCGAGGCCGAGATCGACGAGCGGGCCCGCGCCGGGGCGCGCACGACGCCGGACGAGAACCCGCCGACCGAGACCGTCGAGGTTCCGGAGGGTGGGCGTGTCGAGCCCTGAGGCCGACCTCGACCTCGCGCCGGCCGCGACGGCCACCTCGACCGGCGCGGCGACCCGCCCGCCGGTCGACGTGCCCCGGGCGCAGGCCGCGGTCCGTGAGTTCCTCCTCGCCATCGGGGAGGACCCGGACCGCGACGGCCTGCGCGACACCCCCGCCCGGGTGGCCAAGGCGGCCCACGAGCTCTACGCCGGCCTGTGGCAGGACCCGGCCGAGGTGCTGTCGGCGACGTTCCCGATCGAGCACGAGGAGCTCGTCATCGTCCGGGACATCCCGATGTACTCGACGTGCGAGCACCACCTCCTGCCCTTCCACGGGGTCGCACACATCGGCTACATCCCGGGGGAGGACGGGCGGGTGACCGGGTTGTCCAAGCTCGGCCGGCTCGTCGAGGTGTACGCCCGCCGCCCGCAGGTGCAGGAGCAGATCACGACCCAGGTCGCCGACGCGCTCGTCACCCACCTCGGGGTGCAGGGCGCCATCGTCGTCATCGAGGCCGAGCACCTGTGCATGTCGATGCGCGGCGTCCAGAAGCCCGGCTCGCGGACCATCACCTCGGCCGTGCGCGGCCAGCTGCGGGACCCGGCGACCCGGGCGGAGGCGATGTCCCTCCTCCTCGCCGGCTCGCGGTGACCCCGCCGGTGGGCCTGCCCACCGGTCGCGACGGCCGGCCGGTCGTCGTCGGGGTCGTCAACGTCACCCCGGACTCCTTCAGCGACGGCGGCGCCTGGTTCCAGCCCGACGACGCGGTCGTGCACGGGCGGCAGCTGCGCGCGGACGGCGCCGACGTCCTCGACGTCGGCGGGGAGTCGACCCGGCCCGGCGCCGAACGGCCGTCCGAGGCCGAGGAGCTGCGGCGGGTGCTGCCCGTCGTCGAGGGCCTGGCCGCCGGGGGTCCGGTCTCCATCGACACCATGCGCGCCCCGGTGGCGGCGGCGGCGCTGGACGCGGGGGCGACGCTCGTCAACGACGTCTCCGGCGGGCTGGCGGACCCCGACATGCTGCCGCTCGTCGCCGAGCTCGGCGTGCCGTACGTCGCGATGCACTGGCGCGGGCACAGCCTGGGCATGCAGGACCGGGCGCACTACGACGACGTCGTCGCCGACGTCCTGCGCGAGCTCGGCGAGCGGGTGGAGGCGGCGCTGGCCGCCGGCGTCGAGCCCGGGAACCTCGTCCTCGACCCGGGGTTCGGGTTCGCCAAGCTGGCCCACCACAACTGGGAGCTGCTGCGGCACCTCGACGCGCTGCGGGAGCTCGGGCACCCGCTGCTCGTCGGGACCTCGCGCAAGAAGTTCCTCGGGCTCGTCGGCCGCGAGGACCGGCCCGAGCGCCCGCCACTGGACCGCGACGTCGCCACCGCCGTGACGACCGCGCACGCCGTGCGGCACGGGGCCTGGGGGGTCCGCGTGCACGACGTCGTGGCCGCGGTCGACGCCCTCGACGTCGAGGCCGCCCTGGCCCCCGGGGAGCGCCGGTGAGCCCGGCGGGCACGGCGCGGGACCGGATCGTGCTGCGCGGCGTCCGCGGGCGCGGCTTCCACGGCGTGTTCGAGCACGAGCGCCGCGAGGGGCAGGACTTCGTCGTCGACGTCGAGCTCGCCGTCGACCTCACGGCGGCCGGCGCCTCGGACGACCTCGCCGACACCGTGAACTACGGCGAGATCGGGGCGGCGGTCCTCGCGCGGATCGAGGGCGAGCCGCAGGACCTCGTCGAGCGGCTGGCCGAGCTGGTCGCCGCCGACGCCCTCGCCCACGCCGCGGTCGACGAGGTCACGGTCACCGTCCACAAGCCGCAGGCGCCGGTCGGCGTCCCCTTCGACGACGTCCTCGTCACGGTCGTGCGGAGCCGGGCGCCGGTGCCGGCGGTCGTCGCCGTGGGGGCGAACCTGCCGTGGGGGTCCAGCGGCCCGGCCGAGACGCTGGCCAGTGCGGTCGAGGCGCTCGGGCACCACCCGGCCCTCGCCGTCGAGGCGCGCTCGGTCGTCGTCGAGTCCGACCCCGTCGGCGGGCCGCCCGACCAGCCTGTCTTCGCCAACGCCGTCGTCCTCCTGCGGACCGCGCTGTCCCCGGCCTCGCTGCTGCGCGAGCTGCACGCCGTCGAGGCCGCCTTCGACCGCCGCCGCGAGGTGCGCTGGGGCGCGCGGACCCTCGACCTGGACCTCGTGCAGTACGGCGACCCCGGGCAGGACGCCGACGTGCGCTCCGCGAGCCCCCGGCTCACGCTGCCGCACCCGCGCGCCCACGAGCGCGCCTTCGTCCTCCTGCCCTGGCTGGACGCCGACCCCGAGGCGCGGCTGCGGACCGACGACGGGGTCGTGCCGGTCGCCGACCTGCTGGCGCGCGTGGACACCACCGGCGTCCGGGTGCCGCCGCGCCCGGCCGTCGCCGACGGCCCGGACCCCGCCCCCGACCCCGACCCCGACGAGAGCGAGCAGGCGTGAGCCGCGACGGCGTCCGCACCCAGACCCTCGTCGTCACCCTCGCGGTGACGACCGTGCTCGGCTACGTCGCGGGGACGGTCATCACCCGCGACGGCACGCTGCTGCAGCGTCCGCCGTGGGGCGCCGCGGTCCTGCTCGTCGTCATGGGCGGCCTCGTCCTCTGGCTGGCGCGCCCGGTGCGCCGGCACCTGCGCAGCGGCAACCGCACCTCCCTCGACGCCCTCCGCGCCGCCCGGACCGTCGTCCTCGCGCAGGCCGCCGCGCTCACGGGGGCGGCCGCCGCGGGCTGGTACCTCGGACAGGTCGTCGTCCTGCTGTCCGACCTCTCGCTCGTCGCGAACCGGGAGCGGCTGTGGTCCTTCGGCATCGCGCTCGTCGCCTCGCTCGTCCTCGCCGTGTGCGGGCTCGTGGCCCAGGCGTGGTGCCGCATCGACCCCGGCGACGACGAGGACCGCGAACCGGCCGCGCGGGACGAGCCCCGCCACCGCTGACCGGCGGACCTCAGTGACGCCGCGTCGCCGTCCGGCGACGGGCGAGGACCCCGCCGGCCAGGAGCCCGGCCCCGAGCAGTGCGGCCAGGGTCGCGGGCAAGCCCGACGGGCCGTCGTGCTCGGCGGCGTCGGTCTGCACGAGCACCGGGCGCACGGGGGCCGCGGTGACGGTGGCGGCGGGGCTCGCGGTCGCCGGTGGCGTGGCGGTCGCGGAGGGGCCGGCGGTCGTCGTCGGGGTCGACGTGGGCTCGCCCGTGGGGGTGGGCGTCGGCGTGGCGGGAGTCACCGTCAGGGTGTCGATGGCACGCACCTCGGTGGGCACTCCCGGCGCGACGGTGCAGACGAGGCCGGCGAAGTCGTCGTCCGAGACGAGTCCGAACTGGCCCGCGACGAGCGTGTAGGTGCCCGGCTCGGTCAGGGTCTCGGTGCCGTTGCGTGACCCGACGAGGGGAATGGTCATCGGCCCGGTGGCCGGGATCGGGGTCAGGGGGACGTCCATGCCGATGCTCTGCCGGCCGCCCACCACGTCCCACGGCGCCTCGACCGACGCGTAGCCGAAGAACTCGGTGTCCCCCTGGGCGCGGAGGGCGTCGACGAAGTCCTGCGGCAGGTCGAAGCGGCCCGTGGACGGGTCGAAGCCGAAGGGCTCGCCGGCCCGGACGGTGGCGCCGTCGACCAGGGCGGTGTCGAAGCGTCCGGTGCCGTCGTCGGTCCCCGTCGGGCCCCCGTCGAGGGAGACGTACCACCGGCACACGTAGGAGATGTCACCCGAGGCCGCCGACGCGGGGGAGGGCCGAGGTCGTCAGTGCGGCGGCAGCCAGGCCGAGCACGAGGAGGGGGCGGGTCAGGACGGCGTTGCGCAGCATCGACGGTCCTCGGTGTCGGGTGGCCCGGTGCGGCCCCGGGAGGCCGCCGTGCCGGACAAGGTAGCGCCCCGACACCGCCGCTGGCCCGCGCCGGCTACTTGTCGACGTCGCCGACGACGAAGAACATCGAGCCGAGCACGGCGACCATGTCGGCGACGACGCAGCCGGGCAGCACCTGGGAGAGCACCTGGACGTTGCCGAACGACGCCGAGCGCAGCTTGAGGCGCCACGGGGTCTTCTCCCCGCGGGAGACGAGGTGGTAGCCGTTGAGCCCGAGCGGGTTCTCGGTCGCCGTGTACCGCTCGCCCTCGGGGACCTTGAGGACCTTGGGCAGGCGCTGGTTGACCGGCCCCGCCGGCAGCGAGTGCAGCCGGTCCAGGCAGGCGTCGGCGAGGTCGAGGCTCACGTGCACCTGCTCGAGCAGCACCTCCAGGCGGGCCAGGCAGTCGCCCTCGGTGCGGGTGACGACGCGGCCCGGCCCGCCGGGCGCGAAGAGCTCCCCGTAGGCGAGGTAGGGGTCGTCGCGGCGCAGGTCGAGGTCGAGCCCGGAGGCTCGGGCGATGGGGCCGGAGACGCCGTAGCCGAGCACGGTCTCGGGGGTGAGGACGCCGACCCCGCGGGTGCGCGCGAGCAGGATCTCGTTGCCGACGAGCATCGACTCCAGGTCCGGCAGCCGGCGGCGGACCGCGCCGACGGCCGCCGCGACCCGGCCGAGCCAGCCGGCGGGCACGTCCTCCTTGAGGCCGCCGACCCGGTTGAACATGTAGTGCATCCGGCCGCCGGAGGCCTCCTCCATGACGGCCTGGAGCTCCTCGCGCTCGCGGAAGGCGTAGAAGATCGGGGTGATGGCGCCGAGCTCCAGAGGGTAGGAGCCGAGGAACATCAGGTGGGACAGGACGCGGTTCAGCTCGGCGAGGAGGGTGCGCAGCCACACCGCCCGCTCGGGGACCTCCATCCCGAGCATGGCCTCGACGCCGAGGACCACACCGAGCTCGGAGGAGAACGCGGACAGCCAGTCGTGCCGGTTGGCGAGGACCGTGATCTGCCGGTAGTCGCGGACCTCGAACAGCTTCTCGGCGCCGCGGTGCATGTAGCCGACGACCGGCTCGGCGGTGACGATGCGCTCGCCGTCGAGGACGACGGTGAGGCGCAGCACGCCGTGGGTGGCCGGGTGCTGCGGCCCGATGTTGAGGACCATGTCCGCCGTGGCCAGGCCCCCGGCCCCGACGGCGACCTCGAGCGCGCGGCGTTCGGCGGGGGCGTCCGGGGTCACGGCGGTCAGTCTGCCGCACCGGGTCCGGGCCGGCCGACCCGCCGGAGCACCCAGTGGAAGGCACCGAGACCGCTCGGGTCGCGCAGCACGCCGACGGTCCCGGCCCGGTTCAGCGCCGCGAGGTAGCCGAGCGGGTCGGTGCCGGCCATCGGCACCGGCGGCTGCCGACCGTCGACGCCGAGCCGCTCCAGGGCCTCGCGCTGGGTCCACCGCTCGTCCTGCTCGAGGGTGTCGACGGCGACGTGCGCGGTGACGTCGCACGAGCCGTCCGGCACCGCGGGCACGACCGTGCCGCGCCGGTGGCCGACGAGCGTGCCGTGCGGGGGCCGCCCGGCGCGGACGTGGCCGTAGTCGACGGCCAGGAGGGTGCCCCGGCGGACCCGGGCGGCGAGGGCGTCCCAGGCGCGGTCGCGGGCCAGTCCGACCTCGACGCGGGTGCCGGGTGCTGCGCCGTCGGTCGGCCAGTGCGCGGCGACCCAGGCGGCGTCCTCGGCGTCGAGGTCCGGTCCGAGCGTCTCGGCGCCGGTGCCGGCGTCGACGAGGACGACCCGCGCCCGGCCCTCGTCGTCGACCTCGGCGACGGTGCAGGGGATGACGTCCAGCCACTCGTGGGCGACGACGAGGACGTCGACGAGGTCGGTGAGCCGGTCGGGCAGCGCGTCGCCGCCGGGGGAGCGGATCCAGCGCACGGCGTCGGGCAGGCCGGGCGGGCGCTCGACGACGTCGACGCCGGTGAGCCAGAGGTCGGGGCGGTGGGCGTGCAGGGCGGTGAGCAGCTCGCCGCGGCCGGCGCCGAGGTCGAGGACCTGCACCGCGCCCTCGCGGTCGGCGAGCGCCGCGACCGCCTCCGCCAGCAGCGGTCCGAGCGGGCCGTGGGCGGACGTCGTGAAGTGACCGGCCGGCCCCTCCGCCGAACGGTAGAAGCCGGCGGGGCCGTAGAGCGCGTCCTGCCAGGCCTCGCGCCAGGGCCGGGGCTCAGCCACGGGACCGGGCGTCGTCGGGCAGGTGGAACAGCTCCTCGACGGTGGTGCCGAAGTACCGCGCCAGGGTGATCGCCAGCGGCAGGGACGGGTCGTAGCGGCCGCCCTCCAGGGAGTTGACGGTCTGCCGCGAGACGCCGAGCGCGTCGCCGAGGGCGGCCTGCGACAGCCCGCGCTCGGTGCGCAGCCGGCGGATCTCGTTGTCCATGCTCAGGACCGCCGGACGGCGACGCGGTTCGCGACGCCCCAGACCACGGCCAGGGCCACGAGGCCGAGGGCCACGGGCAGGAGGCCGGGACCGGTGTCGGTCGCGACGAGGCCGACGAACACCGCGGTGAGGCCGATCAGGGCCGCCTGGCCGACGACCGCGAAAGCCCAGGTCGAGGCGGCCCGCTCCCGCTCGTCGTAGGGCTGCACGGCGTCGACCCGTCCCGTGTCGGTGCCCGCGCCGCGGCGGGAGCGGCCGATGACGATGCCGAGGACGACGGCCATCCCGACGAGGACCACCCCCATCGTCCACACCCCGACGACGAGGCACCAGAGGCCACCCACGGTGAGGACGGTGAGGTAGAGGAGGTTGAAGGTCGAGATGCGGCGACGCGGTGCGGTCGAGGTCAGGTGGCCCGGTGTCGTGTTCATGCGGCGATCCTGTCAAGGACGCTTTCCGTATGTCAAGTCTGCTTGTCGACAAGGGTGCTTGACGCGATCATCACTCGGCGCACGCGGGTAGCGTCTGCGTCGTGGACGGCATCGAGCATCCCGCCCGGCTGACCGTCGGGGTCGTCGGCGCCGGGCGCGTCGGTGCGGTCCTCGGTGCCGCCCTGGCGCGGGCCGGGCACCGCGTCACCGGTGCGTACGCCGTGTCCGACGCCAGCCGCGCCCGGGCCGAGGCACTGCTCCCCGGCGTCCCGGTGGCCGACGTCGCCACGGTCGTCGCGGGCGCCGAGCTCGTCGTCCTCGCGGTGCCCGACGACGCGCTGCCCCATCTCGTCGCGGGTCTCGCGGCCACCGGCGGCTGGCAGGCGGGGCAGATCGTCCTGCACACGAGCGGCCGGCACGGCACCGCCGTCCTGGACCCGGTCCGGACGCACCACGCGCTGCCGCTGGCCGTCCACCCGGCGATGACGTTCATCGGCACCGCGATGGACCTGCAGCGGCTCACCGAGTGCGCCTTCGGGGTCACCGCGGACGAGCCGCTGCATCCCGTCGCCGAGGCCCTGGTCCTCGAGATGGGCGGGACGCCCGTGCGGGTGCCCGAGGAGGACCGGCTGGCCTACCACGCGGCGCTGGCGCACGGAGCCAACCACCTCGTCACGCTGACCGCGGAGGCCATGCAGGTGCTGCGCGCCGCCGGTGTCGAGGAGCCGCGCCGCATCCTCGCCCCGCTCATGCACGCCGCCCTCGACAACGCCCTGCGCACCGGCGACGCCGCCCTCACCGGACCCGTCGCCCGCGGCGACGTCGGCACCGTCGAGGCCCACCTGCGCGAGCTGGACCGACTCGCCCCCGAGGTGCGCCGCACCTACGTCGCCCTGGCCCGCGCCACCGCGCTGCGGGCACTGGACAGCGGGCGCCTGTCGCCGCAGGCCGCCGAGCCCCTGCTCGGCGTCCTCGGTCCCACCTTCCTCGCCTGATGCGCGACCTTCGGCTTCGCGCACCCTCCGAACCTGCGCGGACCCGAAGGTTCCGGGGCCCGGTCGTCGCGGGGCGTCGGCGGGGCCGCGCACGGCGGTGTCCGCCGCACGGACACGCCCGGAAACGGACGGTCGGTCGGGTTCTGCGATTCGACGACGGAGCGTCGGTCCCGGGGGCTGCGATCGCGCCGCGGTCATGGGGATCGTCAGCTTCTGCAGTGGAAGGGCCGACCATGCGCCGCGCCGTCACGTCCGTCATCACCACCGCGCTCGTCGCCGCAGGTCTCGGGGTCGCCGCCGCGCCCGCGACCCCGGCGGTGACCGTCAGCCTCGCCGGCTACACCGACATGGCCGTCGACGGAACGCACGGGCGGGTGCTCATCACGTCCGGGGACGCGACGTCCTCGATCACCGTCCTCGGGCTCGACGGCTCGCGCCAGGGCACGATCCCGGGGGTCGCCGGAGCCCAGGACATCCACCTCGCGACGGATCGGAGCGCCTTCTACGTCTCGCTGCGCTCGCAGAAGGCCATCGGGGTCATCGACGCCTCGACCCTCGCGGTGACGAAGATCGCCCTCGGGGTGTGCCCGACCTCGGTCGCGCAGCAGGACCAGGTGCTGTGGTTCACCTACTCCTGCTCGGGGCAGGACGGGATGATCGGCTCGGTCCAGCTGTCCGACGGCACCGTGACGACGGGTCTCAGCGAGCCGCGCTGGTACCTTAGCCGCGTCGAGTCCTCGCCGGGGCTGCCCGGCCGGCTCGTCGCCCGTCAGAACGGCACGCTCTTCCTCGTCGACACCACCGCCGGCGCGACCGCGCCCGTCTCCTTCGGAGCCTCGGCGAGCACCGACGCCCGCGACTTCGCCCTCACCCCGGACGGCAAGGAGGTCGTCGCCACGGACGACTCGCCCTACCGGCACGTCGGCTTCTCGACGACGGACATGACCGTGCGGACGATCTACCCCACGGCGGAGTACCCGAACGCCGTCGCCGTGCGCGGGGACGGCCTCGTGGCCGCCGGCCTGGACAACGCCTCCCGCGGGGTCTACCTCTACCGGGAGGGCAGCGCGAGCCTGTTCCGGTCCTACCGGGTGGGCGACGACGTCTACGACAGCCTCGTCCTCCGCGGGCTGGAGTTCGGCTCCCGCGACCTCTACGCCCTGTCGAGCCGCTGGGACGGCTCGGGGACCGTGGTCTGGACGCTGCAGCGGTTCACCCGAAGCGCGCGACGTCGATGACCCTCACCCGGGGTGCGACGACGTACGCCTACGGCGCGACGGCCAAGGTCACCGTGCACCTCTCCCGGCCGGGCACGACGGTGTCGGTCTACGCCAAGCCCTACGGCGGCACGAAGACGCTGCTCAAGCGGGCGGCCACCGACGCCGAGGGCAACCTCGTCGTCACGACCCCGGTCAAGGTCCGCACGACCTTCACCGCCACCTACGCGGGCGACGCGGACTACGACGCCGTGACCCGCACGGCCGCCGTCGCGGTCCGGGCCCGGGTGACCGCCACGGTCACCCGGGTCGTCGGCACGTCGGGCTCGTACAAGCTCGTGCGGGTCGGCTCGTCGCCGCGCGTGTACGGCACCGTCCGGCCGTACCACACCGGGCAGTGCGTGAGCTTCCAGGGCCAGGAGCCCACCGGCAGCGGCTGGGGCTACACCCAGAGCTCGGGCTGCGTGAAGCTCAGCTCGTCCAGCAACGCCTCCGTGTACTTCGGCTCGTCGTGGACCCGCGGCAGCCGGCTGCGGATGCGGGTGATCTGGGGCGGCGACACGAGGAACGCCAAGGCCACCTCGTCGTGGGTGTACCTCAAGTTCGTGTCCTGACCCTCCCGACCTTGCTGACCCTCCCGACCCTCCTGGCCCTCCTCGCCCCGCCGGCGAGCTTTCTCGCCTGATCCTGCGAGGTTCGGGTTCGCGCAAGAACCGAGGGTGCGCGAACCCGAAGGTTCCGGGATCAGGCGAGAAAGTTGCGCAGGGCGGCACCGGGAAAGGCTGGGCGGGGGCGACCCTCGGGACAGCGGCGGGGGGCGTGCGGAAGGATGCGGGGATGACGTCGCAGTCGCTCGACACCGCACGGACACCCACGGTCGCGATGACGCGAGCCGACCTCGAGGCCGCGCGGGCGGCGCTCCCCAGCCGGGACGTCGCCGCCGTGATGACGATGGGCGCGCTGCACGAGGGGCACGCCCAGCTCATCCGCAGCGCCCGCGAGGCCCACGACCACGTCGTCGTGACGATCTTCCTCAACCCGCTGCAGTTCGGGCCGAAGGAGGACCTCAGCCGCTACCCGCGCACCTTCGACGACGACATGGCCATCTGCACCGAGGCCGGGGTCGACCTCGTGTTCGCCCCGTCGCCCGACGTCGTCTACCCCGACGGCGACCCCGGCGTGCGCGTCTCCGCCGGGCCGCTCGGTGCCGTCCTCGAGGGCGCCGCCCGCCCCGGCCACTTCGACGGCGTCGTCACCGTCGTCGGCAAGCTGCTGCACCTCACCGGCGCCCGCAGCGCGTACTTCGGCCAGAAGGACGCCCAGCAGCTGCTCCTCATCCGGCGGATGGTGCGCGACCTCGACTTCCCCGTCGACGTCGTGGCCGTGCCGACCGTCCGCGAGCCCGACGGCCTGGCCCTGAGCAGCCGCAACACCTACCTCACCGACTCCGACCGCGAGGTCGCGCTCTGCCTCCACCGGGCGCTGCGGGCCGGGGCCGCCGCCGCGACCCTCGGGCCGTCGGCCGTCCGCCGCGCCGCCCGCGAGGTGCTCGTCGAGGAGCCGCTGGCGCTCGTCGACTACCTCGTCCTCGTCCACCCCGAGACCCTGGCCGACGTCCCCGAGTGGTACCGCGGCGAGGCGCTGCTCGCCGTCGCCGCCCGGATCGGGACGACCCGCCTCATCGACAACAGCCCGCTCGTCGTCGGCCCCGCCGGCGGCGCCCTCGAGGTCTTCTCCGACCGACCGGTGGCCCGATGAGCGGCCCGACCGCCCCGATCCCGGCCCCGCCCGTCCTGCCCCGACGGCTCGACGCCGGCGCGCCGGGGTGGAGCACCGAGGCCGACGTCGTCGTCGTCGGGTCCGGCATCGCCGGGCTCACCTGCGCGCTGCGGCTGCGCGAGCGGGTCGACCGGGTCCTGCTCGTCACCAAGACCGTGCTGTCGGCCGGCTCGACCCAGTGGGCGCAGGGCGGCATCGCCGCGGCGCTGGACCCCGAGGACACCCCCGAGGAGCACCTCGAGGACACCCTCGTCGCCGGGGTCGGGCTGTGCGACGTCGAGGCCGTCCGGGCGCTCGTCACCGAGGGCCCGGACCGGGTCCGCGAGCTCGTCGCGCTCGGGGCGCACTTCGACCTCGACGACGGCGGCGGGCTGAAGCTCACCCGCGAGGGCGGCCACCACCGCGACCGCATCGCCCACGCCGGCGGCGACGCCACCGGCGCCGAGATCAGCCGTGCCCTCATCGCCGCCCTGCAACGGGTGGTCGACGACCCGGGCATCGAGGTCGTCGAGCACGCCCTCGTCGTCGACCTGCTCACCGCCGACGACGGGGCCGTGTGCGGGGTGACGCTGCACGTCATCGGCGAGGGCCAGGTCGACGGCGTCGGCGCCGCGTACGCGCGGGCGGTCGTCCTCGCCACCGGCGGGCTGGGCCAGATCTACACCTCGACGACGAACCCGCCCGTGGCCACCGGCGACGGCACGGCCGCGGCGCTGCGGGCCGGCGCCCGCGTCACCGACCTGGAGTTCGTCCAGTTCCACCCCACGGTGCTCTTCCTCGGCGAGGGGTCGACCGGGCAGCAGCCGCTGATCTCCGAGGCCGTCCGCGGCGAGGGCGCCGTCCTCGTCGACGACCGCGGCGAGCGGATCATGGCCGGACGCCACGAGCTCGGCGACCTCGCGCCGCGCGACGTCGTCGCCCGCGGCATCCTCGACGTCATGGGCGAGCGCGGCCTGGACCACGTCTTCCTCGACGCCCGGCACCTCGGGGCCGCGTTCGTCCAGGAGCGCTTCCCCTCGATCGTCGCGCGCTGCCGCGAGCTCGGGTTCGACCCGGCCACCGACCTGCTGCCGGTGGCGCCGGCCCAGCACTACGCGTCCGGCGGGGTGGAGACCGACCTGCGCGGACGCACCTCCGTCGACGGGCTGTACGCCTGCGGCGAGGCGTCGTGCACCGG
>NZ_SAYU02000007.1 GCF_004025965.2 Phycicoccus flavus | reverse complement strand
CCGGCGAAGCAGTCGACCGCCGCGATCCTCGCCGTCCTCGTCGTCGGGGACCTCGTCGCGGTCTGGCACTACCGCCGAGACGCCGACTGGGGCCTCGTGCGGCGCCTGCTGCCGGCCGTCCTGCCCGGGCTCGCGATCGGGGCGGCGTTCCTCGCCGTCGTCGACGACGACACCCTGCGCCGCTCCATCGGCGTCGTGCTCCTCGTGCTCGTGGGGCTGCAGCTGTGGGTGCGGCGCAGCGCCCCGGCCGGCGGCGGCAGCGCCCACGAGCGGCCCGCGGCGGCCTGGGGAGCAGGGACGGCGGCCGGCTTCGCGACGATGACGGCCAACGCCGCCGGGCCCGTCATGACCCTGTACCTGTCGGCGGCGGGCATCGACAAGCGCCGCTTCGTCGGCACCAACGCGTGGTTCTTCCTCGTCGTCAACCTCGTCAAGGTGCCGTTCTCGGTCGGTCTGGGGCTGCTGCACTGGGACGACGTCGGCCGGGCGGGGCTGCTGGCGCCGCTCGTCGTCCTCGGCGGCGTGCTGGGGTCCGCGACGATCGCCCGGATCAGCCAGCGCGGCTTCGACGTCGCCGTCCTGCTGGCCTCCGCCCTCGCCGCGGCCGCGCTGCTCCTCGGCTGAGGGCGTCCGGGCCCCGCTCAGCCCGCGTAGCGGATCTCGACCCGGCGGTTCTCGGCGCGCCCTTCCGGGTCGTCCTCGCCGCCGCGGGTGTTCGGGGCGACCGGCCGGGTCTCGCCGAAGCCCCGGACCGTGAGGCGCAGGTCGGGGCGGGACCGGCGGACGACCGCGGCGACGGCGCGGGCGCGGGCGGTCGAGAGGCGGAGGTTGTAGCCCACGGACCCCAGCGCGTCGGTGTGGCCGCCGATGCTCACCCGGGCCCGGCGCGGGACGTCCTCGACGAGGCCGCGGATGCGGGCCGCGGCCCGGGGGGACAGGTCGCTGCGGTCGAAGGCGAAGAGGATGTCCGACGCCAGCGTGATGACCTCGTCCCCACCGTCGGTGGTCTCCGTCGCGAGCCCCGTCACCCGGCCCTCCAGCTGCGAGACCCGCGGGTCGAGCGCGGTGACGGACTCGGCGAGCTGCTGCTCCGTGGGGGCCGGCAGCCGGTCCACCGGCAGGTCGTCGGCCGAGGCCGCCGGGGCGAGGGGACCGAGGACGGCGACGGCACCGGCCAGCACCAGCGCGGACGCGCGCCTCACGAGATGGTCACTCCCCGGAACGCCGGGGCGCCGTCGACCGCCGCGACGTCCAGGGTGCTCACCCCGTCGGGCGGCGCGGCGAACCCGGCGTACGCGTACCAGGTCTGCCCGGACGCGAACCGGCTGCCCTGGTAGTTCGAGCGGTAGTACCGACCGTCGCTGCTGCGCAGGACGTCGTGCCGTCGCAGGTTCGTCGTGTCCACGAGGTAGGGCTGCCAGGACTGCCCCCCGAGCCAGTCGTAGAGCCAGCCGTCCTTCGTGTCGGTCGAGGTGGGCGTGAAGGCGAAGGTCGCGACGACGATCCGGCCCTCGCGGCGCAGGCTCAGCAGGTCGACCTCCAGCGTCGCCTTCGGGTCGGTCTCGTCCGGCGACACGGCCGGGATCGTGACGGAGGCGATCGGGTCCGGGGGGTTCGCCGGGTCCACGCCCGCCGTCTCGGCCGAGGACGGCACCACCGACGGCGCGGCGGACGCCGACGGGGAGGTCGTGCCACCGGTCGTCCCGGACGGCGCGCCGGAGGCCGCGCCCGCGGAGGGGGTCGCGGTGGCTGCGTCACCCCCGTCGTCGCCCGAGCAGGCGGCCAGGGCCAGGGTCGTCAGCAGCGCCACCGCCAGCAGGCGCGCAGAGCTCGATGGGTTCACGAGGTCCCCCCGGGGTCGGTTCGTGCGGTCGCGCCGAATCTAGCCCGGACGGGGCGCCGCCGGGGCGGGCGGACGGCTCCACCTGCGCGTGGTCTAGGTTCGGCCTCGATGGAGTCGCCCCGGTTCGTCGTCGTCGGCGGCGGTCCGGCCGCGGCCGGCGCCGCCCGGCGGTTCGCCGAGGCCGGGCATCCGGTCGCGGTCCTCACCGCCGAGCCGGTCCCGCCCTACGACCGCACCGTGCTGTCCAAGGACGTCCTCCTCGACCCCGCCGCCCCGGTCCCGGCGCTCTGGCCGACCGGCGCCCCGTGGCTCGACCTCGTCTTCTGCCGCCCGCGCACCCTCGTCGAGGCGCTCGACCCCGGCGCCGGTGTCCTCACCACCGACGACGGGACGACGTGGGCCTTCGACCGGGTGGTCCTCGCGACCGGGGCCGAGCCGCGCCGGCTGCTCGTCCCGGGGGCCGACGGTCCGGGGGTGCTGCACCTGCGTGACACCCGCGACGCCGCCGCCGTCTCGGCCGCGCTCGTCCCCGGCTCGCGGGTCGTCGTCGTCGGGGGCGGGGTCATCGGGCTGGAGGTCGCGGCGGCGGCGCGGGCCCGGGGGGCGCTTGTCGAGGTCGTCGAGGCCGGGCCGCGCGTGCTGGGTCGGGCGGTCCCGAGCGCGGTCGCGGCGTGGCTCGCGCGCGCCCACGCCGAGCGTGGCGTCGTGATCCGGCCCGGGACGGCACCGCAGGAGGTCCTCCGGGACGACGCGGGTCGGGTCCGGGGCGTCCACCTGTCCGACGACACGGTGCTGCCGGCCGACGCGGTCGTCGTCGGCATCGGGGTGTCCCCGCGCGACGGGCTGGCCCGCGCGGCCGGGATCGAGGTCGACGACGGGATCCTCGTCGACGCCGCGATGCGCACCTCGCACCCGTCGGTGCTGGCGGCGGGGGACGTCGTGCGGCGGCGGGGTCCGGGCCCGCACGGCGTGCGCCTGGAGTCCTACACCGCCGCCGGACGGCAGGGCGCGGTCGCGGCGGGCGTGGCACTGGGGTCGGACGAGGTCTTCGACGACGTGCCGTGGACCTGGTCGGACCAGGGCGACCTCACGATGCAGACGACGGGCACGCCGCCGCCGGGTGCCGAGGAGGTGCTCGTCGGCGGACCCGACACCCCCGTCGTCCTGTCCCTCCTCGACGGGCGGCTGGTCGGCGTGTGCGGGGCGGGCGTCGGCCCGTCGGTCGCGCGGCCGGTGCGCGCCGCCGGCAGTGCGGTCGCGGCCGGGGCCACGGTCGACGTCGGGGCGGCCCGGGCGCTGGGCGGCGACCTGGCCGGGCTCGCGCGCCTGCTGCGGGACGCGGGACGCGGCTGAGGGTCCAGGGACCGCTCAGGTGCGCAGGCGCGGCGGCACGTTGTACGGGGTGACGACCTGGGGCGCCGACGGCAGCGACGTCGGGGCGCCCGGCAGCACGCGGTGCGCGCGGAGCAGCTGCAGGAGCGCGGTCCGCAGGTCGGCCCGCAGGTCGTGGTGCAGCACGGCGGTGAGGACGCCGGAACGCAGCAGCGGCAGGTTGTCGGCGTCGAGGTCGTGGCCGACGAACGGCAGCCCGGTGAGCCCGGCCCCGGCGAGCGCGGCGGCGGTCCCGGCGTTGCCCCCGCCCATGGAGTAGACGCCGGCGATGTCGGTGCGCGTCCGCAGGACGGTCTCGACCGCGGCCCGGGTGGCGGCGTCGTCGCCGTGCTCGTCGCCGAGCGTCACGACCTCGCGGTCGGGGTCGCTCGCGGCCAGCCGCTCCCGGAAGGCCGCGACCCGCTCCTGCTCCCCGAGGAACGCGTGGTGGCTGACCGACGCCAGCACCGCGCCCGGCCGTCCGCGCAGCAGCGCCGCGAGCAGGTACGCGGCGCTCGCGCCGGCCGCCGCGTTGTCCAGCCCCGCGTAGGCCACCCGCCGGGAGCCCGGCAGGTCGGTGACGAGGGTGACGGTGGGGATGCCACGGTCGGCGGCGCGGCCGACGGCGGCGACCACGGCGGGGTGCTCCGGCGCCTTGAGGACGACGCCGTGGCAGACCCGCCCGCCGGTGCCCAGCCCGTCGAGGGTCGCGGCGATCCGGTCGGGCTCCGCGCCGTCGGTGTCGTGGAACCGGGCCCGCAGCGTCGCCGGGCGGATCGTCGCCAGCGCGTCCGTCGTGGCGCCGTGGACGGCGTCCCGGAACCGGCGCGGCGCGTCGAGGACGACGTCCACGAGCAGGGTCCGCCGCGCCAGCCGCAGCTGGGTGGCCTGCCGGTCCAGCTCGAGGACCGCCGCCTCGACCGCCCGCACGGCGCGGGCGCTGGCCCCGGGGCGGCCGTGCAGCACCCGGTCCACGGTCGCCTGCGACAGCCCGGACTGCTCCGCGATGTCGCGGACCCGGTGCGGCGGTCGGGGCATGCGGTCATCCTCGCGGACGAGGGCCCCGCCCGTGAGGTGTTCCTGAGGGGTTCTGGCGGGGCCGGGAGGGGCGTCGGACGCGCACCCTGGAGGGAGCAGACATCGACCCGACGAGGAGACGACGATGACGACGACCTCCGCCCGCAGCAGCACCCGCGGCTTCCGCCGCGCCGAGGACTGCCGCCTCGAGGACCTCGAGCGGGTGCTCGAGGACACCACCGACCTGGCCGGCTACCCGCACGCCGCCCGGATCGAGCAGGAGGTGCTCGTCTACGAGGCCGCGAGCCTGCGCCCGCTGCTCGCCGACGAGACCGAGGGCGACGCCGTGCGGGCCGAGATCGCCGACGCCCTCGCCGAGGGCCCGGGGATCGTCGTCCTCGCCGGGGCGTTCGAGGCCGGGGTCGTGGGCCGCGTCACCGAGGCCTTCGAGCGGATCATCGCGCAGGAGAAGGCCTCGGGGCAGATGGCCGGCGACCACTTCGCCTCCCCCGGCGCCAACGACCGGATGTGGAACGGCCTGGAGAAGCTGGCCGTCGCCGACCCCGAGGCGTTCGTCGCCTACTACGCCAACGACATGGTGGCGCTGGCGTCCGGCGCCTGGCTCGGCCCGGCCTACCAGGTGACCTCGCAGGTCAACGTGGTCAACCCCGGGGGCAAGGGCCAGACGGTGCACCGCGACTACCACCTCGGGTTCCAGTCGCCGGAGGTCACCGGGCGCTACCCCGGCCGCGTCCACGACGTCTCGCCGCTGCTCACCCTCCAGGGCGCCGTGGCGCACTGCGACATGCCAGTCGAGTCCGGCCCCACGCTGTACCTGCCGCACAGCCAGAAGTACTCCCGCGGCTACCTCGCGTACTGGCTGCCGGAGTTCCAGGACTACTTCCTCTCCCACCACGTCCAGCTGCCGCTGACCCTCGGTGACGCCGTCTTCTTCAACCCGGCGCTCTTCCACGCGGCCGGGTCGAACCACACCGCCGACGTGCGCCGGATGGCGAACCTGCTCCAGGTGTCGTCGGCCTTCGGGCGCGCGATGGAGACGGTCGACCGGGACCGGGTCGTCCGGGCGGTCTACCCTGCGCTGCTCGCGGCGTGCGAGAGCGGGATGGGCGAGACCGACGCCGCCCACGTCGTCGCCGCGTCCGCCGAGGGCTACGCCTTCCCGACCAACCTCGACCGCGACACCCCCGTCGACGGGATGACCCCCCGCAGCCAGGCCGACGTCGTGCTGGACGCCCTCGCGGCCGGCCTGACGCCCGAGCGGCTGGCCGAGCGGCTCGACGCCGTGGCCCAGGCCAAGCTCAGCCACTGACCCACCCGGCGCGCGGGGCCACCGCACGTCGTCGCGGCCTGCGCTACAGACACTAAATGTCAGGACATTAGCCTGATAGCATCCGGCGGTCGGTCATCCGCCGGCCCCCGACTTACGCGAGGAGCACCCATGCGCATCGGACTCATCGGACTCGGCCGCATCGGCGCCTTCCACGCCGACACCCTGGCCGCCCTCGACCGGGTCGACGAGCTCGTCGTCACCGACCCCGTCCCCTCCGCGGTCGAGGCCGTCAGCGCCCGGATCCCCGGGGTACGGGTCGTCGCCGACCCCGAGGCGCTGCTCGACGCGGGGGTCGACGGCGTCGTCATCGCCGCCGCGACGGGCGCGCACGCCGACCTGCTGCTCGCCTCGGCCGGGCGCGGGCTGCCGACGTTCTGCGAGAAGCCGATCGCCGGCACCGCCGACGAGGCCGTGAGCGTCCGCGACCGGCTGGCCGGCAATGACACCCCGGTACAGATCGGCTACCCCCGCCGGTTCGACCCGGCCTTCGTCGCCGCCCGGGACGCCGTCCGCGCCGGCGAGCTGGGCCGGGTGCACACCGTCCGCTCGACGACGATGGACCCCGCGCCGCCGCCCGCCGCCTACCTCGCGGTCTCCGGCGGGCTGTTCCGCGACTGCTCCGTCCACGACTTCGACGCCCTGCGCTGGGTCACCGGCCGCGAGGCGGTGTCGGTCGTCGCCGTCGGTGCGGTGGACCCCGACGCCCCGAGCGGGCTGTACGCCGACCACGGGGACTGGTCGAGCGCGTCGGTCCTCGTCACCTTCGACGACGGGACCATCGGTGTCGTCTCGAACACCCGCACCAACGCCCGCGGCTACGACGTGCGCCTCGAGGTGCACGGGGTCCAGGACTCGGTGGCGGCGGGGCTCGACGACGGTCTGCCGCTGCGCCCGACCCAGCCGGGCGTCTCCTGGCCCGCCGGGCCCCCGCACACCTTCTTCATGGACCGGCTGGCCGAGGCCTTCCGCCGCGAGCTCACGACGTTCTGCGCGGTCGCCGCCGGCGAGACGCCGTCGCCGTGCACGGTCCAGGACGCGATGGGCACGGCGTGGATCGCCGAGGCCGCGACGGTCTCGGCCACCGAGGGGCGCCCGGTCCGCATCGACGAGGTCGCCCGCTGAGCCCTCAGCCCCCGGTCGTGAAGGCGTCCCGGAAGGCGCGGACGGCGGCCGTCGGGTCCCCACTCGCGAACGCCTCCATCCCCACCGTCCCGCGGTAGCCCATCTGCGCCAGGGCGCGCGCCACGGCGGGCCAGGCGACCTCGCCCGTGCCCGGCTCGCACCGCCCGGGGACGTCGGCGACCTGGATCTCCCCGATCCACGGCAGCGCCCGGCGACAGAGCTCGACGAGGTTCCCCTCGCCGATCTGCGCGTGGTAGAGGTCGAGCATCATGCGCAGGTGCGGGCTGTCCACGGCGCGGACGAGGTCGAGAGTGTCCTCGGCCCGCGCGAAGGGCACGCCGGGGTGGTCGACGGCGCGGTTGAGGTTCTCCAGCACGAACTGCACGTCGTGGCGCTCGCCGAGCGCGGCCAGCCGCGCGAGGGTCTCGCGGGCCGCGAGCCACATCCGCCCGGTCACGACCTCCACCGGGACGACCGGGAGCCCGTCGCGGTCCAGGCCGGTCCCGTGGAGGTTGAGGCGGGGGATGCCGAGCCGGCGGGCGACGGCGACGGACTCCTCGGCGGTGGCGAGCAGCGCGGCCACGGCGTCCGGCTCGACGAGCCCGCCGCGCACGTAGCCGGTCATCGAGCTGAAGACGGCCCCCTCCTCCCGCAGGGCGACGAGACCGTCGACGTCGTGTCGCGTCCAGTCCCAGAGCTCCACCTGCACGTCGAGCGCGGTGAGCCGGCGCACCCGCTCCGCCACCGGGAGGTCACGGAAGACCATCTCGGCGCAGACCGCGAGCGTGAAGGGGCCCGCGGCGCCCCGGACGGGGGTGGTGGGGTGCTCGGGCATGGGACCTCCTGATGGTGCGGGGCCGCCGCCGGCACGCCCGCCCGGATGCCGCGACGGTGTTCTCACCGCCGCGTCCGTGGGCTAGTCTATATGTCAGGACATTAGGACGCCATGAAGGAGCTGGGGATGCCGGAGACCGTCGAGGCCGTGACCGAGGGGGCGTCGCCGCTGCTCACGATGACCCGGACGACGCCGACCGCGCTGTGGAACGACAGCGCCGACCCGGCGGAGCTGACGCAGGCCATCGCCTGGGGGGCCGTCGGCGCGACGTGCAACCCGGTCATCGCGCTCGCTGCCATCCGGGCCGACCAGGAGCGCTGGGAGTCCCGCATACGCGAGCTCGCCGCCGAGCTGCCGACCGCGGGGGAGTCCGAGATCGGCTGGAAGGTCGTCGAGGAGGTCTCCCTCGAGGCGGCCGCGCTGCTCGCCCCGGCCTTCGCGGAGCACGGCGGGCGCAACGGCCGGCTGTCGATGCAGACCGACCCCCGGCTGCGTCGCGACGCGCGGGCCCTCGTCGCCCAGGCCGAGCACTTCGCCTCGCTCGCCCCCAACATCATCGTCAAGATCCCCGCGACGTCCGTGGGGATCGAGGCCATCGAGGAGGCGACCTACCGGGGCGTGAACGTCAACGTCACGGTCTCCTTCTCGGTCCCGCAGGCGCTGGCCTCGGGCGAGGCGATCGAGCGGGGTCTGCGCCGCCGCGAGGCCGAGGGCCTGACCGTGCACGACGTCGGTCCGGTGGTGACGATCATGGTCGGCCGTCTCGACGACTGGCTCAAGGAGGTCGTCGAGCGCGACGGCCTCGACATCGACCCCGAGCACCTGGAGTGGGGCGGGGTCGCCGCGGCCAAGCGGGCCTACGCCGAGTTCCGTGAGCGCGGTCTGCGCGCCCGGCTGCTCGTCGCCGCCTACCGCAACGAGCTGCAGTGGACCGAGCTGGTCGGGGGGGACCTGGTCCTCTCGCCGCCGTTCGCGTGGGGCCGGCGGTTCGCCGACAGCGACGTCGACCCGCAGCCGCGCATCGACGTCCCGGTCGACCCCGCCGTCATCGCCTCGCTGGAGCGGGTCGAGGACTTCCGCCGGGCCTACGAGCCGGACGGCATGACGCCCGAGGACTTCGACGACTTCGGGGCCACCCGCAAGACGCTGCGGCAGTTCCTCGCCGCGGACGAGGAGCTCGACCAGCTCGTGCGGGACGTCATCACCCCCGCCCCCTGACCCGCGCGCCGCGGCTCGCGGCACGCGGACGGCCACCCCGACCGACGGTCCGGGTGAGTCCCGTCAGTAGTGGCTGCTGACCGGGGTGCCGACCGGCGCCCAGTCGTAGACCCACTTGGCGACCGGCACCGGCAGGTTGATGCAGCCGTGCGAGCCGGAGTAGCCGAAGGACTCCCGCCAGGGCGCGGCGTGCAGGGCGATGCCCCCGACGAAGAACGAGGACCACTGCACGTCGGGGGTCTCGTACTTCGTGCCGTCGGCGTTCGTGCCGCGCATCGTCATCATCGGGTTCTTGAGGTAGACGTGGAACAGGCCCGTGGTCGTCGGGAAGTCGGAGCTGCCGTCGACCATCTTCACCGGGCCCTTGACGGCCTTGGCGCCGAGGTAGGCGGTCATCGTGTGCTTCGTGAGGTTCACGTCGACCCACTTCTCGCCCTCGGCGGCGGGGTAGGCCAGCTTCTCGGCGCCGCGCGCGATCTGCTTCTCGTCCCAGGTGGCCGGGACGACGTCGTAGGCGAGGTCCGCGGAGAACTCCTTGCCCCGCGCCAGCGCGCCGCCGGCCTGCTTGCCGAGGCTGGCGCCGTTGGAGACGGTGCGGCCGTCGACGGCCTCGGTGAGGACGAGGCGCACCTCGCCCTCGGAGTCGACGTAGCGGGAGCCGGTCACCGGCTCCGACTGCGCGCCGGCGGCGACGCCCTCGACCCAGGACGCGACCTTCGCGGTGTCGAGCACCGGACGGCCCGGGCCGCCGGCGGCGGTGGTCGGGACCGAGACCCACGACGCCCGCTCGGCGCGCGACGGCGAGTGCTGCTGGGCGCCGTCGGACACCGCGAACCCGGCGTCGATCATCGCGTTGGCCCTCTTCGCGACCTTCTTCGCCGCGGCCGTCGTGACCTTCGGCGCGGTGTCGGCGAAGCGGACGGTGACCGCGGTGGACCTCAGGTGCTCGGCGGCCGCGGTGACCGGCTCCTCGAAGCTGGAGGCGACGACCCGCTGCCCGACGACGGCCGGACGGACGACGAAGGACTCCCCGTCCTTCGCCCGGCGGACCTCGGCGTCGCGGCCGACCTTGTCGGCGGACTGCACGAGCTCCCGGGAGACCGCCTCGGTCCGGGCGGGGTCGACGGTGACGACCGCGTCGACGTCCCGCTCGGAGACCAGCGAGGTCGCGTAGTTCGACCACCGGGAGTTGGCGGCGAAGACGCGGTCGACGGTGGCGTCGACGTCGACGCTCCAGCCGAGGTCGGCCAGGTTCGCCTTCTCCGTCGCGCGACCGGCGGTCACGGTGATCTCGACGTCGGCGGCGGCCTCACGCACGGCGTCGGCGACCTCGGCGCGGGTCATCCCGGCGACGGAGGTGCCGGCCAGGCTGCTGCCCGGCAGGGCGCGGTCCTGGTAGTGGGTGGCGTAGGCGGTCCCCACCCCGCCCAGCGCCATGGGGACAGCGACGGCGGCGGCGAGCATCACCTTGGTACGGGAGATCATCGTCGGAGTCTTTCGTCGGAGGCACCACAGGGCGCGGGTCGGCCTCCCGGCGCCGCGTCCATGATGCAGCCAGAGGCGTGGGGATGCTACTCGTGACCGCGGGACGACACATCACGAAAAGGTCACGATGCGACCGCGCCGCGGCGCGTCGCGGGGCACGACGCGCCGCGGACGTCCGCCGTCCGCAGGGTCAGGCGTTCTGCGGGAACCCGAGCTCGATGCCGCCGTGGCTGGGGTCGAGCCAGCGCGAGGTGACGACCTTGCCGCGGGTGAAGAAGTGGACGCCCTCCATGCCGTGCGCGTGGGTGTCCCCGAAGAGACTGTTCTTCCAGCCACCGAACGAGTAGTACGCCATGGGCACGGGGATCGGGACGTTGACCCCGATCATCCCGACCTCGACCTCGTTCTGGAAGCGGCGGGCGGCGCCGCCGTCGTTGGTGAAGATCGCCGTGCCGTTGCCGTACGGGTTGGAGTTGACCAGCGCGATGGCGTCGTCGTAGCTCTTGGCCCGCACGACCGAGAGCACCGGACCGAAGATCTCGTCGTCGTAGACGCTCATGCCCTTCTCGACGTGGTCGAACAGGGTCGGCCGGAGGAAGAAGCCCTCGCCGTCGGCGTCGACGTCGCCCTCCCGGCCGTCGACGACGAGGGTCGCGCCGTCCTCGACGCCGGAGTCGAGGTAGCCGGCCACCTTGTCGCGGTGCTGCTTCGTGACCAGCGGCCCCATGTCGCAGCCACGGGTGCCGTCGCCGGTGACGAGCTTGCCCATCCGGTCGGTGATCTTCTGGACCAGCTCGTCGCCCACGGGGTCGACCGCGACGAGGGCGGAGATGGCCATGCACCGCTCGCCGGCCGAGCCGAAGCCCGCGTTGACGGCGGCGTCGGCGGCGAGGTCGAGGTCGGCGTCGGGCAGGACGACCATGTGGTTCTTCGCGCCGCCGAGGGCCTGGACCCGCTTGCCGTGCGCGGTGCCGGTCTCGTAGACGTACTTGGCGATCGGGGTCGAGCCGACGAAGGACACCGACCTCACCTCGGGGTGGGTGAGCAGCGCGTCGACGGACTCCTTGTCGCCGTGGACGACGTTCATCACGCCGTCGGGCAGGCCCGCCTCGGTCCACAGCTTCGCGACGGCGAGGGCGGCCGACGGGTCCTTCTCCGACGGCTTGAGGACGACGGCGTTGCCGCAGGCGATGGCCACCGGGACGAACCACAGCGGCACCATGGCCGGGAAGTTGAACGGGCTGATGACGGCGACGACGCCGAGGCTCTGCCGGATCGAGTAGACGTCGACCTTCGTCGAGGCGTTCTCGGTGAACCCGCCCTTGAGCAGGTGCGGGATGCCGCAGGCGAACTCGGCGACCTCGAGGCCGCGGGTCACCTCGCCCACGGCGTCGGAGAGGACCTTGCCGTGCTCGGCGGTGATGAGGGCGCCGATCTCCTCCTTCCGCTCGTCGAGGAGCTGGCGGAACGTGAAGAGGACCTGGGTGCGCTTGGTGAGCGAGGCGTCGCGCCACTCCTCCTGCCAGGCCCGGTGCGCCCGGTCCACGACCTCGCCGACGAGGGCGCCCGACGCGAGGTCGAGCTCTCCGGTCTGCTCGCCCGTGGCCGGGTTGTAGACGGGGCTCGTCCGCTCGGCCGTGCCCTCCCAGGGCGAGCCGGCGACGAGGTGGGTGATCCGGGTGGGGCTGCTCATCATGACTCCTGTGCGCGGAACCTATTTGTCCTTACATTAGCACCGCGGACGGGTCGCCCGCCCCGGTCGCGTGGGACCCTCACGACGCGGGCCCGGGGTCCACCAGGGTCACGGACGCCGGCTCGCCGGTCGTCAGCGACCGCATGCCCGCCTCGCACACGACCGTGGCCGCGTACCCGTCCCAGGTCGTGGGCCCGACCACCTCTCCCCGGCGGCTGGCGTCCGCCCAGGCCTGGAGCTCGAGGTCGTAGGCCCGCGCGAAGCGGCCCAGGAAGTCGGCCGGGACGCCGCCACCCCACAGGCCCTCGCCGTCGTCGGCGGCGACCGTCGTGTACAGGTCGGCCCAGGGCCGTCCGGCCATCGCGCTCCCGCGCTCGCACACCGCCTCGCAGCGCACCTCGTAGCCGACCTGATTCGTCACGAAGACCTCGTTCGTGACGACCGCGCCGCCCTGCATCCGGAACACCGACACCTGCGGGTCGACGACCCCCTCGGCCGCGGCGGAGGTCGGTGCCGGTGAGTACACGGTGACCTCGGTGATCTCCTCCCCGAAGAGGAAGCGGGCGACGTCGACCTCGTGGACGAGGCTGTCGCGCACGATCATCTCGGAGCGGAAGGTGTCCGGGACGCTCTTGTTGCGGTGGGTGTTGTGCAGGAGGAGCATCCGGCCGAGCCGGCCCGAGTCCAGCACCGCCTTGAGCCGTGCGTACTCGGGGTCGAAGCGGCGCATGAAGCCCAGCTGGACCAGCGGCCTCCCGGCCGCACGCTCGGCGCGCACGACCCGCAGCGAGGACTCGCCGTCCATCGTCAGCGGCTTCTCGCACAGGACGTGCTTGCCCGCCTCGAGGCAGGCCAGCACCTGCTCCTCGTGCGCCGCCCCGGGCGAGGCGACGACGACGGCGTCCACGTCGTCGTCGGCGACGAGCGCCAACGGGTCCGTCACGGCGCGCACGCCGGGGAACCGTGCCGCGAGGTCGCCGGCCCGCGCGGCGTCGGCGTCGGACACCGCGACGAGCCGGGCGCCCGAGACGCGGTGGGCCACCCGCTCGGCGTGGTCGGCGCCCATCGCGCCGACCCCGACGATGCCGACGCGCAGGTCCCCGGAGGTCTCCGTCACGCGCCGTCGGCCCTGTCCGCCTCGGGGGCGGGGACGCCGCCGTGCTCGACCTCGTGGGCCGGCGCCACCTTGCCCGGGTCGGACCCGCGCAGCTCGTGGCTGAGCTCGTCGAGCTCCTGGCCCCCGGCCATCTCGGCCGTCAGTCGGTCCAGGTCCAGCTCGTCGCGGTGCGCGTCGAGGACGACCCGCCCCAGCTTGAGGATGACGAAGTGGTTGCCGACGAGGTAGGCGTGGTGCGGGTTGTGGGTGATGAAGATGACCCCGAGCCCCGCGTCACGCGCCTTGACGATGTACTTGAGCACCACGCCGGACTGCTTGACGCCGAGGGCGGCCGTCGGCTCGTCGAGGATGACGACCTTGGCGCCGAAGTAGATGGCCCGGGCGATGGCGATGCACTGGCGCTGGCCACCGGACAGGCTGCCGACCGGCCGGTCCAGGTCGGGGATGATGATCCCCATCTTCGTCAGCTCCTCGCCGGCCACCCGCTTCATCTCGTCGATGTCGAGGAAGGGACCACGGCGCACCTCGTTGCCGAGGAAGAAGTTGCGCCACACCGCCATGAGGGGCGCCAGGGCCAGGTCCTGATAGACGGTGGCGATGCCCAGGGCCTGCGCGGCGCGCGGGCTGCCGAAGGAGCGTTCCTCCCCGTTCACCCGCATCGTGCCCTCGGAGTGCTCGTGCAGGCCGGCGACGATCTTGATGAGGGTCGACTTGCCCGCGCCGTTGTCACCGAGGACGCAGGTGACCTCGCCCTGACGGACGCTGAGGTTCACCCCACGCAGCGCGTGCACGTTGCCGTAGCTCTTCCCGCAGTCGACGAGCTCGAGGACCGGCCGGTCGCTCGACTCCACGCGGGTGTCCTCGAGAGCGGCCATCAGCCCTCTCCCTTCCGCTTGACGTACATGTTGACCAGGACCGAGGCGATGAGCATGACGCCGAGGAAGGTCTTGAACCAGTCGACGTTCCAGCCGGCGTAGGTGATGCCCAGCTGGGTCATGCCGAAGATCAGCGCGCCCAGCGACGCCCCGACGATCGAGCCGTAGCCACCGGTGAGCAGGCACCCGCCGATGACCGCGGCGATGATGTAGATGAACTCGTTGCCGACGCCCTGACCGGACTGCAGGTTGTTGTACTGGAACAGGTTGTGCATCCCGAGCATCCAGGCGCAGAACCCGACGCCCATGAACAGCGCGATCTTCGTGGCCACGACGGGGACACCCACGGCGCGGGCCGCGGCGGAGTCACCGCCGACGGCGAAGATCCAGTTGCCGTACCGGCTGCGCAGCAGGAGCGTCGCCGCCAGCACGGTGAGGAGGATCCAGTAGACGATCGGGATCTTGATGTTCACCGGTCCGACCGAGAACGACGACGCGAAGACCGCCTTGGCGGAGTCGAAGCCGTCGAGGTCGCTCAGCGAGTTCGACGAGACCCCTCCGGTGACGAGCCGGGTGACGGCGAGGTTGACCCCCTGGAGGACGAAGAACGTCCCCAGCGTGACGAGGAAGCTCGGCAGTCCGGTGCGGTGCAGCAGGAAGCCGTTGAACGCCCCGATGCCGAGGGAGAACAGGAGGGCGATGAGGATGCCCGCCCACACGTTGAGGCCGAACCACCAGGCGGTGTGCGCCGCGGTGAGGCCGGAGGTCGTCACGGCCACCCCCGCCGACAGGTCGAACTCGCCGCCGATCATCAGCAGCGCCACCCCGACGGCCATGATGCCGATGACCGACGAGCCGTAGAGGACGGTGCCGACGTTGCCGATCGAGCGGAACGCCGGGGCGACCGCGAGGAAGAGCACGGCGACGGCGATCGCGCCGATGAGGGCTCCCACCTCGGGGCGGGCGAGCACCGAGGACAGCACAGAGCGGGTGCCGACGCGGTCGTCGGTGGGGGTGGCCGTGACGGACGTCATCGAGCGCTCACCGGGTCCCGTTGGCCGCGAACTCCGCGACCTTGTCGACGTTCGTCTCGTCGATGAAGGCCGGGCCGGTCGCAACGCTCTGGCCGCCGCCGATGGTGTTGCCGTTGGTCTTGTAGAGCCACAGCGCGTCGACGGCGAGGTAGCCCTGGAGGTAGGGCTGCTGGTCGATGGCGAAGGCGACGTCCCCGCTCTTCACGGCGTCGACGAGCTCCTTGTTCGTGTCGAAGGTGCCGATCTTGGCCTCCGAGCTCGCGCCGGACACCGACTGCACGGCGTCCAGGGCGAAGGGCGCGCCGAGGGTCAGCACCCAGTCGATGCTCTTGTCCTCGGTGAGTGCGGCCTGGATCTTCGTCGTGACGTCGGAGTCGTCGCGGCCGTTGACGTAGAGGCGCTTGACGTCGGCGCCCTGGGCGCCCTTGATGACGCCGTCGCAGCGGGCCTCCAGCTGGGACTGGCCCTGCTCCTGGATGACGCAGAGGATCTTCTTGCCGCCCTCGTCGGCGATCTTCTTGCCGGCGCCCTGGCCCGCGTCGAACTCGCTCTGGCCGAAGTAGCCGATGGCGCCGAGGTCGATGGCGTCCGGGCCCCCCGCGTTGAACATCGTCACGGGGATGCCGGCCCCGACCGCGGACTTGATGACCGCGCCGAGCGCGCCGGTGTTCGGGTCGGTGACGGCGATGCCGTCCACCTTCTTGTCGATGGCCGCCTGGACCAGCTGGGCCTGCGCCGTTGCGTCCGGGTCGTTCGAGTACTCGAGCTTGACGTTGTCCTTCTTGGCCGCCGCCTCGGCGCCCTTGCGGATGATGTCCCAGAAGGTGTCGCCGGGCGCCTGGTGGGTGATCATCGCGATCGTCATCGACGGGGTGTCGGCGGTGCCGGCGTTGTTGCCGCTGTCCTCGGTGGTCTGACGGCCGCCGCCGGAGGAGCAGGCGGCGAGGGAGAGGGCGGCGGCGACGGTGAGGGCCACGACGCCAGTGGTCTTCGTGCGGATCATGACGGGTTCTGCCTTTCGAACAGCACCGCTTCGTCGAGGCGGTGTTCTGGGGATGGTGCGCAAGGGGGCCTCGGGCGGTCCGCCGTGGGCCGGCGAGGTCAGGTGGCTCCGCGCCTCCTTCCACGTCCGCGACCGGGGGGCGGGGCGGTGCTCGGAGCGAGGAGCGGTCGCTGGTCGGCCTTGTGGGCGAGGTAGGTGTCGTGGGCGTCCGACGTCGAGCGCAGGTCGCTGACCTCGCTCACGGGCACGTCCCACCAGCTCTCGCTGTCGGGGGCGTGGACGAAGGGGTCGGTCTCGACGTGAATGACGAACGGGCCGCCGTCCTGGGGCCAGGCGCGTGCGGCGCCGATCGCGTCGGCCAGCTCCGCCACCGTGCGCACGGCGACGACGTGACACCCGAGGCTGCGGGCGTTGGCGGCGAGGTCGACCGGCAGCAGGTCGCCGTCGAGCCGGTGCCCGTCCTCCCCGCGCATCCGGTAGCGGGTGCCGAAGCGCTGCGAGCCGAGGCTCTCCGACAGCGAGCCGATGGAGTGGAAGCCGTGGTTCTGGACGAGGACGAGGACGACCTTGACCCTCTCCTGGACCGCGGTGACCAGCTCCGTCGGCATCATGAGGTAGCCCCCGTCGCCGACCATCGCGAACACCTCGCGGGACGGGTCGGCGAGCCTGACGCCGATGGCGGCCGGGATCTCGTAGCCCATGCAGGAGTAGCCGTACTCGACGTGGTAGGCCTTGCGCTCGCGGACCCGCCACAGCTTGTGGAGGTCGCCGGGCATCGACCCCGCGGCGCACAGGACGACGTCGCGCGGACCCGTGAGCTCGTTGACCGCGCCGAGCACCTGGCCCTGGGTGAGCAGCCCGGCGGCGAGCCTCCTCGTCACCGACCGGGGCGGGTCGTACGCGGCCTCGACCTGCGCGTCCCACGCCCTCCAGAGCTTCTGCTGCCGGCGGCGGTACCCGCCCGCGACCGACCAGCCGTCGAGCGCGGCGGTGAGGGCGACGAGGGCCTCCCGGGCGTCGGCGACGACCGTGAGGCCACCCTGCTTGGCGGCGTCCGAGCCCGCGACGTTGACGTTGACGAACCGCACGCCGGCGTCCTGGAAGGCGGTGCGCGAGGCGGTGGTGAAGTCGGTGAAGCGGGTGCCGACGCCGATGACGACGTCGGCCTCGCGGGCCAGCGCGTTGGCGGCGGTCGTGCCGGTCGAGCCGACGGCGCCCATGAGCTGCGGGTGTCCGTGCGGCAGCGAGCCCTTCCCGGCCTGGGTCTCGCCGACAGGGATGCCGGTGGCCTCGCAGAACGCCCGCAGCGCGTCCTCGGCGCCGGAGTAGTGGACCCCGCCGCCGGCCACCACCATCGGGCGCTTCGCGGACCGCACGACCTCGGCCGCGGCGGCGGTGCGCGCGGGCTCGGGCAGCGGACGGGCGACGTGCCAGGTGCGCTCGGCGAAGAGCTCCTCCGGCCAGTCGAAGGCCTCGGCCTGCACGTCCTGCGGCAACGAGACGGTCACGGCACCGGTCTCCGCCGGGTCCGTGAGCACCCGCACGGCACCGAGCAGGGCGGCCGGCAGCTGCTCGGGACGGAGCACCTCGTCGAAGAAGCGCGAGAGCGGCCGGAACGCGTCGTTGACGGTGACGTCGCCGGAGTGCGTCAGCTCCAGCTCCTGGAGCACCGGTGCCGACACCCGGGTGGCGAAGGTGCCGCTGGGCAGGAGCAGGACCGGGAGGCGGTTGATCGTCGCGAGCGCGGCGCCGGTCAGCAGGTTCGTCGAGCCCGGACCGACCGACGCCGTGCACACCCAGGTCTGCAGCCGGTCCTTCTGGCGGGCGTAGGCGACAGCACTGTGGACCATCGCCTGCTCGTTGCGGGCCAGCACGTAGGGGAGGGCGGGGGCCTCACCGGCCTCGGTGGCGCGGACCTCCTCCTGCAGCAGCGCCTGGCCGAGCCCGGCGACGTTGCCGTGGCCGAAGATGCCGAAGCAGCCCGCGAACAGCGGTTGCCGCTCGCCGTCGCGCTCGGTCCACTGCTGCGCCAGGAAGCGCACCGTGGCCTGGGCGACGGTGAGACGGACGGTCGGGCGGCTCATCGGCCGTCCCGTCCGACCGGGAGGCGCGGGTCGACCGGGGTGTCGGTCCAGCCCTCACGGACCCACGCGTGGGCGGGGTCGTCGCAGATCCGCCAGGCGCGCTCGGGGCCGGGCCCGGCCATGACGTTGAGGTAGTAGAGGTCGGCGTCGGGGGCCGCCACCGCCGGACCGTGCCAGCCGTGCGGGACGAGCACGAGGTCACCCGTGCGGACCTCGGTGAGGACGTCCACGGGCCGCCCGTTCGCGCCGTAGACGCGCAGGTAGCCCACGGGGTCGGTCCCGCGTGGGTCGGTGCTGCGGGTCTCGACGTAGTAGATCTCCTCGAGCGCGGTCTCCTCGCCGGGCCGTTCCTCGTCGTGCTTGTGCGGTGGCCAGCTCGACCAGTTGCCCGCCGGGGTGACGACCTCGCACACGAGCAGGGCGTCGGCGTCCAGCACGTCGGGGAGCCCGAGGTTGCGCACCTCCCGGCTCGCGATGCCCGCTCCGCGCAGCTCGACCGGGACGTCCGCTGCGGCCAGGTGGCGGACGGGGAACGGCGTCCCGGAGCGCCGCGCCGGGGCGCCGCAGAGGGCGACGCGGGCGCCGTCGTCCCCGGAGGTGCTCGTCACCCGCAACCGGCAGCCGCGGCCGGCGTAGACGATGTCGGTGGGACCGTCGAACACCGAGGCCCGGCCGGCCAGCTCCACCGTGTGCTCGGTGCCGTCGGCCTCGGTCACCTCGACCCGCCAGGAGCCCACGAGGGGGACGACGAGGGTCTCCTCCTCGCCGGAGTCGTGGCGCACGGAGTGGCCCGGGCCGCCCCAGGCGATCCGCAGCGTCGTGTGCTGCCAGTCCGGGACCGGACGGCCGGCGGTCGGCGAGACCGCCACGCGGAACTCGCCGTCCCGGGCGCTGCCGAGGGGCCGGACGAACCGGTCGTTGTCGAGACCGGTCCCGGACGCGGGGCTCACCGGGACCTCCCGTGGACGAGGTCCGCGGCGACGTCGACGGCGGCGGCGACGTCGCCGCCCGGCGGGTAGAGCAGGGCCCGGCCGACGACGAGGCCGCGCACGGGCGGCAGGTCGAGGGCCGCGTCCCAGGAGGCGTAGGTGTCGTCCGGGTGCCCCGTGGGGTCGCCCCCGAGCAGCAGGGTCGGGAGGGTCGTGGCGTCCATGACCCGCTCGAGGTCGTCGACGACGGGCAGCTTCAGCCAGGTGTGCGCGCTGGAGGCGCCGAGCCCGGACGCGACGTGCACCGAACGGATCGTCGAGTCGGGGTCCAGCAGGTTGCGGACCCGTCCGTCCTCGACCACCGACCAGAACGGCTCGACCATGGCCATCAGCCCGGCCGCCGCGAGCTCGGTCACGGCGTCCGCACTGGCCGCGAGGGTGGCGGCGGTGCCGGGGTCGCCGAGGGCGACGCGGGTGAGCATCTTCCCGCCGTCCAGCCCGCGGGCGGCGATCTCGGACGCGGTGTAGCCGGTGAAGCGGTCGTCGAGCTCGAACACCGCCCCCTGGAGCCCGCCGCGGTTCATCGAGCCCACGACGACCTTGTCCTCCAGGGCCCCCAGGAGGAGCAGGTCGTCGAGGACGTCGGCGGTCCCGAGCACCCCGTCGACGCCGGGCCGCGAGACGGCGCACGCGAGCCGGTCCAGCAGGTCGGTGCGGCTGGCCATGGCCATCGCGTCGTCGCGGACACCCAGCGCGCCCCGGGCGGGGTGGTCGGCGGCGACGACGAGCAGCCGTCCGTCGTCCCCGGCGAGGGGGCGCCGACGTCGCTCGGCCCACGCCGTCCGGACGCGCTGCGGCTCACGGACGCGCAGGGCGGTGAGCTCGGCGCGGGACACCCGCTGCCCCGGGGTCACGACCCGCCTCCGCGTCCGGCGAGCGCGGCATCGACCTCGGTGGTCGTCGGCATGGCCGTCGAGCACTCCAGCCGGGAGGCGACGATGGCGCCGGCGACGTTGGCGAACTCGACCGTCCGGCGCAGGTCCCACCCGGCGAGCAGCCCGTGGACCAGGGCGCCGCCGAACGCGTCGCCCGCGCCGAGGCCGTTGACGACCTCCACCGCGAAGGGCGCGACCTCCACCCGTTCCTCCGGGGTGACCGCGAGGACGCCGCGCGGACCCTGCTTGACGACGGCGAGGTCGAGACCGCGCTCCAGCAGGGCGTCGGCGGCGCGCTGCGGGTCGCTCTCGCCGACCGCCACCTCGCACTCCTCGCGGTTGCCGACGGCGACGGTGACGTGCTCGAGGGCCTTGCCCACCTGCTCGCTCGCCTCGGACGGGTCGGCCCAGAACATCGGCCGGTAGTCCAGGTCGAGCACGGTGTGCGGAGCACGTCCCCGGGCCTCCCAGGCCGTGAGGTGCGCGGCGCGGGACGGCTCCTGCGACAGGCCGGTGACGGTGGCCCAGAACACCCGGGCACTGCGGATCGCGTCGAGCGGAAGGTCCTCGCCGGTGATGAGCAGGTCCGGTGCCGCGGGGTGGCGGTAGAAGTAGAGGGGGAAGTCGTCGGGCGGGAAGACCTCGCAGAACGTCACGGGGGTGGGCGGCCCCGGGGTCCGCACCGTCGAGACGTACCGGGCGTCGACGCCGAGACGGGCCGCCTCGCGCCGGACGTAGCGGCCGAACGGGTCGTCGCCGACCTTCGTCACGAGGGCGGCGTCGCGGCCGTGCCGGGCCGCGGCGACGGCGACGTTCGTGGCGCTGCCCCCGAGGAACTTACGGAACGTCTGCACGTCCTCGAGCCCGACGCCGTGCTCCAGCGGGTAGAGGTCCACGCCCGTGCGGCCCATCGACACGACGTCGTGCACGGTCGGCTCGGTCCGCATCCGCACTCCCTCGTGTCGCGTGGCTCGTCAGAGCCCTGGTGCCGTCGTCACTCTGTCTCGCGTCCTCCCATCATGTCAAGAGTATGTCCTGACATTTATACTTTGGTGTCCTGCGAGTCGGCCGGGGCCGGGGCTGCTCTGCCCTACAGTGCAGACCGTGGGTGCACACCTCGTGAGTGTCGAGATCGACCGCGAGTCGCCCGTGCCGCTCTACCACCAGGTCGCCGAGCAGCTGAGTGCCGCGGTCGCCGACGGCCGCCTCCAGCCCGGCGACCCGTTCGAGAACGAGGTGGCGCTGGCCCAGCGTCTCGGGCTGTCCCGGCCCACGGTCCGGCGGGCGATCCAGGAGATGGTCGACCAGGGCCTGCTCGTGCGGCGTCGGGGGCTGGGCACCCACGTCGCGAACCGCAAGGTCCACCGCCGGGCGGAGCTGACCAGCCTCTTCGACGACCTGCGCCGCGAGGGGCGTACCCCCGTGACCACCGTCGTCCGGCACGAGCTCGTCGCCGACGAGCGGGCGGCGTCGGCCCTGGACCTCGAGCCCGACACCCCTCTGCTTCTCGTCGTCCGGGTGCGTGGAGCCGACGGGCACCCGATCGCGGTCATGACGAACTGGCTGCCGCCGCAGCACGCGGACATCACCCGGGAGGAGCTGGAGGACACGGGGCTCTACGCCGTCCTCCGGGGCCGGGGGGTCCGGCCCGCGGTCGCCCGGCAGACCATCGGCGCGCGGATGCCCACCTCGGTCGAGCGCCGCCACCTCGGGCTGCGCGGGCAGCAGCCGGTGCTGACCATGACGCGGATGGCCTTCGACGCCTCGGGTCGAGCGGTCGAGTTCGGCGACCACTGCTACCGGGCCGAGGACTACTCCATCGACATCATGGTCGACGAGCGCTGATCCCCGGTCTCGCGGCGACGCGACCAGCGGACGATGAGGCCGGCCGTGCTCGCCCCGAGCGTGCCCAGGGTGAGGTCGCCGAGGGTGTCCTCGTAAGCGCTGCCCAGCTCGGTGCCGTGGCGGATGAAGGTGTACCACTCGCCGAGCTCCCAGCCGATGGCGAGGACCGCCCCCAGCCCGGCGACGAGGGCGACGACGGCCCACGGCGGCTCGACCCGTCGGGTGACGAGCAGGCCGATGCCCCCGAGGAGCAGGAGCCAGTTGACGTAGTGGTTGAGGTCGTCCCACCAGACGACGGTGTCGTAGAGGTCGAGGCTGTTGCCCGTGACGTCGACGAGGAACGGGGCCATGACGAGCGCGTAGGCGCCGTACGGCGGCCGGGCGGAGGCGTCGCGCCGGCGGACCACGCCCCACCAGATCGCCGGCGCGAGGAGCATCATCACCGGGTAGGCGACGAGCCGCGCCCCGAAGGCCTTGTCGGCGAACCGCTCGATCCCCGGCCACCACTGCGCGACGGCGAGCTGGGCCACGGTGAGGACGAGCAGGGCGGCCGGCACCCAGGCCGGGCATCGCCACCGGTCGTCCTCGCGCGTCACGTCCCGCATCATCCCGGTCGGTGCCTCCGGTGTCACCCCCTTCGCGCGTCCACCCCCGAGACGGTGCAGGCCGCGGACCGGCGCCTCAGAGATCGAGGACGAGCCGTGCGGTGCACGAGCGCGAGACGCAGATCATCATGCAGTCGCCGGCCTCCCGCTCGGTCTCCTCGAGCACGGAGTCGCGGTGGTCCGGCCGCCCCTCGAGGACCGTCGTCTCGCACGTGCCGCAGGTCCCCTCGTTGCACGACGACACGGTCGGGACGCCCGCCGCGGCCACGGCGTCGAGCACCGAGACCTCCGGACCGACCGTGACGGTGCGGCCGCTGGCGCGCAGCTCGACCTCGAAGGCGTCCCTGCGCACCGGCTCGGTGAGGGGCTTCGCGGCGAACCGCTCGACGTGCAGCGACCCGCGGGGCCAGGCGGCCGTCGCCGCCTCGACGGCGTCGAGCAGGGGGCCCGGCCCGCAGCAGTAGACGGACGTGTCGTCGCGCGGCTCGCCGAGGACTCCCGGCAGGTCGAGCAGCCCGACCTCGTCCTGCGGCGCCACCGTCACCCGCTCGCCGTACTGCTCGAGCTCGTCGAGGAAGGCCATCGACGCCCGGGTCCGCCCGCCGTAGGTGAGGTGCCAGTCCGCGCCGCGGGCCTGCGCCTCGCGGAGCATGGGCAGGATCGGGGTGATGCCGATGCCGCCGGCGACGAAGGCGTACCGGGGCGCGTCGACGAGCCGGAAGTGGTTGCGCGGGCCGACGACCCGCACGACGTCACCGGCCCGCAGCCCGGCGTGGACGTGCTCGGACGTGCCCCGGCTCGCGGGCTCGCGCAGCACGCCGAGCCGGTAGGTGGAGAGGTCGGCGGGGTCGCCGGAGAGCGAGTACTGCCGGGTGCGGACGCCGGGCAGGGCGAGGTCGACGTGCGCCCCCGGACGCCAGGACGGGAACGGCAGTCCGGAGGTCGGCCGCAGGGTGAGGGCGACGACGCCGTCGCTCACGGTCTCCTTGGCCTCGATGACGGCCTCGGTCATCGCCTCGCCGGTGAGGCGGGAGACGGCGGCGCCGGAGTCCCCACGCTCGCGCGGCGGGGTGAACGACACCGGCAGGTGCCACCAGACGTGCATGTTCGGCGTGCTGCGGTACCTCTCCGCGCCGTCGTCGACGGTGTAGCGCCCGAGCACGGGCAGCGCCTCCTCCAGCGCGATCTGGGTCTCCAGCAGGGCCAGCGGCCGGCCGAGGCAGCCGTGCATCCCCTCGCCGAAGCCGAGGTGGCGGATCCGGCCGCGCGTCACGAGGTAGCGGTCGGCGTCCTCGAACTCGCGCTCGTCCCGGTTGGCGGCGCCGTAGACGAGGACGACGCGACCCCCCGCCGGGATGGTCGTGCCGTGCAGCGTCACCTCGCGCGAGGTCGTCCGCCCGACGAGCTGGAGCGGGGTGTTCCAGCGCACCGCCTCGTCGACCGCGGCCGGGATGAGGGAGGGGTCGGCGAGCACGAGCTCGCGCTGGTCGGGGTTCTCGGCGAGGAGCTTGACGGTCGTCGCGATGAGCCCGGCCGTCGACTCCACGCCGCCGAGGAAGAGGACCATCATCAGTCCGAGGACCTCGGAGGCCGGGGTGATGTGCTCCTCCGAGAACGGCTCGCCGCCTACGTCGGCCTGCACGAGGTGGGTGAGCACGTCGTCGCGCGGGTTCGCCCGGCGGTCGTTGAGGAGGTCGACGAAGTAGTCGCGGATGCCCTCGGTCGCGGCGGTGGCGAGGGGCGTGAGGCGCTGGTCGCCCGGCCTGCGGTCCTTGAGCTGGTGGACCCAGGTGTCCAGCTGCGCCCGGGTCTCCGGGTCCTCGTGCCGCCCCGGCAGGCCGAGGACGGCGAAGAACACGTCGTTGGGGATCGGCCAGGCGAACTCCTGGGCCAGGTCGACGTGGCCGCGCTCGCGCCAGGCCGAGAGGTGCTCGCGGATGACCGCGCGGATCGCGTCCTCCCGGTCGGCGATGCGGCGGGGGAGGAAGAACGGCTGGATCACCTGCCGGACCTGGTCGTGCCGGGGGTTGTCCAGGTCGGGGAGGAAGCCCGGGCCGGACTGGTCCTTGGCCGTGTCGTCGATGTCGATGCCCTCGAAGGAGAGGAAGGTCTCGGGGTCGGTGGCGGCGGCGCGGACGTCGGCGAACCGGCTGAGCGCCCACCAGCCCCAGGTGTCGCTGTGGTACACCGGCGCCTCCTCCCGCATCCACGCGTAGACCGGGAAGGGGTCGGCCTTGAACTCGTCCGAGAACGGGTCGTACTCCAGCCGGTGGGCGGTGGTGGTCATCCGTGACCTCCTCAAGCAGCGGGACGCTCGTCTTAAAGCGCTTTAAGCGCTAGTGTGCACCGACGCCGAAACCCTGTCAACGGACCGCCCCGGAGGGAGCCCGCATGGCCCGCGCCCGCCTCGCCGACGTCGCGGCGCGGGCCGGGGTGTCCCCCGCGACGGCCTCGCTCGTCCTGCGCGAGCAGCCTGGCCCGAGCGAGTCGACCCGCGCTGCCGTGCACGAGGCCGCCGGCGCGCTCGGCTACCGGGCGGACCGCACCGCGAGCTCCCTGGCCCGCAAGCGCCCGCACCTGGTCGGCGTCGTCCTCGACGTGAGCCACCCGTTCCACGCGGCGCTCGTCGACGCGCTCGACGGCGCGGTCGCCGGCACCGGTCTCGACCTCGTCCTGTCGACGACGACCTCGCGCCGGTCCGAGGCGGACGCGGTCGACACCCTGCTGGACTCACGCTGCGCCGGGCTCGTGCTGCTCGGCACGACGATGTCGGCCCGGGCCCTGGACGCCCTCGCGGCGCACTGCCCCGTCGTGGCGCTCGGCCGGCCCGGTGCGGCCTCCGCCCGCGGGGTGTACGCCGACGACGCCCTCGGGCTGCGGCTGGCCGTCGACCATCTCGCGGACCTCGGGCACCGCCGGATCGCCTACGCCGACGGCGGGCGCGGCACGATCGCCACCGCCCGGCGGCGCGGCTACCGGAGGGCGATGGAGCGCCGCGGGCTGGCCGGGGACACGCTCGTCGTCCCCGCGGGGGACACCGAGGCCGCGGGTCTGGAGGCGGGGGCGCGGGTCGCGGCCCGGCCCGCCGCGGACCGGCCCACCGCGGTCGTCGCCTTCAACGACCGCTGCGCCCTCGGGGTGCGTGACGCGCTGCTGCGGGCCGGCGTCGACGTGCCGGGCGGGCTGTCCGTCGTCGGGTACGACGACAGTCCGCTGGCGCGCCTGGCGACCGTGCGCCTCACCTCGGTGAGCCAGGACCCCGGGCCGATGGCGGCGGCCGCCGTCCGCACCCTGGAGGCCCTCGTCGCCGGCCGCGCGGACGTGGCCGACGTCGTCGTCGAGCCCCGGCTGGTCCTGCGCTCCTCGACCGCCACACCCCCGGGAGCGGAGAAGGACTGAGGTGTTTCTGAGGTGACCCCGGGACGCCCGGACGGGGTGGGGGCACCTAGCGTCCGATGGCATGAGCCCTCCGGACGTCCACCCCCCGCTCCGGATCGGGGTGCTCGGCGCGGCCCGCATCACCGAGCTCGCCCTGCTCGCCCCGGCCCGGGTCACCGGGGCCCGGGTGCTCGCCGTCGCGGCCCGGGACCTCGAGCGGGCCCGGGCCTACGCCGACCGGCACGACATCCCCCGGGTGCACGCGACGTACGAGGACCTGCTCGCCGACCCGGAGCTCGAGGCGGTCTACGACCCGCTGGCCAACGGGCTGCACGGCACCTGGAACCTCCGGGCCGCCGAGGCCGGCAAGCACGTACTGGCCGAGAAGCCGTCGGCCGCGAACGCCGACGAGGCCCGGGCCGTGCGAGACGCGGTCCGCACCGCCGGCGTCGTCCTCATGGAGGCCTTCCACTACCCGTACCACCCGCTCTTCCGGCGGGCCGTCGACCTCGTGGCCACCGGGGCGGTCGGCGAGGTCCGGCACGTCGACTGCCGCCTGCTCATGCCCGACCCCGGCGCCGACGATCCGCGCTGGCGGGCGGACCTCGCCGGCGGGTCGACCATGGACCTCGGCTGCTACAGCCTCTCCGCGGTGCGCCTGCTGGGACCGCTGCTCGGGGGGCCGCCGCGCGTCGTCGGCGCGCGCGCCCGGGAGCGCACCCCGGGGGTCGACGCCGAGCTCATGGTCGACCTCGAGTACCCGTCCGGGGTGACCGCGCTGGCCGGCAGCCGGATGGACGCGCCGGCGCTGGACTTCCACCTCACCGTCGAGGGCAGCGAGGGGACCCTGCACCTGCCGAGCTTCCCCCTGCCGCACCTCGACGACTCGCTCGTGCTGCGCCGCCGCGACGGGACCGAGGTCGTCGAGCACCTCGGGACGCGCAGCAGCTACACCTACCAGCTCGAGGCCTTCACGGCGGCCGTGCGCGAGGACGCACCGGTGCTCACCGACGCCGACGACGCGGTCGTGGCCATGGAGCTCGTCGACGCCGCCTACCGCGCCGCGGGTCTGGAGCCGCGGCAGCCCACCCCGCTCGCGGAGCGCCGGTGAGCGGGGCCGAGCTGCTTGCCACCTGCTGGACCAGCGCCGGCGACGCCTCGCCCCTGGGCTCCCCCCGGAGCCCGCTCGACGTCGGGCAACGCGTCGACGCGGTCGCCGCCACCGGCTGGGCGGGCCTGGGTCTCGTGCTCGCCGACCTCGTCACCGCCCGCGACACCCTCGGGTTCGACGGCCTGGCCGAGCTGGTGGCGGCGACGGGAGTGCGCCACACCGAGGTCGAGCTGCTCGACCGCTGGTGGGTGACCGGCGCGGACCGGGCCGCCGTCGACGCCGAGCACGACCTGCTGTTCGAGGCGGGCGTCGCCCTCGGGGTACGGCACGTCAAGGCCGGGCCGCCGGTCGACACCGGGCCCGAGGAGTGGCGCGAGCTCGTCCCGTCGCTGCGCGCGCTCGCCCGGCGGGCCGCCGGGCACGGGCTGCGGGTGGCCCTGGAACCGCTGCCCTTCTCGACGGTGACGACCATGCCGCTCGGGGCGGAGCTCGTCGCGGAGGTCGGCGAACCGAACCTCGGCCTCGTCGTCGACGCCTGGCACGTCTTCCGGGCCGGGACCTCGCTGGAGGAGCTGGCCGCCGCCCTCGTCCCCGGCTCGGTGTTCGCCGTGGAGCTCGACGACGCCGCCCCCGAGGTCGTCGGGACCCTCCTCGAGGACACCGTCGACCGGCGCCGCTACCCCGGCGAGGGCTGCTTCGACCTCGACGGTCTCGTCCGGGTCCTCGCGGCGACCGGGTTCGACGGGCCGTGGGGCGTCGAGATCCTCTCGGCCGAGCACCGCTCCCGTCCGCTCCTCGACGGGTTGCAGGACGCCCGCGACACCGCCGCCGCCCTCCTGTCCTGCGCGCTGCCCGGCTGACTCGGAAGCCCCGGCCGACGCATCTCAGTCGAGGTCGTCGACGACGTGCCGCAGGTACCGGCGCGGGTCCTGGAGGAAGAGCCGGTGGTGCTCGACGACCTCGAGCTCCGCCCAGCTCGTGGGCCGGATGCCGTGCTCGCCGAGCTCGAGCACGAGCGCCCCGGGGATGGCGGCGACGACCGGCGAGTGGGTGGCGACGACGACCTGGGTGCGTGGCCGGCGGGACATGGCGGTCAGCTCGGCGACGAGGTGGAGCTGGGCGCCGAAGGACAGGCCGGCCTCGGGCTCGTCCAGGACGAACAGGCCCTCGCCGGCGAACCGACGCGTCCCGAGCAGCGCGGTGAAGGACTCCCCGTGCGAGAGCTCGTGGAAGTCCGGGTCGTTGCCGCCGGACGCCGTGGTCGCCAGGTAGGTGAAGAGGCCGTGCATGGTCTCGGCCCGCACGAAGTAGCCCCAGCGCGGGGCGCCGCCGTCGCGGACGACCCGGATCCACTCGTGCAGCGGTGACTCGGCCGCGTACGTCGAGTACCGCGCGCCGGTGGAACCGCCCTCGGCGTTCATGCCCGCCGCCATGGCCAGCGCCTCGACGAGCGTCGACTTTCCGGACCCGTTCTCGCCGACGAGGACCGTGCAGGCGGCGAGGTCCAGGCCCTCGTCGAGCAGCTGCCGGATGGCGGGCAGGGTGCTCGGCCAGGCGCCCGGGTCCGGGGCGTCGACGAACGGGTTCCGCTCGACCCGGCGCGCGGCGAGGCCGTCGGTCCAGCGGTGGGGCGTGCGCGCCATGTCCGGACCGTAGCGGCACCCCCCGACGACGGCTCGTAGGCTTGTCCTCCGTGACCGACGCCCCGCCCCCCGCCGCCCCCGAGGCCGACCTGCCCGAGCAGATGCGGATCCGCCGGGACAAGCGCGACCGCATCCTCGCCGGAGGCGGGCAGGCCTACCCGGTGCAGGTCCCCCGCACCCACTCCCTCGCCGAGGTCCGGGCCGCCTACGACGGCCGGCTCGCGGACGGCGAGGAGACCGACGACGTCGTCGACGTCGCCGGCCGGGTGGTCTTCGTCCGCAACACCGGCAGGCTCGCCTTCGCCACCCTCCAGGAGGGGGTAGGCACCCGCCTCCAGGTGATGCTCAGCCTGGCCGAGGTCGGCGAGGACGGGCTCGCCGCGTGGAAGGCCGACGTCGACCTCGGCGACCACGTGTGGGTGCAGGGCCGGGTGGTCTCCAGCCGCCGCGGCGAGCTGTCGGTCATGGCCCGCAGCTGGGGGATGGCGGCCAAGGCGCTGCGGCCCCTGCCGGTGCTGCACAAGGAGCTCTCCGAGGAGGCGCGGGTCCGCCAGCGCTACGCCGACCTCGTCGTGCGCCAGGAGGCCCGCGACATGGTCCGCACCAAGGCCACGGCGCTGCGCGCCATCCGCGCCGTCCTCGACGGGCAGGGCTACCTCGAGGTCGAGACCCCCGCGCTCCAGCTGGTCCACGGCGGCGCCGCGGCCCGTCCGTTCCGCACCCACATCAACGCCTTCGACCAGGAGATGGTGCTGCGGATCGCGCTGGAGCTCAACCTCAAGAAGGCCGTTGTCGGCGGGGTCGACCGGGTCTACGAGATGGGCCGGATCTTCCGCAACGAGGGCGTGGACTCCACGCACTCCCCCGAGTTCACGATGCTCGAGGCCTACCAGGCATGGGGGGACCAGCGCAGCATCGGGGCCCTGATGCGCGACCTCTACCTCGGCGTCGCCGACGCGCTCGGTTCCCGGACGGTGCAGACCCCGGCCGGCACCGTCGACCTCGACGGCGAGTGGCGGTGGCTGCCGGTGTACGACGCCGTGAGCGAGGCCGTCGGGGAGACCGTGACCATCGACACCCCGCGCGAGCGGCTGCTCGAGCTGGCCGAACGGCACGGGGTCGCCGTCGACCCGGCGCTCGAGAAGGACAAGGTCTTCCTGGAGATCCTCGGCGAGGTCGTCGAGCCCGCGCTGCTCCAGCCCACGTTCCTGTGCGACTACCCGGCGATCGCGCAGCCCCTGGCCCGCCCGCACCGCGAGCAGCCGGGGCTCATCGAGGCCTGGGACCTCATCATCGGCGGCGTCGAGCGGGGCACCGGCTTCTCCGAGCTCGTCGACCCCGTGGTCCAGCGGCACGTCCTGGAGGCGCAGTCGCTGCGGGCGGCGGGCGGGGACCCCGAGGCGATGCAGGTGGACGAGGACTTCCTGCGGGCCCTGGAGTACGGCGCGCCGCCGATGGGTGGCCTGGGTCTCGGGGTCGACCGGCTCGTCATGTTCTTCACCGGCGCGAGCATCCGCGAGACCATCCTCTTCCCGCACCTGAAGCCCGAGGCCTGAGCCGTGGACGCGGTGTGGCCCTACGTCGCCGCCCTCGTCCCGACGGTGGTGGTCGCGGCCTTCTTCTACGCGCTCATGAAGCGGATCCTCGAGGGGGACCGGCGCGAGCGACAGGCCCAGCGCCGCTTCGAGAAGGAGCAGGACGCCCGCCGAAAGGCCGCGGACAATGACGCCGGGGAGCCGCCCGAAGGACCTGTCCGGTCATAGGTGACCTTTCCGCCGGAGAGATTCCGCCGACTCTCCCTTTACTCCGGCTTTACCCTGGCTATACTCTCGTGATACGCCAGCGGATGCAGCTTCCGAGGGCCCCCCGAAAGATCGACCTCTGAAGGACAGAACATGGCCAAAAAGGTGCAGGTCCTGCTCGTGGACGACGTGGACAAGGAGTCGCCCGCCGACGAGACCGTGACGTTCGCGCTGGACGGAGTGAGCTACGAGATCGACCTCACGACCGACAACGCCACCCAGCTGCGTGACTCGCTGGCGGTGTGGATCGGCCACGCCGAGCGCACCGGCGGCCGCCGGAGCACCGCCCGGCCGGCCGGCCGGGGCCGTCGTGACGTGAGCGCGATCCGTGACTGGGCGCGCAGCAACGGGTACGACATCAGCGACCGTGGACGCATCTCCACGGAGGTCCAGGAGGCCTACGAGAAGGCCACCTCCTGACCACCGACCACCTGTCGAGCACGGCGGCGGCATCCGACCCGGGTGCCGCCGCCGCTCGCATGTCGCAGGGGCACCCGTGGCTCCGTTTCGACATCGGTGTCGGGGCCCTGCCCCACCGGCTCGCCGACGACCCGCGGCCCTGGCAGCAGACCGTCTCCGACCTGCACGGACGCTGGTACGACGGTGTGGCACCCCCGGCCGTCGCCGACGTCTTCGTCCTCCAGTGGCTCCTGCAGGTCCCGGCGCACACCGCGGCCACCGCCGCGGCCGCCGGCCCCTGGCGGGTGGAGGGCCTGGACGACCTCACCTTCACGCGGACCGGGACCGGGGTGCCGGCGATCGTGCGGCTCACCACCGTGGTGCCCGGCGACGGCGACCTGGGCACCCGGCTGGAACGGGCCGAGGCGGACTACCGCGCCCTCGCGGCCCCCCTCGCGGCCGGATATGCGGCCCGGGTGCCGCTCGGCCGACGCACCCGCGGCGCCCTCGTCGACGACATGTGGGCCGAGGCGGACCGGCAGGCCCGGGGCGCCGCGCCCCCGACGTCGCGTCGGTCCTGCTGCCTCATCTACGCCCTGCCCGGATGTCACGAGTGCGCGGGCTGTCCCCGAGTCGCGGGCAATTCCCGGTGAAAGACCGGGCGGCCGGTGAACAACGGCTTTCCGGCGCGCCCCATCCGTCCATTTGTGATACCCATCGCTTCTCTACGGACCGAGCGTTCTGTTTCTGCAGGAGGGCCCTCTCGACGAGCGGATCGCCGGATCTCGTGCTATGTGCCGCTGTCGACACAATGCGCGCCCCCACCGTGGGCCGGCACTCCAGGGTCCCGCCCGGTACGGCGGGACCCTGGTCCTCGGCGGCCCGGCTGTGCCATCCTCCGCGGATGAAGGTGCTGCTGCGGGTCGTCGTCGTCGTGCTCCTGGCCGCCGCGGTGGGCTTCGGCCTCTCGGCCCTGTCCGACCCCTCGGGCGGTGCCGACATCGGGGCCGGCGTCCTCGCCTTCGCCCTCGTCGTCCTCGTCTCGTTCGTGTGGTCCCTCCTCGACGGGCGACGCGCCGGGCTCGGGCGGGTCCTCCTGCGCTGGCTCCTCGTCGCCGTCCTCGTCGGGGCGTTCCTCGCCGCCTTCCCGCAGATCGGCAGCGACACCTCCTTCGACCTGCAGGTCTACCTCGGGGACCTGCCGGAGTCCGGGCCGTTCGGCGCGGCGCTGGTGTTCGTGCCCGCCCTGGTCGGGGCGCTCATCGGCCGTCTCATCGGCGGTCGTCGAGCGCGCACCGAGCCGGTCGCGGCCCCGGCCGACGCCTGAGGCCGGGCCCCGGCCGGGTCAGGCGGCGCGGAGCACGCAGCGGAAGCCGAGGTGCGTCGTCGCGCTGTCCTCGGACTGCGGCGAGCGCGCCGGGGGCCGGTAGCGCAGGCAGTACTCCGGGGCGCAGAGGTGGGAGCCGCCCTTGAGCACCCGTCGCGGGTGCCGCTCCCCCGGCGCGACCGACCGCTCGGTCAGCGCCTGGAGGTCGGGCGCCGCGACCATCGTCGAGCGGTCCGGCGCGCAGCACGACGACACCGCGGCGGCCTCCGCCACGGGCGCGGGCCCGCCACCGTCGCCGCGGGCCAGCTCGTCCGCGGCGTCGCGGTCGGCCCCGGTGAGGAAGAGGGTCCGGGTCCACTCCCAGACGTTCCCGACCAGGTCGTGCAGGCCGTAGCCGTTCGCGGGGAACGCCCCGACCGGCGACGTCCCGCGCCAGCCGTCGGCGCCGTCGTTGCGGTAGGGGAAGCGGCCCTGCCAGGTGTTGGCCATGAGCCGGCCGCCCGGCGTCCGCTCCTCACCCCACGCGTACGTGCTCGTCCCCCCGCCGCCGCGGGCGGCGTACTCGTGCTCGGCCTCGGTGGGCAGGTCCCGCCCGGCCCAGCGCGCGTAGGCGAGGGCGTCGTCGTAGGCGACGAGGACGACCGGGTGCTCCTCGATGCCGTCGGTGCTCGACCCCGGCCCCTGCGGGGTGCGCCAGCAGGCGCCCGGCTGCCACCGCCACCACAGGTCCCAGCGGTCCAGCGGCACCGGGCCCGGGGTCGGGGTGAAGACGAGACCGCCCGGGACGAGCAGGGCCGGGTCGGCACCGGGGAAGTCGGCCGGGTCCGGCGCCTGCTCGGCCACCGTGACGTGGCCGGTGTCGGCGACGAAGGCCGCGAACTGGGCGTTGGTCACCGGGTGCCGCTCGACGGCGAACGCGTCCACCCGGACCTCCCGGACCGGCCCCTCCTCGGGATAGAAGTCCGTCGAGCCCATGCGGAAGGACCCGGCGGGCACGTCGACCAGCCCGGTGAGGCCACCGCGAGCCTCCGGGCCGGTCACCAGTCCTCCAGGGCGTGCCCGGTCACGCGTCGACCGTGAGCCCGGTCGGCACCGGTTGGCTCGGGTGCGGCGCGTCGCCGAAGGACTCCTGCGCCTTCCACATCGCGACCTTCAGCTCCTCCCGGACCTCGCGGTACGCGGGGTCGTCGTAGACGTTGTTCACCTCGTCCGGATCCTGCTCCATGTCGTACAGCTCCCACTCCGGCGGATACTGCCGGTTCGTCGTGCCCGGCAGGCCGAGACCGTCGTTGTAGAAGTAGATGAGCTTGTACCGCTCGGTGCGCCAACCGTAGTGCGCGGGCGCATGGTGGTCGTAGTCGTCGTTCTCCCAGTAGCGGTAGTACAGCCCGTCCGCCTGCGGCGCCGTCGGCTCGCCCACGAGGTCGCCGAAGAAACTGCGCCCCTGCATCCGCGGGTGGTGCGCGACGCCGGCGGCGTCCAGGAAGGTCTGGGCCATGTCGACGTTGCTCGCCGTGCCCTCGTAGACCGTCCCGGCCGGGATCCGGCGCGGGTAGGAGACGACGAACGGCATCTTCAGCGACTCCTCGTACATGAAGCGTTTGTCGTACCAGCCGTGGTCGCCGAGGAAGAACCCCTGGTCCGAGCTGTAGGCGACGAGGGTGTCATCGAACAGGTCCCGCTCCTTCAGCCAGTCCAGGACGCGGCCGACGTTCACGTCGACCGAGTGCACGCAGCGCAGGTAGTCCTCCATGTACCGCTGGTACTTCCAGAGCGAGAGCTCCTCGTAGGTGAGGCCCTCGGGCGGCAGCGTCTTGAGGTCGCGCAGGTGCATGCCCTCGGCCAGCCGCATGGCCGCCCGACGGGCCGACGCGGTGCGCGTCGAGTAGTCGTCGAAGAAGGTGCGCGGCACAGCGATGGGGTCGGTGTACAGGTCCAGGTGCGCCGGATCGGGCTGCCAGGGGCGGTGCGGCGCCTTGTGCCAGATGAGGATGGCCCACGGCCGGTCCTCGTCGTCGGCGACCTGCGCGTCCATCCACTGCAGCGACAGGTCGGTGATGACGTTCGTCGCGTAGCCCTCCTCCGTCCGCTCGCCGTCGGCGGAGCGGAACCGCGGGTCGTGGTACTCGCCCTGGCCGAGGACGACGTCCCAGTAGTCGAAGTCCTGCGGGTCGTGCGAGACGCCGTCTGTCTCGCCGTCGCCCATGTGCCACTTGCCGACGATGGCAGTGCGGTAGCCCTCCTCGCGCAGCCGGCTGATGAACGTCGGCTGGCTGGCGTCGATGTGCGTCTTGAGCCCGTACACGCCGTTGACGTGGCTGTAGGTGCCGGTGAGGATGCTCGCCCGGCTCGGGGTGCACAGCGAGTTCGTCGCGTAGCAGTGCTCGAGCCGCGCCCCTGACTCGGCGATCTCGTCGATGCGGGGGGTCGTGTTGACGACCGAGCCGTAGGCGCCGATGGCGTGTGCCGCGTGGTCGTCGGTGAGGAGGAAGACCATGTTCGGCCGGCGGGTGGGGGTCTCGGGCTGGGTGCTCATCGGGTCGCTTCCTCGTGCTCGCGAACGGTCGGTCGGTGTCGGTGCAGGTCGGTCTCGGGGTCCCACGGGGACTGGTGGACCGGCCACGGCAGGACGCCCGCGCCGTCGGCCCACTCCTGCCACGCGGCGGCGAGGGCCTCGACCCGCTCGGGGTGTTCGGCGGCCAGGTCGTCGAGCTCGGACCGGTCGGTGGCGAGGTCGTACAGCTCCCAGGGCTGCTCGGCCTCGCGGACGAGCTTCCAGTCACCCTCGCGCACGGCGCAGTTGCCGATGTGCTCCCAGAACAGGGTGTGGTCGGCCCCGGCCGTGCCGCCCCGGAGGGTGTCGAGCATGCTCACGCCCCGGCCCCCGGCGCTCGGCAGCCCGCCCGCCTCGAGGAGGGTCGGGAGCACGTCGGTCAGCTGGAAGGGCCGGTGGACGACCGAGCCGTCGGCCAGGCCGCCAGCGGGCCAGTGGACGACGAACGGGGAGGCGATGCCGCCCTCGTGGGTCCAGCGCTTGTAGAGGCGGAACGGGCTGTTGGACAGGTTGGCCCAGGCCGGGCCGTACGCGGTCCAGGTGTCGGGCCCGCCCGGAGGGATGTCGTGGGTGTTGCCGATCCGGATCGAGCGCCCGTCGGGGAGCTCGGTCCGGTTGCGGAAGCGGAACTTCGCGGCCTCGCCGGGGGTCTCGGCGCATCCGCCGTTGTCGGCGAGGAAGACGACGATCGTGTCGTCGAGCTCGCCGCGGGCCTCGATCGTGTCCAGGACCCGGCCGATGCCGCGGTCCATCGCGGTGACCATCGCGGCGTAGGCCGCCATCCGGCTGGCCTCCCACGTGGTCTCCTCGACCTCGTCCCAGGCCGGCTGGCTCGGGTCGCGCTCGGAGAGCCGGGCCTCGTCGCCAACCAGGCCCTCGGCCTGCAGGCGCTCGAGCCGCTCGGCCCGCAGCCGGTCCCAGCCCCGCTCGTAGACGCCGGCGTACCGCTCCATGTCCTCGGGGTGGGCGTGCAGCGGCCAGTGCGGGGCGGTGAACGCGAGGTAGAGGAAGAACGGGTCGTCCTCCCCGCGCCCGGCGACCCAGTCGCTCGCGTGCTCGCTGACCGCGTCGGTGAAGTAGTAGCCGTCGGTCGGCGACTCCAGCTTCTCCTCGCCCCGACGCAGGTCGAGGGGGTGGAAGTAGTGGTCGGCGCCCATGAGGATGCCGTAGAACTCGTCGAACCCGCGACGGGTCGGCCAGGCGTCGTTCGGGCTCGAGATGTCGTTGGCCAGGTGCCACTTCCCGGACAGGCAGGTCGAGTAGCCCGCCGCCTTGAAGTGCTCGGCCATCGTGGCGAAGTCGCGGCTCATCGTCCCCGGGTAGCCGGTCGGGGCGTCGTTCTCGGTGAGGATACCGATGCCGGTCTCGTGCGGGTCGCGACCGGTGAGGAGGCTGGCCCGGGACGGGCTGCAGCGGGCCGTGTTGTAGAAGGAGCCGAGCCGGACGCCGGCGCGCCCGAGCCGGTCCAGGTTCGGGGTCTCGATCTCACCGCCGTAGCAGCCGAGGTCGGAGTAGCCGAGGTCGTCGGCCAGGACGACGACGACGTTGGGGCGGGTGCTCATGCGGAGACTCCTTCGGCGAGTTCGCCGGGGAAGTGGCAGGCCGCGGACTGGCCGGCCGGGGTGAGGGTCAGCGCGGGTCGTTCGGTCTCGCAGACCTCCCGGTCCTTCTGGAAAAGTGGCCCGATCGGGCAGCGGGTCCGGAACGGGCACCCGCTCGGGGGGTTCGCCGGGCTCGGCATGTCGCCGGTGAGGACGATCCGCTCTCGGGTGCGCTCGTCCACCGTCGGCTCGGGCGTGGAGGACAGCAAGGACACCGTGTAGGGATGCTGCGGGTTGCCGTAGACCTCCGCGGCCGGACCGGTCTCGACGATCCGGCCGAGATACATCACGGCCACCCGGTCCGACAGGTGCCGGACCACGGACAGGTCGTGGGCGATGAACAGGTAGCCGAGGTCCAGCTCCTCGCGCAGCTCCTCCAGGAGGTTGATGATCTGCGCCTGGATCGACACGTCCAGCGCGGACACCGGCTCGTCGCAGATGAGCAGCTTCGGCTCCTTGGCCAGGGCCCGGGCGATGCCGACCCGCTGGCGTTGGCCGCCGGAGAACTCGTGCGGGTACCGGCCGAGGTGGCCGTCGTTCAGCCCGACGGTGTCCATGAGCTCGCTCGCCCTCGACCGGGCCTCGGCGCCGCTGACCCGCGCCATCTCCAGCGCCTCGCCGATCGACTGGCCGATCGTGCGCCGCGGGTTGAGCGAGGCGAACGGGTCCTGGAAGACGTACTGGATCGTCTCGGCGACGTGCCGGCGGTCCTCGGCGCCCATCGCCGTCACGTCGCTGCCGTCGACGGTGATCGTCCCGGCCGCGGCCTCGTTGATCCCGACGATGGTCCGCGACAGGGTCGACTTGCCGCAGCCGGACTCACCGACCAGCCCGAGCGTCTCGCCCGAACGCACCTCGAGCGAGACCCCGTCGACCGCGTAGACCGGCGTGATCTTCCCGAGGAGGGAGCGCTTCCGGCTGACGTTGGTCCGCAGGTCCTCCACGACGAGGACCGGCGCGGTGTCGGTGTCGGTGTCGGCCCGGGCGGAGCGGGTGCGGCTCGTCGTCGTGCGCTCGCCGGACAGCTCGCCGCCGTCTGCGCTCACGAAGCAGGCGGCCCGCTGGCCGGGCGCCAGCTCCTCCAGCGGGGGGACCGACTCGCGGCAGCGGTCCTGTGCCACGGGGCACCGGGGGGCGAAGCTGCAGCCGGGCGGCAGGTCGGCCGGGTTCGGCGGCGCGCCGGGAATCGCGGTCAGCCGGTCGCCGTGCTCGTCGGCCCGCGGGACCGCCCGCAACAGCGCCTTGGTGTACGGGTGGCGCTGCTCGGTGAAGACCTGCTGCACCGGACCGGTCTCGACGACCCGTCCGCCGTACATGACGACGAGGTCGTCGCACAGCTCGGCGACGACGCCCATGTCGTGCGTGATCATGACGATGGCGACGCCGAGCTCGTCGCGCAGGTCGACGAGCAGCTCGAGGATCTGGGCCTGGATCGTCACGTCGAGCGCGGTCGTGGGCTCGTCGGCGATGAGCAGCTTCGGCTTGTTGGCCAGGGCGATGGCGATGACGACGCGCTGACGCATCCCGCCGGAGAACTCGTGCGGGTACTGGTCGACTGTGCGCTCGACGTCCGGGATGCCGACCTGCCGGAGCAGCTCGACGGCTCGCTGGCGCGCCTGCTGCTTGGGCGTGCCGTGGACGCGCAACGCCTCGGAGATCTGGTCGCCGACGGTCATCACCGGGTTGAGGGCGGCCTGCGGGTCCTGGAAGACCATCGCGACCTCCTCCCCACGGATGCCGCGCATCTCCTTCTCGGGCAGGGCGAGCACGTCGCGACCGCCGAGGGTGACGCGTCCGCCGTCGACCCGGCCGGGCTCGCGGAGCATCCGCATGACGGCCCGGGCCGTGACGGACTTGCCGGAGCCGGACTCGCCGACGATGCCGAGGATGCGTCCCTCCCCGAGGCGGAAGGAGACCCCGTTGACCGCCTTGACGACGCCGCGTGGCGTCGGGAAGGAGACCTGGAGGTCCTCGACCTCGAGCAGGCTGGACGTCGAGGTGGGCTCGCCGCCCGCCGGCGTTCCGGAAGTGCTGGGCGTGGTGGGCACGGTGGTGTCCGGTGCTGCGGTCATCGCCGGTTCACCCTCTCGTTCAGGGAGTCGGACAGCATGCTCAGCGAGAGCGCGAGCAGCAGGAGGACGAGCATCGGGCCGATCGGGTAGAAGCCCATCTCGCGGACGTGCCGCATGCCGTTGTTGAGCAGCGAGCCGAGCGAGGGCTGGGGCGGCTGCACGCCGAGCCCGAGCAGCCCCAGGCCGGACTCGATGAAGACGGCGTTCACGGCGAAGATCGCCGCGTGGACGATGAGCGGGTCCGCGGTGTTCGGGACGATGTGCCGGGTGAGGATCCGCCGGCGGCTGACCCCGAGGGTACGGGCCGCGATGACGTACTCACGACCCTGCTGCTCCAGCGCCCCGGACCGGGCCAGACGGCCGAATCCGGGAAGACCGAGGATGGTGATCGCGACGACGGTCGAGGTGAAGTTCGCCCCGAGGACGACGACGACGCAGAGCGCGAGGATGAAGCTGGGGAAGCCGATGATGATGTCGAAGAAGCGCTGCATGAGCGTCCCGAACCGCGGCCAGACGGCGCCGGACAGCCCAAGCAGGCTGCCGATGATCCCGGAGACCGGCACCGCCAGGAGCACGAGGAGCAGGTCGGTGCGTAGCCCGTACACGCTGCGGACGAGGAGGTCGCGACCGAGCTCGTCGGTGCCGAAGAGGTGCGCTCCGGAGGGACCGGCGAAGGAGTCGCTGCTCTGCACGTCGTACCCGCCGGCGAAGATCACCGGGGCCAGCAGGGCGAGCGCGACGAGGACGAGAAGGACGGCGGTGGCCACCATGCCCCGCGGGGTGCGGAAGGCCGCACCGTAGCGGGCCAGGGAGGCCGGCACGGCGAACCGCCGGCGGGCGGGTGCGGCGACAGCGGCGTCGATGTCGGAGGTGGACATGTGGATCAGCCCAATCGGATGCGGGGGTCGAGGGCGGCCAGGGCGATCTCGGACGCGAGCTGCGCGAGGATCGCGATGACGACCGCGAGGAGGATGAGGACCTGGAGGAGGAGGTAGTCGCGGCTCTGCACGGCGTTCACCGCGAGCGAGCCGAGCCCGTTGCGCGCGAAGACCTGCTCGATGATGAGTGCGCCCGCCAGCAGGTCGCCGATCCGAAGACCGATGACGACGGCGGCGGTGCCGAGGCTGTTGCGGGCGACGTGCCGGACGGTGATCCGTCGCGGGGAGACACCCTTGGAGATCGCGAGGTCGACGTAGTCCTCACCACGGTTGGTGAGCATCGAGGTCTGCACGAGGCGGGCGACGACCGCGGCGCCGGGGAGAGCGAGCGCCAGCGCCGGCAGGAGCAGGTACTGCAGCCCGAAGTTCGGGTTCTGCAGGACCGACATCTCACCGCTCACGGGGAGGACCCGGGTGTAGATCCCGAAGACGAGGATGAGGATCAGCCCGACGAGGTAAGCCGGCACCGCGAGGAAGAAGGTGTTCCACGAGTCGACGAACGCCCGGGCCCAGGGGGTGAGCCGCGAGCCGCCGAGGACGCCGAAGAACATCCCCACCGCGACCATGAGCAGGGTGGCGGCGATGGTGAGCTCGAGGGTGCTGTCCATCCGGCCGAGGATGAGGTCGCCGACCGGCCGGTTGAGGATGTAGGACGTCCCGAGGTCACCGTGGAGCAGGCTCCCCACCCACTTCAGGTACTGCTGCCACAGGGGCAGGTCCAGCCCCATCTCGGACCGCAGGGCGGCGATGGTCTCGGGCGAGGCGTCCCCCTCGACCAGCGCCACGGCGGGGTCACCGGGCGCCAGTCGGGGGAGGGCGAAGGCGATCATCGAGGCGACGACGGTCACGCCGAGGACCGACGGCAGTTTGCGGATCAGGAAGCGCAGCATCGGATCGTCACTTCGTGATCACGGCGTTCTCGAAGTGCATCGGGCCGCCGCGCTCGGCCGTGACGCCGCTGATGTTCTTCTTCGCCACGACCTGGATCGGCGCCTGTACGAGGGGGAAGGCCACGGCCTCCTGCTGGAGGTACTCGGCCAGCGCGACGAGCGCCTGCTCGGAGGCCGCGTCGTCGGTGGCGCTCGTCAGCGCATCCCGCTTGGCCACGTACTCGTCGTTCCACAGGCCCTCGGGGTTGCCCTTGCGCAGCTGCGGCAGCGAGTCGATGAGGGTGACCGGGGCGAGGCCGACCTGGCCGTTGAGGTGCATGTAGGCCGGGCCGAGGTCGCCCTTGGCGAGTCCGGCACCGAACCCGCCGTTGTCGAGCTGGTTGGCGCTGGCCTTGATACCGATGGCGGCGAGGTTGTTCTGGACGATCTCGAACTGCGCCTTGAGCGCCGGGTTGCCACCGAAGGCCACGGGGATGCTGGCGCCGGAGACGCCGGACTCCTGCATGAGCTGCTTCGCCTTCTTGGGGTCGTACGTGTAGTGGTGCACGAGGTCGTCGGTCATGCCCGGGGCCTTCGGGTCCCAGAAGACGTTGGACGTGGTGCCGGTGCCGCCGAAGACCTGGTCGTTGATCCGGTCGTAGTCGATGGCGTAGCCGACCGCCTGGCGCACCTTCTTGTTCTGGAACGGCTTCTTCGACATGTTCACGTTGAAGGAGTACACGGTGCCGCCGGCCTCGAGGGAGGTCCACTGCGGGTCGGCGGTCATCGACTTCACATCGGCGGCGGTCAGGCCCCAGGCCATCTGGGCGCGGCCGCTGCGCAGGGCCGACAGCTCGGCGGTCGCGTCCTCGGTGACGACGTAGTCGATCTCGTCGAGGTTGACGTCGCCGCCCCAGTAGTCGCCGTTCTTCTTCAGGGTGTAGCCGGCGCCCGGCTTCCAGTCGGTGAACGAGAAGGGCCCCGTGCCGTTGATCGTCGTGCCGTCGTCGGTGGCGGTGAAGGTCTTGTGGTCCTGCATCGGCATGACCTCGAACCAGTCGAAGAGGGCGTCGCCGGGAGGGCTGTCGAAGGTGATGACGACCTGGGTGTCGCTGGCCTTCTCGACCTTGCTGGGCACCAGGTACTTCATGTTCGAGCCCTCGGTCTGGTTCTCGACCTTGTCGATCGTGAAGACGACGTCCTCGGCGGTGAACGGGTCGCCGTTCTGGAACGTCACGTCGTCGCGCAGGTCGACGGTGACGGTCCTGCCGTCCTCGGACACCTCCCACTTCGTCGCGAGAGCGGGCTGAGGCTGCCCGTCGGCGTCCTTGCGGATCAGCGAGTCGAAGACGCTCCCGACCCACGGGTCGTTGCGCGCGAGGTGGGACAGCATGTTCGCCGGCTGGGCGTCGAGCGCGACGGCGAAGGTGACCGTGCCGCCCTCGGTCGCGCTGCCGCCGCCGCTCTCGGCGTCGACCGCGGAGGAGCAGGCCGCGAGGGCACCCGCTGCGCACAGGGCCACCCCCGGGACCAGGACGCGGTGGGCGAAGGGGTGGTGGCGGTGTCCACGCATCGGATCGGCTCTCTTCCTTGAGACGAGGACCCCCGGGGGGTGGGGGTTGATAACTCCAGTTGGAAAATTAATCGGTCGAAGGGCTCGTGTCAACCCCGGAGCCGTGAGGATCTCGGGCGTCGTCACAGAGCCCACCACCATCGAGGCCGATCGTCGGCTCCGCCGTCTCGACGCTCGACGCCCTGTGTTCTCGGGGAAACAACGGGGAACCGGTGCGGACGCACGCCGGGTCGAGAGGCGGGACGGGCGGCACCGGCAATTACTTCCGAATCAGGGAAAATTGCGATAGGTTCGTCCCCGACCGCCGTACCCGACCGGGAGCCGATGACGATGAGCCTCGTCCTGCAGAGCGCGCCGCAACGCTCCCCGCACGAGCGCAGCCTCCTCACCATCCTGCGCGACGGCGGCCCGACCTCCCGCACCGGACTGTCCGAGATCACCGGTCTGTCCCCGACGACGATCAGCAAGGTCGTGGCGGGTCTCGTCGCCGAGGGGCTGGTCACCGAGAGCGTCGTCGGCGTCAAGGGGGTCGGGCGCCCCGCGGTCACCCTCACCCCGGTCGACTCGGCCGTCACCGTCCTCGGCGTGCAGATCGGCGCGGGCACGGTCACCGTCGGCATCGGGGACGCCGGGTACGCGGTCCGGCACACCGAGTCCTTCACGTTCGACGTCGGCGCCCCGGCCGACGCCGTCTGCGACCTCGCCGCCCGCGCCCTCGAGAAGCTCGTGGCCGCTCACGACGGCGCCCCCGTCATCGGGATCGGGGTCGGGCTGCCCGGCCCGGTCGACCGCGACCGCCGGCGGCTGAAGATCTCGGTCCGGCTCGGCTGGCGCGACGTCCCGATCGCCGACGAGCTCGAGCGGCGGCTCGGCCTGCCCGTGGTCGCCGACCACAACGTCCGCACCATGGCGCTGGCGGAGGCCCGCCACGGGCACAAGGACGTCGGCGACGTCGCCTATCTCTACGTGCGCACCGGTGTCGGCCTCGGGATCGCGGTGCGGGGCCAGGCGTTCTACGGCGGGTCCGGCGGTGAGAGCTACCTCGGGCACACCCGGGTCGTCGAGGACGGCGAGCTCTGCAGCTGCGGCTCGCGCGGCTGCCTCGACACCGTCGTGTCCGAGCCGGCGGTCCGGGAGGCGCTGGGCCGGCTGGGCGACACCGGTGCCGCGCCGGGACGCGAGGAGGTGCTGGCCCGGCTGCACGACCTCGCCCGCTCCGGCAGCCGCGACGCCGTCGCCTACGAGGACACCTACGTCAACGTCCTCGCCGGCGCGCTGTCCGGGGTCGTCAACCTCTTCACTCCCGACCTCGTCCTCCTCGGCGGCATCCTCGCCACGGCGCCGCCCCAGATCGTCACCTCACTTCGCGAACGGACGCGGGACCGCATCTTCCCGCTGCTGCGCGACGATCTGCGCGTCGAGCAGGCCGACCCGGGCGACGCCGCCCTCGTGCGAGCGGCCACGGCGACCGCACTGGAGACGCTGCACTTCGCCTGAGCCCGACCCTCGTCCACCGCCTGCGCCACGCGTGCGGGCCGACTCCGGAGCCGCCCGTGCCCGACGCCCCCGACCGTCCGAACATCGTCTGGCTCGTCAGCGAGGACTGCTCGCCCCACGGCCGAGAGCTCGGGGACGGGCTGGCCCGGACCCCGACCATCGACCGGCTCGCCCACGAGGGCGTCGTCTTCGAGAACATGTTCACCACCTACCCGGTCTGCGCTCCCGCTCGGTTCGCGATCCTCACCGGGGCGCCGGCGCAGAGCCACGGGTCCCACCAGATGCGCTCCGTCCCGCACCTGGACCGGTCGCTGCGGACCTACCCCGAAGTGATGCGCGCCGCCGGCTACTTCTGCACGAACAACCCGAAGACCGACTACAACTGCGACGTCGACCCGGCCGTGATCTGGGACGGCGACGGAACGTCCGGGGACTGGCGCGACCGCCCGGACGACCGGCCGTTCCTCGCGGTCTTCAACGCCAACGCCACTCACGAGTCGACGCTGTGGCGCACCGAGATCGGTCCGGTGGACCCGAGCGCGGTCCGCGTCCCGCCCTACCTGCCGGACACCCCGGAGGTCCGGGGCGACATCGCCCGGTACTACACGGCGGTCGAGCAGACCGACGCCCGGTTCGCCGAGATCATGGGGGCGCTCTCGGCGGACGGCCTCGCCGACGACACCGTCGTCCTCTACTCCTCCGACCACGGCGGCTGTGCACCCTGGACCAAGCGGTACTGCCACGACCAGGGACTGCGGGTGCCGCTCGTGATGTGGGCGCCTCCGCGCTGGCAGCACCTGCTCCCCGCCGAGCCCGGGACGCGGCTCACCGAACCCGTGACCCACCTCGACGTGACCCCGACGATCGTCACGCTCGGCGGGGCGCCGGCGCCGGCGACGATGCGCGGTCGCGCCCTCGTCGGCCGATCCCGTACGGCCCACCAGTACGCCTTCGGGGCCCGCGACCGGATGGACGAGCGCTACGACCTCGTCCGCACCGTCCGGGACGAGCGCTACCGCCTGCTGCGCAACTACCTGCCGCACCGTCCGTCCGGGCAGCACCAGGCGTTCGCCTGGCAGGCCGCGGGGTACCGCTCCTGGGAGACCGAGCTGCGCGCCGGTCGGCTCGACCCGGTCCAGCGCCGGTTCTTCGAGCCCCGACCGGGCGTCGAGCTCTACGACTGCGTCGAGGACCCCGACCACCTCGTCGACCTGGCCGGCGATCCCGAGCACGCCGAGCGCGTCGCGACGATGCAGGCCGCCCTCGACGAGTGGGTGCTCGACTGCCGTGACCGCGGGTTCGTCCCCGAGGGGTCACCCCTGGCCGACGGGGCGCTCGGCGCGGACGTCTACCCGCTGGCCGAGGTCCTCGCCCTGGCCACCGCCTGCTCGGACCAGGACCCGGCCCACCTGTCACGGTTCGTCGCGGCACTGGAGGACGACCGGGAGGTGGTCCGGTTCTGGGCCGCCCAGGGGATGCTCGCCCTCGGCGTCGACGCCGCGCCGGCGCTCGGGGTGCTCGGGCGGACCGTCCTGGACGACCCGTCGCCGCACGTCCGCGTCCCGGCCGCCGAGCTGCTGGCCCGGATCGGGAACCCCGACGTCGCCGTGGCGGTCCTCGGGGAGCTCGCGGCGCCCGGGGAGCACCCGCGGGTCCGGCTGCAGGCGGTCAACGCGCTCACCTACGTCGGAGAGGTCGCCATGGCCGCGCTCGACGTCGTCGACCTCGCTGCGACCCAGACCGAGGACCGGTACCTGCGCAACGCCGGCCGCTACCTCGCGGCGGTGCTGCGCGGCACCTACACCCCGGAGACCGCCGTCTTCGACCGCGCCTCCTGAGCACCCCACCTCCTCCGAAGGAGTCCGATGACCGACGAGCCCCCTCTCGTGCTGTGGATCCTCGCGGACGAGCTCCGCGCCGACGCGCTGTCCTGCTACGGCACGCCGCACCCCGCGATCGAGACGCCGAACATCGACCGGCTGGCCCGCGAGGGCGTGCTGTTCGAGAGCTCGTCCTGCGCCTCGCCGGTGTGCACCCCGTCGCGGGCGGCCCAGCTGACCGGCCTGGAGCCGCACGTCAGCGGCGTCTACGGCAACGAGGCGTCGTCGGCGGGGTACCCCGAGACGGCGTTCACGGGGCCGGGACGGGAGCCGGTGACCTTCCCCGAGGTGCTCGCCGAGCACGGGTGGTCGACGCGCAGCTTCGGCAAGGAGCACCTGCCGGCCGGGCTCGACCCGTGGCAGCACCACGACCCCGAGGGCGGGAACATGAAACACCTGCTCGCGGCGGCCGACGACGTGGACCCGGTCCGCAGCCCGGAGCTGGGGTTCGTCGTCGGCGGGGTGTTCCCCGCGGGCCGCGACTACCCGCCCGCCGGCGTCACCGACCGGACCGTCGCCGCCCTGCGGGCCGCCGAGGGTCCGACGCTCGTGCGCGCCTCCTACCTCCAGCCGCACACGCCGGTGCTCCCGCCCGCCGAGCTCGCCGACCGCTACGCGGACCTCGACATCGGGCTGCCCGGCGACGACGAGCCCTCGCAGAACGCGTTCGAGGCGCGGTTCGCCGCGGTGAACGGCGGGCCCGAGGTGCCGCACGAGGTCCGCGCGCTGGCCCGCCGGCACTACTTCGCCCTCGTCGCCTGGCTCGACGGCGAGGTCGGCCGGCTGCTGGACGCGCTCGACGACGCGGGCCTCGCCGAGCGGGCCGTCGTCGTGCTCACCGCCGACCACGGCGCGTACCTCGGCGAGCAGGGAGCGTGGGGGAAGCACACCTTCGCGCCGCAGAGCCATCGCGTGCCGCTCCTCGTCCGCGACCCGGGGCGGCTCCCCGGCGGGACCCGGCGCACCGACCTGGCCGCCGGCCACGACCTGGCCCGCACCGTCCTCGGTCGCTGTGGCGTCGCGGCACCCGCCTCGATGCGCGGGCGCGACCTGTTCGCCGACCCGGCGCCCGAGCACGTCGTCTCCACGATCGGGTACGGCGCCGCGGCCAGCCGCGCCTTCCCGAACCGGGCCGAGGGCACGTACACCGACGGGTCGGGGTGGCCGCGGCGCACCTGCGTACGCACCGACCGGTACCGGCTCGACCTCACGACGGTCCTGGACGGACGGCGGCCCGAGCCGCAGGACGAGGACGTCTTCCTCGCCGACACCGTGCTGGACCCCCACGAGCTCGTCGACATCTCCGGTCGCCCCGAGTACGCCGCGGTGCTGGAGTCGCTACGGGCGATCGCCCGGTCCTGCGCCGGCGACCTGCCGGGCGAGGACACGCTGGCCGGGCACCGATCCGCGCCCGATGCCGCCCCGGCGGTCGGTGGCGGCTGAGGCGTCCGGTCCCCGCGGGCGGTCAGCGCAGGGCCGGCGGCCAGCGGTGGCGGCGCCAGTCCGCCCAGGTCTCGAAGGCCGGCGGGGGGTCGTCGACGGGTTCGGTGCCGTCGCGCTCGCCGGGCGCCGGGACCTCGTAGCGCGCGGCCCAGGCGGCGAGGTCGGCGTCGGACACCGGCCAGGTGGTCTCCGGCGTCTGGGCCTGCCGCCGGTCCAGCCGGGCGCGCAGCTCGGGCAGCGGCACGTCGAGGACGCGCAGCTCCACGGCGGCACCCGCCTCGGCAGCGGCGTCCCGCAGGGCCGAGCGCTCGTCGCGGCTCCAGAGCCCGAAGTCCAGGACGACGTCGACGCCGAGGGCGAGCACGCGCAGAGCGAGGTCGACGAGCCGGCCCTCGACGACGTCGGACACGGCCTCGGGGTGCTCCGGTCCGGCGAGCGCCTTGACCCACTCGTCCTTGGTCAGCCGCAGCGCTCGGCGCTCGGTCTCGAGCCGGCGGGCCACGGTCGTCTTTCCCGCACCCGGCAGCCCGACGACCAGGAACATCGTCGGTCGCACCCCCCACCACCTCACGTGATCGGCACCATCCTGCCCGACCTGTCGATCGTTGCCACCACGGTGCGGTCACCGCAGTCCTGGCACCGACCGGCCGTGGTCGGCGCTTCTCGGTGGCGCCGGCGGAGGCCCGCTGCAGGCGTCAGGCGGTCGGCACCTGCCGGCGCACGCCGGAGCGGACGGGGAAGACCGGGTCGACGGTGTCGGACGGCACGTCGGACCGCGACGCGCGGACGGCCGCCATCGAGCGCGGGATCTCCATCGGCAGGGTGGCGTCGGCATGGACCTCACCGGTGAGCGCGGCGAAGAACGCCTCGTCCCCGCCGCCGAAGCTGCCGACGAGAACCGTCGCGAGGTCGACGAGCGGGGTGAGGACCGCGGGCCGTTCGAGCTCGACGTCGAGCACGACCGGCACCCGGTCGGCGATCCGGCGCAGCCGGTAGCGCAGGCCGGGCGGGAACTCCAGCGACCCCTGGTGGAACTTGCGCTCCATCGGGATGTCGTCGCGGGCCTCGAAGGGCGCCTTGACCCGGATGACGGCCAGGTCGGCGTCCTCGGGGTGCTCGACGAGCGTGCCGTACCGCGCGGCGACGGTGTGGTCGACACCCTCGACGTAGAGACGCTGCCCGGACCGGATCGGGAGCGCCGGCACGTCCTCGTCGTCGCGCTCGACCTTGAGCACGGTGAACGAGCGGGCCTGGGCGCGAAAGCCCTCGGCCGCGAACTCCGAGCAGCCGACCAGCTCCTCGGCGGCGTCCTCGTCGACGAACGGGTCGTCGAACAGGCCCAGCCGGAACTTCACGAGCAGCAGCCGGCTGACCGAGACGTCGAGCCGCGCCTCGGTGACCTCGCCGTCGCGGACCATCGTGAGCAGCAGGTCGGTGAAGTCCTCGCCGCCGAACTGGTCGACGCCGGCGTCGAGAACCTTCACGACCCGCTCGCGCGCCGACAGGTGCTCGGCGCCCCAAGCACGGGCCGGGAAGACCCGCCCGTCCATGTCGCGGTCCATGACGAGCTTCCAGTCCGAGACGATCGCGCCGTCGTACCCGAGCTCTCCGCGAAGCAGCCCGGTGAGGATCTGCTTGTTGTAGCCGAAGCCGACCTCCTCGATCGGTTCCCCGTTCCGGACGAGCCCCTGCGGCATCGCGTAGTACGGCATCATCCCGGCCGTTCCGGCCTCGATCGCCGCCCGGAACGGCTCGAGGTGGTACTCGAACATCTCTCCCGGATAGACCTGCTCGCGGCCGTACGGGAAGTGCGCGTCCTCGCCGTCCAGCTGCGGCCCGGCCCCGGGGAAGTGCTTCGTGATGCACGAGACGCTGTCCGGCCCGAGCTGCGGCGCCACCTGGAAGCCCTCGAGGTAGGCGCGCACGTACTCCGAGGCACGGCCGGCGTCCTGCCCGAAACACTGCACCTGGCGGCCCCAGCGCGGCTCGGTCGTCAGGTCGATCTGCGGGTGCAGCGCCGACCGGATCCCGACCGCGCGGTACTCCTGGCGGGCGATCTCGGCGAAGCGGCGGACGAGGTCGACGTCGTCGATGGCGGCGAAGCCCAGCGGCTCCGGCCACTGCGAGAACCCGGAGGCCTTGAACGACACCTCGCTGTTCTCGACGAAGGCGTGCCGCGGGTCGGTCGAGACCGTCACCGGGATCCCGTGCGGGGTCCGCTCGGCGAGGGACTGGAGGGCGTTCATCCAGCGCGCGCCGAGCCGCGGCCCGCCGAGGGTGTGGACGTTGTAGTGGGTGATGAGCCGCCCGGACACGGTGTCGGACGTCTTGGGCCGCCCACCGACGACGGTCTCGGCGAGCGTGCCGTCCGGCCCGGCGTGGATGACCGGGTGGAACATCAACCCGACCTTCTCCTCGAGCGAGAGCCGGCCGACGAGGTCGGCCGTCCGCTGCTCCGGGGTGAGCCGCGGGTCCTCGAAGGGGTCGAGGACCCCGTTACCGTTGAGGTCGCGGTACTGCGTGCCGTCGTCGGCGGTGGTCAGGATGGGCTTCATCGGGTCTTCTCGCTCGGGGTGGATGGTCAGCGGCCGCGGCCGACGTACAGCGGGACGAACGAGTGGGTGTCGTCGGAGCGGCGCGGCAGGTCGGTCGAGGACAAGGTCCTGGTGACGCCGTCCTGGGTCTCGCGAGCCTGGGTCGCGTAGTACTGCCCGCCGTAGGTGCCCATCGTCACCGAGATGTCGCTGTCCACGGTGTCGATCATGGGCCGGTCGTCCGGGATGGTGAATCCTCCCGTGTAGACGTTGTTCATCCCTCCGAGCAGCTCGGTGCGTCCACCGGCACGGGTCTCGAAGGCGGTCCACGCACCTTCCAACTTGAAGGCCATGACCCAGAGGTCCGACCCGTCGTTGACGATGTTGGGGTCGCCGTACTCCGGGTCGAGGAAGCGGGCCCAGACGCGCTGCCCGGTGAAGACGAAGCCCGGGAGGCCGACGTGCGGCTCGTGCTGACCGGTGCGGCAGGAGACCGACTCGAGGAAGACCTTCCCGCCACTCACGGAGTTGCGGTAGATCGGCGCGTGCTGGTGGTGGCAGTCGAGGACGACGAGCGTGCGCCGCGACGCGTGGTCGAGCACCGGGCTGCGCTCCTCGCCCTGGATCCAGCCGAAGAGGTCCTCGACGACGAGCGGCACGTCGTCGGCGCGCCCGCCGACCCGGAACATCGGCTCGCCCTCGGCGAGCTCGAACAGGTCGAGCCCCGGGCCCTGCACGACGTGGGTGTACATGAAGTTCACCCGCTCGACCGACGAGGGGATCGTCACCGTCGCCCCGAGCACGTACTGATGGCCGGGCTGGAAGTACACGACGGCGGCTCCGGAGTCCATCGCGGCCTGGATGGCAGCCGCGTCGTCGGTGGCGCCGTCGCCGACCGCCCCGAAGTCCTGGACGTTGGCCCAGGAGTCGACGTCCTGCGGCCAGGCCCGCAGCGGCGTCTCCTCGATCGGCAGCCCAAGGGTGCGCTCGGCTGTTGGGAAGAGGGTCTGGACTCCCTGGGCGGAGTACTCGGCGACCCGACCCGTCGGGACGACGACGTCGCCGGAGCGGGTGACCGCGGACCCGTAGCCACCGGCGACGACATCGCGGACGAGGAGGCCGCCGGAGCGCGAGTCGAGCGCGGTCGCCGACGTGGCGCCGCCGACGAGCCGCGAGTCGAGGACGACGAGCAGGCCGTCGTCGCCGGTGACGACGCCGGCAGGCACGCTGTTGCGGCTGTCGAGGTCGCGGACCGAGACGACCGCGTCCTCGACGACGATGCCCGCGACCCGCTGGCCGGCGAGGGCGACGTGCTCGATCGCCACGCTGAAGCCGCGCGGGGGCCCGGCGAAGATGCCGGTGTCGAAGCCCTCGACGACGAGGTTGCGGTAGCTGCCCTGGGTCACGAGGATCTCGAGCGAGAGACCGGTGTCGCCGGTCCCGTCGCCCGAGCGGATCGTCACCTGGCGCACGCCGCCGTTGTTCGCCCCGGCGTGCACGAGACCGACGGCGCCTGGGTTTCCCGAGCCGGTGTCGATCGTGAGGTTCTGGACATAGTTGGAGGCGACCGACCCGTTGCGCGACCCCTTGGCCAGGCTCAGGACCGGCTTGTGCGCTCCAGGGCCGAACCCGGGGGCGTCGTCCCGCAGGCGGATGACGGTGCCGTGGCGGCTCTCGCCCTGGAACCGGATCCGGGCGATCTGCTCCTGCCCGTTGCCGTTCTCGAGGAGCGGCGCGTCGTAGACGATGGTGTCGCTGACGAGGTACTCGCCGTCCGGGACGTAGATGACGTTCTGGCTGCCCCGCGCGACGTCCGCGCGGTCCGCCTGGTAGCGGTCGACGATGTGGCTGGAGGCGGCGATGAACGCCGCGGTGTCGTCGGTGACGCCGTCGCCGACGGCGCCGAAGTGTCGCTTGACGTCGAAGACCCCGACGCCGTCGAGCGAGTCCGCGTACACGTCGTCGGGGTAGACGACGTGCTCCTCGAAGAAGGGTGACGTCGGCTTCTTCGTCTGGCCCGGAGGCGGGTCGGGGATCCCGGGAGGCGGGTTGCCCTCGGCATGGGCGGTCGGGGCGGCGGCCGAACAGCCGACCAGGACCCCGGCGACCCCGAGGCCACGGAAGACCGAGCGACGGTCGACGGAGCGGGCGGAACGAGTGGTGTCAGACACGGGACGACCTCACTTCGGTGTTTGTTTGCGAACTTGAGGAAAAAACCTAGAGGGTCTGTAAACCCATGTCAATAGGGGGATATTGCCCGTCCGTGCGCGGGCTCGTGCGGTTGATGCCGGATGGTGGGGTTGACGGCGTCGCAGCCGTCGCTTAGTTTTTACCGCACGCGAAATAATCTGTGGGAGGACGACGATGTTCATGCCTCCCGCCCCCGTGCGCCGCCGGCGCCCCGCCCTCGTGGCGACGACCGCCGCCCTGGTCCTCGCCGGAGCCGGCGCGGTCGTCGCTCCGACGCCTGCCACCGGAGCCTCCAACGCGCCGCCCGTCTGCGAGAACAACCTCGAGATCCCGGCCGGGACCCAGTTCGCCTGCGTCCTGGTCCCACCGGGTGACGCCTACGCCGACGACGGTGGCACCTGGCGCGTCGTCGGCGCCCCGGCCGGCCTGCGTGCCCAGGACCGCAGCGGGTACCTGCACTGGACCCCGTGGCCGGACCAGGTGGGGTCGCACGCGATGACGGTGACCTACCCGTCCGGCAAGACCAAGGAGCTGAAGCTCAAGGTCCGGCCCAGCGCGTACACGATGCCGGCCGGCATCTACGTCGCCCCCGGAGGCGCGGACAGCGGCAAGGGCACCCCCGACAAGCCGCTCGGAGACCTCCAGAAGGCGGTCGACAAGGCCGAGCCCGGCGACACGATCTACGTCCGCGGGGGCGTCTACACCAACCCCGAGTACGGGCAGCCCTTCGACGGGACGCGCGACAACAACTTCGTGAAGATCAACGGCAAGAACGGGACCTTCACCAAGCCCTTCGTCCTGCGCAACTGGGGCAACGAGTACGCGACCTTGAAGTCGGACGTCAACGGCATCTTCGTCCGGCAGTCGGAGCACTGGACGATCCAGGGCCTCGAGCTCGAAGGCACCGCGGCCGACCTCGACATCGACGAGGCCCTCCGGACATGGTGGAACGACAACGCGCTCTCGACGCCGGTCGGCGCGCGTGGCCTGGCGATGAACGGGTCGCGCCGGGTCACCATCCGCGACATGGTCGTCCACCACTTCCCGGGCGCCGGCGTCAGCAACAACGGCGGGGCCTACGTGAGCAGCGAGGACAACCTCGTCTACGACAACGCCTGGTACTCCACTGCGGGCACCCACGGGTTCAGCAACTCCAAGCCGGCGTCGGACCCCGACGACAACCCGGACACCTTCGGCATCCGGATGACGGGCAACTTCGTCTTCGGCAACCAGTCCTCGAACATCTCGCACGTCTTTCGTAAGGGTTTCGTCACCCTGGAGATCGACGAGGGCAACGGGCTGCACATGCAGAACAACGCCGAGACCTTCATCGGCCGGTTCCTCGCCGAGGACAACGTCTCGGTCCTCAACGGCAAGGCCGGCCTCGGACTCAACACCGTCGACGGCAGCACCATCCGCAACAACAGCTTCTTCCACAACGCTCAGGCGGTGCCGGGCAACGGCGAGCTGTCCCTTCAGGAGTCCGCGTCCGACGCCATCTCCTTCAACCTCTTCCACGCCTCCCCCGGCGCAGTGACGGTGCGCGACTTCCAAGACCGCTTCATCGGATTCCGCAACAACCTCGCCGTCGACGTGCCCGGTGACGACCTCCCCGAGGGCATCACCGCCGTGGACTCCGTCTTCGTCGACCCGCAGCACGGAGACTTCCGCCCCGCCCCGGGAATCCCGGCCGGCTACGGCGCGTCGGAGGAGACACTGGACCGGGTCTCGACCTGGGCCGTCGAGTACGGTCTCGAGGTCGCTCCCGCTCCGGACCACGTGACGGAGCGGTACAAGGACACGCTGCGTCGGCGGATCCTCGCGACCTGGCCCGCCCCCGGCAGCACGGAGGCCGACTCCCTCGGTGTGCCCGCGAACCTCGTCCTGCGGGTCCCGACCGACGGCGACGGCTACACCTGCTACGACTACTCGACCCGCGGCCTGTACCCCGGCGACTCACCCACCGTGTGCCCCGCCGCAGGCAGTGACACCGACGACGAGTGACGTACCGGGCCGTCGTGGCAGGCACGGGTGCCGCCACGAGCGCCCGGTCATGACCTCGGTGAACCGTCCCGAGGCCACCACCCCACACGGCCGCCGGGCACTCCACCCGGACGCCCGACGACACCCTCCCCCAGGACAGAGAGGTCCGATCCCATGACGTCCCCCTTCTTCACCCCGAGTGGTCCGCGCCCCCAGTCGCCGACTGCTCCTCGGCGCACTCGGCGCCGGCGGCCTCACGCTCACCGCGGGTTCGCCGGCCCACGCCGACGAGCACCACGACCCAGGCCGTTGGGTCACCGGCCGCAGCGACTGGTCCGAGAACGTCGTCTTCCCCGACGAGGCGTTCGCGAAGACGGTCGGCGACGCCGGCGTCATCGACGTCAAGCGCCTCTTCGGCGCCGCGGGTGACGGGGTCACCGACGACACCGCCGCGCTCGTCGCCGTCTACGACCTCGTCCACGACCGTTTCGCGGCCGACCGCAACGGCCCCCTCGTGGACCAGAACATCATCTATCTGCCAGATGGCGAGTACCTCGTCTCGGACACGGTCGTCTACTCCGAGCCGCTGAACGAGGCGGACAACGACAACGAGAACAACGCCCGGATCCGGTTCCAGGGCCAGAGCCGCGACGGCGTGACCATCCGGCTCGCGGACGGCTCGGCCGGCTTCGGTCCCGGTGCCGACAAGCCAGTGCTGTCCCTCGCCAAGGGCTTCCGCAACGGCACGGTCGCGTCGAACTACGTGCAGAACCTCACGATCGACACCGGCTCGGGGAACCCGGGTGCCACCGGGCTGCTGTTCTGCGGCGCCAACAACGCCGCCGTTCGGCACGTGGCGATCCGTGCCGCCGACGGCGAGGGCGTCAAGGCGATCTCGCTGCCCATCTGGGTCACCCAGGGCACCTACGAGGACCTCGACCTCGTCGGGTTCGACCACGGCTTCTACTGCGAGACGCCGCGCGGGTACCTTGTCGTCCTGGACGGGGTACGGATGACCGGCCAGCGTGTCTCCGGTATCGAGTGCGTCGACTCGTGCGTGTCGGCCCGGCGCGTCGTCGGCGACATGGCAGCCCCGGTCGCCCGGGTCACCGGACCCGGCGGCCACCTCGTGCTCGTCGACTCCTTTCTCCGCGGCCGCGACGACTCGGTGCCGGCGGTCGACTCCCAGGGCGGCCAGCTGTTCGCCCGCGACCTGCGCACCCCCGGGTACGCGTACGCGATCCGACGGGAGGGAGAGGTCGCCGTCCGCGCGGCGAAGGTGCGGGAGTACGTGTCCGCACCGGTCGCGACGCTGTTCGAGCAGTCGCGGACGACCTCGCTCGACCTGCCCGTCCAGGACAGCCCCCGCTCGCCCTGGCCGGAGGACCTGTCGCAGTGGGAGAGCGTCCTCGACCACGGTGCCGTCGGCGACGGGACGACGGACGACACCGCCGCGATCCAGTCGGCCATGGACTCCGGCAAGCCGGTGGTCTGGTTCCCGCCGAACCACGTCTGGAAGCTCGACGGGACCGTGACCATCCCCGGCTCGGTGCACCGGGTGAACTTCATGTACACCCACGTGCGCGCCGGATCCGGTCTCGCCGAGGACCAAGGCATGTTCGCCATCGGCCACGGCTCCGGACCGCTCATGCTCGAACGCCACTTCGGCTGGACCAACGAGACCAAGCTCGCGTACTTCGTCGACCACGCCTCGACCCGGACGCTCGTCTGCCAGGACATCCACATCCAGCAGGGCCCCATGTACCGCAACTCGGTCCGCGGGGGCACGGTGTTCTTCGACAGCTGCTCGGCCCGCACGGCGTTCAAGAAGCCGGAGGTCGGCAAGGTCGCGTTCCTCTCCGACCACGTCACTGCCTACGCCCGCTTCATCAACCCCGCGTACGGCAGGCCGAACGTCGTCAACCACGGCGGCGACGTGTGGCTGTTCGGCGTCAAGGCCGAGGGGCCGTGGGTGGTCTTCGACACCGACGACGGCGGCCGGACCGAGATCCTCGGGGCGATCTTCAACGTCTACACCGGTACCTGGGACCTGGACCCGGAGCGGCCGGTGGTCCGCAACCACGAGTCGTCGGTGTCGGCGTCGCTGTCCACCTTCCACGAGGGCGGCAACGCCTTCGAGACCGCGGTCGCGGAGACCCGCGGCGGCGAGACGCGGCTACTGGCCGGGGCGGACCTGCCGGGCCGCCTCAACACCGGCCAGTTCTTCGTCCCGCTGTACGTCGGGACGCCCTGAACCCGGACTCCAGCCGACGTCGGCGCCGCTCGACCGTCCGGGTCGGGCGGCGCCGTCCGGAATGACCCCGGGGGCTGCTACTCGGCGGTCGGTCACACGGGGAGCCAGCGGCCGCTGTCCCACCGGTAGGTCGCGGCGACCCTGGTGTCCGTCGACGGCAGGGCCGCCGGGCCGCGCGGCGGGTGCGCCGGTCGCGGGTGGTCGTCGACGACGCCCGCGGCGAGCGCCGTCGTGGGGGGCAGCGCCGCGACGCCGACGAACGTGACGGCGGCCGCCGCGGTGAGGACGCCGACCCAGCGGAGGGCGGCGGTGCGGACGGGGGCGTGGCGGCGTCCGGCGGCGGGGCGCGGCGTCGTCGGGAGCGCGGAGGTGGCGGAGCCGGGGGTCGAGGTCGTCATGCGAGAAGGCTGCCCACCGCGGTCATGGCGGCGGTGTGCGCCGCCTGTGCGTCCGCGGTGGACGGTCCGCGAGGCTACGGGAGGTCGGCGAGAAGGTCGCCGTGCTCGTCGAGCCGGTCGAGCAGGTCCTCGAACATCACCTGCTGCAGGGCGTCCGGGTCCTCGGCGCCGGCCTCGACCTCCTCCCAGGTCCGCGGCGCGGCGACGCACGGCAGCTCGCGGCCGCGCAGGGAGTACGGGCTGATCGTCGTCTTGGCCGCGACGTTCTGGCTCCAGTCGAGGAACACCTTCCCGGGCCGCAGCGACTTCGTCATCTTCCACAGGACGAGGTCGGGGTGCTTCCGCGTCATCTCCTGCGCCAGCTGCTGCGCCAGGTCGCGCACGTCGTCGGAGCCGAGGTCGCCGCCGAGCGCCGCGTACAGCTGCATCCCCTTGCTGCCGGACGTCACGGGGTACAGCTCGAGCCCGAGCCGTTCCAGCCGGTCGCGCAGCAGCAGGGCCACCCGGGCGCACTCGTGCAGGCCGGCCGGCTTGCCCGGGTCGAGGTCGACGACGAGCCGGTTCGGGTTCTCGGGCTCGCCGTCCTCGGTCACCGTCCACTGGGGGACGTGCAGCTCGAGGGAGTTGAGGTTGACCAGGTAGGTCAGCTCGGCGAGGCCGGGCACGAGCGGGTAGGTGACGTCGTCGACGGCGACCCGCGGCAGCCACGACGGCGCGCCGGAGGGCAGGTTCTTCTCGAAGAACTGCTGGTCCTCGACGCCGTGCGGCCAGCGGACCCGGGTCACCGGCCGGCCCGCCAGGTGCGGCAGCAGGACCCCCGCGACGCGCGCGTAGTAGTCGAGCACCTCGCCCTTGGTCGTCTCCGTCGACGGGTACATCACCTTGTCCAGGCTGGTGAGCCTCAGGCGCCGGCCGTCGACCTCGACCCGGGTGACCTGCGGCTCGTGGCGCTCAGCCGCCATGGGGCACCTCCTGCAGCTCGGCCGGGTCCAGGTCGCTGCGCACCCCGAGGTAGGTGGGCTGCCGCAGCCGGTGGTCGGCGGTGAGCATGAGGGTGCGGACCTCGACGACGACCCGCGGCTCCACCCACGTCGTGCCGTCGGCGTCCGGGCGCGGCACGACGTCGGAGAACGGCGGGGTGTCGCTCTCGTCCCGCCGCAGCCGTCGCAGCAGGGCCGTCCCCGCGGACCCGGCCAGCCCCGACCCGACGCGGCCGGCGTACCGCCAGCCCCCCGCGCCGTCCGGCAGCCCGACGAGCACCGCGCCCAGCCGGCCCGCCGACGACGCGCCGGAGCCGGCCTCCGCGCGCCAGCCCCCGACGACGACCGAGTACGTGCGCCGGTGCGCGACCTTGCGCCAGTCCGGCGAGCGACGCCCGGGCAGGTACCGCGCCGAGCGGCGCTTGCTGACGACGCCCTCGAGCCCCTCGTCGGCGGTGACCTGGAGCAGGGCCGCGCCGTCGTCGTGCACCTGCGGCACCTGCCAGGCACGGCCGGCGAGGTCGAGCTCGACGAGCAGGCGCCGCCGCGCCGTCCACGGCTGGCCGGTGAGGTCCTGGCCGAAGAGCCGCAGCAGGTCGAAGACCATGAGCGTCACCGGGCGGGTGCCGGCCAGGCGCTCGGCCTGGCGCCGCTTGGTCACGTGCATCCGTTCGGTGAGGGCGTGGAAGCTCGGAAGGCCGTCCTCGAGCGCGACGACCTCGCCGTCGAGCAGCAGGTCCTCGTAGGTCCCGGCGAGCCCGTCGAGCTCGGGGAAGGCGGCCGTGACGTCCCGCTCGGTGCGGCTCGTCACGCTCACCCGGCCGTCCCGGACGTCGACGAGCACGCGCATGCCGTCCCACTTCACCTCGTGCACCCATTCGCGGCCCGCCGGCGGGCGGTCCGCGGCGGTCGCGAGCATCGGGCGCATGCGCCCATCCTGCCGCCCGATCCCGGGGTGGGGTGCTCATCCGGTCGCCCCGGCGACCACTCCGGCACCCGACCCGCGCGGGAGCGGGCTAGCGTCACGGGATGGACGGGGAGACGAGCGAGGCCGGCGGGGCGGGGACCTCGCCGGTCGTGCTCGTCGAGGGCGAGAGCGACGCCGTCCTCGTCCGGTACGTCCTCGCCTCGCGCGGCGCCGTCGCCGACGTGCTCCCGATGGGCGGGGTGACCAACCTCCCCCGGTGCCTGGAGCGGCACGGCGGCCCGTCGCGGCGGGTCCTCACCCTCCTCGACGCCGACGAGCAGCGTGTCGCCGTCCGCGCCCTGCGCCGGTTCGGCCGCGACGCCGAGACCGCCGACGAGCTCGCGCGGCACGGCGTCTTCGTCTGCGAGCGCGACCTCGAGGACCTGCTGATCCGCGCTCTCGGCCCGGACCGGGTGCTGGACGGGCTCGCGGCCATGGGCGAGCTCGGGGCCTTCGCGTCCTTCTCCCGGATGCCGCAGTGGCGCAGGCGGCACGTCGTCGACCGGCTGCACCGCTTCGCCGGGTCCGGCTCCGGACGCAAGGCCCGCCTCGCCGCCGCGCTGGCGCCGCGCCTGGACCCCGACGACCTCCCCGACCCGCTCGACGCCCTCGTCCTCGCCGTCCTCGCCGCCGGCCCCTGACCCGGCCCGGCCGGTGCGCCGGGCACGTCCCCTCGCGGGGCTCCCCCGCGAGGGGCCGACCGGCCTACGCTGGGCACCGGAGCAGCCGCCGCCGAGCCCCGGCGGGCGGGCCGAGGTGAGAGGGACGTGACCCGATGCGCGCGATCTGGAAGGGCGCGGTCTCCTTCGGCCTCGTCAACGTGCCCGTGCGGCTGTACTCGGCCACCGAGAACCACGACGTGCAGTTCCGGCAGGTCCACCGCGAGGACGGCGGCCGCATCCGCTACCGCCGGGTGTGCCAGATCGACGGCGAGGAGGTCAGCTACGACGACATCGCCAAGGGGTACGAGACCGAGGACGGCGACATGGTCGTCCTCACCGACGACGACTTCGCCGACCTGCCCTCGAGGACGTCCAAGGAGATCGGCGTGACGAAGTTCGTCCCGGCCGACCAGATCGACCCGATGTGGCTGGACAAGAGCTACTTCCTCGAGCCGGACAAGTCCGCCACCAAGCCCTACGTGCTGCTGCGCGACGCCCTCGAGACCGAGCAGCGGGTCGCCATCGTCACCGTCTCCATCCGCACCCGGATGACGATGGCGGTGCTGCGGGTGCGCGACGGCGTCATCGTCATGCAGACCATGCTCTGGCCCGACGAGGTCCGCGCCGCCGACTTCGCGCACGTCGAGGAGGAGCAGCACGCCTCGACGCAGGAGATGGACATGGCGCGCATGCTCATCGACCAGCTCGCCGGCGACTACGACCCCGACGAGTACGAGGACGACTACGCCCTCGCCGTCAAGGAGCTCGTGCGCGCCAAGGTCGAGGGCGGCGAGGTGCGGGTCAGCGCCGTCGAGGAGGAGGACGGCGGCGAGGTCGTCGACCTGCTCGCGGCCCTGTCCCGGTCGGTCGAGAAGGCCAAGGCCTCGCGGGGGGAGTCCTCGGGGGGCTCGGGGTCCGCCGGTTCCTCCTCGTCGAAGGGCTCGTCGTCGAAGGGCTCGTCGTCGACGGGCTCCTCGTCGACGGGCTCCTCGTCGAAGGGCGGCACGAAGAAGACGGCCGCCAAGACGTCGACGGCGAAGAAGAAGAGCACCGCGAAGACCGCGGCCAGGAAGAGCACCACGAAGAGCTCGGCGGCCAAGAAGACGGCGACGAAGAAGAGCGAGAAGAAGAGCGAGAAGAAGGCCAGCTGACCCGCCGGACCACCGACCGGCCGACGGGTGCGGTGCGCGCCCTCGGGGCACGGCGTGCGGGCGCCGCGGGAGGTCCCGGTCCACCGGCGGAGCGGGCGGCGAGCGCCTAGCATGTGCCGGACGCCGGTCGACGCACGGGGAGGGCCCATGACGACGATGCTGCGTCGCGTCGTCGGGGCGGTGCTGGCCGCCGGCCTCACCGCGGCGGGTGCCCTGGTCGCCGCCGCCCCCGCTCAGGGCGTCGAGGGCCTCGAGGTCACCGCCGTCAGCCGCTACGAGTACGACGCGCCGGCCCGGGCGGTGCACGCGACGATGACCCTCGACCTGCGCAACGTCAGCCCCACCACCGAGCGGGACGGCGGCGTCCTCCAGTACTACTACGACGCCTACGCCGTGCCGGTGCCGCGCAGCTCGACCGAGGTCCGGGCGCGCAGCGGGGACCAGGACCTCTCGGTGAGCACCAGCGGGACCGACGACCCGAGCATCGCCCTGGCCCGGATCTCCTTCCCCGACCTCACCTACGCCCAGACCCGGCGCATCGTCCTCACCTTCGACATCACCGGCGAGTCCCCGCGCTCCGCCGACCAGACGCGGATGGGTCCCGGCTACGCGACCTTCGTCGTCTACGGGCCGGGCGACCCGGGCCGCAACCGCGTCGAGGTCGTGGCGCCCACGGACCTCACCTTCACGAGCACCACGGACGGGTTCGACGGCGGCACCGGCGGACCCACCTCCACCTACACCGCCACCGCGAACACCTTCGAGGGCGGGCTGTGGGCCGTCGTCTCGCTGCGCGACCCCGAGCAGAGCCGGGAGCGGCTCGTGGACGTCGAGGACCTCTCGCTCATCCTCGAGTCCTTCCCCGACGACCGGCAGTGGTCCTCGTTCGTCGCCGACCGGGTGACCACCGGGCTGCCGGTCCTGGAGCGCCTCGTCGACAGCCCGTGGCCGGGCGAGCTGCAGCGCATCCGTGAGGACGCCGCCCCCTCGCTGCGCGGCTACGACGGCTGGTACGACCCGACGGGCGAGGAGATCGTCGTCGGCGAGCAGCTGGACGCCGACCTCATCTACCACGAGCTCTCGCACGCCTGGCTGTCCGGCGACCGCTTCGACGAGCGTTGGCTGTACGAGGGCCTGGCCCAGGTCGTCGCCGACCGCACGGTCGCGGCCACCGGCGGCACCCCGGACGAGCAGCGACCGGTCTCGCCCACCGACGAGGGGGCGGTGCCGCTCAACGCGTGGGACGGCGGAGCGGGCACCCGGGCTGCGGAGGTGGACGCCTACGCCTACCCCGCGAGCCACCGGGTGATGACCGAGCTGCTGGCCGGGCTGGACGACGACGAGCTGGGGGCGGTCGTCGGCGCCGGCGTCCGCGGCGAGCGCGCCTACGACCCGCCCGGCACCGTCACCCCGAGCGCCGGGCGGACCTCGTGGACGGACTGGCTGGACCTGGTCCAGACCCGGGGCGGCCAGGAGGAGGCACCCGAGGTGTTCGCCACCTGGGTGCTCACCGACGAGCAGCGGGGCTCGCTGGAGGCGCGGGCCCGGGAGCGCACCGGGTACGCGGCGGTCGACCGCGGCGACGGCCCCTGGCTCCCGCCCGAGGGTCTGCGCGACGCCCTCACCTCGTGGGACTTCGACCGCGCCCGCGCCGTCCGGCGGGAGGTGTCGGGTCTCGCGGACGACGTCCGGGCGCTGCAGCGGGCCGCCGAGGCCACCGGCCTGCGGGTACCACCCAGCGTCCGCCGGTCCTACGAGCGGGCGAGCCTCGAGGACGACTACACCGCCCTCGCGTCGACGCTCCCCGCGGCCGCGGGGGCGCTGCAGAGCGTCGCCGCCGCCCGCGACCTCGCCGCCGCCGATCCCGACCCCTTCACGGCCCTGGGTGCCCACCTGCTCGACGTCGACGCCCGGGCCGCCGAGGCCGTCAGCCTCCTCGACGACGGGCAGGTCGCGCAGGCGCAGGCCGCCGCCGACGAGGTCGCCGGCCGGAGCGGATGGATGCTGCCGCTCGGCCTCGGGCTGCCGCTGGGCGCCGTGCTCGTGCTGCTGGGCGTCGTGTGGCTCGTCGTCGTCCTCGTCCGCCGCCGGGTCCGAGGCGGGCGTGCGGGTCGGCCCGGCGCCCCGACGCCTGCGGGACGGACCGGACCGGACGAGCCCGACCCCACCGGGGCCCCGGGGCTGCCGGTGTCCGGCCACGGCGGCCCGTAGCAGCCCGAGCTCGCGTGAATCAGAGCACCCGGAGCATGCGGGTGTTGCCGAGGGTGTTGGGCTTGACCCGCTCGAGGTCGAGGAACTCCGCGACCCCCTCGTCGTAGGAGCGCAGCAGCTCGGCGTAGACCTCGTGGCTCACGGCCTGCCCGTCGATGGGGGTGAAGCCGTGGCGCCGGAAGAAGTCGGTCTCGAAGGTGAGGCAGAACAGCCGGCGCAGTCCGAGCTCCCGGGCCTGCTCCACGAGCCGCTCGAGGATGGCCGACCCCAGCCCGCGCCCGGCGACCTCCGGGAGCACCGCGAGCGTGCGGACCTCGGCCAGGTCCTGCCACATGACGTGCAGCGCGCCGCAGCCGACGAGGCGACCGTCCTGCTCGGCGACGACGTAGTCGCGCACGCTCTCGTAGTACGAGACCGCCTCCTTCTGCAGGAGGACCCGGGACTCGGCGAGCGGGGCGACGAGGGAGCGGACGGTCCGCACGTCGGCCGGACGGGCCGGGCGGATGACGATGCCGTCCGGGAGGGGTGGGGGCTGGTGCGGGTCCGGGCTCGGCACCTCGGCACTCTAGCCCGCGCCCGGCCGCTCACCGGGCGCCCGTCCGCGCGGGGACGCAACCTCGACCGGTGGAGTCCAGGCGTGGCCCGCACATGGGGACGGCCCGCCACCGCAGGGGTGGTGGCGGGCCGCGTGCAAGAGGCCCCGGAGGCCCTTGCGTTAAACAGTGTCGGTCATGACCGTTCTCGGGTGGGTAAAGGAACAGTCAAAACTTGTTAAGAGACTGGCAAAAGGTTGCCATTCTCCGGGCCCTCAGGACGGCTTTGTCGGAATGACCGTCCCCCGCAATTCTCGTCGTGGGAAAACTCACCGGGATCACACTCGCGGCGCCCACGCCCGGAACACGCCGACGGCCCCCGACCGTGGGGTCGGGGGCCGTCGGCCGCCGGAGGTTGCTCAGCCCTCGGAGGCCTCGGCCGCGACCACCGGGAGCTCGATGCCCCGGCTGTGCGGCATGCCGCTGAAGGTGAACGAGTCGTCCTTGGTCTCGCCCTGGGCGTCGACCGCGACGATCTCGCCGGACTTCAGCTCCCCGAAGAGGATCTTCTCCGAGAGCACGTCCTCGATCTCGCGCTGGATGGTTCGGCGCAGCGGCCGGGCGCCCAGCACGGGGTCGTACCCCTTGGTCGCCAGCAGGTTCTTGGCGGCCGGCGTGAGCTCGATGCCCATGTCCTTGTCCTTGAGCCGCGTGTCGAGCTTCGCGATCTCGAGGTCGACGATCTGGACGATCTCCGCCTGGGTCAGCTGCGGGAAGACGATGGTGTCGTCGACGCGGTTGAGGAACTCCGGACGGAAGTGCTGCTTGAGCTCGTCGGTGACCTTGGCCTTCATCCGGTCGTAGTCGGACCGGCTGTCGGGGCCGGCCGAGAAGCCGAGCGTGCCCTTGGAGATGTCCCGGGTCCCGAGGTTGGTGGTCATGATGATGACGGTGTTCTTGAAATCGACCATCCGACCCTGGGAGTCGGTGAGCCGGCCGTCCTCGAGCACCTGGAGAAGGGAGTTGAAGATCTCCGGGTGCGCCTTTTCCACCTCGTCGAACAACACGACGGAGAAGGGCTTGCGGCGCACCTTCTCGGTGAGCTGTCCGCCCTCCTCGTAGCCGACGTACCCGGGCGGGGAGCCGAAGAGCCGCGAGACGGTGTGCTTCTCGCTGTACTCGGACATGTCGAGCTGGATGAGGCTGTCCTCGTCCCCGAAGAGGAACTCGGCGAGCGTCTTGGCCAGCTCGGTCTTCCCGACGCCCGTGGGGCCGGCGAAGATGAACGAGCCACCGGGACGGCGGGGGTCCTTGAGGCCGGCGCGGGTGCGGCGGATGGCCTGGGAGAGCGCCTTGATGGCGTCGTCCATGCCGACGACCCGCTTGTGCAGCTCGTCCTCCATGTGGAGCAGGCGGCTGGACTCCTCCTCGGTCAGCTTGAAGACCGGGATGCCCGTCGACGCGGCGAGGACCTCGGCGATGAGCTCCTCGTCGACCTCGGCGATGACGTCCATGTCGCCGGACTTCCACTCGGCCTCGCGCTTGGCCTTCTCGTTCCGCAGGTTCTTCTCGTCGTCGCGCAGGCGCGCGGCCTTCTCGAAGTCCTGGCCGTCGATGGCCGACTCCTTTTCCCGGACGACGGACGCGATCCGCTCGTCGAACTCGCGCAGGTCCGGCGGAGCGGTCATCCGGCGGATGCGCAACCGCGCTCCGGCCTCGTCGATGAGGTCGATGGCCTTGTCCGGGAGGAAGCGGTCGTTGACGTACCGGTCGGCCATGTTCGCCGCCGCGACGAGCGCGCCGTCGGTGATGGACACCCGGTGGTGGGCCTCGTACCGGTCGCGCAGGCCCTTGAGGATCTCGATGGCGTGCGCGAGCGTTGGCTCGGCCACCTGGATCGGCTGGAAGCGACGCTCGAGGGCGGCGTCCTTCTCGATGTGCTTGCGGTACTCGTCGAGCGTCGTCGCGCCGATGACCTGGAGCTCACCGCGGGCGAGCATCGGCTTGAGGATGCTCGCGGCGTCGATGGCGCCCTCGGCCGCACCGGCCCCGACGAGGGTGTGGATCTCGTCGATGAACAGGACGATGTCGCCGCGGGTGCGGATCTCCTTGAGGACCTTCTTCAGCCGCTCCTCGAAGTCACCGCGGTAGCGGCTGCCGGCGACGAGCGCGCCGAGGTCGAGGGTGTAGAGCTGCTTGTCCTTGAGGGTCTCGGGCACCTCGCCCTTGACGATGTCCTGGGCCAGGCCCTCGACGACGGCGGTCTTGCCGACGCCGGGCTCGCCGATGAGGACGGGGTTGTTCTTCGTGCGGCGGGAGAGCACCTGCATGACCCGCTCGATCTCCTTCTCGCGCCCGATGACCGGGTCGAGCTTGCCCTCGCGGGCGGCCTGGGTGAGGTTGCGGCCGAACTGGTCGAGCACGAGCGACCCCGCGGGGGTGCCCTCGGCGGGACCACCGGAGGGGGCCCCGGCGCCCTGCGCCGCGCCCTCCTTGCCGCCCTGGTAGCCGGAGATGAGCTGGATGACCTGCTGGCGCACCCGCGAGAGGTCGGCGCCGAGCTTGACGAGCACCTGGGCCGCCACACCCTCGCCCTCGCGGATGAGGCCGAGGAGGATGTGCTCGGTGCCGATGTAGTTGTGGCCGAGCTGCAGCGCCTCGCGGAGGCTGAGCTCGAGGACCTTCTTGGCCCGCGGGGTGAACGGGATGTGACCGGTGGGGGCCTGCTGGCCCTGACCGATGATCTCCTGCACCTGCTCGCGGACGGCCTCGAGGCTGATGCCGAGGCTCTCGAGCGCCTTGCTGGCCACCCCTTCGCCCTCGTGGATGAGGCCGAGGAGGATGTGCTCGGTGCCGATGTAGTTGTGGTTGAGGCCGCGGGCCTCCTCCTGCGCGAGGACGACCACGCGCCGGGCCCGGTCGGTGAACCGTTCGAACATGGTGCTACTCCTGACGTCGAGTCACCTCGATGCTAGTCGCGCCACCTGACGGTGACCCCCCGTTGTCCAAGGGTCACGGTGACACGTCCTGTCGAGGAGATGAACGCCTCCGGCCGCGGCCGGTGTTCCGCGTTCGCCCAGGGCGTACAGGCCCGGGCGGCCCGTCCCCCCGCGGTCGGGGCCAGCCCGGCGCGGATGTCGGTGCCGGCGGGCACACTGCGACCCATGACGACACTCGGCGTGATCTTCCTGCCCGACCGCCCGCCGGAGGCCCTCGTCCCCGCGGCCCGCGCGGCGGAGGCCGCGGGGCTGGACCAGCTGTGGCTGTGGGAGGACTGCTTCTGCGAGGGCGGTGTCGCCTCCGCCGCGCTGGCGCTCGGGGCCACCTCGCGCATCGCGGTGGGGCTCGGCGTCATGCCCGTGCCGCTGCGCAACGTCGCCCTCACGGCGATGGAGGTCGCCACGCTCGAGCGCGTCCATCCCGGCCGGCTCGTCGCCGGGCTCGGGCACGGGGTCCAGGACTGGATGGACCAGGTCGGTGCCCGGGCGGCCTCCCCGCTGACCCTGCTGCGCGAGTACACCGAGGCGCTGCGGTCGCTCCTCGCCGGCGAGGAGGTGTCGGTGTCGGGCCGTCACGTGCGGCTGGAGGGCGTCCGCCTGGCCTGGCCCCCGGCCGGGCCGGTCGCCCTGCACCTGGCCGGGGAGGGCCCGCGCACGCTGGACCTCGTCGGGGAGCTCGGGGACGGGCTCGTCGTGCCCGGGGGCTACACCCCGCAGCGGCTGCACGAGGTGGTGCAGCGGGTACGCCGGGCGGCCGAGGCAGCCGGCCGTGAGCGCGCCCCCGAGGTCACCGTGTTCCTGCCCTGCGCCTTCGGCCCGGACGCCGAGGGTCTCCTGGCCACGCACCGCGAGCGGCACGGCGCCGCTGCCGACGGCCCGCCGACCGAGGTGTGGGGTGACGCCGAGGCCGTCGCCGCAGGGGTCCGGCGGTACGCCGAGGCCGGGGCCGACGCCGTCGCCCTGCAGCCGATGGGCGACGTCGACCTCGACCGGTTCGCCGCCGCGGCGGGCGAGGTCCGGGCCCTCGTGGCCGACTGAGTCGCGGCGGGACCGGCCGCCGGCGGGAGCACGGCGTGGGCCGCGACGCACCGTCCTCAGGCGAGGCGCTCGAGCATCTGCCGCATCTGGCCGATCTGCTTGGACTGCGTCGCCACGATGTCGTCGGCCAGCTCGCCCACCCGGGCGTCGGTCCCGTGGACCGCGTGCCCGTCGACCATCGCAAGGGCGCCCTCATGGTGGGCGATCATCAGCCGCAGGAAGAGCCGGTCGGCCTCGGGCCCGCGGGCCTGCGCGAGCTCGGTGAGCTGCGCCGTCGTCGCCATGCCCGGCATCGCCGCGTGGTCGGCGTGGTCGGTGAGGCGCGGGTTCGTCGCCTCGGGGGGCACGGCCTCGCCCCAGCCCTCGAGGGTGCGGGCCATGGCCTGGATCTCGGGCTCCTGCTCGTCGCGGATGCGGGAGGCGAGGCTGCCGACCTGGGTGTCGGAGAACGCGTCGACGGCGTCGACGAGGACGAGCGCCTGCGCGTGGTGGGCGATCATGTCCTCGAGGAAGCCGACGTCGGTCGCCGACCCGCTCGGGGTGGTCACGGGGGTCGCGGCGGGGCCGGTGAGGGTGGCGTTGGGCTCGCCGGGGCGCCCCGGCTGGAGGACCGGGACGTCTCCCGCGCTCGCGGTGGTCGCCGGGAGCGCCTCACCCGAGGTGCACCCGCCGAGCACACCCGCAAGCCCGACGACGAGCGCCGGCACGACGAGCGCCGACCGGCGAACGGCGGGAGACGTCAGGGGGCGGAGGCGGCGCACCGCGTCACTGTAGGCGGACCGGCCCGCCGACCGCCCGTCCGGATGACGGGCGAATCCCACTTCTTGCCAAGTCTTTACCTCGGGCTGAGCCTCCGCTGAGAAGTCTGCGGGCAGAGTCGTCCGCACCATCCCGAGGACGGCGGACCGGACAGGGGTCCACCGACTCCCGAGCGGAAGGATGGACATGACACGACTCCGTCGCCTCGCAGCGGTCGCTGCGGGAGCAGTGGTGGTCCTCGGTGGAGGAGTGGGGGCAGCGAGCGCCGGCGACGGCGTCGGGCTGTCCGGCACCGACCTCGCCCCGGACCAGATCGGACGCAGCGCCAACATCGAGGTCCTCGCGAACGTCCCGCACACCGGGCCGTTCACCGGGCAGTTCGGCACCGACATCGCGTTCCAGGGTGACCGCGCCTACGTCGGCAACTATCAGGGCTTCATCATCTACGACATCTCCGACCCGACGGAGCCGAAGACGCTGAGCCAGGTCAACTGCCCCGGCTCCCAGAACGACGTGTCGGTCTCCGGCGACCTGCTCTACGTCTCGACCGACAGCTCGCGCAGCGACGACTCGTGCGCGTCGACGAGCCAGTCGGCGACGATCGAGGAGTCGTGGGAGGGCATCAAGATCTTCGACGTCTCCGACCCGACCGCGCCGGTCTACGTCAAGGCCGTCGAGACCGACTGCGGGTCGCACACGAACACCCTGGTCCCCGGGGAGACGTCCGACTACATCTACGTCTCGAGCTACTCGCCGCGCTCGACCTTCCCGGACTGCCAGCCGCCGCACGACGCCATCTCGATCATCGAGGTCCCCAAGGCCGACCCGGCCTCGGCCGCCGTCGTCGCGACGCCGAACCTGTTCCCGGGCGACACCGGGCTCGGGCAGACCAGCGGCTGCCACGACATCACCGCCTACCCCGCGAAGAAGATCGCGGCCGGCGCGTGCATGGGTGACGGCATCATCATGGACATCTCCGACCCCGCGGCCCCGGTCGTCGTCGAGCGGGTCACCGACACCGAGAACTTCGCGTTCTGGCACTCGGCGACCTTCAACCAGAAGGGCACCAAGGTCGTCTTCACCGACGAGCTCGGCGGCGGCGGCGCGGCGACGTGCAACGAGCAGATCGGCCCGACGCGCGGCGCCAACGCCATCTACCAGCTGTCCGCGGACAACCAGCTGACCTTCGGGTCGTACTACAAGATCCCGCGCCACCAGTTCGACAGCGAGAACTGCGTCGCCCACAACGGCTCCGTCGTCCCGGTCAACGGCCGCGACGTCATGGTCCAGTCCTGGTACCAGGGCGGGGTCTCGCTGTGGGACTTCACCGACATCGAGAACCCGCGCGAGCTCGGCTGGTTCGAGCGGGGTCCGCTCTCGCCGCGGAACGTCGGCGGCACCTGGTCGGCGTACTACTACAACGGGTACGTCTACAGCTCGGACATCCAGAAGGGCTTCGACGTCCTGCGGCTCACCGACAAGAACCTCAAGAAGGCCGCCGACGTGCGGCTCGGGGAGCTCAACCCGCAGTCGCAGCCGGTCTACCGCTGACGCCACCGACCGCGACCATCTCCTGACGGCGCCGGCCCGTCCCCGTGCGGGGGCGGGCCGGCGCCGTGTGCGGTGTGGGGTCGTCCTCAGCCGGGGTCGACCTCGTCGGAGAGCAGGGTGACCCGCAGGACGAGGTCGGACCCCCGCCGTGACTCCAGCAGGACCGGCAGGCCCGGACGGGCGAGGTCGAACCACACCGTGTCGACCGCGTCACCGTCGCCCATCGTGTAGCGGACGCAGTCCAGGTCCCCCAGCGGGTGCTCCAGCCGGGCGCGCTCCAGGCTCGTGCGGTCCGCCGGGTAGGACGCGTGCGACTGCAGGTCGCGCCAGGTCACCCGCTCGCGGACCGGCGCGTCCTGGTCCTCGCCGTCCTCACCGATCGAGGTCCGGACCTGGATGACGCCCTCGGCGTCGGGCTCGACGTACCGGACCCGCCTCGTGCTCGCCGCACCCCCCAGCGGCTCGGTCCGGACGACCTGGGTGCGGCCCTGCGGGGTCGCCGCCCGGATCTCGTCGGCGCTGAACGGGGTCGGCAGGTGCCCGGCCTCGAGGCGGTGGGGGTCCTCGCTCGTCATGGTCATTGACTACCAGCCGCGCGCTGCGGTGTCACCGACCCCCGGCCGCGTCAGCGACGGCGCTGGCAGTTGCCGCACCAGAAGAGGTTGCGGCCGGCGACGACCTTCGTGCGGACCCGCGAGCCGCACCGCACGCACTCCTGGCCGTCGCGCTTGTAGACGTAGGACGTGCGCTCCGTCAGACGGGGCCGCTCGCCGCGGCCGAGGGCGGCCTCGACGTCGGCCACCTGCTCCTCGACGGTGACGATGCGCCCGGTCGCGACGCCGAGCGGCATGAGCCGCACGAGGTCGTCCCAGACCAGGCGCCAGGACTGCGGCCGCAGCCGCCTGCCCTCGGTCGCCGGGGACAGCCGGTGCCGGAAGAGCACCTCCGAGCGGTACACGTTGCCGATGCCGGCGAGCACCGCCTGGTCCATGAGCAGCTCGCCCACGGTCCGCGAGGAGCGGCTGATGCGGCGCCAGGCCCGGTCGGGGTCGGCAGCGGGGTCGGAGCCGGCTCGCAGCGGGTCCGGCCCGAGGCGGTCGAGGACGGCCGCGACCTCGTCCGGGGTGAGGACCGCGCAGACGATGGGCCCGCGCAGGTCGGCGACGTGCTCGGCGGTGGCCAGACGCATCCGCACCTGCCCGACCACCGGCACCTCGCCGGTCCAGTCGCCCTCGTCGACGGTGAAGGTGCCGATGAGCCCGAGGTGCACGTGCACGAAGCGGTCCGCGGCGAACTCGAGCAGCAGGTGCTTGCCCCGCGAGGTCGCGCCGAGCAGCTCGGTGCCGGTGACCTGTGCGGCCCCCTCGGCGAACCGCCCCTGCGGGCTCGTGACGACCGGGCGGGTGCCGGCGAAGGCCGCGTGCAGGTCGCGGGCCAGCGCGTAGAGCGTGTGTCCTTCGGGCACGCCGGCCTCAGGTCAGCCGCTCGAGCATGGCCGTGATCTCGGCGATACGCTCGGTCCGGGTGGCGGTGACCGACCCCGCGAGCGCACGCAGGCCGTCGTCACCGGTGTCCGGGCCGAGGTGGTCGGCGACGAGGTCGAGGGTGCCCTCGTCCTGGCGCATCAGCAGGGCGAGGAACAGCCGGTCGGCGTCGGTGCCGTTCGCCGTCCGCAGGTGCCCGAGCTGCACCTGCGAGAGCCCGCCGGGGACGCGGGAACGCTCCCGGATCCGGGTGTCCCGCGGGGCCGTCGCCTCCGGCGGGACGGGGGCACCGTGCTCCTGCAGCCAGGACACCATCCGCTCCAGGTCGGGGTCGCGCTCGTCGCGGACCCGACGGGCCAGGGCGGCGACCTCGGGGTCACTCCCCTCGAGGGTGTCCGCGAGGACGACGTTCTGGGCGTCGAGGACGACGAGGTCCTGCACGAGCCGGGGGTCGGTCTCCGGTTCGGCTCCGGACGCCGACGGCAGGGGCGAGGGGGCAGCCGCGACGCCGCCGGGGTCGGGCGGGGTCGAGCCGCTCGTCACGGGCGCGGAGGCCACCGACGGCGTCGGCGGCGCCTCCCGGCTGCTCCAGCCCCAGACGGCGCTGCCCAGCACGAGCGCCACGGCGATGCCCGCGGGCGCGGCGCGGTGCCGCAGCAGCCCGCGGCGCAGTGCGGTGAGCCAGGCCGGACCGGGCGGACGGGCGGCCGCACGCCGGGCCCGGCGCCCGGTCGCCGGTGCGGAGTCCCTCGCGGCGGACGACGCGGTCGGGGCCGTGAACCGGAGGGACGGCGCCCGGCGTCGGCGGCCCCCGGCGCGACTCCGTGCGGCCCGCTGCTCCTCCTGCACTCGCGCCCGCTCGCCACGTCGCGCCGGGGCGGCATGGCGGCCGCGGGCGGGATGACGGTCGGAGCGCACCGCGACACTGTAGGTCCCCGGCCGGGGTCGGCGCGCGCCGGCCTCCGGGCCATCCGCACCCGAGGGCGCCGCGGGCCGCCGGCCCGCTCGCTCAGGCGGGCAGGCGCAGCCGGTCCCCGTCGACCGGCTCGACCAGGCCGTCCTCCACGAGCGAGCCGACGCAGCGGTCGACCTGCGCCGCGTGCCGGGCGGGGTCGAGCCGCAGCCGGGTACAGACGGCGTGCTCCAGCCCGGCGCGCGCGATGGCGTCGGGGGACTCGCGCAGCGTCTGGACGATCGCGCCGCGCACCTGTCGGTCGGTGCCGTGCCAGGCCTGCCCGCGTCGCGGTGGGCCGTCGTCGGCCGGCCGTCCGGCCGCCACCCAGGCGCAGAGGTCGCGCACCGGGCAGGCCTCGCACTCGGGCGAGCGGGCGCGGCAGACCAGCGCCCCCAGCTCCATGACGGCGACGTTCCACACCGCCGACGTCTCCGGGTCCTGCGGCACGACCTCGGCGGCCAGCCGGCTCTCGGCCGCCGTGAGGGCGGGTGCCGCCTGCGCCCGGCCCTGCAGGGTGCGGGCCAGGACGCGCCGGACGTTGGTGTCGACGACGACGGTGCGCCGGCCGTGCGCGAAGGCGGCGACCGCGGCCGCGGTGTACGCGCCGACGCCGGGCAGGGAGCGCAGGGCGTCCTCGTCCTGCGGCACCTCGCCGTCGTGGTGCTCGACCATCGCCACCGCCGCCTCGCGCAGTCGCAGCGCGCGCCGCGGGTAGCCGAGCCGGCCCCAGGCGCGCACCACCTCGCCCGGCGACTCGGCGGCCAGGTCACCGGCGGTGGGCCAGCGCGCCAGCCACTCGCGCCACACGGGCTCGACGCGGCCCACCGGGGTCTGCTGCGACATCACCTCGGAGACGAAGACGCCCCAGGCCGTGGTTTCGGGGTCCCGCCACGGCAGCGGACGCGCGTGCACGGCGTACCAGTCCAGGACGCGGCGCCGCATCGCCTCGACGTCCGCCGGCGCGCTGCCGCCGCCTAGTCGAGGACGGGACGGGGGGTGGGGACGGGACGGGGGCGTCACGTCAGACGTAGCGCTCCAGGATGCTCGTCTCGGCGAGGCGGGAGAGCCCCTCGCGCACGAGCCGGGCCCGGCCCTCCCCGACCCCGCCGACGTCCATGAGGTCGTCGACGTTGGCGGCGAGCAGCTTCTGCAGCGAGCCGAAGTGCGTGACGAGCCGGTCGACGATGGCACCGGGCAGCCGCGGCACCTTCGAGAGCAGCCGGTGCCCGAGCGGGCTCACCGAGCTGTCGAGGGAGTCGCCGACGATGGTGAAGCCCATGGCACGCGCGCCGGCCGCGGGGTCGAGCAGCTCGGTGCTGTCGATGGCCGTGAGGTTGGCGACGGCCTCGGCGTGGCTGTAGCCGGCCTTGGTCTCCGGCAGGTAGTCGCGGATGACGAGCCCCAGGTCGTCGGACAGCCCGCCGGTGAGCTCCTCGAGCTGGAGGCTGAGCAGCCGGCCGTCGGTGCCGAGCTGGACGACGTACTCGCCGATCTCGTCCTTGATGCGGCGCACCATCTCGAGCCGCTGGAGCACGTTGGCGACGTCGCGGACGGTGACGAGGTCCTCGATCTCCAGCGCGGACAGGGTGCCGGTGACCTCGTCGAGGCGCGACTTGTACCGCTCGAGGGTCTGCAGGGCCTGGTTGGCGCGGGAGAGGATGGCGCTGGAGTCCTCGAGCACGACCCGGCGGCCGGCGACGTACAGCTGGATGATGCGCATCGACTGGCTCACCGACACCACGGGGTAGCCGGTCTGCTTGGCGACCCGCTCGGCGGTGCGGTGGCGGGTGCCGGACTCGCTGGTCTCGATGAGGGCGTCGGGCAGCAGCTGGGTCGCGGCCCGCAGGATGCGCGCGACGTCCCGGTCGACGACGACGGCGCCGTCCATCTTCGCGAGCTCGCGCAGCCGGGTGGCCGAGAACTCGACGTCGAGCGGGAAGCCGCCGGTGGCGATCTGCTCGACGAGCCGGTCGTGGCCGATGACGATGAGGGCACCGGTGCGTCCGCGCAGGATGCGCTCGAGGCCGTCCCGCAGCTCGGTCCCCGGGGCGACCGCCGCGAGGGTGGCGCGCAGAAGGTCCTCGTCGCTCTGGGCCACGTCCAGCTCCTCGTTCCCTTCACCCGTCCCGGTCCCCACCACCGCGGTGGGGATGCCGCGCCGGTCCGCCCGAATCCTAACGGGCGGCAGGTCACGGCGCGGTCTCGATTCCGGCGCCCCGGGCCGGGCGGCCGGACGCCGCGCGGGGACCACCCCGTCCCGGTCCGCCGACGCCGGCGGCCCGGGTGCCCTCAGGCGCGAGCGGGCGCCGAGTGCAGCCCGCGCGGCACTGCCTCCGCCACGGTGCCGACCTCGACGACCTCGATCCCTGGCGGCACCGGTCCGGCCCCCAGCACGCCGGGCGGGACGACGGCGCGGGTGAACCCGAGCCGGGCGGCCTCGGCGAGGCGGCGGTGGGCGCCGGTGCACGGGCGGACCTCGCCGGCCAGCCCCACCTCGCCGAAGGCGACGGTCCCGGGCGGGAGCGGGCGGTCGGTGATGGCGCCGGCGAGCGCGAGGGTGACGGCGAGGTCGGCCGCCGGCTCGGTGAGGCGCACCCCGCCGACGGTGGAGAGGTAGGCGTCACTGCCACCGATCGGCGCCTCGGCCCGCTTGTCGAGCACGGCGAGCACCATGTTGACCCGGGCGGCGTCCAGGCCGCTCGTGGCCCGGCGGGGGGTAGCGAGGGTGGACTTCGTGACGAGCGCCTGCACCTCGGTGACCAGGGGTCGGCGGCCCTCGAGGGTGACGGTGACGCAGGTGCCGGGCACCGCGGCCGTGCGGCCGGAGAGGAAGAGCCCGCTGGGGTCGGCGAGGCCGACGATGCCGACGTCGGAGAGGTCGAAGCAGCCGACCTCGTCGGTGGGGCCGAAGCGGTTCTTCACGGCCCGGACGAGCCGCAGCCGGCTGTGCCGGTCGCCCTCGAACTGGACGACGACGTCGACGAGGTGCTCGAGGACCCGGGGGCCGGCGATGGACCCGTCCTTGGTGACGTGCCCGACGAGCAGGACGGCGATGCCGCGGGCCTTGGCGACGGCGATGAGCGAGGCCGCCACCTCCCGGACCTGGGCGACGTTGCCGGCGGACCCCTCGACCTCGCCGCTGCTCACGGTCTGCACGGAGTCGACGACGAGCAGCTCCGGGCGCACCTGCTCGACCTGCCCGAGGAGGGTGGCCAGATCGGTCTCGCTGGCGAGGTACAGGGTGCGGGCCATCGCCTCGATCCGCTCCGCGCGCGAGCGGACCTGCGCCGCCGACTCCTCACCGCTGACGTACAACACCCGCCGTTCGCCCTGCTCGCCGGACCGGGCGGCCCGGCCGGCGACGTCGAGGAGCAGGGTGGACTTGCCGATGCCGGGCTCGCCCGCGACGAGCACGACCGCACCGGGGACCAGGCCGCCCCCGAGGACCCGGTCGAACTCGGGGACCCCCGTGGGGCGGGCGACCGCACGGCTGACGTCGACCTCGCCGATGGGCACCGCCGGCCGCTCGACCGACGCCGCCGCGGTCGTGCGGGCCGTGACCGCACCGGCCTCGGCGACCGTGCCCCAGGCCTGGCACTCGCCGCAGCGCCCGACCCACTTCGCGGTCTGCCAGCCGCACTCGGCGCAGCGGAAGGCCGCCTGTCCGCGGGCGGTGCGTCGGGTCGAGGTGGCCATGGCGAGAAGGCTAGGTGCCTCCTCCGACACCGCCACCTCGCCCCGCCGCCCGGACACGCACCGGGCCCCGCCACCGGGGTCGGTGACGGGGCCCGGACGGGCCTGGGGGTGCTAGGAGCGGACCGGGGTCTCCCGGGCCTCGCCCGGCTCGGACCCGGCGCGCGGCTGCCCGTTGGAGGCCGCGGGCTCGCCGCTCACGACCTGCTCGCGCAGGTCGCTCCGGCGGGCGATCTGCCCGGCGATCTCGTCCGCGAGCAGCGTGCGCTCGGCGCGTTCCATCCGGCCGTGCTCGCGCAGCAGCGCCCGGGTGAGTGCGAGGACCATCCCGATCATCACGAGGCTGAAGGGCAGCGCGAGGAGGATGGCCGCGGTCTGCAGCGCACTGAGCCCGCCGCCGCCCGCGAGGAGCAGGGCGATGGCCACGGCACCCTCGAGCAGCGCCCACATGACCCGGCTCCACACCGGCGGGTTCGGGTCGCCGCCGCTGGAGAGCATGTCGACGACGTAGGACCCGGAGTCGGAGCTGGTGACGAAGAAGACGACGACGAGCACGATGGCGACGACGCTGGTGAGGCCGGCGAGCGGGAAACCGTCGAGCAGCTGGAACAGCGCGCTCGTGGTGTCGACCCCCTCCTCGCCGATGAGGCCACCGCCGCCGAAGATCTCGCGGTAGATGCCCGCGCCGCCGAAGATGGCGAACCACAGGAAGGTGACGAGGGTCGGCACGAGGAGCACGCCGGCGACGAACTCGCGCACCGTGCGGCCCTTGGAGATGCGGGCGATGAAGACGCCGACGAAGGGCGCCCAGCTCATCCACCAGCCCCAGTAGAACGTCGTCCAGCCGGACACCCACGCGGTGCCGTCCTCGCCCTCGAAGGAGAGGGTCTGGAAGGAGAGGCGGAAGAAGTTACCGACGTAGCTGCCCACGGAGGAGACGAAGTCGCCGAGGAGGAAGACGGTCGGGCCGGCGATGAGGACGAAGAGCATGAGCGCCGCGGCGATGGCCATGTTGAGGTTGGAGAGGATCTTGATGCCCTTCTCCAGCCCGGTGGCCACGGACAGCGTCGCGAGCGCGGTGATGCCGAGGACGAGGACGACGAGCAGGACGTTGCCGACCGAGTCGACGGCGCCGAGGAACTGCAGCCCGGAGCCGACCTGCGAGACCCCGAAGCCGAGCGAGGTGGCGACGCCGAAGAGCGTCCCGACGACCGCGATGACGTCGATGACGTCGCCGAGGGCGCCCTTGACCCGGTCGCCGAGCAGGGGCTCGAGCGCCCACCGGATCGACACCGGACGGCCCTTGCGGTGCACGGCGTAGGCGACGGCGAGGCCGACGACGACGTAGATGCCCCACGCGTGCAGACCCCAGTGCAGGTAGGTGACGTCGGTGGCGGCCCGGGCCATCTCGCCCGGGGTGTCGCCCGTGCCCGGCGGCGGGCTGTTGAAGTGGCTGAGCGGCTCGGCGACGCCCCAGAAGACCAGGCCGATGCCCATGCCGGCCGCGAAGAGCATCGCGAACCAGGCCATGAGCCCGAACTCCGGCTTCTCGCCGTCCTTGCCCAGCACGACCCGGCCCGTCGGCCCGATCGCGGCCCACAGCGAGAAGGCGACGAAGCCGGAGACGATGAGGATGTAGTACCAGCCGAGCTTGTCGACGACGCCGCTGCTCAGCGCGCCGAAGGCGTCGCCGGTCCACTCGGGGGCGAGCAGCGCGAGGACGACGAAGCCGCCGATGACGGCGAGGGCGGGCCAGAAGACCCGGGGAGCGGTGACCCGGCGCTCGCTGCGCCTGGGCTCTGGCGGACGGTCCGCGTCGCCCTGGACGCGGTCGCGGTCGGTGACGGACACGGTGTCTCTCCTGACGTACGCAGGTGCACGGCGGGTGCGGGGGCCTGTCTCCCCCACACCCGTTCGGCCCGGAGCACGGCGAGCGGCGGGCCAGGGCGCCAGCCTGGGACCTGCGGGTCCCGGTGTCAACCTGTGGGGAGCCTCAGGAAGCACATCGTGATAACGATGTCACGCGACACGGCCGCGCCCCTCCGGCACCGCGAGACCGGTGCCGGAGGTCCCGGAGGTCAGTGCGTCCGCCGCCGCGAGCGCTGGTGCGACCCCACGATCAGCAGCACACCGAGGCCGAGGACCCCGGCGCCGAACACCGCCGCGGCGCCGATCGCGGCACCGGTCTGCGCCAGACCACCGCCCCCGCCGCCTCCGCCGCCGGACGTCGACGTCGGGGCGGTCGTGGCGGTCGGCGACGCGGACCGGGAGGTGGGGGCGGTCGTCGCGGTCGGGCTCGCGGACCCGGTCGGGGACTCGCTGGAGGTCGGGCTCGACGTCGCGGTCTCCGTCGGCGTGGGGGTCGACGTCGCGGTCTCGGTCGGCGTCGGGGTCGACGTCGCGGTCTCCGTCGGCGTCGGCGTCGACGTCGCCGTCTCCGTCGGGGTCGACGTCGCCGTCTCCGTCGGCGTGGGGGTCGACGTCGCGGTCTCGGTCGGCGTCGACGTCACCGTCGGCGTCGGGGTGGCCGCGGCCGCGACGACGAGGTCGACGGTCACCGGCGCGGACTCGCCTCCGTCCCGGTCGGTCGCCGTCACGGTGACGGTGTACGTGCCCGCCGCGGCGTAGGTGTGCGTCGCCGTCACGGTCCCGGCGCCCGACACCGTCCCCGGTGCGGAACCGTCGCCCCAGTCGACCGTGTGGTCGAAGCCCGCGGCCTCGTCCGGCGCCGACGCGTCGGTGGCGCCGAGGGTGAGGGTCACGACCTCACCGACCGTGCCGCTGGTGTCGCCGCCGACCGTGGCGGTGGGGGCCACGTTCGTCACCGTCAGGGTGGTCCTCAGGGAGTCGAGGAAGCCGCCGCCCCCGGAGACCCGGACGGTGACGTCGTGGGTGGCCGGTCCGTCGTCGATGCCGAGCGCCTCGAGCTCGGCCCAGGTCAGCGTCGGCGACGCGCCGGTGGCGTCACCGAACACCCCGTCGCCGTTCACGTCCCAGGAGTAGGTCTGGCCGCTCGTCGACCCCGTGCCGTCGAGGGTCAGCGAGCCGCCCTCGGCGACGGTGTACGGCCCGCCGGCGTCGGCGACGAGGCCGACGACGTGGACGACCTCACCGCTCGTCGACGCCGCGAGCGTCGCGGTGCCGGAGTACTCCGCGGTGACGGTGTAGGAGCCGACCGGCCGGGTGCCGATGTCCAGGGTCGCGGTGCCGCCCGAGACCGCGGCGGTACCGACGGACGCCCCGCCGATGAGGAACTCGACGGTGCCGGCGTCGACGGTGCCCGTGGCGGCGGTGACGTCGGCGGTGAGGACGATCGGCGTGCCGGGTGCCGACGGTGGCGTCGGGCTGGTCGAGACGGTGGTCGTCGTCGCGATCTTCTCGACCACCTGGGTCAGCGAGTCGGAGGACGTGGCGAGGTCGGCCGTGCCGAGGTACCTCGCCGTGACCGGGTGCGAGCCCGCGGCCAGCGCCGACGTCGTGAGCGTGGCGACGCCGCTCGCGTCCACCGGGGAGGAGCCCAGGACGGTCGCGCCGTCGGTGAGCTCGACGGCGCCGGTCGTCACCGGGGAGCCGCCGGAGGTGACGGTGGCGGTGAAGGTCACCGACTCCCCGACGTCCGAGGGGTTCACCGACGAGGTGAGGGCCGTGCTCGTCGCCGCCTGCGCGGTGACCGTGATGCACCAGCTGCCGACGGAGCCGGAGTCACCGGCCGCGTCGTCGTCGACCCACAGCGTCCAGTACCCGTTGGGGTCGATCCCGTCGAAGGTCGCGAGGGTCGTGGCGCCGCTCTTGACCGGGGCGGGAGCGGGCATCGCGTCGGCCGCCAGGCCCAGGTCGGTCGGCCGGTACGTGCCGGTGACGACCGGTGAGGGCACCGGGCCGGCGGCGGCGTCGTCGAAGGTCAGGTTGACGCTGCTGACGGAGTTGACCCCGACGTCACTGAGCAGCATGACGTTCCTGCTCGTGGTGGGCGCGGCGAGCAGCACGTCGAGGTCGCCGGTCGAGGTGTGGGTCAGGCCCTGGAGGCGCGCCGTGACCTTCGTGACCGTCCCGGAGAGGCCGGACACCAGGACCCTCGAGGGGAACGGCCTGGCCGCGCCGGCGTTCGGGATCGTGAGGCCGCCGGGGTTGCAGAACGTCGTGTCCGTGACCGTCGTCGTCGTGTCGACGCGCTGGGTCGTCGTCCCGGTGCTCCCGAGGAACCCGGTGGCCCCGCTGTACGTCGCGCGGATCTCGTGCGTGCCCTCCGCCAGACCGGCGGTTGCCAGGGACGCCGTCCCGCCGCCCGTCAGGGACACCGGCCCCCCGAGGTTCACGCCGTCGACGGCGAACTGGACGCTGCCGGTCGTGACCGGCGCGCCGTCGGAGCTGACGGAGGCGGTGAAGGTCACCGACTGCCCGGTCGCCGACTCGGGGTCGGACGAGGCGACCGTGGTCACGGTGGTCGCCGCCGCGCTCTCGGTCGTCACGGCGAGGCTCCAGCCGCCGGTGAGCTGCCCGACGTCCCCCGACGAGTCGTCGACGACGTAGAGGCTCCACGTGCCGTTCGGCGCGATCCCGGTGAACGCGGCCGCGAAGGTCGAGGCGCTCGAGGCGGTGGGGGCGGGAGCCGGCCAGCTGTCCGTGGACCCGGCGCCGTCGTTGGTCGGCAGATAGGTACCGCTGACGATGTTGACCCCGGCCGGGAAGGCAACCCCGGCGTCCGAGAACGTCAGCGAGTCGGCGGCCGCGATGCGCAGCCCGTTGGACCCGACGTCCGAGAGGACGACGAGGTTCTGGCCGGTGGGGGCCACGAGGAGCATGTCGACGTCGGCCAGCCCGCCGTGGGTCACCGACGGGAGGGTGAGCGTGACGTCGGTGACCGCGCCGGCCATCCCGCTGACGTCGATGGTCGAAGGGTAGGGGCTCGCGGGACCCCGCTGGTTGGCGGACCCGGTGGCCGGCACCGCGATGGTCGTGGTGTTCGAGAAGGTCGTCGGCCCGTCGGCCATCGCCGGGGTGCCGAGGGCCACCAGCCAGCCGAAGGCGAGGGAGGCCGCCGCGAGCAGGGCGACCGGCGTGGACCGGACACGGGGGGTCGACGATCGCATCGGCGGCACGCTCCTCGTCCAGGGCCGAGACGGCCCCGGATGGTGGTCGGCAGGGTCGACGGTCGCGGCGCAGCCGTCAGCGAGAAAGATGGCAGAGACGCGCGTTTGATACCACCTTTTCGGTCTTTTCGGCCGCAATTGCTTCTCGACCATTGACCGCGATTCCACGGCTGTGGGAGGTTTCGCCACCGAGCGGCCGCCGTCGCCGCGTGCAGGGGCACCGAACGACGTCAGGAGTTCCCCGTGGATCCCATTCTCGGCGAGATTCGCCTTTTCGGTTTCGGTTTCGCGCCCGTGGGCTGGGCGCTGTGCCAGGGCCAGATGATGTCCATCCCGCAGAACACCGCCTTGTTCTCCCTGCTCGGGACGACCTACGGCGGGGACGGGCGCACCACCTTCGCCCTCCCCGACCTGCGGGGGCGCATCCCCATGGGGGCGGGCGACGCGCCCGGCCTCACCCCCCGCCGTCAGGGGCAGGCGGTGGGGTCGGAGACCGTGACCCTCGACGAGTCGAACCTGCCGAGGCACAGCCACACGGTGAACGCGACGAGCAACGCGGCGGAGACGAAGAGCGCCAGCGGTGCCTACCTCGCGTACACCGACGGGTCGACGTACCTCACCCAGGACACGGCCCCGGACCTCGTGCTGAACGCCGGGACCATCGGGACCGCGGGCGCCTCGACCCCCGCGCAGACCGTGCCGCCGTCCCTCGTCCTCAGCTGGTGCATCGCCGTCCAGGGGGTCTATCCCTCGCGCGGCTGAGTCGGCGGACGCACGACGAGGGCCCCGGACCGTCGACGGTCCGGGGCCCTCGGTGTCGGGCGGACGGCGTCAGCCGGCGACGACGTCGAGCTCGACGGTGGCCTGCACCTCGGGGTGCAGACGGACGAGCGCGGTGTGCGAGCCGACCGAGCGGATCGGGGTCGGGACCTCGATCCGGCGGCGGTCGAGCTCGGGGCCACCGGCGTCCTTCACGGCCGCCGCGATGTCGGCGGTCGAGACGGCGCCGAAGAGGCGACCGCTGCCACCGGCGTGCGCGGTGACGGTGACGGGCTTGGCCTCGAGGTTGCCCTTGATCGACCTCGCCTCGTCGAGCGACTTGACCGCACGGGTCTCGCGCGCCTTGTTGATGGAGTCGACCTGCTTCTGCCCGCCCTTGGTCCACGCCGTGGCCAGGTCGCGCTTGAACAGGAAGTTGCGGGCGTAGCCGTCCTTGACGTCCACGACGTCGCCGGCGGTGCCGAGGCCCGAGACCTCGTGGGTGAGGATGACCTTCATGTTTCAGTCCTTCGTCTGGAACCGCGCCGGGCACGAGCCCACGAGCGCGGGTCCCACGCTCTGCGTGGGCGAACGTCGTGGGTGGGTCAGCGGCTCGAGGACGAGTACGGCAGCAGGGCCATCTCGCGCGCGTTCTTGACCGCGTTGGCGATGAGCCGCTGCTCCTGCACCGAGACGCCGGTGACGCGACGCGCCCGGATCTTGCCGCGGTCGGAGATGAACTTGCGCAGCAGCGCGACGTCCTTGTAGTCGATGTTCTCGACCTTCGCCGCCTTGAGCGGGTTGGCCTTCTTCTTCGGCTTGCGAATGGCGGGCTTGGCCATCGTGGTGCTCTCCTTCTGCCGGGACGTGCTCCCGGCGGACGAGCCCCGGTCTCCCGGGGATGGTGTCTGTCGTGCGTTACGTGGTCACCGCGAGGGGTGACCGGTCAGAAGGGCGGCTCGTCGTAGCTCGGAGCCTGGCCCCAGCCGCCGCCCTGCTGGCCACCCTGCGGCTGCTGCTGCGGGGCCTGCTGGCCACCGCCCCAGCCGCCGCCCTGCTGCCCGCCACCCTGCTGGGGGGAGGAGCCGCCGGTGGCCCACGGGTCGTTCTGCTGGAAGCCGCCACCGCCGCCGCCGTAGCCGCCGCCACCGCTGCCGCGCTCGGCCTTGGTGACCTTGGCGGACGCGTACCGGAGCGAGGGGCCGACCTCGTCGACCTCGAGCTCGACGACGGTGCGCTTCTCGCCCTCCTTCGTCTCGTACGAGCGGCTCTTCAGCCGGCCCGAGACGACGACGCGGGTGCCCCGGTGGAGCGACTCGGCGACGTTCTCGGCCGCGTCGCGCCAGATGGAGCAACGCATGAAGAGGGTCTCGCCGTCCTTCCACTCGTTCGACTGACGGTCGAACTGGCGCGGGGTGGACGCGACGGTGAAGTTCGCGACGGCCGCACCCGAGGGGGTGAAGCGGAGCTCGGGGTCGGCGGTGAGGTTGCCGATGATGGTGATGGTGGTGTCGCCTGCCATGACGGGTGTCCCTTCTGGGGTTGGTCGTGGACCGGTGACGAGGCTCAGGCGCCGGGGCGCATGAGCTTGGTCCGCATAACCGTCTCGTTGAGCCCGAGCTGGCGGTCGAGCTCCTTGGCGGTGGCCGGCTCGGAGGTGAAGCCGACGACGGCGTAGATGCCCTCGGACTTCTTCTTGATCTCGTACGCGAGCCGGCGACGGCCCCAGACATCGACGGTGTCGACCGTGCCACCGTCGGTGGTCACGACCTTGAGGAGCTTCTCCAGCGAGGGCTGGACGGTCCGGTCGTCGAGCTCGGGGTCGAGGATGACCATGAGTTCGTACTGACGCATGCGTTAACCCGCCTCCTTCGGTCTGAGCGGTCACGGTCCTTCCGTGACAGGAGGGTATGCATCGTCGCCCACAGCGGCTCCGGAGTTGTCCACAGGCCGCCGGACGGGCAACCGGTCAAGCGTACCCGGGGTGCGGCCCGGGACCCAATCCTCGCCCCGTGCCCGCCCGGGGTCGGGTGCCCAGGTGGGCGTGGAGGCGATCACCTCGGCACCGGACTCCGCGGGGAGGGGGTCGGGGACGCCCCAGCTCGCCCGGGCCCACATGACCCAGCCGAGCCGTCCCACGGCGAGGATGCGCAGGGCCATGGCCGTCGCGTACCAGCCGGGGGGCAGGCCGTGCGCGGGGTCGTTCGTCGCGTCGAGCCACCCGTAGTAGGCGACGAGGTGGACGGCCTCGGCCCCGGCCCACAGGAGGTGGTCGCGCCACCGCAGCCCGGCGAGCGCGACGAACGGCACCAGCCACAGCGCCGCGCCGGCCGGGAAGGAGACCCCGGTGAGGAGGACGACGACGAGCCCGAGCAGGACGACGTCCGGCACCGGCGGCGTCGGCCGGCGTGCGGCCAGCACGAGGACGAGCCCGGCCGCGAGCAGCAGCCCGAGGAGGGAGGCCACGGCCGTCGCCGCGGGGTCCAGGGGGCGCGCGGCCAGACCGGGCACGAGCAGCAGCGAGCCGGGTCCGGCCCCGTTCCCCCACCACGCCTGCACCGGGCGCAGCAGCAGGCCGAGGTCCAGGGCGGCCACCGGGCCGACGACGAGGACCAGGGTGATGGCGGCGGACCGCAGCAGCCGCCGCGTCGCGTGCCGGAGGCCCGGGGGCGGCAGCACGGCCAGGGCCAGGAGGACGACGAGGGCGGGACGACCCCCGAGCAGGGCGACGGCCACGAGCGCGCCCGCGAGCTCGGGACGACGCCGCGTCCAGGCCCAGACGGCGGCCGTCGCCGGGACCACCGCGACGAGGTCCCCGGAGAGCAGGACGGCCAGCGCCAGCACCGGGGAGAGCGCGACGGCCACCGGGTCCGCGCGCGGCAGTCCCCGCGCCGTGCCGACGAGCAGCACGAGGGCGGCGACCCCGGCCGCGGCCAGGAGGCTCCACCAGACGAGGAACCAGCGCTGCTCGGCCAGACCGGTGCCCGGGGACAGCGAGGCCAGGAACGTCGTCACGAGACCACGCAGGACCGGCACGTCGAGCGGGACCTCCCCGCTCAGGTAGCCCCCGAGACCGCGGCCCGCGCCGTCGTCGACGAGCGAGGCGATGACGGGCGCACCGCACTGCCGCCAGATCGGCACCTCGCCCTGCCAGCCCTCACGAGCGCAGGAGACCTGCCGGAAGACGGCGACGAGCAGGGGGACGGCCGCGAGCGCGACCACCGGGGCGAGCGCGGCGACCCCGCGGGGACGCCGGGGAGCGCGGGTGCCGCGGCGCCCGCCGAGCAGACCGTCCAGCCCGGTCGGGAGCCGCGGGACTCCGGCCTGGTCAGCCACCGCCGTCGGTGGGTGGCGACGGCAGGATCGAGGCCGACGGGCTCGGCGACGGCGAGCTCGGCGGCGGCGGCGTCGACGGGGGCGGCGGTGTCGGCGTCGGTGTCGGGGTCGGCGTGGGCGTCGGCGCCTGGGTGGTGGGCGGCGGCGGCGCGCTCGTCGTCGGCGGGGCGCTCGTCGTCGGGGCCTGGCTCGTCGGCTGCTGCGGCTGCGTCGCCGGCGGCGGCTGCGGCGCGGTGTTCTGCGGCGGCGGCGGCGGGGTGGCGTCCCGGTTGATGTGCGCGGGCTCCGGGAACTGCTGGACCTCGGTGCCCTCGAGGGCCTGCTTCATGTAGGCCGTCCAGATCCGCGCCGGGTAGGACCCGCCGGTGATGTCGCCGATGTCGGGCAGGTCCTCCATCGCCAGCTCCTTGCCGCTCTTCGGCTGGGAGCGGTACATGCCGACGGCGGTGGCCAGCTGCGGGACGTAGCCGTCGAACCACGCGGAGCGGAAGCTCTCCGACGTGCCCGTCTTGCCGGCCGCCGGGCGGCCGAGGTTCTCGCCGACGTAGGCGGCCGTGCCGCCGTTCACCGGCTGCTGCATGGCGTCGATGACGTCGCTCATGAGGTCCTTCGCGAAGACCCGCTCGGTCTTCTTCTCGGCCTCGATGGCGGGGACGCTCTCGTCGGCGAAGCTGACCTTCTTCACGAGGTACGGATCGGCCCGCACGCCCTGCGCGGCGATCGTCGCGTAGGCGTTGGCCATGTCCATGACGGTGACGTAGTCGGTGCCGAGGACGTCGGAGACGTTGGGCTCGAGCTTGGAGCGCACGCCCGCGTCCTGCGCGGCCTTCATCGTGTTCTCGGGTCCGGCCTCGATGTTCAGCTGGGCGTACACGGTGTTCACCGAGTGGCCGGTGGCGGTCAGCAGGTCGATGTTCCCGAACTGCTCGTTGCCGAAGTTCTCGACCTGGCCGCGCCGGGAGGCGTCGTTGTCGGCGTTCGGGTCGGCGAACTCCTCGAAGTACTGCGGGCTGGCGCCGCTGAAGGTCGTGGCCGTGCTGACGTCCTTGGACTGCAGCGCCGCGATGAGCGTGAAGATCTTGAACGTCGAGCCGGCCTGCATCTTCGCCTGGACGGCGTCGTTGAGCTCCCGCTTGGAGAAGTCGCGGCCGCCGTACAGGGCGACGACGGCGCCGTCGCCGGGTTTGATCGACACCAGGCCCTCGTGGATCTTCGGCTGCCCCTCCGGGCGCTCGTCGCCGACGGCCTGGACGGCGGCCCGCTGCTTGTCGCGCTCGACGGTGGAGACGATGCGCAGTCCGCCGCGCTGGATGTCGGACTCGGTGAGCTCGTACTTGTCGACGAGCTCCTTCTTGATGAGGTCGACGGCGTAGCCGTTGGTCCCGCTCAGCTGCTTGGGCTTGTAGTTGCGCAGGCTGTCGACGACCTTCTGGAAGTCGACCTGCTGCCGCTCGTCCTCGGTCAGCCAGCCCTGCTCGACCATGCCGTCGAGGATGTAGCCCATCCGGCTCTGCGCGTTCTGCGTCTGCTCCTCGCCCAGCTGCGGGTCGTACAGCGACGGCCCGCGGATGACGGAGGCCAGCAGAGCGGCCTGCCCCGGCGTCAGGTCCTTGGCCGACTCCCCGAAGTACGCCCGTGAGGCGGTCTCGACGCCGTACGCGCCGCGGCCGTAGTAGATCGTGTTGAGGTAGTTCTCGAGGATCTGGTCCTTGGACTGCTGCCGGTCGATCTTCAGGGAGATGAGGATCTCCTTGGCCTTGCGGGTCAGCGTCCGGTCCTGGGTGAGGAAGTAGTTCTTCACGTACTGCTGGGTGATGGTCGACCCGCCCTGCGTGGCCTTGCCGCCCTTGACCGCGACGAAGACGGCCCGGGCGATGCCCGTCGGGCTGATGCCGCTGTTGGAGTAGAAGTCACGGTCCTCGGCGGCGAGGATCGCGTGCTGCATGTCCTCCGAGACGTCGGCCAGCGGGACCGACTCCCGGTTGCCGCCGTCCTCGGACAGGCGCGCCATCTCCGACTTGCCGTCGGCGAAGTAGACGATGCTCGCCTGCGCCGTGACCATCTCGTTCGGCTTGGGGATCGTCGTCATCGTGTACGCCACGCCGACGCCGATGATCCCGAGGACGAAGGCGACGGCGGCGGTCCACAGGCCGCGGACCAGCCAGGTGCGACCCCGGGAGCGGCCCCCGCCACGGGGGCCGTCGGATCCTGGGTCGCGGCGGGACGCGCCGGTGCGCTTGGCCTCGGCTCGGGTACGGGGCTGTCGGTCGCTCATGGGGCCTTCGGGGTCGGTACGCAGGGAGGACGTGCTGCCGGCGCGTCCGGTCGCCAGTATGACCGGCGGATCTGGGAAAACCCCAACGCACGGCTCGGGTGCCCCGCGCCAGGCGGGCTCGTCGACCGGCACGGACCCCCCGGCCCCGCGCGGTACCTCCGTCATCGGGGGTCAGCACGCGTCGATGTCGCGTCCCGATGTATCGCCGCGATATATCCGTGCTACGGTCGACCGGACAAAGACCGAGTTTGTCACATCCGACGCCGGACCCCGGCGTGACCGGCCCGACGAGAGGATCAGCCCGTGGTCACCCGCCGCGCCCACCTCCTCGAGTTCGCCGTCCTCGGCCTGCTGCACGAGGGGCCGACCCACGGCTACGACCTGCGTCGCCGCCTCAACACCGCCCTCGGGCCGTTCCGCGCCCTGTCCTACGGGACGCTCTACCCGGCGCTGACGAGCCTGCGCGAGCGGGAGCTCATCGCCGAGGCACCGGACCCGGCCCGCACCGGCAAGCGCCCGCGCGTCGTCTACGAGCTGACCGCCACGGGCAAGGAGCACTTCGCCGACCTCGTCGCCCGGGCGGACGCCTCCGCGTACGACGACGACGGCTTCGACGTCCGCTTCGCGTTCTTCGCCCGCACCGAGCACGACGTGCGCCTGCGCATCCTCGAGGGCCGCCGCTCGCGGCTCGAGGAGAACCTCGAGCGGGTCCGCGAGCGCTCGGTCCGCCAGCGCGAGCGCATGGACGCCTACACCGCGGCCCTCCAGCGACACGGCGAGGAGACCGCCGAGCGCGAGGTCCGCTGGCTCGGCGAGCTCATCGACGCCGAGCGCCGTCACCCCACCGACCCCGGCCCCCAGCCGTAGACGCCCGCGGCCGCCGGACACCCCGGCGCCGCGGTCACCACCGAAGTCCCGTCCACCCGCAGACCCACCAGGAGCACCCCATGGGATCCATCCGCGTCGCCGTCGTCGGCGTCGGCAACTGCGCGTCCTCCCTCGTGCAGGGCGTCCACTACTACCGGGACGCCGACGCCTCCGGCACCGTCCCCGGCCTCATGCACGTCGTCTTCGGCGAGTACCACGTGCGCGACGTCGAGTTCGTCGCCGCGTTCGACGTCGACGACAAGAAGGTCGGCAAGGACCTCGCCGAGGCGATCTTCTCCAGCGAGAACAACACGATCACCATCGCGGACGTCCCGACGACCGGGGTCACGGTCCAGCGCGGCCACACCCTCGACGGCATCGGCAAGTACTACGCGCAGACGATCGACGAGTCCCCCGCCGAGCCGGTCGACGTCGTCACCGCCCTGCGCGAGGCCGAGGTGGACGTGCTCGTCTCCTACCTGCCGGTCGGCTCCGAGCAGGCGGACAAGTTCTACGCCCAGTGCGCCATCGACGCGGGCGTCGCCTTCGTCAACGCCCTGCCGGTCTTCATCGCCTCCGACCCCGAGTGGTCGGCGAAGTTCGAGGCCGCCGGCGTCCCCGTCATCGGCGACGACATCAAGAGCCAGGTCGGCGCCACCATCACCCACCGCGTCATGGCCAAGCTGTTCGAGGACCGCGGCGTCAAGCTGGACCGCACCTACCAGCTGAACGTCGGCGGCAACATGGACTTCAAGAACATGCTCGAGCGCGAGCGCCTGGAGTCCAAGAAGATCAGCAAGACCCAGGCCGTGACCTCGAACCTCACCGGCGAGCTCGCCGGCAAGACCGAGGACCGCAACGTCCACATCGGCCCGTCCGACTACGTCGCCTGGCTCGACGACCGCAAGTGGGCCTACGTCCGGCTCGAGGGTCGCGCCTTCGGCGACGTGCCGCTGAACCTCGAGTACAAGCTCGAGGTCTGGGACTCCCCCAACTCGGCCGGCATCATCATCGACGCCATCCGCGCGGCGAAGATCGCGAAGGACCGCGGCATCGGCGGCGCCCTGCTGTCCGCGTCGTCCTACCTCATGAAGTCCCCGCCGGAGCAGCGGCCGGACGACCTCGGCCGTGCGCGCCTCGAGGCGTTCATCGCCGGCGACGAGGAGCGCTGACCGCGCGTCCTCCGCTCGACGCTCGGGCGTGGGCCCGCCGGGACCACCCGGCGGGCCCACCCCCCTCCGGGCGGGTGCCGCCGGCCGGCGCGGCCCCCGGCGGCGCGGACGACGGGGCGACGGACCCGGACGGCCTCGACCTCGTAGCCGCTGCCCTCGGGGCCGCCGTGCCGGCGCAGCCGGGGGCGTAGCGATCCCTCGACGACCACCCGGTCGCCGACCGCGAGCCGCGCGGCGGCCCGGATCGTCGAGTCGGTGCGGCAGGCGACGTCGATGGAGTCGACGGTGGGCCGGTGGTCGGTCCCGGTGGCGGTGACGGTGACCCGGATGGCGTGGACGGCACCGGGGCCCGGAGCGGGCGGGGGTGCCGAGGCGGTGACCCGGCCCACGAGCCGCACGATGTTCTCGTCGTTCGTCATGGTGACCTCGCGTCGCGGGGCGACGGACACGTCGGGGCGGCTCAGGCCGTCCGCAGGTGCCGGCCGGACGCGACGGGGGGGACGACGGGGCTCAGGGGGACGGCGCCGTCCACCGATAAGGTCGCCGTGGCGGGCACGGCCGGCGGCACGCCGATCATCGCGCCGATGCCCGGCATCACCTCGAACTCCTCGACGAGGAAGCCGTCGTCGACCGCGCCCGCGGCCGACCAGGCGCCGGCGCAGTCCGCGCAGTCCAGGTGCGCGAGGCGCTGCGGGTCGAGGTAGGTCGCCCGCCACGGTGCCGCGTCCGGGAGAACCGGGCCGTACCAGGTGCCGGTCAGCTCGTCCTCGTGCAGCGGGCCGGCGAGGAAGCGCACCCGCGGGCTGCGCTCCTCGTCCGTGACCGGCGCGCCGCCCGGCAGGAAGCCCGGCGCGTGCACCGGTCGGCCGTCCATGAGGTGGCGAAGCCGGCGCTCGAGGTCCGGGCCGAGCAGCTCGTGGAGCTCGTGCGCGACCGCTGCCGGCGGGGTGGGGAGCAGCGGGGCGGGAACGACGTCCATCTCACGGAGCGGCGAACTTTTCATGGGTGAAAACGTAACGGCGGGTTCACCAAGGGCGGGAGTGGCGGCGGTATAGGGTTGGTCAAAACTTGGCAAAGAGGTTCACCAGGACGAAACGGTCCGCGCCGCAGCGCCATACGACGACCCGTACGCGGCGGTCGGACCCCGGAGGACGTGATGACGGTCGAGCCGCCGGCGGCCTCCGGTCCGGACGATCCGCAGGCTCCGCCCGACATCGCCGCCGCCCTCAACCGGCTGCTCACCACGGTCAAGTGGGTCGGACCGGACGGCACCCTCCAGGACCTGGACAACAACGTCCACCTGGCGCGTGCCGTGTCCGAGGTCCGCGGCCCCACCCCGCACGTGCAGATCCAGCGCATCCGGCAGGGCACGCAGCCCGACCCCCGCGTGAGCATCCTCTGGGCCGTCGCCGAGGTGCTCAGCGCCCGCGCCTGCGTCCGGATCCC
>NZ_SAYU02000069.1 GCF_004025965.2 Phycicoccus flavus | reverse complement strand
CGCAGCGACCCGTCCTCCAGCCCGTCCATCGTCGCGACGAGCAGCCCGGCCCCGACCTCGGCCAGCCGGTCCAGCAGGGTGCCGGCGGTGTCGTCGGGGCGGACGTCCTCGGTGACGGTGCCGAGGACGGGGCCGGTGTCCAGGCCCTCCTCGATGACGAAGGTGCTGGCCCCGGTCACCGCGTCGCCGGCCATGACCGCCCGTTGCACCGGCGCCGCCCCCCGCCAGGCCGGCAGCAGCGAGAAGTGCAGGTTCACCCAGCCGTGCGCCGGGACGTCGAGGGCCACCCGCGGCAGCAGCGCGCCGTAGGCGACGACGGGGCAGCAGTCGGGGGCCAGGTCGCGGAGGCGGCGGAGGAAGTCCTCGTCCCGGGGCCGCTGCGGGGTCAGCACCTCGAGCCCGTGCTCGAGCGCGACCTCCTTGACCGGGGACGGGTGGAGGGTGCGGCCGCGGCCCGCGCGGGCGTCGGGCCGGGTGACGACGGCGAGCACCTCGTGCCGGGAGGCGAGCAGCGCCCGGAGCGACGGGACGGCGGTGTCGGGGGTTCCGGCGAGGACGAGACGCACCCGGCGAGTCTAGGAGCGCCCGGCGGGGCCCCATCCCGGCGGCGTCAGGAGGTGGGGTCCCGGGGGTCGACCCGGACCGTCACGGGGTCCGTGGCCTTGCGCGCCGAGGCGTGGGCCCGGGCGGCCGCGAGCTCGCGGGCGAGGGCCGGGGCGTCGTCGACGGGCACGGTGACCAGCGCCCGCCAGCGGTCCTCCCCGTGCGGCAGCGGGCCGAGGCTGCTCGCCGTCGGCGGGAGCTCCAGCCCGCCGAGGGTGGCGGTGACGGCCTCGCGGGTGCCGGTGAGGGCGGCGAGCCGTGCGGTGGGGGGCAGCGCGAGCTCTCGGCGCTCGGTGAGCTCGCGGTCGGCGAACCAGGCGGGGTCCCAGCGCACGAGCGCCTCGACGGCGGGCATCGGAACGTGGGTCGGTGCGCCGGCAAGGACGACGCGTCCCCCGTCGCCGCCCGGCCGGACCAGCGCGGCAGCGGCGCACCACCGCCGCAGGGCCTCCTCGCCCGCGTCGAGCGTCGGGCGGTCCAGCAGCGCCCAGGCGTCGAGCAGCAGCGCGGCGGCGTAGCCCGTCGGCGCCACGGGCTCGGCCCCCGGCGTGCTGACGACGAGCCGGGGGCCGTCCTCGACCCGCTCGAGCACCGTCCCGGCCCCGGACCGCTCGACGGGGACGCCGGGGAAGGCCCGCCCGAGCTCCTCCGCGGTGCGGCGGGCGCCGACGACCGAGGAGCGCAGCCGGGTGCCGGAGCACGCGGGGCAGGCGAAGGCGGTCTCGACCCGGCCGCACCACCGGCAGGCCGGCGGGCCCTGGGGGCCGGTGAGCGCCAGCGGCCCGGCGCAGTGCCGGCACCGCGCCGGGCGGCGGCAGTCCTGGCAGGACAGCGAGGGCAGGTAGCCCCGGCGCGGGACCTGGACGAGCACCGGGCCGGTGGCCAGGGCCTCCTTGGCCGCCCGCCAGGCGACGCTCGGCAGGTGCGCCGCCGCGGTGGCGCCGTCGCGCTCGAGGTCGGCCCCCTCCCCCGCGACCCGGACGGGGGCGACGGCGGCCCGGACCGTGGCCCGGTCCGCCTCCACCGGCCGGAGCACCCCGCGCCCGACGAGGTCCGCGACAGCGGCCGTCCGGGTGTACCCGGCGGCGAGGACCGCGGACCCCTCGCGGGCCGCGCGGGCGAGCAGCACCTCACGCACGTGCGGGTAGGGGGCGCGCGGCTCGTCGAGCAGGTCGTCGCCGTCGTCCCACCACGCGACGAGCCCGAGGTCGCGTACCGGCGCGAAGGCCGCCGCCCGGGTGCCGACGACGACCGGCACGTGGCCCCGCAGGGCCTTGAGGAACGCCGTGTAGCGGGCCTGCGGTCCCTGGTCGGCGGTGAGCCGGACGTGCCGGCCGGGCCCGAGCACCGCCTCCAGGGCGGCGGCGGCCCGGGTGACGTCCCGGTGGTCGGGGACGACGACGAGCGCGCCCCGGCCGGAGTCGACGGTGGCCCGCACGGCGGCGGCGAGCAGCCCCGGCCAGGCCCGGGCGGGGTCGACCGCCGGCAGGGCGAGGACGGACGCGGCGGGGGCGTCCCCGGCCCGCAGCCGCGCGAGGAACGCCGGCCCCGCCGGGAACGCCGCCCAGGCGGCGTCGGCGTCCTCGGCGGCGGCCGGTGGGTCGGGTGCGGGCGGCGGCTCGGCGGGCAGGGCCTGCTCGGCCCGGGCGTGCCGCGGGGGGACGGCGAGCCGCAGGACGTCGCCGAGGGTGCCGGCGTACCGGGAGGCCACCCCACGCGCCGCGTCGAGCACCTCGGGGGTGAGCACCGGCTCGGGCGAGACGAGCCGCCGCAGCGGCGTGAGCCGGCCGGGGTGCTCGGCGGCGTCGCGGCGCCCCAGCACCCAGCCGCCGAGGTCCTGCCCGGCGAAGCGGACCTTGACCCGGGTGCCGGCCTGCGCGCCCGCGGCCATCGACTCCGGGACGGTGTACTCGAAGGGGCGGTCGAGGTGGGCGAGCCCGGTGTCGACCTGGACCAGGGCGACGGGACGGTCCTGCGTGACCGGGTCCTTCCCGGCGGCGCGCGGTCGGGCCGGCCGGCCCCCGTCGAAGAGGGCCGGCTGGTCCCCCGCGCCGGTCTCCGTCACGGCCAGGAACCTAGCCGAGGCGGCCGACGGCGCGGCTCAGCCGTGCACAGCCCGCTGCAGCGCCTCGACGCGGTCGGTGCGCTCCCACGGGAACGCGTCCGGCACGCCCTCGGCCGCGGTGCGGCCGAAGTGGCCGTAGGCCGCCGTGGCCTGGTAGATCGGGCGCAGCAGGTCGAGGTCCTCGAGGATGCCGAGCGGGCGCAGGTCGAAGACGGACCGGATGGCGGCCTGGATCTTCTCCACCGGCGCGGTCTCGGTGCCGAAGGTCTCGACGTACAGGCCGACCGGCTGGGCGACGCCGATGGCGTAGGCCACCTGGACCTCGCACCGACGGGCCAGCCCGGCGGCGACGACGTTCTTGGCCACCCAGCGCATCGCGTAGGCCGCGGAGCGGTCGACCTTGGAGGGGTCCTTCCCCGAGAAGGCGCCGCCGCCGTGGCGGGCCATGCCGCCGTAGGTGTCGACGATGATCTTGCGGCCGGTGAGCCCGGCGTCGCCCATGGGCCCGCCGATGACGAACTTGCCGGTGGGGTTGATGTAGGTCCGGTAGTCGCCCGCCGTGAGGTCGGTGCCGCTGTCGGCGAGCTCGGCGAGGACCGGCTCGATGACGTGGGCGCGGATGTCGGGCTCGAGGAGGCCCTCGAGGCTCACGTCCTCCGCGTGCTGCGTCGAGAGCACGACGGCGTCGAGGGACACGGCGCGGTCGCCCTCGTAGGCGATGGTCACCTGGGTCTTGCCGTCCGGGCGCAGGTAGGACAGGTCGCCGCTCTTGCGGACCGCGGTCAGCCGCTCCGAGAGCCGGTGCGCGAGGAAGATCGGCAGCGGCATGAGCTCCGGGGTGTCCTCGCAGGCGTAGCCGAACATCAGGCCCTGGTCGCCGGCGCCCTGCTTGTCCTTGGGGTCCACGCCGCCGGTGCGGTTCTCGTAGGCGGTGTCGACGCCCTGCGCGATGTCCGGGCTCTGCTGGCCGATGGAGACCTCGACGCCGCAGGACGCGCCGTCGAAGCCCTTGGTCGAGGAGTCGTAGCCGATGCCGAGGACCGTCTCGCGGACGACCTGCGGGATCTCGACGTACGCCTGGGTGGTCACCTCGCCCGCCACGTGGACGAGCCCCGTGGTCACCATCGTCTCGACCGCGACCCGGCTCCCCGGGTCCTGGGCGAGCATGGCGTCGAGGATGCTGTCGGAGATCTGGTCGCAGATCTTGTCCGGGTGCCCCTCGGTGACGGACTCGGACGTGAACAGGCGTGCGGACACGCGGCTTCTCCTTCGCACGGGAACGGGCTCTGCGCACCGCGCGGCGGCGGGCACCCGCACCAATCTACCCAGGGACCGAGACGGCGGCCCGGCGCGCCCGGGTGGCGGGCCCCGTCTGGAATCATGGGGGCCGTGTCAGACCGGTCCAGCAGCGAGGCGACGCCGACCGGCTCCGGGACCAGCACCTCCGGGAGCCCCGTCGACGAGGCGCTCACCCTGCTGACCCGTGCGCAGACGCTCGCCGACCAGCTGCGCGAGGAGGCCGACCGCGAGCTGCGCGAGGCACGGGCCGAGGCGGCCCGGGTCCGCTCCGAGACCTCGACGGCCTCGCACGAGCTCACCGAGGTCCGCACCCGTCTCGAGGAGTCGCGCACCGAGGCCGAGCGCACCCTGGAGGAGACCCGCGCCGAGGTCGAGATCATGCTCGCCGACGCCGCCGACCAGGCCTCGCTCCTGCGGGCGCGGGCGACGAAGGCCAGCGACGAGGCCATCGCGATGGCCGAGGAGCAGGCGGCCTCGCTCGTCGCCGACGCCCAGGAGCGGGCCGCGCAGCTGCTGGACAGGGCGCGGGGCGAGCACGAGAGCACGATGACCCGGCTCGCCGACGAGGAGCGCGCGCACCAGGAGCGCTGGGCGGCCGAGCACGCGACGCACACGAGCGAGCTCGCGCTGCTGCGCGACACCACGCACGGAGAGCTCGACGGGCTGCGCCGCGAGGCCGAGCAGTACGCGGCCCGCCACCGCGAGGACGCCGAGGCCGAGGTCCTGGCCCGCCTCGCCGAGGTCACCGCCCGCGAGTCGCAGTCCGACGCCGAGCGGGTCCGGCTGGGTGAAGACGCCCAGGCCACCGCGGCCCGGGTCGTCACCGACGCCGAGGCCGAGGCCCGGGCGACCATGGAGGCGGCCGAGAAGCACCTGACCTGGGCCCAGGGGACCGTCCGGGAGATCCTGCGCCGCACCGAGGACGAGCGCGACCGGCGGGCCCGCGAGCACCACCAGCAGATCGTCGACCGCACCCGCAGCCACCGGCAGCGCGTCCAGACCCTGCTCGGCAGCGCCACCGCGAAGTCCCGGGACCGGCTGGCCGAGGCGGAGTCGGAGTCCCGGCGGCTGCGCGAGCTCGCCGAGTCGGTCCTCGCCGAGGCCCGCGCGGACGCCGCCCGCACCCAGGACGCCGCGACCCGCGAGGCCGAGCGGCTGCTGGCCGAGGCCCACCGCCGCGAGGCCGAGGCGAGCGCCCGCGCCGACCGCCGCCTGGCCGAGGCCGAGGAGGGCGCCCGGCTCGTCCGGCAGGGCGCCGCCGAGGACGTCGAGCGCATGCACCGCGAGGCGCACGAGTACCACCGGGCCGCCCGGGCCGAGATCGTCAAGGCGTCGGCGGGGGCCCGCGAGCGGGCCGACGCCGTCCGCGCCGAGGCCCAGGCGGCGGTCGAGCGGGCGCGCGCCGAGGTGCATACACTCGCAGCGCGTCGCGACGCCATCACCGCCCAGCTGGGACGGCTGTCCGGGGTCATCGAGGCCCTCGCCGTCCACGACGGGTCCGCCGCGCACGACGACGGCGCGACGCCGCGCACCACCGACGACCAGCCCCATCCCTCCACCTCTGACCAGGAGCCCACATGAACCAGCCGGAGTTCCCGACCGTCTTCCGCGGCTACGACCCCGTCCAGGTCGACGCCCACGTCGCTGCGCTCCACCAGGCCGTCGAGTCCGCCCGTCGCGAGGCCGAGGCGGCCCGCCAGGAGGCGGCCGAGAGCTCGGTCCAGCTGACCAAGGCGCGCCAGGACAGCGACTCGGCCGGTGGCGAGCTCGAGCAGCTGCGCACCCGGGTCGCCGAGCTCGAGGACGACGCCCGCAAGGCCTCCAGCCCCACGTACGCCGACCTCGGCGAGCGGATCGGGCGGATGCTCGGCCTGGCCGACGAGGAGGCCGGCTCGATCCGGTCCGCGGCGACGAGCGAGGCCGACGAGCACCGCCGGGCCGCCGCGGAGGAGTCGCAGCTGACCCGGGCCGAGGCCGACCGCTACGCCGAGGAGGTCCGCAACCGCGCCGACACCGACGCCGCCGAGACCCTGTCGCGGGCCAAGGCCGAGGCCGACTCCATCATCGACCACGCCGCCCGCGAGGCCGCCGCCCGCCGCGAGGAGGCCGAGGCCTACTTCGAGAAGCAGCGCGCCACCGCCGCGGCCCAGGCCGCCGACTTCGAGCGCACCCTCGGCGAGCGCCGCGAGAAGGCCGCGGCCGAGTTCAACGACCAGATGGCCACGCAGGACGACGCGCTGCGGGCCGTGCAGGAGCGGGCCGACCTGCTCATCCGCGAGGCCGAGGACGACCACAAGGCCAAGACGGAGGAGGCCACCCGCCGCCTGGAGTCCGCCCGGGCCGAGGCCGAGTCCATCGTCCGCAGCGCCAAGGAGCAGGCCGAGCGGGTCCGCCGCGACTCCGACCGCGAGCTCGCCGCCGCCACCGCCCGCCGCGACAGCATCACCGCCCAGCTCTCCAACGTCCGCAACATGCTCGCCACCCTCGGCGGGCCGGCCGCCGCGGAGGCCATCGTCGCCGCCGCCGAGCCGCCGCAGCAGCCGCAGGAGGCCGCGCAGCCCGAGGCCGCCCCGGCCGAGGAGGCCGACGCGGACGAGGCCGAGGTCGACGAGCAGCCGGCCGAGGAGGAGGTCGAGGTCGACGACGCCTCGCAGGAGGAGGTCGAGGCCGCGGACGACACCGACGCGGGCGACGACGTCGCCGAGGGCGACCCGGTCGAGGACCAGGACGAGGAGCCGGCCGCCGACGTCGCCACGCCCGGCAAGAACGCGCGGGGCGTCAAGGCCGGCGCCCGCCGCTGACCCGCCCTCCCACCCGGCGGGGGCTCATCCGCCGAGAGGACCCACCGACACGCCGTCCGCGCCCCGCGCGAGCGGCGTGTCCGTTGGTGGGCTCAGGCGGTCGGGGCCGGCAGGAGGTCGGTGACGACGTCCCAGACCGCCGCGGACACGGCGGTCTTGGTCGCGGGCCCGACGTCGACGACGTCGGCGCTCCCCCGCCGCAGCACGTGCACGGTGTTGTCGTCGGTGCCGAAGGCCCGGCCGCCGCCGACCTCGTTGACGACGAGGACGTCGCAGCCCTTCCGCTCGAGCTTGGCCCGGCCGTGCTCGAGGACGGAGCCGTCGGCGTCGCCGGTCTCGGCGGCGAACCCCACGAGCACCGGGGCGGACGAGCCACCCCGGGCCGCGACGAGCCCGGCCAGGACGTCGGGGTTGCGCACGAGCGCGACGGTGGGCGCCGAGTCGTCGTCGTCGCCGTCGTGGGTCTTCTTGATCTTGTGCGCCGCGACCTCGGCGGGCCGGAAGTCCGCGACCGCGGCGGCCATGACGACGACGTCGGCCCCGGCGGACCCCTCCCGCACGGCGGCCTCGAGCTCGAGGGCGGTCTCGACCGCGACGACCCGCACGCCCTCGGGGGGCGTCAGCGACGCGGTGGAGACGAGGGTGACCTCGGCGCCGCGCTCGGCGGCGACGGCGGCCAGGGCGTACCCCTGCTTGCCGGAGGACCGGTTGCCCAGGTAGCGCACGGGGTCCAGCGGCTCACGGGTGCCGCCGGCGGTGACGAGGACCCGCCGGCCGGCGAGGGAACCGGACGCGCGGCGCCGGTCCAGCACGCGGGCGCAGACCTCGAAGAGCTGCTCGGGCTCGGGCAGGCGCCCGGGGCCGGAGTCGCGTCCGGTGAGGCGGCCCGAGGCCGGCGGCACGATGTGCACCCCGCGCTCGCCGAGGGTGGAGATGTTCGCCTGGGTCGCCGGGTGCTCGTACATCTCGGTGTGCATGGCGGGGGCCATGACGACCGGGCACCGCGCCGTGAGCAGGACGTTGGTCAGGAGGTCGTCGGCCTGGCCGGTGGCCGCCCGCGCGAGGAGGTCGGCGGTGGCGGGGGCGACGACGACGAGGTCGGCCTCCTGGCCGATCCGCACGTGCGGGACCTCGGTGATGTCGGACCAGACGTCGGTGTGCACCGGCTTGCCCGACAGCGCCGCCCACGTCGCCTCGCCGACGAAGTGCAGGGCGGAGGCGGTGGGGACGACGGTGACGTCGTGGCCGGCCTCGGAGAGGAGGCGCAGCAGCGCACAGGCCTTGTACGCCGCGATGCCCCCGGCGACCCCGAGGACGACCTTCACGTCGGTCAGGCCTGGGTCGGCTGGTCGCCGCCCTCGTTCGTGGGCTCGGAGGTCAGCAGGCCCTCGTTGATCTCGCGCAGCGCGATCGACAGCGGCTTCTCGTGCACCTCAGAGTCGACGAGCGGGCCGACGTACTCGAGCAGCCCCTCCTGGAGCTGGGCGTAGTAGGCGTTGATCTGCCGGGCCCGCTTGGCCGAGTACAGCACGAGGGCGTACTTGGAGTCGGCGCGCTCGAGGAGCTCGTCGATCGGGGGGTTGGTGATGCCGATGGGGTTGGCGGTGGTGCCAGGCACGCGTCAGTCTCGTTTCGCGACGGGGACGGGGGTTCGCGTCCATGATACGAGGTCCTCGGCCGCGCGCCGAACGTCGTCGTTGACGACGGTGACGTCGAACTCCGCGGCCGCGGCGAGCTCGGTCCGTGCGGTCTCGAGCCGGGCGGCCCGCTCCTCCTCGTCCTCGGTGCCGCGGCCGACGAGCCGGCGCACGAGCTCGTCCCAGCTGGGCGGGGCGAGGAAGACGAAGAACGCGTCCGGCATCGTGCGCCGGACCTGCCGCGCTCCCTGGAGGTCGATCTCGAGGAGGGCGGGCCGGCCGGCGGCGAGGACCTCCTCGACGGGGGCGCGGGGCGTGCCGTACCGGGCCCGGCCGTGGACCACCGCCCACTCCAGGAGCTCACCGGCCGCGACCATCTCCTCGAAGCGGTCCTCGGAGACGAAGTGGTAGTGGACGCCGTCGACCTCGCCGGGGCGGGGCCGGCGGGTCGTCGCGGAGACCGAGAGCCAGATCTCGGGGTGGTGCTCCCGCACGTACGCCGCGACGGTCCCCTTGCCGACGGCGGTGGGACCGGCGAGGACGGTGAGGCGGGAGCGACCCGTCACTGCCGCCCGAAGCGGACGAGCAGGGCGGCGACCTGGTTCTGGCCGAGGCCGCGGACGCGGCGGCTCTCGGAGATGCCGATGTCCTCCATGATCTGGCGGGCGCGGACGCGACCGACGCCGGGCATGGACTCGAGGAGGGCGGAGACGCGCATCTTGCCGATGACGTCGTTGCGGCGGCCTTCGTCGATGACGGCCTGGAGCGAGGCGCCGGAGTGCTTGAGCCGGTTCTTGACCTCGGCGCGCTCGCGACGAGAGGCGGCGGCCTTCTCGAGGGCCGCGCTGCGCTGTTCCTGGGTGAGCGGAGGGAGTGCCACGGAGACTTCCTTGCTGTCACTGCGGATGCTGGCTGCTCAACACCCGGCTGTACGTTTGCGACTGTATCCGACGTTCGCGGGCGCGGCGAGATCAGGTGGGCGGCGTGTCCAGGGCCGTGACCAGCGCGTCCGCCGCGGAGCGCGCCGCGGCCCGCAGGGCGCCGACGTCCGGTCCGGCCGCGAGGACCTCGCGGGAGCTCGTGCCGAGCACCTGCGGGAGGGCGTCGCCGAAGGTGGCGCGCAGCGCCGCGGGGGTGCCGCCCTGGGCGCCGAGACCGGGGGCGAGCAGCGGCGCCGCGCTGCCCGCGAGGTCCAGCCCCAGGTCCGTGGCGGCGCTGCCGACGGTGGCGCCGACGACCATCCCCACGCTGCCGAGGCCACCCCGCTCGCGCGCGGCCGCGTTGTCGGCGGTGACCCCGTCGACCACTCCCGCGGCGACGCTGCGCCCGTCCCGGACGGCGTGCTGCACCGACGGCCCCTCCGGGTTGGAGGTGAGGGTGAGGACGAACACCCCGCGGCCGGTGGCGGCGGCGAGGTCGAGCGCGGGCCGCAGCGAGCCGTAGCCGAGGTAGGGGCTCACGGTGACGGCGTCGGCGCGCAGCGGCGAGTCCGAAGAGAGGTACGCCCACGCGTACCCGGCCATCGTCGTGCCGATGTCGCCGCGCTTGGCGTCCAGCAGGCTGAGCGTGCCGGCCGCGCGCAGCCCGGCGAGGGTGTCCTCGAGGACGGCGACGCCGGCCGACCCGAACCGCTCGAAGAAGGCCGACTGCGGCTTGACGCACGCCACCGCGCCCCCGAACGCCTCGACGCAGGTGCGGGCGAAGTCCGCCAGGCCCTCCACGGTGTCCGGCAGCCCCCAGGACTCCAGGAGGGCGGCGTGCGGGTCGATCCCGGGGCAGAACGGCCCGTGGGCGTCCATCGCCGCCCGCAGCCGGTCTCCGAAGGGGGTCTCGGTCATGGCGCGGCGGTCCTCTCGTGGGCGATGCCGACGACGTCGGCGAACCGGTCGAACCCGTGCCGGTCGATCTCGGCCTCGAGCTCGGCGAGCACCCGGCGCGGCGCGGACGGGTCGTTGAAGGTCGCGGTCCCGACCTGCACGGCACTGGCGCCGGCGGCGACGAGCTGCAGGGCGTCGGCGCCGGTGCGCACTCCCCCGACCCCGATGACGGGCGCCCGGGGCAGCAGGCCGGCGCGCATGGCGGCGGTCACCTGCCAGACGGCGCGGACGGCGACCGGCAGGATCGCCGGACCGGACAGCCCGCCGGTGACGCCGGCCAGCCGGGGTCGCAGCCGGTCGGTGTCGACGACGACGCCGAGCAGCGTGTTGATCATCGTCAGACCGGTGGCGCCCGCACCGAGGGCCGCCGAGGCGATGGCGACGACGTCCGTGACGTCGGGGGTGAGCTTGGCGAAGACGGGGGTCCCGGCGGGGACCCGGCCGCGCACGATCCGCACGACGCGCTCGGAGGACACCGGGTCGCAGGCGAAGACGAGCCCGCGGTTGGCGACGTTGGGGCAGGAGATGTTCGCCTCGACCCCGACGACGGCCGGCCAGCCGGGCGAGGTGACGAGCCGGTCGACGACCTCGCCGAACTCCTCGGCGGTGCCGCCGGCGACCGAGACGAGCACCCGGGCCCCCTGGGTGGCGAGCCACGGCAGGTCGTCGACGCAGAAGGTCTCGATGCCCGGGCCCTGGAGCCCGATGGAGTTGAGCATCCCGGAGTCGGTCTCGGCCATCCGCGGCGTCGGCCGGCCCGAACGCGGGTCGCGCATCACGGTCTTCGTGGTGAACGCGCCGAGGTCGGACACGGGGAAGAAGCGGTGCAGCTCCTTGCCGTTGGCCGCGCAGCCCGAGGCCGTCATCACGGGGTTCGGCAGCCGGGTGGCGCCGAGGGCGGTCGTCATGTCGGCCATCAGTGGCCTCCGGGCCGGGGGGCGCCCACGGCGTCGTCCGGCACCCGGGTGATCCCGCCGTCCAGCGCGTCCCAGCGCACCCGGTCGCCGCGGAACACCGGGCCCTCGACGCAGGAGCGGACCATCCGGGTGCGGCCGTCGGCTCCGGTGACGGGCAGGACGCAGGTCATGCAGACCCCGATGCCGCAGGCCATGGACTCCTCGACGGCGACCTGGGCGACGGCGCCGTGCGCGGCCGCGACCTCGGTGACCGAGCGCAGCATGGCCATGGGCCCGCAGCCGTAGACGACCGAGGCCTTGGTGCGCTCGATGACCTCGCCGAGCACGTCCGAGACCCACCCCTTCGTGCCGGCCGAGCCGTCGTCGGTCGTCACGTGCACGGCGTCGGCGCTGCGCCGGCCCTCGACGACGCCGAACAGCCGGTCCTCCGAGGCCGCGCCGAGCACGAGCTCGACGTGGCAGCCGCGCTCGCGCAGCGTCTCGGCCAGCCAGAACAGCGGCGCCGAGCCGTAGCCGCCGCCGACGAGGACGCAGGGGACGGGCTCGGCGGGCAGCGGGAAGGCCCGCCCCAGCGGGCCGACGACGTCGACCGGGTCGTGCGGCCGCAGCGCGGTGAGCCAGCGCGTCCCGGCGCCGACGGCGGAGACGACGACGTCGACGGTGCCGCCGTACGTGCCCGACGGCTTGACCCGGTGGAGGGAGAAGCAGCGACGCAGGAGGTTCGCCGAGGTGGGCCCGCCGACGGCGAGCGCGACGAACTGCCCGGGGTGGGCGAGCTCGGCGACGCCCGGCGCGACGACGGTGAGGTGGTGGTAGGCCCCGGCCCGCCGGACCGCGATGAGCTCGCCGGTGACCCGGACCACGCCGCCGCTCACGCCGGCCCCACGCCGAAGAGGTCGAGGGCGGCCGCGTGGTCCTGGAGCGAGGTGACGTCGAGGTCGCCTTGCTGCACCGCCTCGATGGCGAGGACGGCGGCGGCCAGCTGCTGGACGGTGGTGACGATGGGCCGGTCCATGGCCGTCGTCGCCGCCCGGATGGCGTAGCCGTCGGCCCGGGTCGTCGGGCTCGTCCCGCTCGGGGAGTTGACGACCATCGCGATCTCGCCCGCGTTGATGAGGTCGACGACCGAGGTGCCGCCCTCGCCGCGCTCGGCGTGCTTGAGGACGACGTCGGCGTCGACGCCGTTGCGGCGCAGCACCTCCGCCGTCCCGGAGGTCGAGAGGATGCGGAAGCCGAGGTCGACGAGGCGCTTGACCGGGAAGAGGATGGCGCGCTTGTCGCGGTTGGCGACGGAGACGAACACCGTGCCGGAGGTGGGCAGCCCGCCGATGGCGCCGAGCTGGGCCTTGGCGAAGGCGCGGCCGAAGTCGACGTCGATGCCCATGACCTCACCGGTGGAGCGCATCTCGGGCCCGAGCAGGCTGTCGACGACGGTGCCCTCGGCCGTGCGGAACCGCTTGAACGGCAGGACGGCCTCCTTGACCGACACCGGCGCGGTGGGCGGCACCCGCCCGCCGTCGGTGTGCCGGGGCAGGACCCCCTCCTCGCGCAGCCGGGCGATCGAGGCGCCGAGCATGATCCGCGAGGCCGCGTTGGCCAGCGCGACGCCGGTGGACTTGGCGACGAACGGCACGGTGCGTGACGCGCGGGGGTTGGCTTCGAGGACGTAGAGGATGTCCTGGGCCAGGGCGAACTGGACGTTCATCAGCCCGCGCACGCCGATGCCCTCGGCCAGGCGCCGGGTGGACTCGCGGACCCGCTCGAGCTCGGTGGCGCCGAGGGTCACCGGCGGCAGGGCGCACGAGGAGTCGCCGGAGTGGATGCCGGCCTCCTCGATGTGCTCCATGATCCCGCCGAGGTACATCTCCTCACCGTCGTAGAGGACGTCGACGTCGATCTCGATGGCGTCGTCGAGGAACTTGTCGACGAGCACGGGGTGCTCGGGTCCGGCGACGGTCGCGCGCTCGACATAGGCGGACAGCGTCGCGTCGTCGTAGACGATCTCCATGCCGCGCCCGCCGAGGACGTAGGAGGGCCGCACGAGCACCGGGTAGCCGATCTCGCGGGCGATGGCCACGGCCTCGTGGGCGCTGTAGGCGGTGCCGTGCTTGGGCGCGGGCAGCCCGGCCTCGGCGAGGACCCGCCCGAAGGCGCCGCGGTCCTCGGCGAGGTCGATGGCCTCCGGCGAGGTCCCGACGACGGGCACGCCGTTGTCCTTGAGCGCCTTGGCCAGCCCGAGCGGGGTCTGCCCGCCGAGCTGGACGACGACGCCGGCCACCGGTCCGGCCTGCTGCTCGGCGTGGACGACCTCGAGGACGTCCTCGAGGGTCAGCGGCTCGAAGTAGAGCCGGCTGCTCGTGTCGTAGTCGGTGGAGACGGTCTCGGGGTTGCAGTTGACCATCACCGTGTCGTAGCCGGCGTCGCGCAGGGCGAAGGAGGCGTGGACGCAGGAGTAGTCGAACTCGACGCCCTGGCCGATCCGGTTCGGTCCCGAGCCGAGGATGATGACGGCGGGGCGTTCGCGCGGCATCACCTCGCTCTCGGTGTCGTAGGCGCTGTAGTGGTAGGGCGTGCGGGCGGCGAACTCGGCGGCGCAGGTGTCGACCGTCTTGTAGACCGGCCGCACCCCGAGGGCGTGCCGCACGCCGCGGACGACGGCCTCGGGCATGGCCCGCAGGGACGCGAGCTGGGCGTCGCTGAAGCCGGTGCGCTTGGCCAGGCGCAGCAGGTCGGGGGTCAGCTGGTCGGCGTCGGCGACGGCCTGCGCGACGTCGTCGACGAGCGCGATCTGGTCGAGGAACCACGGGTCGATGCCGGTGGCGTCGTGCACCTCCTCGACGGTGAGGCCGCCGCGCAGCGCCTGCTGCACGGCGACGATCCGCCCGTCGGTGGGGCGCCGGGCCTGCTCGAGCAGCGCCCGGGCCTCGTCGGCGGAGGGCACCGGGCCGTCCCAGTGGAAGCTCGACCCGGCCTTCTCCAGCGAGCGCAGGGCCTTCTGCAGCGCCTCGGCGAAGGAGCGGCCGATGGCCATCGCCTCGCCGACCGACTTCATCGTCGTCGTCAGGGTGTCGTCGGCGGCCGGGAACTTCTCGAAGGCGAACCGCGGCGCCTTGACGACGACGTAGTCCAGCGTCGGCTCGAAGGAGGCCGGGGTCTCCTCGGTGATGTCGTTCGGGACCTCGTCCAGGGTGTAGCCGACGGCCATCTTCGCGGCGATCTTCGCGATCGGGAAGCCGGTGGCCTTGGACGCCAGGGCGCTGGAGCGGGAGACCCGCGGGTTCATCTCGATGACGACGACCCGGCCGTCCGCCGGGTTCACGGCGAACTGGATGTTGCAGCCGCCGGTGTCGACCCCGACGCGGCGGATGACCTGGATGCCGATGTCGCGCAGCGTCTGGTACTCGCGGTCGGTGAGGGTGAGGGCCGGGGCGACGGTGATGGAGTCGCCGGTGTGCACCCCCATCGGGTCGAGGTTCTCGATGGAGCAGACGACGACGACGTTGTCGGCGTGGTCGCGCATGAGCTCGAGCTCGTACTCCTTCCAGCCGAGGATGGACTCCTCCAGGAGCACCTCGTGGACCGGGCTGTACTGCAGCCCGGCGCCGGCGATCCGCCGCAGCTCCTCCGGGGTGTGCGCGAAGCCGGAGCCGAGACCGCCCATCGTGAAGGAGGGCCGGACGACCACCGGGTAGCCGAGGTCGTCGGCGGCGGCGAGCACCTCCTCCATCGAGTGGCAGATGCTCGAGCGCGCGGACTCGGCGGGCAGGCCGTCGAGCTCGCGGACGGCGTCGACGACGGTCTTGAACTTCTCCCGGTCCTCGCCGAGCTCGATGGCCTCGACGTTGGCGCCGATGAGCGGGCAGTCGTAGCGCTCCAGGACGCCCCGGGCGTGCAGCTCCATCGCGCAGTTGAGGGCGGTCTGCCCGCCGAGGGTGGCGAGCACGGCGTCCGGGCGCTCCTTGGCGATGATCTTCTCGACGATCTCGGGGGTGATCGGCTCGACGTACGTGGCGTCGGCGAACTCCGGGTCGGTCATGATCGTCGCCGGGTTGGAGTTGACGAGGACGACGCGGATGCCCTCCTCGCGCAGCACCCGGCAGGCCTGGGTGCCGGAGTAGTCGAACTCGCAGGCCTGCCCGATGACGATGGGCCCGGACCCGATGACGAGCACGCTCGTGATGTCCTCGCGCCTGGGCATCAGGCGCTCACCTCTCGCGTGGCGTGGTCGGTGGCCCGTCGCTCCATGAGCTCGGTGAACCGGTCGAAGAGGTAGGCGGCGTCGTGCGGTCCGGCCGCGGCCTCCGGGTGGTACTGCACGGAGAAGGCCGGCACGTCGAGGCACTCCAGGCCCTCGACGACGTCGTCGTTGAGGCAGACGTGGCTGACCCGCACCCGCCCGAAGGGGGTGTCGGACTCGCGGTCCAGCGACGCGTCGACGGCGAAGCCGTGGTTGTGCGCCGTGACCTCGACCTTGCCGGTCGTGCGGTCCATGACCGGCTGGTTGATGCCGCGGTGGCCGTACTTGAGCTTGTAGGTCCCGAAGCCGAGCGCGCGGCCGAGGATCTGGTTGCCGAAGCAGATGCCGAAGTACGGGATCCCGTCGTCGAGCACGCCGCGCAGCAGCTCGGCCTGGACCTCGGCCGTGGCCGGGTCGCCGGGGCCGTTGGAGAAGAACACGCCGTCGGGCTCGACGGCCCGCACGTCCTCGATCGTCGCCGTGGCGGGCAGCACGTGCACCTCGATCCCCCGCTGCGCCATCATCGCCGGCGTCATCGACTTGATCCCCAGGTCGACCGCGGCCACGGTGAACCGCTTCTCCCCCGCTGCCGGGACGACGTAGGCCTCCTTCGTCGCGACCTCCGCCGCGAGGTCCGCGCCCTCCATCTCGGGGGCGGAGGCCACCCGGGCCAGGAGCTCGTCGGGGGCGGCTGCCGCGTCCGCGCCGGAGAACACCCCGACCCGCATCGCCCCCCGCTCGCGCAGGTGGCGGGTGATGGCGCGGGTGTCGACGTCGCAGATGCCGACGACGCCCTGGGCGTCCAGCTCGTCCTCGAGCGACCGGCGGCTGCGCCAGCTGCTCGGCCGCAGCGCCGGGTCGCGCACGACGTACCCGGCGACCCAGATCCGGCCGGACTCGTCGTCCTCGTCGTTCCAGCCGGTGTTGCCGACGTGCGGCGCCGTCATGACGACGACCTGACGGTGGTAGCTGGGGTCGGTGAGGGTCTCCTGGTAGCCGGTCATGCCGGTCGAGAAGACGGCCTCCCCGACGGTGGTGCCCCGGCGGCCGTAGGCGCGGCCGGTGAAGGTGCGGCCGTCCTCGAGGACGAGGACCGCGGGCTCGCGGGTGGTCAGCACGGTGTCGGCTCTCCTTCCCGCGCGGTGACGTCGCCGCGCAGGATCGTCGTGTGGACGGCGCCGAGGTACGTCCGGCCGTGCCACGGGGTGTTGCGGGACAGGGAGTGGGAGGCGTCGCGGTCGACGGTGACCGTGGCGGTGGGGTCGACGAGGACGAGGTTGGCGGGCTCGCCGGGGGCCACCGGGCGTCCGTGCCCGGCCAGCCCGGCGATGCGGGCCGGCGCGGTCGACATGACCCGGGCCAGGGCGGCGAGCGACATCCCGCCGTCGCCGGCGAGCAGGTCGTGGACGACGGAGAACGCGGTCTCCAGGCCCAGCATCCCGAAGGCGGCGTCGACGAAGGCGTGCTCCTTGTCGTGCCGGGCGTGCGGGGCGTGGTCGGTGGCGACGGCGTCGATCGTGCCGTCCAGCAGGCCCTCGCGCAGCGCCTCCTGGTCCTCGGTCGGCCGCAGCGGCGGGTTCACCTTGTAGACGGGGTCGTAGCCCGCGAGGAGCTCGGTGCCGAGGGCCAGATGGTGCGGGGTGACCTCGGCGGTCATCCGGATCCCCCGGGCCTTGGCCCAGCGCACGACGTCGAGGCCCTCGGCGGTGCTCACGTGGGCGACGTGGACCCTGCTGCCGGTGTGCTCGGCGAGCATGGCGTCGCGGGCGATGATGCTCGCCTCGGCCACCGGCGGCCAGCCGGGCAGGCCGAGCCGGCCGGAGAGCTCGCCCTCGTCGCAGCAGGCCTGCGGCCCGGCGAGGGCGGGGTCCTGGCTGTGCTGGCTCACGACGCCGTCGAAGGCCCGCACGTACTCCAGCGCCCGCCGCATGACCCGGCCGTCGGCGACGCAGCGGCCGTCGTCGGAGAAGACCCGCACCCGGGCCCGGCTGCGGTGCATGAGCCCGAGCTCGGCCAGCTCGTGGCCCTCCAGGCCCTTGGTCACGGCGCCGACCGGGACGACGTCGACGAGCCCGCAGGCGCGGCCGAGGTCGAGGACGTGCTCGGCGGCCTCGGCGGTGTCGGTGACCGGGGTGGTGTTGGCCATGGCGAGGACCGCGGTGTACCCGCCGGCCGCCGCGGCCCGGGAGCCGGACGGGACGGTCTCGGCGTCCTCGCGGCCCGGCTGGCGCAGGTGGGTGTGCAGGTCGACGAACCCGGGCAGGACGACGAGGCCGTCGGCGTCGAGGCGGGTCAGGCCCTCGGTGTCCTCGACCCGGCCCACCTCGGTGACCAGGCCCTCGCGCAGCGCGAGGTCGCCGCGGCACGGGGTCCCGTCGGCGTCGAGGTAGGTGACGCCGGTGACGAGCCGGTCGCCGGTGCCACGGCTCATGGGGAGTCCTCCTCGCCGGCCAGCAGGTGGTACAGGACGGCCATCCGCACCGCGACGCCGGCCGAGACCTGGTCCAGCACGAGGCTCTGGGCGGCGTCGGCGGCGTCGGCGCTGATCTCCAGGCCCCGGTTCATCGGGCCGGGGTGGCAGACCACCGCGTCGGGGTTGGCGGCCACGAGGGTCCGGAGGCGCTCGCGGGTCAGGCCGAACCCGACGGTGTACTCGCGGGGGGTGGGGAAGAAGCCGCCGCTCATCCGCTCGCGCTGCACCCGGAGCATCATCACGGCGTCCGGGCCGGCGGCGAGCACGGCGTCGAGGTCGTCGGTGAGGTGCATCCCGTCGGCCTCCGCCCACGGCCGGATGCCGCTCGGCATGAGGGTCGGCGGGGCACAGAGGGTGACGTCGGCGCCGAGCGTGCGCAGGGTGATGGCGTTGGAGCGGAAGACCCGGCTGTGGGTGAGGTCGCCGACGATCGCCACCCGGCGGCCCGCGAGGTCGCCGAGCCGCTGCTCCATCGTGTACGCGTCGAGCAGCGCCTGGGTCGGGTGCTCGTGGGTGCCGTCGCCGGCGTTGACGACGCTGGCGTCGACCCACTGGGCCACCTGATGGGCGGCGCCGCTGGCCATGTGCCGGATGACGACGCAGTCGACGGCCATCGCGTCGATGGTGCGCACGGTGTCGCGCAGGCTCTCGCCCTTCGACGCCGACGAGCCCTTGCCCGTGATGTTGATGGTGTCGGCGCTCATCCACTTGCCCGCGATCTCGAAGCTGCTGCGGGTCCGGGTCGAGTCCTCGAAGAAGAGGTTGATGACGGTCCGCCCGCGCAGGGTCGGCAGCTTCTTGACGTCGCGCCGCTGCACCTCGTGCATCTCCGCGGCCGTGCCGAGCAGGGTGCGCACGTCGTCGCGGGTGAGGTCCGCGCTGGAGAGCAGGTGCTTCACCGGGTGCCCCCCTCCGGCGCCGACGGCCGACCGGCGCGGGTCTCGCCGACCGCGATGGACACCGAGTCGCCGGACTCGTCGACGCCCGCCAGGCGGACCATGACCCGCTCGGTGTGCGAGGTCGGCAGGTTCTTGCCGACGTGGTCGGCCCGGATCGGCAGCTCGCGGTGTCCGCGGTCGACGAGCACGGCCAGCCGGACGGCGCGCGGGCGGCCGAGGTCGGACAGGGCGTCCAGGGCGGCCCGGATGGTGCGGCCGGAGTAGAGGACGTCGTCGACGAGGACGACCACGCGGTCGTCGACGCCCTCCGGCGGGATCCGGGTGGGCAGCGGCGCCCGGGTCGGCTGGTGGCGCAGGTCGTCGCGGAACATCGTGATGTCCAGCTCGCCGACGGGGACGCGGGCTCCCTCGACGTCGTGGAGGAGCGCGGCCAGGCGGCGGGCGAGCTCGACCCCACGGGTCGGGATGCCGAGGAGGAGCAGGTCGTCGGCGCCCTTGTTGTGCTCGACGACCTCGTGGGCGATGCGGCGCAGCGCCCGGGAGATGTCGGGCTCGCTCATCACGGTGCGCGGGGCACCGGGGGCGTCGCCCGCGGGCATGGTGTCGTCGGCGCGCGTCATCCGCGTGCGGACCTCCTTCCCTGCCTCACCGGACAGGTCGTTAAAGGACGTCGTCGTGCGGGGCCCACTGTAGACGCTGGGACCCGTTCCGCCGACGGCGGACCACGCGCCGGACACGTGTCCCCGGGCCTACCGTCGGGTCATGGAGCCCGCAGCCGCCCGCGTCGCCGTCCTGTCCGACACCCACGGCGTCCCGCCGGTGCTCGAGGCGGTGCTCGCCGAGCCGGACGTGCGCTCCGCCGACCTCGTCGTCGTCACCGGCGACCTCGTGTCCGGCCCGATGCCGGTGGAGACGCTCGAGCTGCTCATGGGGCTCGGGGACCGCGTGCTCCTCGTGCGGGGCAACGCCGACCGCGAGGTCGTCGGCGTCTCCCGCGGCGAGCCGTGCGAGCACCCGGAGTCGGTCTTCGCCGCGGGCGTGCTCGGGGCCGGCCGGCTGGAGCTGCTGGCCGGGCTGCCGCACCCCGTGGTCCGGCCGGTCGCCGGGTTCGGGGAGGTGCTGTTCTGCCACGGCTCCCCCCGCGACGACGACGAGGTCGTCCTCGTTGACACCCGCGTCGCCCGGTGGGTCGAGGCGTTCGCGGACGTCCCCGACACCGTCCGGGTCGTGTGCTGCGGGCACACGCACATGCCGTTCGTGCGGCTGCTGGACCGGCGGGTCGTCGTCAACCCGGGCAGCGTCGGCATGCCCTACGGGTCGGTCGGCGGGTCGTGGGCGCTGCTGCACGACGGACAGGTGTCGCTGCGCCGCACCGAGGTCGACCTCGACGCCGTGTGCGAGCGCGTCGTCGCCGAGTCCGCGTATCCCGACGCCGCCGCCTGGGTGGACGAGTACGTCCGCGGCCGCCACTCCGACGTCGACGCCCTCGCCGCGTTCGGTCCCCGCGACGGGCGGGCGGGGTGACCGCAGGCTGAGACACATCACGAACTCCTATCGGATCCATAACGTCGCGTGATGTACTGACGGCCTCGACCCGACGCGCCGCGAAGGAGGCCCGCGATGCCCGACACCGACCGCACGACCCCCACCGGTGACGTCCTGTGTGCGCCGCCCGCTCCGACGCCCGTGCGCACGCCGGCGTTCGCGAGCCTCTTCCCGCCCCGGGGCGCCGACGCCGAGACCCACCGCCGTCACGTCGCCGCCTCGCCCTGGCCGGAGGTCGTCTTCGCCAGCGCGTCCCTCGGCTGAGGGGGGTCCCGGCCGGTCAGGGTGACGGCGACGGGTCGTCGTCCCAGGACCGGCCGGGGCCGAGGGTCCGATCGAGCTCCAGCCCGTGCTCGGCCGCCACCCTGCGCACCCGCGCGAGGAACAGCCCGAGGTTCCCCGGATCCGTGCCGACCTGCGAGTCCTCCGGCCCGCCGACGACGTGGACGACCACCGCCGCCACCCCGTCGCCCTCCGGCGCCCGCTCCAGCCCTGCGGCCGCGGTCCACCAGCCCGCCCCCGGGTCGTACCAGGACACCGGGTCCGGTCCGTCCCCCAGCACCCCACCGGGCCCGAGCGCAGCCAGCACCTGCCGGGCCGACGCGTCCGACAACGACACCGCCCGACGGAACACCCCCCGCCGCGGCGCCCGGAGCACGTACCGCTCCCAGACGTGCGCGGACTCCAGCGCCGCACGAGCCCGGTCCTCGTCCGTCGGGCTGAGCCTCCCGGCGATCGTCCGCAGGAGCACCGAGGGTGCGACGTGGAGCCTGCCGCCGTTCGCCGGGAACAGATCCGCGAAGATCGCCCCCACCATCTGCATCTCGGCGCCTGTCTCCGCGTCCCGGACGACGGCGCACCCGCTGTCGAGCCCTGTGCCCTCGGCCCAGGCCACCGTCGGCCGGTCGACGAGACCGACGAGCAGGTCCCCCGAGCGGACAGCCAAGGCGTCCAGCACCCCGAAGAGCCGAGTGTCGGCCGGATCGCGGGTGTCGCGGTACAACCGGCTCCCGGCCCACTGCGGCCGAGCCTCGTCGCCGAGCAGATCCACCTCGCCGGCCCAGAACGGGCCCAGCCGGTCGACCGCCGCGTCGAGGCCGTCGAGCCCTCCCGGCAGGCCGTGGAGCGCTCCGCCCGACGACGTCAGCCGGTGCCACCGGCGTCTTCCGTCGGCCAGCTGGGAGTCCACGCCCACCATCGGGTGCCTCCTCCCGGACCTCCTCGGAGTGGATGACGACGCGGATGCCGTCCGTCTCCACGCAGGAGAGCAGCTCCGTCGAGATGCTCATGATGCCCTGCCTCGAGTGGCCGACGACGTCCCACGCCACCTCGGAGACTCCGCCACGGGTCACGCGGCGGCACACGGGCCCAGCGGTCGACGCCGAGCCGTCCGCGGCGAGAGGATCGGCACGAGGGTCGCCGCCGCGCGGGGCGGCGACGACGTCTCTCAGGCCAGGGTGGGCTTGACCTCGGCGAGCCGGGCCAGCAGGCCGTTGACGAACCGCGGGCTGTCGTCGGTGGACAGCTCGGTGGCCAGGCCGACC
>NZ_SAYU02000068.1 GCF_004025965.2 Phycicoccus flavus | reverse complement strand
CGGTGCCCTCGGGTCGGACCGCGAGCATGGCCTCGGCCCCGACGTCGACCCGGTGCCCGGCGACCGTGGCCAGGCGCAGCTTGCCCCCGAGCTCCTCGCCCGCCTCGAGCACCGTGACCTGGGTGTCCGGGCGTTCCTCGAGCACGTCGAGGGCCGTCGCCAGCCCCGCCAGACCCCCGCCGACGACCACGACGTGCGGTCGTCGGGCCGGCGCGTCGGGCATGTCCTCAGCGTCTCACGCAGCCGCGGTCCCACCGGCACCGGGGACCGTGACCGGATCGAGACCCACGACCGGGAACTCGACGCCGGGCCGCCCCCTCCGACCGGGGACGCCAGCCCCGACGAAGGAGTCCCCGTGCGCACCGTCCCCGCCCTCACCTCCCCCCGTCCGCGGCGCCGTCCCGGACCCTCCCGCCTGGCGAGCGCCGCCCTCGCGGCCGCCCTGGCCGCCGGTCTCGCGGCCTGCAGCGCGGACGGCAGCAGCGACAGCGGCGCGGCCGTGTCCGTGGCCGACCCGGCCCCGGCGGCGGGCGGACCCACCGGCGCCGACGGCTCCGGCACCGACGAGGCCGCCGGCGGCGCCACCGCGAAGGCCGACCCCGGCTCGGCCGGCACGGGCGGGAGCGACCCGGTCCGGGCGGTCGCCGCGTCCGTCGCCGACCGCAGGCTCGCCCGCCGGGCGGATGTCTCCCTCCAGGTCACCGACGTCGCCCGGGCCGCGTCCCGCCTGCGCGCCGTGGCCCAGGGTGCCGGGGGCCTCGTCGTCGCCGAGGAGGTGTCGGCCGACGCCGGCGACTCCGGCGCCGACGACCCGGCGGACGACGTGGCCCGGGGCGGCTGGGGCACGGTGACGATCTCGGTGCCGGCCGAGAAGCTGGACCCCACCCTCGACGCGGTCGCCGAGCTCGGCACCGTCCTGTCCCGGCAGACGAGCACCGACGACGTCACGGCGCGCTACGTCGACACGACCTCGCGGGTCGCCTCGATGCGCGCCAGCGTGGCGCGGGTCCGGGCGCTCATGGTCAAGGCCGACGAGCTCTCCGACGTCGTCGCCCTCGAGGGCGAGCTGTCCCGCCGGCAGGCCGACCTCGAGGCGCTGGAGCAGCAGCTCTCCGCGCTCGAGGACCAGGTGGCGCTGGCGCCGATCACGGTCTCGCTGTCGACTCCCGGCGCGGACACCGCGGCCGAGGACCCGAGCGGCTTCCTCGCCGGGCTGGCCGGGGGCTGGGAGGCGTTCACGACGTCGGTCCGGCTCGTGCTCACTCTCGTCGGGGCGCTCGTCCCGTTCGCGGTCGCGGTGGCCCTGCTGCTCGTGCCGGTGCTCTGGTGGCGCCGGCGCCGGATCCACACGGTCGCCGCGCCGCCCGCCGCCTGACCCCGCCCGGCCGGCCGCCCCGGCCGACCCGGGTCAGGCAGTCCCGTCCGCCGCGAGCACCTGCTCGCGCAGGATGTCGGCGTGGCCGCAGTGCTGGGCGTACTCGCGCAGGACGTGGGCCAGCACCCAGCGCAGCGGCAGCGGCCCGCGCCGGTTGCCCGGCAGCACGTCCTCGGGTCCGAGGCCGGCGACCGCCTCCCGCGACGCCGCGCACGCGGCCTCGTGCTCGCGCAGCACACCCGCCACCGTCGCGTCGGCGGCGAGGACGAAGGACTGCTCCGGGCCGGCCACGATCCCCAGCTCGGTGCGCGGGCGGCCCGTCACCGCCTCCGCGAACCACACCCGCTCGACGAACGTCGCGTGCTGGAGGAGCCCGAGCAGCGTGGTCGCCGACGGGACGAGCCGCCGCCGGGCCTGCTCCTCGGTGAGCCCGTCGAGCGTGGCCCGCAGCAGCGCGCGGTGCTCGTCGACGAAGGCCTCCAGCAGCACGCGCTCGCCGGCGTGGTGCACGGCCGGCGCGTCGGTCACCGGGCCGAGACCTCGTGGACGAGCTCGACGACGCGGGTCAGGGCGTCGGGGTCGGTGTCGGGCAGCACGCCGTGGCCGAGGTTGAACAGGTGCCCGGGGGCCGCCCGCCCCTCCTCGACGATGCGCCGCACCTGCGGCTCGACCGCGGCCCAGGGCGCGAAGAGGAGCGCGGGGTCGAGGTTGCCCTGGAGGGCCCAGCGGCCCCCGGTGCGCGCCAGGGCGTCGGTGAGCGAGACCCGGAAGTCGACGCCGACGACGTCCGCGCCGGCCTCGCCCATGTCGGCGAGCAGCTCACCGGTGCCCACGCCGAAGTGGATGCGCGGCACGTCGAGGTCGGCGACCGCGGCCAGCGCGTCGGCGGAGTGGCGCTGCACGAACCGCAGGTAGTCGGCCCGGCTCAGCGCGCCCGCCCAGGAGTCGAACAGCTGGACCGCCGACGCCCCGGCCCGGGCCTGCACCCGCAGGAAGGCCCCGGAGACGCGGGCCAACCGGGCGCACAGGTCGTGCCAGAGGTCGGGGTCGCCGTACATGAGCGCCTTGGTGTGCTCGTGGTTGCGCGACGGCCCGCCCTCGACGAGGTAGGAGGCGAGGGTGAACGGGGCCCCGGCGAACCCGATGAGCGGGGTGGGCCCGAGCTCGGCGACGAGCAGGCGCACCGACTCGGCGATGTCCGGCACGTCCTCGGGGACGAGGTCGCGCACGCGCTCCAGGTCGGCCCGGGTGCGCACCGGCTGCTCGATGACCGGGCCGACGCCGGGCACGATGTCGAGGTCGATGCCGACGGCGGCCAGCGGGACGACGATGTCGGAGAAGAAGATCGCCGCGTCGACGCCGTGCCGCCGGACCGGCTGCAGGGTGATCTCGGTGACGAGGTCGGGGCGGCGGCAGGACTCGAGCATCCCGACGCCCTCGCGGACCTTGCGGTACTCGGGCAGGGAGCGGCCGGCCTGCCGCATGAACCACACCGGCGTGTGCGGCACCGGCAGCCCGCGAGCGGCGCGCACCAGCGGCGAGTCGGCGGGCGAGGCGGGCGCGGCGGCCGGGGTCTGCGAGGTCGTCACGTGCGGCATCCTCCCATCCGCGCGGCCGCCGCCGGACCGGCCGGCCCACCGCTCCCCGCCGGTCGAGGAGCCACGACGCGCGGCAGCGGCCGCCTCGGGTGCAGCGCGTCACGACCCCTCGACGGGGGGCGGACGGTCACACGGCGATGAGCACGGCCCCGCCGACCGCGAGGGCGACGCCGGCCTGCTGCACCCGGCGCAGCCGCTCGTCGAGCACGATGCGGGCCAGCACGGCCGTCACCACGGGGTAGAGCGACCCCAGCACGGACGCCACGCTCACCTGCCCCCGCGAGGACGCGACCGCGAACAGCGCGTTGGCCCCGAGGTCGCCGGCGCCGACGACGCACAGCAGCGGCAGGTCGCGCCGGGCGACGGTGCCGACCGAGCGGACGAGCAGCGCCACGACGAGCAGGACGAGCACCGAGGTCATCCGCATCCCCCACAGCGTGAGGAGAGTCGACTCCCGGGCGCCGCGGTCCAGCTGGTAGAGCGTGAGGCCGAACCCGACGGCCGCGCCGCCGGCCAGCAGCACCGGACGCGGCGACAGCCCCGAGGACAGCTCGGGCCCGGAGGCCAGGGTCACCCCGAGGACGGCGACGGCCATGCCCACCCACGCCAGCACGGAGGGCCGCTCGCCGCCGGCCACCCCGAGCACGACCGGCACGACGACCCCGAGCCCGGCGATCGGGGCGACGACGCCCATCGTCCCGGACGACAGCGCGGTGTAGAAGCAGACGAGCCCGAACAGCCCGGACAGGCCGGCGCCCACCGCCCAGGGCAGCCACGCCCCCGGGACCGGCCACTGCTGCCGGACGAGCAGGAGCGCCGTGAGCAGCAGGAGCGCGAAGGACTGCGTCCACCCGACGACGGCCACGGGGTGGATGCGCCGCGAGGCGAGCCCGGCGAGGAAGTCCGAGGTCCCCCAGGACAGGGAGCTGCCGAGGGCGAGGAGGCCGAGCACGGGCGCAGCGTACCGAGGGCTCCCACGCCGACCGACGTGGAATCACGGCGCGCGCGGCCACCGCGGCCTAGATTGCTCCCCGTGGCACGTAGCACCCTGACCGGCCGGGAGTCCCCGGAGTTCGGCCGTGCCCTCGAGCAGCTGCACGCCGCACGGCTGCGCCCGGAGATCCGGCTCACCGAGGTGCCCGCGCCGCAGCGCATCGCCCCCCACGCCGTCGCCCTCACCGCCGACGTCCTCGACCCGCGCGACCCCGACGCCGAGCTCGCCTCGGGCCGCTTCGTCCTCCTCCACGACCCCTCGGCGCCCGATCCCTGGGCCGGCGAGTGGCGGGCCGTGACCTTCGCCCGCGCCGAGCTCGAGCCGGAGTTCGCCGGGGAGCCGCTGCTCGGCGAGGTCGGCTGGAGCTGGCTCACCGACGCCCTCACCGCCCGCGGGGTCGAGGTCGTCGCCGCGGCCGGCACCGTGACGCGCGTGGTGTCCGAGAGCTTCGGCGGCCTCGCCGACCGGCCCGCGAGCATCGAGATGGAGCTGCGCGCGTCGTGGACCCCGTCCGGTCCCGACGTCGCCGACCACCTGCTGGCCTGGTCCGACCTCCTGTGCACCATCGCCGGCCTCCCCCCGCTGCCCGACGGTGTCGTCGCCCTCCCCGGGCCACGCCGCTGAGCGCGCCACGACGATGACCTCCGCCCCCGACGACGTGACCACCACCACCGACGCGCCTCCGCCGCCCGTCCCCCTCGACGAGCCCGCCGGGGGCGTGCCGCCGGTCGTCGAGTCCGAGCGGGGGCTCGACGAGGTCGCCCGGGCCGTCACGGCCGGGGAGGGTCCCGTCGCCATCGACGCCGAGCGTGCCTCCGGCTACCGCTACGGCCAGCGCGCCTACCTCGTCCAGCTGCGTCGTGAGGGCTCGGGCACCTTCCTCATCGACCCCATCGCGGTGCCCGACCTCACCCCCGTCGCCGACGCCATCGGCGCCGCCGAGTGGATCCTCCACGCCGCCACCCAGGACCTCGCCTGCCTCGCCGAGGTCGGGCTGCGGCCCCGGCAGCTGTTCGACACCGAGCTCGCGGCCCGCATCCTCGGCCTGCCCCGGGTCGGGCTGGCCGCCGTCGTCGAGCACTACCTCGGCCTGTCCCTGGCCAAGGAGCACTCGGCCGTCGACTGGTCCACCCGGCCGCTGCCCGACCCCTGGCTGCGCTACGCCGCCCTCGACGTCGAGGTGCTCGGCGAGCTGCGCAACCTCATGGGCGTCGACCTCGCGGCGCAGGGCAAGGACGAGTGGGCCCGCCAGGAGTTCGCGGCCCTGCTCACCTGGGCCCCGGCCGAGCGGGTCGACCCGTGGCGGCGCACCTCGGGCATCAACACCCTGCGCAACCGGCGGTCCATCGGCATCGTCCGCGAGCTCTGGTACGCCCGGGACGCCGTCGCCCGGGACCGCGACACCTCTGTCGGCCGCGTCCTGCCCGACGCCGCGCTCGTCGACATCGCCCGGGCGGCACCCCGCACCCCGGCCGAGCTGCCGTCCGGCCACCGGGCCATCGCCCGCTACGGCCGGCAGTGGGTCGAGGCCGTGCGCCGTGCCCAGGAGCTGACCGAGGCCGACCTGCCGCCGCGGACCCTGCCCTCCGACGGTCCCCCGCCGCCCCGGTCGTGGGCCGACAAGGACCCCGTGGCCGCGGCCCGCCTCGCCGCCACCCGGGCCGCCCTCACCGCGTTCGCCGAGGAGCACACCATCCCGGTCGAGAACGTCTGCTCGCCCGACCCCCTGCGCCGCGTCGTGTGGAGCCCGCCGGAGCAGGAGGACGAGGCCGGCTTCGTCGCCGCGCTCGAGGCGCACGGCGTGCGGCCCTGGCAGGCGGGCATCGTCGCCCCGATGCTCGCGGCCGCCTTCGCGGACCACCCCGACGACTGACGACGCGCCGCCCCGACACGGCACGTGACGGTGGGGGCATGCAACCACCGTTGACAGGCAAGTGATCGCTTGCCTATCGTGCTCGTCGTGGACGACGGGCAGGACGAGGTCTTCCGGGCCCTGGCCGACCCGACCCGGCGCGCCCTCCTCGACGCCCTCGTGGCCCGGGACGGCCAGACCCTCTTCGAGCTCTGCACCCGGATGGCCGACACCGGCGTCACCTCGAGCCGGCAGGCCATCTCGCAGCACCTCGACGTCCTGGCCGCGGCCGGACTCGTCCACGTCCGCCGGCAGGGCCGCTACCGGTTGCACGACCTCGACACGACCCCGCTGCTCCCCCTGCGCCGCCGCTGGCTGCGCCCCGACGAGAGGACCGACCGATGAAGGTCACCATCACGAGCGTGTTCGTCGACGACCAGGCGAAGGCGCTGGACGTCTACACCCGGCTGCTCGGCTTCCAGGTCCGCCAGGACGTCCCGCTCGGCGAGCACCGGTGGCTCACCGTCGTGAGCCCCGAGGACCCCGACGGCGTCGAGCTGCTCCTGGAGCCCGACGAACATCCCGCCGTGCGGCCCTTCGTCGACGCGCTGACCGCCGACGGCATCCCCGGCCTCGTGCTCACCGTCGACGACGCGGCGGCCGAGCACGAGCGGCTCGGTGCGCTCGGCCTGACCTTCACCCAGCCCCCGACGCCGATGGGGCCGGTCGTCACCGCGGTGTTCGACGACACCTGCGGCAACCTCGTCCAGCTCGTGTCGGCCGCACCCGCCGGCGACGCTCAGCCGTAGAGGCCCTCGGCGTAGGCCGGGCCGTAGTAGTCGTCCAGCTCCTCGACGCTGCGTCCGTCCGGCTCGACCTCGTGGGCGATGACGGCCCGCCGTGGCACCCGGTTCTCCGGCGCCCAGGTGTCCGGCTCCCACAGCCGCGCCCGGAGGAACGCCTTCGAGCAGTGGTAGAAGACCTGCTCGACCTCGACGACGAGCGCGAGCACCGGCCGGTGCCCGCGGACGGTCATCTCGTCGAAGAACGGCGCGTCGGAGACGAGGCGGGCCCGGCCGTTGACCCGCAGCGTGTCGCCGCGCCCGGGGACGAGGAAGACCAGCCCGACGTTCGGGTTGCGCAGCACGTTGCGGTAGCCGTCGACCCGCCGGTTGCCCGGCCGCTCGGCGAGGGCCAGCGTCCGGTCGTCGAGCACGTGGACGAGCGAGCCCGCCGGGTCCCCCTTGGGCGAGGCGTCGCAGCGGCCCTCGTCGTCGGCGGTGGCGAGCACGCAGAACGGCGCGGCGGTCAGCCAGTCGCGGTCGACGTCGAGCAGGTGGTCGCGCACCTTGTCCCGGGCCCGCTGCCCCGGCTCCCCCACGAGCGCCGTGAGCGCCACGTCGTCGTCCACCGTCCGCCACCCCGTGCGCTCCATGCGGCCAGCGTAGGCCGCGTGACGATGTTCACGCCGCCCGGCGACCGCCACTAAGCGCTTGCTTAGTAGCATCGTCCCGACACCGGCGCCCGCGCCGGCCGACAGCCCCGTCCCCGACCAGGGAGGCCACCCGTGCCCCGTGAGCTCCAGGAGGTCGTCTTCGTCGACGGCGTCCGCACCCCCTTCGGCAAGGCCGGCGAGAAGGGCATGTACGCCCAGACCCGCGCCGACGACCTCGTCATCAAGTGCGTCCGCGAGCTGCTGCGCCGCCACCCCGAGCTGCCGAAGGAGCGGGTCGAGGAGGTCGCCGTCGCCGCGACGACGCAGATCGGCGACCAGGGGCTCACCCTCGGCCGGCTCGCCGGCCTCCTCGCGGGCCTGCCGAAGTCCACCCCCGGCTACTCCGTCGACCGGATGTGCGCCGGCGCGATGACCGCCGTCACCAACGTCTCGTCGGCCATCGGGGTCGGCGCCATCGACGTCGCCATCGCCGGCGGGGTCGAGCACATGGGGCGGCACCCGATGGGCGAGGGCGTCGACCCCAACCCGCGGATCGTCGCCGAGCGGCTCGTCGACGAGTCCGCCCTCGTCATGGGCAGGACGGCCGAGAACCTCCACGACCGCTTCCCGGCGCTGACCAAGGAGCGCTGCGACGCCTTCGCCGTGGCCAGCCAGCGCAAGCTCGCCGCCGCTTACGAGGCCGGCAAGGTCCAGCCCGACCTCGTCCCCGTCGCCACGCGCCACACCGAGAGGGGCTGGGGCCTGGCCACCGCCGACGAGCCGCCGCGCCCGGGCACGACGCTCGAGGAGCTCGCGACCCTGAAGACCCCCTTCCGGGCGCACGGCAACGTCACCGCGGGCAACGCCGCCGGGCTCAACGACGGCGCCACCGCCTGCCTCCTGGCCTCCGAGGCCGCCGCCGCCGAGCTGGGGCTGCCGACCGCGATGCGCCTGGTCTCCTACGCCTTCGTCGGCGTCGAGCCCGAGGTCATGGGCGTCGGCCCGATCCCGGCCACCGAGAAGGCGCTGGGCAAGGCCGGCCTGAGCATCGAGGACATCGGCCTCTTCGAGCTCAACGAGGCCTTCGCCGTCCAGGTGCTCGCCTTCCTCGACCACTTCGGCATCGCCGACGACGACGAGCGGGTGAACCCCTGGGGCGGCGCCATCGCCACCGGGCACCCGCTGGCCTCGTCCGGCGTGCGCCTCATGACCCAGCTCGCGCGGCACTTCGCGGAGCACCCGGAGGTGCGCTACGGCCTCACCGCGATGTGCATCGGTATCGGGATGGGCGGCGCCGTCGTCTGGGAGAACCCGCACCACGCCGACTACGGGAAGGACGCCTGAGCCATGACCGCCACCACCGAGGTCCCCGACCTGCCCGCCGAGGTCGTCACCCGGTCGCTGGTCCAGGACGTCACCCTGCCCGGCGGCGCCGGCGTCCTCGCCCTCGTCACCCTCGACAACGGCAAGGACCACACGCGCCCCAGCACCTTCGGCCCCGAGGGCGTCGCCGGCCTGCAGGAGGCGTTCGCGTCGCTGCGCCCGCGCGCCGAGGCCGGGGAGATCCAGGCCGTCGGCGTCACCGGCAAGCCGTTCGTCTTCGCCGTCGGCGCCGACCTCTCCGGCGTCCCGTACGTCACCGAGCGCGAGCAGGCGCTCGGGATCGCCCGCGCCGGACACGCCGCGTTCTCCGCGCTCATGGACCTGCCGGTCCCGACCTTCGCCTTCGTCAACGGTGCCGCGATGGGCGGCGGCGTCGAGCTCGCGCTGGCCGCCGACCACCGCACCGTCTCCGCCGGCGTGCCCGCCTTCGGGCTGCCGGAGACCTTCCTCGGACTCCTGCCCGGCTGGGGCGGCTGCTGGCTGCTGCCGCGGCTCGTCGGCGCCGAGACCGCTCTGCAGGTCATCGCCGCCAACCCCCTGGCCAACAACCGGATGCTCAGCGGCACGGACGTCGTCTCCCTCGGCATCGGCGACGTGCTGCTCGAGCCCGCGGACTTCCTCGAGGACTCGCTGCGCTGGGCGGCCGGGGTCCTGACCGGCGAGGTGACGGTGGAGCGCATGCCGGTCGACCTCGACGACGCCGCTGCCTGGGACGCCGCCTGCGACGCCGCCCGCAAGCACGCGTTGGCGAAGACCGCCGGCCGCTCCCCCGGCGTGCTGCGGGCGGTCGAGCTGGTCCGGTCCGCGCGCACCGCGACGCGGGAGGAGGCGTTCGCCGCCGAGGACGAGGCGCTCGGCGACCTCGTGATGTCCGACGAGCTGCGCGCCGGCCTCTACGCCTTCGACCTCGTCCAGAAGCGGGCCAAGCGACCCGCGGGCGCGCCCGACAAGGCCCTGGCCCGTCCGGTCACCAAGGTGGGCGTCGTCGGGGCCGGGCTCATGGCGAGCCAGCTCGCGCTGCTCTTCGCCCGGCGCCTCGGGGTGCCGGTCGTCATGACCGACCTCGACGAGGACCGGGTGACCCGGGGCGTCGAGTACGTCCACCGCGAGGTGGCGACGCTCCTCGAGAAGCGCCGGGTCTCCCCCGACCAGGCGGCCTTCCTCACCCGGCTCGTCACCGGGTCGACGAGCAAGGACGGCTTCGCCGACGCCGATCTCGTCATCGAGGCCGTCTTCGAGGAGATGTCGGTCAAGCAGCAGGTCTTCGCCGAGGTCGAGGCCGTCGTCGGCGAAGAGTGCGTCCTCGCGACGAACACCTCGTCGCTGTCGGTCACCGAGATGGCCGGCGGCCTCGCCCACCCGGAGCGGGTCGTCGGGCTGCACTTCTTCAACCCCGTCGCCGTCATGCCGCTGCTCGAGGTCATCCCCGGCGAGCGGACCGACGACGCCACCCTCGCCACGGCGTTCGCTGTCGGCAAGGGTCTGCGCAAGACGTGCGTGCGCTCGACCGACTCGGCGTCGTTCGTCGTCAACCGCCTGCTCGGCCGGTTCATGGGCGAGTACTCGCGGATCGTCGACGAGGGCACGCCGGTCGAGGTCGCCGACCGCGGGGTCGCGGGCCTCGCGCCCATGCCGCCGTTCGTCCTCCTCGGGCTCGTCGGGCCGGCCATCGCGCTGCACAACAGCGCGACGCTGCACCGGGCCTTCGGGGACCGCTTCCACGTCTCGCCGACGCTGCGGCGCATCGTCGAGGCGGGCAAGCGCGGCTGGTACGCCACCGACGAGCGCGGCCGGCCGGTGCCGGACCCCGAGGTCGAGGCCATGCGCGAGCGGCCGGAGGCCCCGGTCGAGCTCACCGCCGACGAGGTGCGCACCCGCGTCCTCGACGCGCTGGCCGAGGAGGTCGGGCTCATGGTGTCCGAGGGCGTCACCGAGGCGCCGATGGACATCGACCTGGCGATGGTCACCGGGGCCGGCTTCCAGTTCTGGAACGGCGGCCTCGTGCCCCTGCTGGACCGCGAGGGCGCCTCCGAGCGGGTCCTCGGCCGGCGGCTGCTGCCGGCCGGCGTGGCCAGCGTCGCGCGATGACGCCCGCCGACCCCCGCGGAGTCCCCGGACCGGCCCGCGCTCAGTCCTCGAGGTCCTCGCCGCGCGCCATGAGCTCGCGACGGGAGTGGATGCCGCGCTTGAGGTAGATGTGCTCGAGGTGCGTGCGCACGGTGCGGACCGACACGGTGAGGCTCGCGGCGATGTCCTTGTCGGAGGCGCCCGTGGCGGCGAGGCGGGCCACGCGCCGTTCCTGCGGCGTGAGGTCCTGCGGGGCCCTGCGCACCACCCGCCGCCCACCCGCGGTCGCGAGCTCCTCCCCGGCCCGCGTCGCCAGCCACCGCGCGCCGACGGACCCCGCGGCCTCGGCGGCGCTGCGCAGGAGGACCCGCGCCTCACGGGGCCGCCCGTCCTGGCGCAGCATCGTGCCGTGCTCCAGGAGCACCTCGGCCCGGTCCACGGGCAGCAGGCCGCTCTCGAGGGTGTCGGCCGCGAGGAGGTAGTGACGCTCGGCGCGGGCGGTGTCGCCCGCACGCCGGGCGAGGGCGGCCCGCCCCGCGGAGGCGGCGGCGACGATCCACGGACAGGACAGCCGGGCCGCGGCGGCGTCCAGACCGGCGAGGACGCGCTCCGCGTCGTCCGGCCGGTCGGCCAGGAGGTGCGCGAGCAGCGCGTGCCGGGCGTAGTGGATGGTGCACGGCTCGGCCAGCCCGAGGTCGCGCTCCCGCTGCTCGAGCTCACGGTAGGTGGTGGAGGCCTCCCCGACCCGCCCGGCCCGCAGCAGCCCGATCCCCTCGACGTGGTGAAGCAGGAGCCGGCACTGCCACAGGCCGAAGGGGACCGCAACGGCCAGGGCCCGCTGCGACTCCTCCGCGCTCGCCCGCTGCTGCCCGTCCTGGAGCAGCGCGTGGCTGCGGATGGTCCGGGCGAAGGGCTCGGCGAGGGGGACGAGGTCGACGACCGAGAGGAGCCCGTCGGCGACGGCCAGGCTCTCCTCCACCCGCGTGCGCAGGAGCATGAGCCCGTAGCCGATCCGGAGCCCGACGACGTCGTGGACGGCTCCGACGGAGTCGGCCGCCTCGATCCCCGTCCGGAAGGCGGCCTCCGCCGCCGCAAAGTCCCCGGCGAGGGAGGACGCCCCGGCGAACGGGGCGATGAAGGAGGACCCGGTCCGCAGGTCCGCCGCCCAGTCCGTGGAGCCGGCGGCGAGCAGCGGCCCGGCCTCGGCCCTGGCCGCCTCGAGCCCCGTCGGGTCACCGCAGAAGGAGGCCAGCAGCCCCCAGGACGCCCTGGCCCGGGCCGCCGGACCGGGGTCGGCCCGCGATGCGAGGTCGAGGGCCTCCTCGGCGACGGCCAGCGCGGCCGCCGGGCCCCGGGTCATGAGGACGGCCAGGGCGTGCTGCACGTACGGGAGGACACCGTCGTCCTCGGCGTCGTGCCCGGTGAGAGCCGCGGCGGACCGGAGGGCCAGGCCGGCGCCGTCGAAGTCACCGCTGGCGAACCGGGCCTGCGAGAGCAGGGTCAGCGCGCGGACCCGGTCGCGGGCGGGGGGCTCGGTCTCGAGCAGCCGGGCGATGACCGCCGCGGCCTCCTGCACCCGGCCGGAGCGCAGCAACGCCCGGCCGAGGTCGCCGAGCAGCTCGGGCTCCCCCGCGTCGCCGGCGAGGTGGGCGGCCTGCTCGAAGCGGTTCGCGGCGGTGGCGGGCGCGCCGGCGGCCAGCGCCCGACGTCCGGCGACCGTGAGGACCTCGACGGCCCGGGCGTCCCCGGCGAGGTGGCCGCGCACGGCGTGCTCGGCCGCGAGGTCGACGAACCCCCGCGACACCAGCGCGGCGAAGGCCCGCCCGTGCAGTCGCGTCCGCGCCGACGGTGGGAGGTCCTCGTAGAGCAGCTGCGCGAACAGCGGGTGGACGAACGCGTTGACCCCCTGGCCGGCGTCCCGCGCCAGGCCACTGCGCCAGACCTCCTCGGCGGCGCGGTCCGCCGCCGCGGCGTCGAGCCCGGCCACCTCGGCGACGACGTCGGGCCGGAACCCGACGCCGAGGACGGCGGCGGCCCGGGCCCAGGTCGTACCGACCGTGGACAGGACGGAGAAGCGCGAGAGGACGAGGGAACGCCCGCCGACCGGGACCGCCACCCCCTCGGGGCGAGAGGGGTCCGACGGGTCGCCGGCGCCCGGCACGGCCAGCAGGTCGAGCAGCAACGGGTTGCCGCCACTGTGCCGCCAGGCCCGGTCGACGGTCCGCGGCGAGACCGGGCGGCCCGACCGCTCGGCGAGGAGCTCCGCGCAGGAGGCGCGGGACAGCGGCAGGAGGTCCACGACGACCCCGTCGTCGCGAGCGACGAGGGCCCGGACGAGGTCCGCGGCGGGTGGTGGCCACCCCCGTGACGTGGCGACGACGGCGATCGGCAGCCCGGTCAGCCGCCGGCACAGGAAGCCGAGGAAGGCCAGGGAGTCCGGGTCCGCCGACTGCAGGTCGTCGATCGCGAGCAGGAGCGGGTCCCGAGAGGCGCGCGCCGTGGTCTCGACCCACCGCAGCATCCGGAACCACGTCGCCGCCCCCTCCTCGTCGGGCCCTCCCCCCGCGGCCACCTCCTGGGGCCACCCGCCCAGCGCGTGCACGACCTGAGCGACCAGCCCGAAGGCCAGCGAGGACTCCATGACGTCGCACCGGCACCGGACGACGCGCCAGCACTCCTGCGCGTGCTGCCGGACGAGCCCCTCGAGCAGCGCGGTCTTGCCGAGCCCGGCCCCACCGACGAAGAACAGGGCCCGGGAGCGACCGGCCCGCGCGTCGCGCAGGCATCGCTCGGCGGCGCGCAGGTGGACCCCCCGCTCCCACAGCCGTCCCGCCGCCACCTGGTGCCTTCCGCCGGTCCAGCCCGAGATGCACCCCCAGACCACGGCGGCCTAAAGATCGGTGGTTCCTCCGATGGTCACCGCAGGAGCCGCCGACTGGACTGTGCCACATGCACGGACACCGCACGGGCGACTCCCCGCAGGCGGAGGTGGTGCCCGTGGCATCGTCGGCGCGGGTCCCTCCGGGGCGCGTCCTCCTCGTCGCCGGCCTCGGCGCGTTCCTCGCCTTCCTCGACTCGACCATCGTCGAGGTCGCCTTCCCCTCGATGCGCGCGTCGTTCCCCGAGTCCTCCTTCGGTGCCTTCTCCTGGGTACTCAACGGCTACAACATCGCCTTCGCCGCGCTGCTCGTCGTCTTCGGCCGGCTCACCGACCTCATCGGTCGTCGGCGGTCGTTCGTCGCGGGCACGGTGGTCTTCTCGCTCGCCTCCCTGGCGTGCGGTCTGGCACCCGGCCTCGGGGCCCTCGTCGTCGCCCGGATCGGGCAGGGCATCGGCGCGGCCCTCCTCGTCCCGGCGTCGCTCGCCCTCGTCGTCTCGGCGTTCGGCGGGAGCACGCGCACCCGGGCCATCAGCACGTGGGGCGCCACGGCGGCCGTGGCGGCCGGCATCGGGCCCTCCGCCGGCGGCCTGCTCATCGAGACCGGGGGCTGGCGGTGGGCCTTCCTCGTCAACGTGCCCATCGGCGTCGCGACCGTCGTCATGGCCCGGCGCCAACTCGACGAGAGCCGCGCGCCCGGACGTCGCGCACTCCCGGACGTCGCCGGGGCCGGGCTCCTCGCCGCGGCGATGGGCGTCCTGACCCTCGGCATCGTCCAGGGACAGGACTGGGGATGGTCGAGCGCTGCCACCCTCGGGTGCTTCGCCGCCGCCGCGGCGCTCGGCTGGTTCTTCGTCACCGGCTCGCGACGCCACCCGCAACCCCTGCTCGACCCGGGGCTGCTGCGGGTGCGAGCCTTCCGGGTCAGCTCCCTCGCCCTCTTCGTCAGCGGGTTCGGGTACTTCGCCAACGGCGTGACGAACATCCTCTGGTTGCAGTACGTCTGGGGCTACGACGTGGTCCGGGCCGGGCTCGGCCTCGTCCCCGGTGCGCTCGTCGCCGCGGTCACCGCGACCGTCGTCGGGCCGCTCGCCGAGCGGTGGGGGGCCAGGCCCTTCGTCGTCGGCGGGGCGCTGACCTGGGCGGCCGCCTTCGTCTGGTACCACCAGGAGGTCGGCCCGGCCCCCGAGTTCTGGGCCGAGTGGATGCCGGGACAGGTGCTCAGCGGGATCGGCGTCGGTGCCGCCCTGCCGCTCCTCGGCAGCACCGGACTCGCGTCGGTCCCCGGGGGCCAGTACGCCACGGCCTCCGCCGTCGCGTCGAGCGCGAGACAGTTCGGTGGGGTGCTCGGCGTCGCCGTCCTCGTCGCCCTCCTCGGGGACCTCACGCCGCTGACCGCGGTGGACGCGCTGCACCGGGGTTGGGTGCTCTCCGTGATCGCCTTCACCGTGACCGCCGTCGTCGCCGCGTTCCTCGGCGGCACGCCGCAGGTCGGTGGCGACGGGCGGGCGGCGCCGCACGCCCTCGACCGCCCGCAGGTGTTCGGCCCCACCCCACCGACCGGCTGGGCGCCGGTGACCCCGGGACGCGTCCGGCCCGGTGCCTTCATGCCGCTCGTGGACGCGTCCCGGCGCCGCCCCGACACCTCGACCCCACCGGTACGTCTCCCGGCCGGCGGGCTCCTCTTCCGACGGGGCGACCCCTCGGGCTCGGCCTACCGCGTCCGGACCGGCCGGCTCGAGGTCCGGGTCGACGACGAGCTCGTCCGCGAGCTCGGGCCGGGCGACGTCGTCGGCGAGCTGGCCCTGCTGACCGACGATCGCCGGTCCGCCGACGTCCTCGCCCGACGGGACACCACGCTCCTGGAGATCCCCCGGGCGTCGTTCGACACGATGACGACCGACCCGGGGTCCGCCCGGACGCTCATGCGGCAGCTGGCCGAGCAGCTCCGCACCCGGTCGGAGCCGGCCCCGTCGCGGCCACCCCTGCGCACGCGTGTGGTGTCGGTGGTCGCCATGACCCCCGGAGCGCCCGCGGCCGCCGTGGCCCACGTGCTCGCGGCGGAGCTGGGCCGCCACCACTCGACGGTCGTCCTGGACCGGGTCGGGCAGGACGGCCTCGAGCGGGCCGAGGAGGAGCACGGCCGCGTCGTCCTCCTCGCCGGCGGCGCGGACGAGGGATGGCGGCAGTTCTGCCTCCGCCAGGCGGACACCGTCGTCCTCGTCGCCCACGCCGATCGTCGGGCGTCGGCGGTCCCGTCGGACCCGACCCCGGCCCGGCAGCCCGAGCTCGTCCTCGTGGGCGGCGACCCCGGTCCGGCGGAACGGGCCGCTTGGGTGGCCCTCAGCGACGCCTGGGACGTGACGACGGCCGACCTCGACCTCTGCGTCGGGCTGCGTCCCCTGGCGATGCGGCTGGCCGGACGGGCCGTCGGCCTGGTCCTCGGCGGCGGCGGCGCGGCCGGGCTGGCCCACATCGGTGTCCTGCGCGAGCTCGAGGCCGAGGGGATCCACGTCGACCGCGTCGCCGGCACGAGCGTCGGCGCGATCATGGGCGCGGGGCACGCCCTGGGGCTGGACTCCACGCAGCTGGAGGCCGCGACGTACCTCGCGTCCGTGCGCACCCGGACCTTCGACGACTGGCAATTGCCGACGCACGCGCTGCTCCGCGGTCGTCGGTTCGAGTCGGCGGTGCGACAGATGGTCGGTGAGGACTCGGTCCTCGAGGGCCTGCCCCGGCAGCTGTGGCTCGTCAGCACCGACCTGCTCGCGGGTGCGCGTCACGTCCACCGCCGCGGCCCCCTCGTCGACGCCGTGCTGGCCTCCTCGCGGGTCCCCGGCCTGTTCGCACCGATCGCCACGGCCTCCGGTGAGCTGCTCGTCGACGGCGGCGTCCTCGACAACCTGCCGGTCGACCTCCTGACCCAACGCGACGAGGGGCCCGTCGTGGCCGTGAACATCGGGACCGAGACGGTGCGGACGCCGCGTCCGGAGGGCGCCGGTCCCCCGGCCGTCCCGCCCCTGGTCGACACCCTGAGCCTGGCCATGTCGGTCAACAGCATCCACTCCATCCGGGTGGCCCGCTCGCACGGAGCCTGGGTGGTCTGCACCCCGCGCATGGGCACCGGCTTCCTCGAGTTCCACCAGATCGACGTCCTGGTCGAGGCGGGCCGGCTGGCCGCGCGGACGCTCCTGGAGTCCTGCGACGGCGACCTCGGCGTCCTGGGCGAGCAGGCGACGGCGCGACCGACGGACACCTCCCCGCCCCCGTGACGGACGCCCGGTCGAGCGGGCCGGACCTCAGGCGGGGGCCGTCGTCGCCGTCGACGCGTCGTCGGCCCCCTTCGCCGGCCAGCGCGCCGTCTTCCCCAGCAGGGTGAGCAGGCACGGGACGAGCAGCGTGCGCACGACGAAGGCGTCGATGAGGATGCCGACGACCATGACGAAGCCGAGCTCCCGGAACGGCGCGAGCGGGATGATCGCGAGCATCCCGAAGCTCACGGCCAGCGTGATCCCCGCGGTCGTGATCGCCGAGCTCGTCTCCGGGAACGCCCGGATGACGGCCTCGCGCATCGGCATCCGCTCGGCCTCGTCCCACACCCGGCCGACGCCGAAGATGTTGTAGTCCGACCCGAGGGACACGAGCAGCACCGCCGCCGCGAACGGCACGTAGAAGGTGATGCCGTTGCCGAGGTCGGGGTCGTCGAAGACGAAGGTGGTGAGGCCGAGCGAGGCCGCGAGCGCCAGCACGCTGCAGCCGAGCAGCAGCACCGGCGCGAGCAGCGAGCGCAGGAACACGACGAGCAGCAGCAGGTTGACGACCACCGCGACGACGGCGATCCGGTACAGGTCGCCGACCGTGGACGCGACGAGCCCCTCGGCCAGCGCGGTGTCGCCGGCGAAGGTGACCGTGGCCCCGGTGAGCCCGGCACGCGCGGCCGCCCCCGGCACGGCGTCGTGGAGCGCGGCGAGGTCGCCGATGGCGCTCGCGCCGAGCGGGTCGCGGTCGAGGACGACGAGCATGCGGGCCGCGTTGCCGTCGTTGGACAGCACGACCCCGAGCGGGCGCTGGGTGAAGTTCTGGGCCGGGCCGAGGATGGCGGCGACACCGGGCTCGTCGGCCAGGTCCCGCTGGAAGGCCGACAGCGCGGCGAGGTCGCGGTCGAGCCCCGGTCGTTCGATGAGGATGGTCGTCGGGGCGGAGATGCCCGGGGCGAACCCCGCGGACGCGGCCGCCGTCGCGCGCTTCACGGGGTTGTCGTCCGGCAGCGAGCTCGTGAAGCCCACCCCGAGCCGCATCGACGCCAGCGGGAGGGACGCCACGACGAGGACGAGGACCGTCGCGGCGAGCACGACGGCGGCGGTGCGGCGCTCCGTGAGCCGCTCCATGAGGCGGCTGCTGCCGGCGAGCTCGCGGCGGAACTGCCGCAGGCCCATGAAGGCCAGGACCTTGCGCGGCACGAGCCGGCCGGGCCAGAAGACCCTCGGGCCGAGCACGGCGATGAGCGCCGGGACGAGCGTCACGGACACGAGGAGCCCGACGACGATGGCCAGCGTCATCGCCGGGCCGAGGCTGGCGAAGAACTCGGAGCGGGCCGCGAGGAGCGCCCCGGTGCCCGCCGCGACGGTGATGCCGGCGACCGTGACGATCGGGGTGTAGGTGGCGATGGCCAGCTCGACGGCCTCGTCGACGTCGTCGGTGCGGGAGAGCTGGGCCCGCAGCGCGGTGACGTAGAAGATCGTGTAGTCGGTGACGACCCCGAGCAGCAGGGCGACGAGCAGCGGTTGCAGCTCGGTGGGCGCGGCGACCCCGAGGAACCCCTCGACGACCGTCGACAGGTCGAGGGTGATGACGTAGGCCAGCCCCGCCGCCCCGAGCGCGAGCACCGGGGCGACGACCGAGCGGAACGCCACCGTGACCAGCCCGACGATGGCGAGCACGGTGAGGATCTCGAGGGTGTGGAGGGACTCGGCGACGATCCGGGCCTGCTCGGCGCGCGCCGGGACCGAGCCGGTGATGCCGACGACGTGGTCGTCCGGGCGGCCGAGGTTCAGGGTGACGTACTGCTCGGCCGAGCGCTGCTGGCTGACGAAGCTGCTGCGCGGGTCCATGAACAGGTTCGTCAGCACCGTCGTGTTGCGCTCGCCCATCGGCCCGCCGAGGGGGATCGCGTTGGTGAGCGGCAGCGCGCCGAGCAGGGGCGGGTCCTGGGGGGACTGGTTCACCGCGAGGGCGTCGAGGACGGACTCGGCCTCGACGAACACCGACAGGCCCCGGGGGTCGCGCTGGACGACGGCGGTGCGGCTGTTCAGCGGGTAGCCGAAGAGGTCGACCGAGCGGATCTCGGCCGAGATGGCCGCGCTGTCCTGCGGGATGATGCTCGCCAGGTCGTTGCCGTTGCTCGGCGGCTGCGGGCCGTAGAGCGCGAGCAGGAGCAGCCCGACCCAGCCCACGATGACGACCCAGCGCAGACGCATGGCGACGCGGGCGTAACGGCGCGACCAGCTGTCGGGGGCGGGCGCGTCCTTGGGCTCGCCGCGACGCCCGGAGGGCCGCAGCCGGCCGAGCGGCCGGGGAACGATCATGGGGTCTCCGCCGTCGCCGTCAGATCCCGAGCCGGTGCAGCTCGGCGGCGGCGAGGTCGCCGTGGCGTCCCTCGGCGAGGTCGGCGTGCGGGTCGGACGTGATGGACATCAGGCGGGAGGGGTCGAGGGTGGCGACGGCGCGGTGCGCGAGCAGGGCGCGCATCGCCGCGGTGTCGCCGTGCTCGTCCAGGCCGCGGCGCACGTGCTTGACCTCGCGCCGCCGGGCCACCCGGGCCGGCAGGTAGAAGAGGAGGACCGCGCCGCTCGGGGCGAGCGCGACCGCCGCGCCGAGGAGGACGCTGAGCCCGCGGATGCTGCTGTCGGCCTGACGGCCGCTGCGCACGATGCCGTCGGCGGTCGCCCCCACCTGCTCGCCGAGGGCCCCGGTCTGGTCGCCGATGATCGGCACGGCGGAGAGGGTGCGCAGGGCGGAGGCGGCCGAGCCGAGCGAGCGGCCGGAGTCGACGGTGCTCGCGGCGAGACCGGTCAGCTGCCAGAGCAGGTACCCCGTCCAGGCGCCGATGACCAGCCAGAACACGACCCAGAACACGACCACCCCGTCCCAGGTGCGGACCGTGCCTGCATCGGCGTCCCACGCGCGTCTCGCCATGACGCCGGTGTACCCGTCCGGGCATCGTCCATGCAAGCCGAGACCACCCCGTGACGTCCGGGAGGGCTGCGAGGTCCGCGCCGGTCCGGGTAGGTTGGCGATGACCCCAGGTCGGCGACCGGCCCACCGACACCGATCCGAAGGAGCACCGCGATGGCGGACACACCCGACGAGGGGGCGGCGACGAACAGCACCCCCGAGGACCCCACCCCCACCTCCGGCGCGACGAGCGAGAGCACGCGCACCGACGGCGCCTCGACCGGCGGCACGACGACCGCCGGCACCGCGGCGAGCACGACGAGCGGCGACGCGGCCGGGCCCGCGGCGCCGGCGAGCACCCCCGAGAAGAAGCCGACGCCGACGTGGTGGGTCCCCGCCGCGACCTTCGTCGTCGGGCTGCTGCTCGGCGGCGGCGTCATCCTGGCCACGACCTCCGGCGGCGGCACCGGCATCGCCGGCGGCTCGGAGTCGGCGAGCCCCTCCCCCAGCCCGTCGGCCACGACCTCCGACGGCGTCCCGGCCGACCGGACGGTCACGGTCCCCGGCGAGTGCCTGGCCCTCGCGAACGACTCCCAGCAGGTGCTCGACCTCGTCGACGACGCCGTCACCAAGGCGCGCGACCTCGACGCCGCCGGCCTCAGCGACATCGTGCGCCAGCTGCAGGAGCGCCGCGACAGCCTCTCGGCGACGACGCAGGAGTGCCGGTCCTCGGTGGAGGTCAGCCCCTCCCCGTGACCTCGCCCGCTCGGGTGGGGGTCGGCGCGCCGACCCCCACCGGGCGGTGGTTCTATCTCATATGTGATCTACCATGTCTGACGTGACGACGACCAGTGACACGTACCTGACCCGCATCGGCACCCTCATCCGGGACGCGCGGCGCCACCAGGGGCTCACCCAGAACGAGCTCGCCGACCTGCTCGGCACGAGCCAGAGCGCCGTCGCCCGCATCGAGCAGGGCAAGCAGAACCTCTCCCTCGAGATGCTCGCCCGCGTCGGCGAGAAGCTCGACAGCGAGTTCGTCTCGCTCGGCCACAGCGGCCCGCAGCACCTGCGGATCGTCGGCGGCCGCAAGCTGTCCGGCTCCATCCCCGTGAAGACGAGCAAGAACGCCGCGGTGGCGCTGCTCTGCGCCAGCCTGCTCAACAAGGGCCGCACGACGCTGCGCAGCCTGGCGCGCATCGAGGAGGTCAACCGGATCATCGAGGTCCTCACCTCGATCGGGGTGAAGGTGCGGTGGCTGCCGGACAGCAACGACCTCGAGATCGTCCCGCCGGCCCGCCTCGACCTCGCCGGCATCGACATCGCCGCCGCCCGGCGCACCCGCACCGTCATCATGTTCCTCGGCCCCCTGCTCGCCGACTACGACGAGTTCCGCCTCCCCTACGCCGGCGGCTGCGACCTCGGCACCCGCACCGTCGAGCCGCACCTGTCGGCGCTGCGGCACTTCGGCCTCGACGTCACGGCGACGCACGGCTTCTACGAGTCCGCCGTCGACCGCGAGCGGCACCCGCGGCGCGCGATCGTCCTCACCGAGCGCGGCGACACGGTCACCGAGAACGTCCTCATGGCCGCCGCGCGCTACGAGGGCACGACGGTCATCCGCAACGCCTCGCCGAACTACATGGTCCAGGACCTCTGCTTCTTCCTGCGCGGCCTCGGCGTCGAGATCGACGGCATCGGCACGACGACCCTCACCGTCACCGGTGTCGGCACCGTCGACACCGACATCGAGTACTCGCCCTCGGAGGACCCGATCGAGGCGATGAGCCTCATCGCCGCCGCGGTGGTCACCGAGTCCGAGATCACCATCGAGCGGGTGCCGATCGAGTTCCTCGAGATCGAGCTCGCCACCCTCGAGGAGATGGGGCTGCGCTTCGACCTCACCGAGGAGTACCTCGCGAAGAACGGGCACACCCGGCTCGTCGACCTCACGATCCACCCCGGCCCGCTCACCGCGCCGAAGGACAAGATCGCGCCGATGCCCTTCCCGGGCCTCAACATCGACAACCTGCCGTTCTTCGCGCTCATCGCCGCGTGCGCCGAGGGCACGACGATGATCCACGACTGGGTCTACGAGAACCGCGCGATCTACCTCACCGAGCTGACGAAGATCGGCGGGCAAGTGCAGCTCCTCGACCCGCACCGGGTGATGATCACCGGCCCGACGCCGAAGTGGCGGGCGGCCGAGGTCATGTGCCCCCCGGCGCTGCGGCCCGGGGTCGTCGTCCTCCTCGCCATGCTCGCCGCGCCCGGCACGTCGGTGCTGCGCAACGTCTACGTCATCAACCGCGGGTACGAGGAGCTCGCCGAGCGGCTCAACGCCCTCGGCGCGACCATCGAGACCTTCCGCGACATCTGACCGGCGGCGCGCACCCATGGGCCAGGTCGATCCCGGGCGTCCGCGCGTCGGCCAGGTCGTCACGGTGTTCCGCAACCGGCTGCGACCGGAGCACGAGGGCGGCTACCGCGACGAGCTGGCCGTCGTCGCCGACCTCGCACGCTCGATGCCGGGGTTCGTCGAGACCAAGACCTTCGTCGCCGAGGACGGCGAGCGCTGCACGGTCGTGACGTTCGCCGACGCCGCGTCGCACCAGGGCTGGCGCGACCACCCGCGGCACCGCGAGGCCCAGCGGCACGGCGTCGCGGGCTACTACGCCGAGTACTCGATCGCCGTCGGCGAGACCTCGTACGCCTCCGCCTTCCGGCACGAGGGCCCCGCTCCGACCTGACGGATCCGTCGGACGTCGGTAGGGTCCGCCCATGCGCGGAGACCTTCTGGACCAGGCGGAGCGGCACGGCGAGCCGGGGCGGTTCATGCTCCAGAACCCGCGGATGCTCAAGGTGGACCTCAGCGGCACCGGGGGCTTCTTCTACGCCAAGCAGGGCTCGATGGTCGCGTACCAGGGTGACGTCGACTTCGCCTACGAGGGGGCCGGCGGGGCCGCCAAGCTCTTCAAGAAGGCGTTCACCGGTGAGGGCATGTCGCTGATGAAGGTCTCCGGCAGCGGGGACGTCTTCCTCGCCAAGGACGCCGACGAGATCTTCGTCCTGGAGCTCGAGGACGAGCAGGTCACGGTCAACGGCAAGAACGTCCTGGCCTTCGAGAGCACGCTGAGGTGGGACATCAACCGGGTCGAGGGCGCCTCGATGCTCAGCGGCGGGCTGTTCAACACGACGTTCACGGGGTCGGGCATGATCGCCGTCATCACCTACGGCAACCCCGTCGTCCTCCAGGTCGACGTGCCCACCTTCGTCGACATGCAGTCGGCCGTGCTGTGGTCCGGGGGCCTGCAGTCCTCGGTCCGCAAGACCGCGCGGCTCGGCGCCGTCGTCGGCCGCGGGTCGGGTGAGGCGTACCAGCTGGCCCTGAGCGGCGACGGCATCGTCGTCGTCCAGGCCTCCGAGGGCCACCCGCCGCCCCCCTCGAGCGCCTGACACTTTTCCGCCTGATCCCTCGACCTTCGGGTTCGCCGGCCTTCGGAGGGT
>NZ_SAYU02000067.1 GCF_004025965.2 Phycicoccus flavus | reverse complement strand
GCCCGATCCAGCCCGCCGAGACCGGCATCTCGGCGATGACGACGCGCCCCGAGGGGTCGGTGTGCTCGGGCACGTGGCCCTGGGGGAGCAGGCGGCGCAGCATCTGGTCGCTCGTCCACTTCACCGTCGCGACGGTGGGGATGCCGAGGCGCTGGTAGATCTCGGCGCGGCCGGGGTCGTAGATTCGGGCGACGACGTGCTCGACGCCGTACTTCTCGCGGGCGACGCGGGCGGCGAGGATGTTGGAGTTGTCGCCGCTGGAGACGGCGGCGAAGGCGTAGGCGCCCTCGATGCCGGCGGCCCGCAGGCAGTCGCGGTCGAAGCCCACCCCGGTGACGGTGCGGCCCTCGAACGAGGTGCCGAGACGGCGGAAGGCGCTCTCGTCCTGGTCGATGACGGCGACCTCGTGGCCCGCGCGCTCGATGGCCCGGGCCAGTGAGGCGCCGACCCGGCCGCAGCCCATGATGACGAAGTGCACGGCGCCGACGCTACTACGGCGTCCGCGTGCGGGGACCGCTGTCCGGGACCGCCGCACCCGCGGGGTCGCGCGTGCCTACAGTTGTCCCCGTGTCCACCCCGGGTCGTGTCGTCAAGCGTGTCCTCGTGGGCCGGGCGATGCGCAGCGACCGGCTGGGGGAGACCCTCCTGCCCAAGAAGCTCGCGCTGCCGGTCTTCGCCAGCGACGCGCTGTCCTCGGTCGCCTACGCGCCCGACGAGATCCTCCTGACCCTCGGCCTGGCCGGCGGCACCCTCGCCCTCACCCAGTCCTGGAAGATCGCGCTCGTCGTCGTCGTCGTCATGGCGGTCGTCATCACGAGCTACCGCCAGAACGTGCACGCCTACCCCAGCGGCGGCGGCGACTACGAGGTCGCGAGCGTCAACCTCGGGCCGCGGGCCGGGCTCACCGTCGCCAGCGCGCTGCTCGTCGACTACGTCCTCACCGTCGCCGTGTCGGTCTCGTCCGGCGTGCAGAACGCGGCGTCGGCCTTCACCGTCATCCGCGGCCACGAGGCGCTCGTCGCCGTCCTCATCATCGTCGCGCTCACCGCGATGAACCTACGGGGCGTCCGCGAGTCCGGGACGGCGTTCGCGGTGCCGACGTACCTGTTCATGGCGGCCGTGCTCGGGATGGCGCTGTTCGGCTTCTACCGCAAGGCCACCGGGGACCTGCCGCCCGCCGAGAGCGCCGGCCTCGTGCTGCGGCCCGAGAGCGGGTTCGAGGGCCTCGGCTCGCTGGCCATGGCCTTCCTCCTCCTGCGCGCGTTCTCCTCGGGTTGTGCCGCGCTCACCGGGGTCGAGGCCATCTCCAACGGCGTCCCGGCCTTCAAGAAGCCGAAGAGCCGCAACGCCGCGACGACCCTGCTCCTCATGGGCACGATCTCGGTGACGATGCTCATGTCCATGGTCGCGCTGGCGTCCTGGACCGGGGTCAAGTACGCCGACGACGAGGCCAACCAGCTGCTGCGCGACGGCGTGCCGGTGGGCGATGACTACATCCAGGACACCGTGATGGGGCAGGTGTCCAAGGCGGTCTTCTCGAACTTCCCGGTCGGCGTCGTCGTCGTCTCCGTCGTCACCGGGCTCATCCTCGTCCTCGCCGCGAACACCGCCTTCAACGGCTTCCCGGTGCTCGGCTCGATCCTCGCCCGCGACGGCTTCCTCCCGCGCCAGCTGCACACCCGCGGCGACCGGCTCGCCTTCTCCAACGGCATCCTCATCCTCGCCGGCGGCGCCGCCTTCCTCGTCGTCGTCTTCGACGCCGACGTCACCCGCCTCATCCAGCTGTACATCGTCGGGGTGTTCGTCTCGTTCACCGTGTCGCAGGTCGGCATGGTCCGGCACTGGAACCGGCACCTGCGGGTCGAGAAGGACGCGGCGGCCCGCCGCCGGATGCTCCGCAGCCGGGTCATCAACGGGGTCGGCGCCGCGATGTCCGGCCTGGTCCTGCTCGTCGTCCTCGCGACGAAGTTCGTCCACGGCGCCGGCTACGCCATCGCGGCGATGGCCGTCCTGTTCTTCCTCATGCTCGGCGTGCGCAAGCACTACGACCACGTCCGCGACGAGCTGAGCGTCGAGGAGCGCGACACCAAGGCCTCGATGCTGCCCTCGCGGGTGCACGCCATGGTCCTCGTCGCGAAGATCCACAAGCCGACGCTGCGGGCCCTGGCCTACGCGCGCGCCACCCGCCCGTCGGTCCTCGAGGCCGTCACCGTCGCCGTCGACACCGACGAGACCAAGGCCCTGCAGGACGAGTGGGCCCGCCGCGACATCCCCGTGCCGCTCAAGGCGCTGGACAGCCCGTACCGCGAGATCACCCGCCCGGTGCTCGACTACGTCCGCTCGATCCGCAGCGACAACCCGCGCGACCTCGTCGTCGTCTACATCCCGCAGTACGTCGTCGGCCACTGGTGGGAGCAGGTGCTGCACAACCAGAGCGCGCTGCGGCTGCGCACGCGGCTGCTCTTCACGCCCGGGGTCATGGTCGCGTCCGTGCCGTGGCAGCTCGTGTCGGCCGAGGGGGCCGAGGACCGCTTCGAGGGCCCGGTCGTCGGCGACGTCCGGCGCGGATGAGCGAGGGCGGCCCGGGCCTCGCCGTCGGCGACGAGGTCGAGGTCGAGGTCGGCGCCGTCGCCCACGGCGGGCACTGCGTGGCGCGCCACGAGGGACAGGTGCTCTTCGTCCGGCACGCGCTGCCCGGGGAGCGGGTGACGGCCCGGGTCACCGAGCGCGGGCCGAAGGGCCGGTTCCTGCGGGCCGACGCGGTCGCGGTGCGGGAGGCCTCGCCGGACCGGGTGACGCCGCCCTGCCCGTGGGCGGGCCCGGGGCTGTGCGGCGGCTGCGACCTCCAGCACGTCGCCCTCGGCCGCCAGCGGACCCTCAAGGCCGACGTCGTCCGCGAGCAGCTGTCCCGGCTCGCCGGCCTCGACCTCGACGTCGTCGTCGAGTCGGTGCCCGGCGCGGACGACGGCCTGGGCTGGCGCAGCCGCGTCGAGTACGCCGTCGACCACGAGGGGCGGGCCGGGCTGCGCCGACACCGCTCGCACGACCTCGTGCTCGTCGACCACTGCCGCATCGCCGCGCCGGGGGTCCGCGGGCTCGACGTCCCGGGACGGTCGTGGTTCACGACCGAGGCCGTCGACGCCGTCGCCCCCTCGGCCGGGGAGCCCGTCGCGGTCGCCGTCCCCGACGACCCCGTCCCCGACGTCCACGAGCGCGTCGAGGCCTCCTGGGCGACCGGCGCCGGGGAGACCCGGTCCTTCCGCCGGGAGTTCGCCGTGTCGGCCCGAGGGTTCTGGCAGGTCCACCCGGGCGCCCCGGCGACGTTCCTGGCCGCCGTCATGGGGCCGCTCGCGGTGCACCCGGGGGAGCGGGCGCTCGACCTGTACTCCGGCGTGGGGCTGTTCGCCGCGGCGCTCGGCGAGGCCGTGGGCCCCGACGGGCAGGTGGTCGCGGTCGAGTCCGACGGCGACGCCGTCGAGCGGGCGCGCACGGGGCTCGCCGCCCTGTCGTGGGTGCTGCCGGTGCGGGCCCGGGTCGACGAGGCCTTCGGGGTGCCCCGCCCCACCCGCGGCCCCCGCCGCGGGGGACGCCCCCGCCGCCCCACCCGCTCGCCCCTGCTGCCGACCTCCGCCGACGTCGTCGTCCTCGACCCGCCCCGCACCGGCGCCGGCGAGGGGGTCGTCCGCGCCGTCGCCGCGCTCGGCCCCCGCGCGGTCGCTCACGTCGCCTGCGACCCCGCGGCGCTGGCCCGCGACACCGCCGCCCTCCTCGCCGCCGGCTACCGGCTGGACTCGCTGCGCGCGTTCGACGCCTTCCCGATGACCCACCACGTCGAGTGCGTCGCCCACTTCGTCCCGGACGCACCGTGAGCCTCCGGCCGGCCGTCGACCGCGGGACGCGCCGGTGGTGGCGCGCCGACGTCGACGACGAGGACGTCCTGCGCCTCGACCTCGCGCGTCTGGTCGGGCCGACGCTCGCGATGCGCCCGCTCGACCGGACGACCCCGCGATGACGCCCCGCGTCGGCCGGCGCTCGCTCCTCGGCCTGGCCGCCGGGGCCTCGGCGGTGCTGGCCGGCTGCTCCGACCCCGTGCCCCCGCCGCCGGGGACGCGGACGCTGACCTACGGCGACGCCGACCCCCAGTTCGCCGAGCTGAGCCGGCCCGAGGGACCCTCGCGCGGCGTCGTCGTCGTCCTGCACGGCGGCTTCTGGCTCGCTCAGTACGGCGTCGAGCTCGGCCGGCCGCTCGCCACCGACCTCGTCGCCCGCGGCTGGACCGTCCTCGACGTCGAGTACCGCCGGGTCGGGAACGGCGGCGGGGTGCCGGAGACGCTCGACGACGTCTCGGCCGCACTCGACCTGCTGGCCGGCGCCGACGTCGACACCGGCACGGTCGTCGCCCTCGGGCACTCCGCCGGCGGCCAGCTCGCCGCCTGGGCGGCCGGGCGCACCCGGCTCACCCGCTGGGCGCGCGCGACGGTCGCGGTGACCCACGTCGTCAGCCAGGCCGGGGTGCTCGACCTGCGGGCCGCGGCGGACGCCGACCTCGGGGGCGGCGCCGTCCGGGGCTTCCTCGGCGGCGGGCCGGACGAGGTCCCGGGCGCCTACGCCCTCGCCGACCCGGCGGCCCAGGTGCCCCTCGAGGTCCCCGTCTGGTGCGTCCACGGCGAGATCGACGACACCGTGCCGGTGGCGCAGTCCCGCTCCTACGTCGACGCCGCCCGCGCCGCCGGCGGCACCGCCGAGCTCGTCCTCGTGCCCGGCGGCCACCTGCGGCAGATCGACACCGGGTCCCAGGCCTGGGCCCGGACCCGGGGCATCCTCGACGGCATCGCCCCGCTCCCCGCGTCCTGATCCCGGCACCAGGCCGCAGGCCCTCGCGACGCCGCGGGGGCGGGCATAGGCTCGACGGGACGGACCGGTGCGGGTAAGGTATCTTGACATCAAGATAAATCCCGGACATCGTCGCGACGACGCAACGAGGACAGAAGGAGACCCGGTGGCCAGCACGAACAGCTTCGACGCCCACGGAACGCTCGAGGTGGGGGAGCAGTCCTACGAGATCTACCGCCTCCGCGCGGTCGAGGGCAGCGAGACCCTCCCGTACAGCCTCAAGGTGCTCCTCGAGAACCTCCTGCGGACCGAGGACGGCGCGAACATCACCGCCGACCACATCCGGGCCCTCGGCGGCTGGGACGAGAACGCCGACCCCGAGACCGAGATCCAGTTCACCCCGGCCCGGGTCCTCATGCAGGACTTCACCGGCGTCCCGTGCGTCGTCGACCTCGCGACGATGCGCGAGGCCATGGCCGACCTCGGCGGCGACCCGACGAAGATCAACCCCCTCGCGCCCGCCGAGCTCGTCATCGACCACTCCGTCCAGATCGACGTCTTCGGCCGGTCCGACGCCTTCGAGCGCAACGTCGAGATCGAGTACGAGCGCAACGGCGAGCGCTACAAGTTCCTGCGCTGGGGCCAGACGGCCTTCGACGACTTCAAGGTCGTCCCGCCCGGCACCGGCATCGTCCACCAGGTCAACATCGAGCACCTGGCCCGCACCGTCATGGTCCGCGACGGCGTCGCCTACCCCGACACCTGCGTCGGCACCGACAGCCACACGACGATGGTCAACGGCCTCGGCGTCCTCGGCTGGGGCGTCGGCGGCATCGAGGCCGAGGCCGCGATGCTCGGCCAGCCGGTCTCGATGCTCATCCCGCGGGTCGTCGGCTTCAAGCTGTCGGGGTCCATCCCGGACGGCGCGACGGCGACCGACGTCGTCCTCACGATCACCGAGATGCTGCGCGAGCACGGCGCCGTCGGCAAGTTCGTCGAGTTCTACGGCGAGGGCGTCTCGGCCGTCCCGCTGGCCAACCGCGCGACGATCGGCAACATGAGCCCCGAGTTCGGCTCGACCTGCGCGATCTTCCCCATCGACGAGGTCACCCTCGACTACCTGCGCCTCACCGGCCGGTCCGAGCAGCAGGTCGCGCTCGTCGAGGCCTACGCCAAGGAGCAGGGCATGTGGCTGACCGCCGGCCCGGACCAGCCGGAGGCGCGCTACAGCGAGTACCTCGAGCTCGACCTGTCGACGGTCGTCCCGTCCATCGCCGGCCCGAAGCGGCCGCAGGACCGGATCGTCCTCACCGGCGCCAAGCAGGCCTTCCGCGAGGTCCTGCCCACCTACGTCGGCCACGAGGAGGGCAGCGACGGCATCGCGTCCGACTTCCCCGCCTCCGACCCCAGCCCGCAGGGCCTGGCCGAGGGGATGGACGGCGGCAGCGAGCCGGCGAGCACCGGCGACGGCAACGGCCGCCCGTCGAAGAAGGTCGCGGTGACGACCGCGGACGGCGCGTCCTTCGAGATCGACCACGGCATCGTGTCGATCGCCTCGATCACCTCGTGCACGAACACCTCGAACCCGTCGGTGATGATGGCCGCGGCCATGCTCGCCAAGAACGCGGTCGAGAAGGGCCTGTCCGTCGCCCCCTGGGTGAAGACGTCGATGGCGCCGGGCTCGAAGGTCGTCACCGGCTACTACGAGAAGGCCGGCATGTGGCCCTACCTCGAGAAGCTGGGCTTCCACCTCGTCGGCTACGGCTGCACGACGTGCATCGGCAACTCCGGCCCGCTGCAGGACGAGATCAGCCAGGCGATCCAGGACAACGACCTCGCCGTCGTGTCCGTCCTCTCCGGCAACCGCAACTTCGAGGGCCGGATCAACCCGGACGTGAAGATGAACTACCTCGCCTCGCCGCCGCTCGTCATCGCCTACGCGCTGGCCGGGACGATGGACTTCGACTTCGACAGCGAGCCGCTCGGCACCTCCGAGGACGGCACCGAGGTCTTCCTCAAGGACATCTGGCCGAGCCCGGACGACGTCGAGCGGACCATCGCCGAGAGCATCAGCACGAAGATGTTCACCGAGGACTACGCCGACGTCTTCGCCGGCGACGAGCGCTGGCGCTCCCTCGACACCCCCGAGGGCGACACCTTCGCGTGGGAGGACGACTCCACCTACGTCCGCAAGCCCCCGTACTTCGAGGGCATGGGCAGCGAGCCCGAGCCCGTGTCGGACATCTCCGGCGCCCGGGTGCTCGCGCTCCTCGGCGACTCGGTGACCACCGACCACATCAGCCCGGCGGGCTCGATCAAGGGTGACAGCCCGGCCGGCACCTACCTGGCCGAGCACGGGGTGGAGCGCAAGGACTTCAACTCCTACGGCTCGCGCCGCGGCAACCACGAGGTGATGATCCGTGGCACGTTCGCGAACATCCGGCTGAAGAACCTCCTCCTCGACGGCGTCGAGGGCGGCTTCACCCGCAACTTCGCCGCCGGGGGCGAGCAGTCGAGCATCTACGACGCGTCCGTCGCGTACGCCGAGGCCGGCACGCCGCTCGTCGTCCTCGCCGGCACGGAGTACGGCTCCGGGTCCTCACGTGACTGGGCGGCCAAGGGCACCGCGCTGCTCGGCGTCCGCGCGGTCATCGCGCAGTCCTACGAGCGCATCCACCGCAGCAACCTCATCGGCATGGGTGTCCTGCCCCTGCAGTTCCCCGACGGCGAGTCGGCCGAGTCGCTCGGCCTGGACGGCACGGAGACCTTCTCGGTCACCGGCGTCGAGGCGCTCAACGACGGCGGGATCCCGCGGACGGTGGCGGTCCTCGCGACCGCCGAGGACGGCACGGAGACCTCGTTCGACGCGGTGCTGCGGATCGACACCCCCGGCGAGGCCGACTACTACCGCAACGGCGGCATCCTCCAGTACGTCCTGCGCTCCCTCGTCGGCTGACCCCCCGCCCCGGCCCCGACCCATCCGACCCCGCCGGACATTTCGGGGTCACCCCGAAATGTCAGCGAGACCCCGGTGACGAACCGGGGTCTCGCTGACGTTCTCGTGTGTCGAGGCCCGTCGGCCGCCGACCACGACGCACGACGTACGACGCGGAAAGAGCGCCGCACCCCACGACGGGGGGCGGCGCTCTTCGCGGTCCTCGGCCGAGGCCGGTGCCGGTCAGCGGTGGATGCCGCACTCCGTCTTGCCCCGGCCGGCCCAGCGGCCCGAGCGCGGGTCGGCGCCCGGCTCGACGGGGGCGGTGCACGGCTCACAGCCGATCGAGGGGTACTCGGGGGAGAGCAGGAGGTTGGTCGGCACCCGGTGGCGCAGGCCGTACCCGGTCATCTGGTCCTGGGACCACGAGACCAGAGGGTTGACCTTGACGATGCCGTTGCGCTCGTCGAAGGTGACCGCCTGCGTCCCGGCCCGGTCGGGGGACTCGTCCCGCCGGACGCCGGACATCCACACCTCGTAGCCGGTGAGCGCCTCGCGCAGCGGCTCGACCTTGCGCATCCGGCAGCAGGCCTCGGGGTCGCGGTCGTGCAGCCGCTCGCCGTAGGCGGCGTCCTGCTCGGCGACGCTGAGGCGCGGCCTCACGTCGACGACGTGGACGTCGAGGCTGTGCTCGGCCTCGGCACGCGCGCCCAGGGTCTCGGCGAAGTGGTAGCCGGTGTCGAGGAAGAGGACGTCGACGCCGGGGATCTGCTGGGAGACGAGGTGGCAGAGCACGCCGGTCTCCATGCTGCTGGCGACGGCGACGCGGTCGGGGAAGGTCGCGGCGACCCAGCCGACGATCTCCTCGGCGGTGCCGTCGCCGACGAGACGGTTGCCCTCCTCGGCGAGCGCGCGCAGCTGCTCGGGCGCCCGACGGGTGCGCGTGGCGATGGCGGTCATCGCAGCTCCTCCTCGTTCACGGTGTGGACCCAGCCGGAGAACGTATCACCGGATGTTCGGTCATCGATAAACCGACGCACGAGTCGCTCCACGAAATCCGGGAGCTCGGCGGCGGTGACCTTGAGGCCGCGCACGGTCCGGCCGAGACCGGCCTCGTCGCGGTCGGCGGAGGCGAGGCCGCCGCCGAGGTGGACTTGGAAGCCGGGCTGCTGCTCGCCGTCGACGGTGACGATCTGGCCCTTGAGGCCGATGTCCGCGACCTGGATGCGCGCGCAGGAGTTGGGGCAGCCGTTGACGTGCAGAGTGATCGGGGTGTCCAGGCGGTCGGTGACGTCCGCCAGCCGCCGCTCGAGCTCGGTGACCGCCGCGGCCGCCGTGGCCTTGGTGTCGACGATGGCGAGCTTGCAGAACTCGATGCCGGTGCACGCCATCGTGTTCCGCCGGAACGGGCTGGGGGAGACCGAGAGCCCGAGCCCCTCGAGCCCGGTGACGAGGTCCTCGACCCGGTCCTCGGGCACGTCGAGGACGACGAGCTTCTGGTGCGGGGTGAGGCGCAGGCGGTCGCTGCCGGCCGCGGCCAGGAGGTCGGCGAGCCCGTGGAGGACCTCACCGCTGATCCGGCCGACGGTCGGGGCGGCGCCGACGTAGCGCCGGCCGTCCTTCTGGGCGTGCACGCCGACGTGGTCGCCGGGACCGCTCGGGCGGGCCGGGGCCGGGCCGTCGGGGAGCGCGGAACCGAGGTAGTCCTCCTCGAGGACCCGGCGGAACTCGGCCGGTCCCCACTCGGCGAGGAGGAACTTCAGGCGGGCCTTGGTCCGCAGGCGGCGGTAGCCGTAGTCGCGGAAGATGCGCACGACGCCGTGCCAGACCTCGGCCGCGCGGTCCTCGGGGACGAAGGCGCCGAGACGCTCGGCGAGCCGGGGCGCCGTCGAGAGGCCGCCGCCGACCCACAGGTCGTACCCGGGGCCGAGGTCGGGGTGGACGACGCCGACGAGCGAGATGTCGTTGATCTCGTGGACGACGTCGAGGCTGGGGTGGCCGGTGACGGCGGACTTGAACTTGCGGGGCAGGTTCTGCAGCTCGGGGTCGCCGACGAAGCGGCGGGTGATCTCGTCGATGACCGGGGTCGGGTCGAGGATCTCGTCGGCGGCGATGCCGGCCAGCGGGCTGCCGAGGACGACGCGCGGGGTGTCGCCGCACGCGTCGGTGGTCTGCAGACCGACGGCCTCGAGGCGGCGCCAGATCTCGGGGACGTCCTCGATGGCGATCCAGTGGTACTGGATGTTCTGCCGGTCGCTGATGTCCGCGGTGCCGCGGGCGAAGTCGGTGGAGATGCCGGCGAGCACCCGCAGCTGCTCGAGGGTCAGGGCCCCGCCGTCGAGGCGGACCCGGAGCATGAAGTACTCGTCGGACAGCTCGTGCGGCTCGAGGGTCGCGGTGCGGCCGCCGTCGATGCCGGGGCGGCGCTGGGTGTACAGCCCCCACCAGCGCATCCGGCCGTTGAGGTCGTCGGCGGGGATCGAGGCGAAGCCCTCGCGGGCGTAGACCTGCTCGATCCGCTCGCGCACCTCGAGGCCGCCGCCGGCCTGCTTGGCCTCCTCGTTGGCGTTGAGGGGCGCCGTGCCGTCGACGGCCCACTGGCCGTTGCTCCGGCCGGGGCGCGGGGGGCGCACCGTGCGGTCGGGCGGGTTCGTCGTCGTCGTCATCGTGGTGGGGTCCTTGGGTCGCGTGAGAAATCACGGTAACTCATGCAACCTATAACGACGTGTTATCGCGACGGCCCGTGTCCGGGATGTGGTCCCCGCGGTGGGGGTCCGGCCGTATCATCGAACACATGTTCGAGTCCGGGACGCAGGGTGACCCGCCGCTGCGTGCCGCGACCCCGGCGGCGCCCGCCCGCCGACGCTCGTCGGCGGGGGCCACCGGAGCCGGCGGACCACCCGGGTGGCCGCAGGGTGTGCCGCCGCCGGGGGAGCGCGGCTGGGAGCACCGGGCGGTCGCCTGGCTCCTGGACCACTGCCCGCCGGACTACCGCCTCTACCCCGCGTGGCGGCGCCATCCGGTCGCCCTGGCCTGGCTCGCGGTGCGCCACCTCGACGCCCAGCTGGAGGCGATGCGCTCCTCCTACCGGGAGGTGCGGGTGGCGCTCGTCGACGACATCGGGCCCGAGGGGGTGGCGCAGGTGCTCGCCGACCTCGAGTGCGAGGGGGTCCGGCTCGTCGGGGCACGCCGCTCCGCCGGACTGCTGCTCGACGCCCTGCGCGGTCTGGAGTTCGTCCCCCGCCTCTGAGCCCCGGCGACGACACCGCCGCCGGCCTTGGTCGCGTCGGCCCACGAGCGTCGACGACGAGCGAGCGGGCTCAGCCCCGGCGGTCGGGCGCGACGACGTGCCAGGTCAGCGAGTCCGGCGTGCCGAACCGCGCCCGGGCACGCGGACGGTGCGTCCCGAGGTGCAGCAGGGCGTGCACCGCGGCCGGGTCCACCGACAGGTACGGCGCCGGTACCTGGACCACCGGCTCGTCCAGCCGGTCGGTGACGTCGACCGGCATCTGGACGCGGAAGCTCCGGGTCACCCGGAGCCCCGGCGTCCTCAGCAGCGCCGGCGGCAGCGGGGGAGTGAGCGGGACGACGTGCTCCCAAGCGACCGTCGCCGTCTCGACACCCCAGCGGGTCTCCAGCGCGTCGGGGGTGAGGTAGACGCCGCCCGCGACGGCGCGACCGAGCACGAGCGGCACGAGCCGGAGCCCGGAGGCGGCCGTGAGGGCCCCGACGACCACGGCGGCGACGGGCCACCGCGAGGCCGCCCCGGCGACGAGGACCACCCCGGTGCCGGTGAGCCACAGTGCACTCGTCCACGGCATGACCAGGGCGAGGCGGGACCGGGGAACCGTCGTCGCCATCGCCCCCGACGGCGCCCGTGCGAGGACGACCGTGTCCGGCCGGCGCCGGCTCCACCACCAGCGCGCGGCCGTCTGGGCGGCGAAGACCGCGCTCCCGCCGGACAGCAGACCGAGGACGCCGACGGCGCCCCAGGTCGTCCCCGCCTCCCACGGCTCGTGGGCCAGCACCCACCAGCCCGCGGCGACCAGGCCCGCGGTGACCCCGCCGGTGACGAGCAGCAGCGGCGCGAGGACGCGGGCGCGCTCGGTGTCCTGGAGGCGCCGGACGAACGGCGGTCCGACCCGCGCGCCCCACACCCCGGCGGACGCGCTCACCGGTTCAGGTCGGGCACGGCTCCAGCACCGGGCGCAGCCCGCTACCGCCGGTGCCGCGGGTGAAGGCGCAGCCGAGCGTCGGGGACGAGATGTCGGCGACGAGGTCCTCGCCGGCCGGCCGCACCCCGGTCTCGACCCAGCGGAAGAGGTCGGTGTACGCGGTGACGATCTCCTGCCCGGTGAACGAGCAGTGCCCCACGTCGCGGACCGCCCGCTGGACGAGCAGGTCCCCGCGGCCGTTGGCGCGGACCTCCTTCGCGTAGATCTGCTCCATCTCGATCGGCACGAAGAGGTCGCCGGTGGTGTGCAGCGTGAGCACGGGGACCGACGGGGTGCCGTGGATGATCGGCGCGGGCTGTAGGCCCTGGGACTTCCGGTTCCGGTTGGCGGCCTGCACCCGCAGGATGGAGTCGTCGAGCCCGGCGAAGGCCGGCCCGTACTCGGTGCCGTACACGGTGTCGCTGTTCTGCCCGACCTGCCCGGTGCGGTTCGCGATCGTCCCGTCGCCGGCGGCGAGGCCGAAGAGGAAGGTCCCGGACTCGTTCTGCGGGGCGTGCCAGTAGCGCCACGCGGTGTCGAAGGTCACCCGGTCGCCGCCGGAGCCGACCTCGACGAAGTCCTTGAACGCCCGGCCCCGGTCGTTGAGGGCGAAGGCCCAGCTCGGCCCGGGGGCGTTCGAGAGCCCGGCCTCGATCGTCGGGACGGTGTCGGCGAGCCAGGTCTCGCTCGGGTAGTCGACGTCCGCGGCGGCGAGCCCGGCGTAGTCGGCCGCGCCGAGGTTGTAGTCGGTGAACCAGTCGAACAGCTCGACGTCGCCGAGCACCCCGCACGCGGGCAGGGCGCCGTCGTAGAGCGACGGGTACTTCTCGATCGCGGCGGCCGTGACGTGGCCGCCCATGGAGAACCCGACGAGGTAGGTCCTGTCGAGCTCCCGCCCGAGCACGGAGCGCATGTGCTCGGTGAGGTTCTTGGTGTCGAGCACGCCGACGCCGGGGTCGTAGTCGTTGCGCCGGTAGCTGGACGCCGCCCAGGCGTAGCCCTGCGCGACGAGCGCCTGGTAGGCGGGCGGGGGGTCGACGGTCAGCGCGGTGCCGGTGCCCCGGTAGCCGTGGGCGTAGACGACGAGGTCGCCGTTCCAGTTGTCCGGCACCTGCGCGACGTAGGCGGCACCGGCGATCTCGCCGGAGGTGGCGTCCTGCCCGGTGGCCCGCTCGACGGCGGCGACGGTGGCGGCCAGTGCGGCCCGGTCCACCTCGTAGGTGGGCTTCGGCCCGGCGACGGCGGCGCCGGCACCGGCCGTCACGAGGGCCAGGGCCGTGAGGGCCGCGGTCAGCACACGTCGCATCCGAACTCCCTTGTCCGACGAAGGCGCTCAGTCTGCCACCGGGCACGGACGCTGCCCAGGTCCCGGCGCGCGGAATGTGTCGGTCCGGTGTGAGCCTCCTGGGAGTTGCCCGAGCGGTTCGGGTCGCCCGCGGGGGAGCGCCTAGACTCGTGAGGATCGTCCGGACCCCACCCGAGACCGCGAAGGAGGTCACCGGCGGTGAGCCTGCTGGAACGGATCGACGGTCCCCGCGACCTCAAGGCCCTCCCGGCCGCCCAGGTCCCGGCCCTGGCCGCGGAGGTCCGTGACTTCCTCGTCGAGCGGGTCTCGCGCACCGGCGGCCACCTCGGACCCAACCTCGGCGTCGTCGAGCTGACCATCGCCCTGCACCGGGTCTTCGACAGCCCGCAGGACACGCTCGTCTTCGACACCGGCCACCAGTCCTACGTCCACAAGCTGCTCACCGGTCGCCGTGACTTCTCGGCGCTGCGCAAGGAGGGCGGGCTCTCCGGGTACCCGAGCCGGACCGAGTCCGAGCACGACGTCGTCGAGAACTCGCACGCCTCGACGTCGCTGTCATGGGCGCACGGCATCGCGTCCGGGCGGGTCGTGCGCGGCGAGCGCGGCCGGCACACGGTCGCGGTCATCGGGGACGGCGCCCTCACCGGCGGCATGGCCTGGGAGGCCATCAACAACATCGCCGCCGAGGAGGACCTGCCGCTCGTCATCGTCGTCAACGACAACGAGCGGTCCTACGCCCCCACCCGCGGCGGACTCGCCGACCACCTCGCGACGCTGCGCACCACCCGCGGCTACGAGCGCTTCCTCGACTGGGGCAAGTCGACGATCAGCCGCACCCCGTACGTCGGCGGGGCGATGTACGAGACGCTGCACGGCGTCAAGAAAGGCATCAAGGACATCGTCGCCCCGCAGGGCATGTTCGAGGACCTCGGCCTCAAGTACGTCGGGCCCATCGACGGCCACGACGAGCCCGCCGTCGAGGCCGCGCTGCGCAAGGCCCGCTCCTTCGGCGGTCCGGTGCTCGTCCACGTCATCACCCAGAAGGGCCGCGGCTACCAGCCGGCCGTCGAGGACGAGGGCGACCAGTTCCACGCCGTCGGGGTCATCAACCCCGAGACCGGGCTGCCGCTGGAGATCGCCGGCCGCAGCTGGACCGACGAGTTCGCCGACACGATGGTGCAGCTGGGGGAGGAGCGCGAGGACCTCGTCGCCATCACCGCCGCGATGATGATCCCGGTCGGGCTCAAGCCCTTCTGCGACCGCTTCCCCGAGCGCACCTTCGACGTCGGCATCGCCGAGCAGCACGCGTTGACGATGGCCGCAGGGCTCGCCTTCTCGGGCCTGCACCCGGTCGTCGCCGTCTACGCGACCTTCCTCAACCGCGCCTTCGACCAGCTGCTCATGGACTGCGCGCTGCACAAGGCGGGCGTCACCGTCGTCCTCGACCGCTCCGGGGTCACGGGGCCGGACGGGGCGTCGCACCACGGCATGTGGGACCTCACCCTCGGCGGCGTCGTCCCCGGCCTGCACCTCGCGGCGCCGCGGGACGGCCAGCAGGTGGCGCGGGCCGTCCGCGAGGCGGTCGCGATCGACGACGCGCCGTCGGTCGTCCGCTTCCCCAAGGGCACCGTCGCCGAGCCGGTCTCGACCGTCCGCGAGGTCGGCGGGGTCGACGTGCTCGCCGAGCCGGACGACGGCGAGGTCGAGGTGCTGCTCGTCGGTGTCGGCTCGATGGCGGCGAGCGCGCTGACCGCCGCCGAGAAGCTCGGCGCCGAGGGGCACCGGGTGCGCGTGGTCGACCCGGTGTGGGCGCTGCCGGTCCCCGAGGCCCTCGTCGGGCTGGCCCGCACGGCCCGCCGGGTCGCGGTCGTCGAGGACGGCGTCGTCGTCGGCGGCATCGGCGCCCAGGTCACCCAGGCGCTGCGCGAGGCCGAGGTGGACGTCCCGGTCGACCTGTTCGGGCTCCCCAAGCGCTTCCTCGACCACGGCTCGCGCGGCCAGGTGCTCGACGCCGTCGGGCTCACCCCGGACGCCGTCGCCGACCGGCTGCGCGCCCACCTCGGCTGAGCGACCGAGCCGTGGACGCCCGCCGCACCTGACGCCGGCGACTGTCCAACGGCGCCGGCCCGGGTCGTTGCCTCGTGGCGCGGCAGTTGCCGGGGCCACCGGCAGGGTCCCCGTCCTCGACCCCGGCTGCGCCGCCCTCGTCCCACCACCGGGAAGGGTCCAGCCGGCTCGTGAGGTCGCGGTCGTCGGCCGGGGTCGTGGTTGCTTCCGCGACGTCGGCCGACAACCGCGTCGTGCACGCCGACCCACCGCAGCGCCGCGCCTCGACCGCGGGGTCCCGTCTCGTGGCGGGTGACATGCTGGCGAGGTGACCGGCCACGACGAAGGGAACGGGATGAGCGAGCAGACCGACACGCCTGCGGACGACATCGAGCTCGAGGACTCGCCCCGGTCGGACTTCCTGGGGTTCGAGCTGCTGCTCGCCGACGAGGACCTCGCCCTGCTCCGGCGGGTGCGCTCCTTCATGCAGCAGGAGGTCGAGCCGGTCATCAACGAGCACTGGACGCGGGCCGAGTTCCCGCACGAGCTCGTCCCCGGGCTGGCCGACCTCGGCATCGCCGGCCTGGCCTACGACGGCCCGGGCTGCCCGGGGCGGGGCGCCCTCGTCGACGGCATGGTGGCGATGGAGCTGGGCCGCGTCGACCCCTCGATCGCCACCTTCATGGGGGTGCACGGCGGTCTGGCCATGGGCTCGATCCAGCTGTGCGGCTCCGACGAGCAGCGCGAGCGGTGGCTCCCCGCGATGGCGCGCATGGAGTTGCTCGGCGCGTTCGCCCTCACCGAGCCGGATGTCGGCTCCGCCATCTCGGCCGGTCTCGCCACCCGCGCGCGGCGCGACGGCGACTCCTGGGTGCTGGACGGGGAGAAGAAGTGGATCGGCAACGCCTCCTTCGCCGACCTCGTCGTCGTCTGGGCGCGCGACGAGGCGGACGGCGAGGTCAAGGGCTTCGTCGTCGAGAAGGACACCCCGGGGATGACCTTCGAGGTCCAGCAGGACAAGATCGCCCTGCGGGTCGTGCAGAACGCGCAGGTCCACCTGCGGGGGGTGCGGGTGCCGGAGGCGAACCGGCTGCAGGGCGCCGACAGCTTCCGCGACACCGCCGACGTGCTGCGGGTGACGCGGATGGGCGTGGCGTGGCAGGCGACCGGCTGCGCCCGCGGGGCGTACGAGCACGCGCTGCGCTACACCAAGCAGCGCGAGCAGTTCGGCCGGCCCATCGCCTCCTTCCAGCTGGTGCAGGACCTGCTCGTGCGCATGCTCGGCAGCGTCACGGCCTCGACGGCGATGAACGTGCGCGCCTCGCAGCTGCAGGACGCCGGGCTGCTCGAGGACGAGCACGCGTCGCTGTGCAAGGCGTTCTCGACCGTGCGGATGCGCGAGACGGTCGGCTGGGCGCGCGAGGTGCTGGGCGGAAACGGGATCCTCCTGGAGCACCACGTCGGGAGGCTCGTCGCGGACGCCGAGGCGATCTACTCCTACGAGGGGACGCGCGAGATGAACACCCTCATCGTCGGCCGCGCCATCACCGGGCTGAGCGCCTTCGTCTGACCGCCCGCCCCTCAGAAGCCCAGCACCTTGCCGACGGCCGAGAACAGCGCGTCGAACGTCCTCGCGATCGGGTTGCGCGACCCCTGGTCGGTCGACTTCTGCCAGAACAGCGGCTCACCGCCGACGAACCGGTCGTCGACGAGCGGGGTGCGGCCCCAGAGGTAGGGCCAGAACACCTCGGTGCGGTCGACGGTGACGACGAGGCGGGAGTCGAAGCCCATGACGAGGTTCTGCTCCATCCGCACCGAGCCCCCGCGCGGGTCGGTGGCCACGACGTCGCCGATGCCCTGGACGACGAGGCTCCCGGTGCCGGCGAACAGCACGTACCGCACCTGCCACCTCGCGAGGGCCTGGATGCCCCAGCGCCACCTCGTCTCCAGCCTCGGGGAGCCGACGACCCCGACGACGTGCCGGGGCCGCATCACCAGGCCCGGGTGGTCCTCGAAGTCGATGCGCATGAGGTAGGCGCTCGGGTCGTCGGGCGTCGCCAGCGTCGCCGAGGTGACGACGCCGTCCTCCCCGGTGACGCGGCTGAGCCCGTACAGCCCGGCGGCGAAGCTGATGAACGGCGAGCCCCAGTCGTAGAGGAGGCGGCTGCGGACCCTGCCCTGCACCGGCCGGACGTGCTCCGAGCGGGCCGACAGCACCTCGCCGTCGTCGAGGTCGACCGTGAGCGTGCGCTCGGCCGGGGAGGTGCGCAGGTCGGTCGTGGCCTGCTCGGTCCCGGCGGCGAGGGCGACGGGACGCTGCAGCCGCCGGACCACCGGCATGAGCACGAAGTAGCTGACGGTGCGCAGGAGCGGGGGCATGAGCAGGACGAGCACGCCGATCGCGAGAAGCCACCGCCAGGACCGGGACCACTGGTCCACCACGTACCCCGCCCCGGACCGGCGCGCCGCCAGCAGGCTGTCCTCCTCGGCCCGCTTCTGGTTCAGCGCCGACTCGGTGTTGTCGATCTCCCGCTGGAGGACGGGGTCGCCGCCGGCGCCGAGCCGCTGCAGCTTCTCCTCGGTGGTGAGGTCGGGGTCCGCGATGACGGCCGCGTCCTCCTGCGCCCGGGTCAGGTTCGTCTCCAGCGTGGCCAGCGACTCCTCGGTCGCCCGGACAGCGTTCTTCGCGTCCTCGCACGGGGTCCCGGGGGACAGCGCGTCGACGGCCCAGCCCAGACGGCCGCAGACGTCCTGGGCCGTGGTGCGAGCAGCCGCGACCGTCTCCTGCGTCCGTGTGATGTCGTCGCGGGTCCGGTCGATCTCGGCACCGACCTGGGTCTCCAGGCGCCCGACCGTCTCCTGCCGTCCGGCCTCGGCCTCCCGCCGCAGCTCCGCGAGGTCGGCCTCCAGGGTCGCCCGCTCCGCGGCCACGCGGTCCAGCCGGCCCCGGTCCGCGACGGCCTGGCGCAACGGTGGGGCGAGCACCTGGACGAGGAGGTACACGAGGAACATGGCCAGCACCGTGACGGCCAGGAGCCCCAGCTTCCGGAGGACGAACCCCAGGACGGCCGAGACGAGTCGCACAGCCGCGAGCCTAATCGGCGCGTGCTCCCGCCGAGGCGAGTCGGCGGAGAGGCGCGGACCGCGGTCCCCCGTGGGCGGGAACAGGTGCGGCCCCCATCGGGTTCCGACTCCATGACCTCCCCGGCCGACGCCACCATCGACGCCCTCCGCGCCACCCACGACGAGCTCGCGGCGGTCGTCCGCGGTCTCTCCGACGACGAGCTCGCGCTCGGCTCCGGCGCCACCGACTGGACCGTCGCCCAGGTGCTCTCCCACCTCGGCAGCGGCGCCGAGATCTCCGCCGCCACCCTGGCCGCGTCCGTCGAGGGGTCCTCCCCGCCGGCCGACGGGTTCAACCAGTCGGTCTGGGACCGCTGGAACGCCCGGTCGCCGCGGGAGCAGGCCGACGGCTTCCTCGCCGCCGACGCGGGCCTCCTGGACCGGATCGAGGCGCTGACCGAGGACCAGCGCCGCGACCTCCAGGTGGACCTGGGCTTCCTCCCGGCGCCGGTGCCCGTGAGCACCTACGCGGCCATGCGGCTCAACGAGGCCGCCCAGCACTCCTGGGACGTGCGGGTCGCGCTCGACCCGGACGCGGTGATCCGCGACGACACGGCCGCGCTGCTCGTCGACCAGTTCGCCGGCGGCCTCGCCTTCCTGCTCGGCTTCTCGGCCCGGGCCGACGCCGTGCCGGAGCCGGCCCTCGTCGACCTGCCCGCCGTCGGCCGAGCCCTGTCGGTCACCGACACCGCCGCGCTCGTCGCGCCGGGCGAGGAGCCGACGGGGACGTTCCACGGGTCCGCCGACGCCGTCGCCCGACTCATGGCCGGACGTCTCACCGCGGCCCACACCCCGGCGGACGTCGAGGTCACGGGCACCCCGGGGCTCGACGCGCTGCGGCAGGTCTTCCCGGGCTACTGACCCGGCGACGGGGCCCAGCGGGCCCGCAGGGTCCGGCGGGCCGACCGCGCCTCCTCGACGAGGGGTCACGACCCGCGGTACCCGGCGCGCCCGGTGCAGCGCGTCGTGACCCCTCGACCCGCCCGGCGGCACGCCCGAGCCGGATCCAAGCGGGACACCAGCGAGGCCCAAGCGGGCACCGCGAGTCTCGGTCCGAGCCGCCCACCGGCGGCCGACCCCGAGACCGAGGAACCCGTCATGACCCCTCTGCTGCACCGCCTCGGCGACCACGCCGCGGCCCACCCCTGGCGGACCATCGCCGCCTGGGCCCTCCTGCTCGTCACCGCGCTCGGCCTCGCCGCCGGCTTCGGCGGCGACCCCCACGACGACTGGGACGTGCCCGGCACCCGGGCCCAGGCGGGCACCGACCTGCTGCGGGACGCCTACCCGGAGGCCACCGGTGCCGTCGACCGCGTCGTCGTCCACGCCGCGGACCGGGCGCTCACCCCCTCCGACCTCGACCCGCTCGCGACCCGCCTCACGGCCATGCCGCACGTGCGGTCCGTCGACCCGCCGCGCCTGTCCGACGACGGCCGCACGGCACTGCTGCAGGTGCGCTACGACGTGCCCGTGACCGACGACGACCTCATGGGTGACCTCGGGCCGCTCACCGACGCCGTGGCCCCGACGCGCGGCACCGGCCTGCAGGTCGCCCTCGGTGGCGAGGTGCCCGACAGCGCCACCCTCGAGGCGGGCGGCACCGGGGAGGTCGTCGGCGTCGTCGTCGCGCTGCTCCTGCTGCTCGCCACCTTCGGCTCGGTCCTCGCGGCCGGACTGCCGATCCTCGCGGCCGGCCTCGGCCTGGCGGTCGGGTCGGCGGGTGTCGCGCTCCTCGCGGCGACGACGACGGTCAGCACGTCCGCCCCCACGGTGGCGACGATGGTCGGGCTCGGCGTCGGGATCGACTACGCGATGCTGCTGGTCACCCGTCAGGCCGAGTTCCTCCGGGCCGGGTGGGGCGTCCGCGAGGCCGTGGCCCGCACGACGGCCACCGCCGGACGCTCCGTCCTCATGGCCGGGGCCACCGTCCTGGTCTCCCTCCTCGGCCTCGGCCTGTCGGGGCTGCACACCTTCGAGTCCTTCGGTGTCGCGACGGCCGCCGTCGTCCTCGCCGTCATGGTCACCTCGGTGGTGCTCGTGCCTGCCGTGCTCGCCCTGATCGGCCGGCGGGTGCTGCGCCGCCGCGAGCGCCGGTCGACCGCGGACCCGGTCGCCACCGCGCCGGTCCGCCGGCCGCTCATCGCGCGCTGGGCCGACCTCGTCGGGCGCCGCCCGCTGCCCTTCGCCGTCGCCGGCGTCCTCCTGCTGCTCACCCTCGCGGCACCGGTCACCGACCTGCGGATGTGGCCGAGCGACACCTCGGCGCAGCCGGTGACGGCGACGACCCGTCAGGCCTACGACCTCGTCGAGCAGGCGTTCGGACCGGGCGCCAACGGCCCGCTCGTCGTCGCCGTCGACCTCACGCGGGTCGGGGCCGCCGACCTGCCGGCGCTCACCGCCGACCTGGCGACGACCGACGGCATCGCCCGGGTCTCACCGCCCGCGGTCTCCCCGAACGGCCGTGCCGCCGTCCTCGTCGCCGAGCCGACCACCGGCCCCGGCGAGGAGGCGACGACGGCCCTCGTGGACCGGCTGCGCGAGGACGTGCTGCCCGCCGGCGCCGAGCTCACCGGGTTCACCGCCGGGTTCGTGGACATCAACGCCCTGCTCCAGGAGCGCATCTGGCTCGTCATCGGTTTCGTCGTCGCGATCTCCATGGTCCTGCTCGCCATGATGTTCCGCTCGCTCGTCGTGCCGGTGAAGGCCGCCCTGCTCAACCTCCTGAGCATCGGCGCCTCGTACGGCGCGCTCGTCGCGATCTTCCAGTGGGGCTGGGGCAACGAGCTGTTCGGCCTGGACCAGACGGTGCCGATCTCCAGCTGGGTCCCGATCCTCATGTTCGCCGTCGCCTTCGGCCTCTCGATGGACTACGAGGTCTTCCTCCTGTCCCGGGTCCGCGAGGAGTGGCTCGCCACCGGCGACGCGCACGGCTCGGTCGTCCACGGGCTCGCGGCGACCGGCCGGCTCATCTCGGCCGCCGCCGCGATCATGGTCGCCGTCTTCCTCGGCTTCGCGACCGAGGGCGACCTCGTCCTGAAGATGATGGGCGCCGGCATGGCCGTGGCCGTCCTCGTCGACGCGACGGTCGTCCGGCTCGTCCTCGTCCCGGCAACGATGGCCCTGCTCGGCGCCCGGAACTGGTGGATGCCGGCCTGGCTCGACCGGCTGCTGCCACGGGTCGACGCCGAGGCGCGGCCGGCCCCGTCCCTCGCGCCGCCCGCGGACGACCCGGCCGGCGACGTGCCGGACGCCGTCCCCACCCTCACCCCGGCGCGCTGACCCGTGGTCACGCGCAGGGCCTGCGCGACGACGTCTGGCGACGTCTGTTCGCCCTCGGCGGGCAGGCATCCCGGGTCGCCCTGCTCCTGACCCCCCGGGGGAGAGAGCGGCGGCACTGGGCGGTCTTCCGGTACGCCCGAGGCCCGGCGTCAGAAGCCGTGGCGGTCCCGCGCCTCACGCAGCCAACGCGTGACGCGCGGGATCCGCCATTCGCGGCACAGCTCCTCGGCGTCGCCGACGTGCCGGGTCGCGAGATCGTGCTCGCCGGTGGTCGCGGCGGCGAGCGCGAGGAACGCGTCGACCGGCCCGAAGGTGCCCGGAGGCGCCGCGGCGGCGCCGGTCCGCTCGGGAGCGGTCGGCGGGGGAGCGCTCGGCTCGGGAAGGGTGGGCGGGGGAGCGCTCGCAGGCCCGAGCCGCTGCCGGAGCACCGCCTGCTCGACCTCGCGCAGCTGCTCGCCCGGGTCGATGCCGAGCTCGTCGGCGAGCCGCGCGCGCACCTCGCGCAGGGCGGCCAGCGCCTCCGCCTGCCGTCCGGCCCGGGCCAGCGCGACCGCCCGCAGCGCCCACAGGCGCTCGCGCAACGGGTGCAGGCGGGTCAGCCGGTCCAGGGCGCCGAGCGCCGCGGTCGGGTCCGCACCCGTGGCGTGGGCGGCGGCCCGCAGCTCCTCGGCCGTGGTCCGCACCTCGGTGAGCCGGGCCCGCTCGGCGACGACATCGGGATGGTCACCGAGGTCCGCGTACGGCTCGCCCCGCCACAGCGCGAGCTCGTCCGCACCGACGGCGTCGGCGGTGGGCGGGCGGTCCAGGACCCGCACCGGGTCGGCGAGGACCGGGGCCAGGGCGGCCGAGGCGCGCGCGACGGCAGCCGTGAGGACCTCGACGTCGAGGGCGCCGGCCGGGAGGTCGAGGACGTACCCGGCCCCCCGGGTCAGGAGGACCGGCTCGGCGGGCGCGGAGGCCGCGAGCGCCCGGCGCACCCCGGCGACGTAGGCCTGGAGGGTGCCCACCGCGGTCCGGGGCGGGCGGTCGCGCCACAGGAGGTCGACGATGGCGTCGACGGAGACGACCTCCCCGTGGTGCAGTGCCAGCGCGGCGACGAGGGCACGGTGCATCCGTGGACCGAGGTCGACCGTCCCGGCGGTGCCGCACACCTCGGTCGGTCCGAGCACCCCGACCCGCATGCGGCGCAGTATGGCACCGCGCACACCTCGCCCGGCAGGGTGAGCGACGGGGCCGCGCCGCCCCGCGGGCCCGGGTGGCCCGGGTGGGCCGGCCCGTGCGGCGGCGGGCGGGCTCCCTCGCGTCGCGGGGGGTGCAGGCGTCCTCGGCGGGCCGGGCGGGGGAGCGGCCCCGCCGTCGTGCGGGGCTCACCCGCGCAGGGTCGCCTTGATGTCGGTCTTGAGGACCTTGCCCACCGTCGAGCGCGGCAGGTCGGTCCAAACCTCGACCTGCTTGGGCGCCTTGAGCGAGCCGATCCGGGCCTTGACGAACGCGACGACCTCGTCGGGGTCCGGGGTGCGCCCCTCGACGGGCTGGACGACGGCGACGACACGCTCGCCCCAGTGGTCGTCCGGCAGCCCGACGACCGCGCAGTCGCGCACGTCCGGGTGGGCGAGCACCGCCTGCTCGACCTCGCTGGAGTACACGTTGAAGCCGCCGCTGATGATCATGTCCTTGGCGCGGTCGACGATGAAGAGGTAGCCGTCGTCGTCGAGGTAGCCGATGTCGCCGGTGTGGTGCCAGCCGTGCGCCGAGCGAGCGCGCTGCGCCGCGGGACCTTCGGGTTCGCCAACCCTCCGAAGGCCGGCGAACCCGAAGGTCGAGGGATCAGGCGGAAAAGTGTCAGGCGCTCGAGGGGGGCGGCGGGTGGCCCTCGGAGGCCTGGA
>NZ_SAYU02000066.1:17139-23675 GCF_004025965.2 Phycicoccus flavus | reverse complement strand
CTCATCGACCGCCTCGACGAGCGCTGGGAGCGCCGCGAGAACAACTGGTGACCCTGCGTCACGTGGCCGCCGGAACCCTGGCGGCCGGGTCGTTGCTGGCCGTCCTCGGCCTGGTCCTCGTCCCCCTGCCCGGCCCGGGACTGCTGCTGCTGGTCCCCGGGGCCGTCCTCCTCGCCGCCGGAGGCGCCGCCCAGCTCGTCGTGCGCTCCCGCCAGCGCGCGGACCGCGAGCTCGTCGACGTCAGCTGAGCAGCACGCCGACGACGTACAGGCCGGCGACGACGAGCGCCGCGGCCATCTCGATGCCCCACCCCTGGAGGATCGCGAGGACGGCGTGCCGGGTCCGCGCCCAGGACTCCTGACGGCCCGAGCCCCGGCCGGTCTCGACGAGCCAGATGCCGCCGACGAAGCCGACGACCGCCCCGATCACCGGGACGAGGAAGAAGCCGACGACGGCCAGCAGGACGGCCACGACGATCGTCGAGGTCGCGACCCCCCGCTCGCGCATCCGGCGGCCGGGGACGAGGTACTGCAGGACCGCGCCGGTCCCGGCGACGAGCAGCCCGAGGACGAGGACGACCCAGCCGACCACGCTCTGCGTGGCGAGGGCCCACACGCCGAGCCCGGCCACCACGAGGAGGAGGCCGGGCAGGACGGGAACGACGATGCCGACGATCCCGAGGGCGATGAGGAGGGGCGGCAGGACGACCCAGGCGTCCTGCCCCAGCCGCTCCATCAGTCGTCGGCGACGCTCGTCACCGGGGGCTCGGTCAGCCGGTCGCTCTCGTCGAGGATCTCGGCCTTGTCGGCGAGGGCCGGGACGTGCTCCCGGCCGTGGTGGGCGCAGAACAGCAGCTCCCCGCCCGCGTGCAGGCGAGCCCGCACGTAGGCCTGGGCGCCGCAGCGGTCGCAGCGGTCTGCGTTGGTCAGGCTTGGTGCCAGTGCGGCGTTCACGTCGGCCTCCTCGGCTCGCTCGGGGTCTGCCCGGGGTTCGTGGTCACCACCCTGTTCGGATGGCGTCCTGTAGAACAGTCAAGCACGCCCGATGCTTCCCGGAGGCCAAGGGTCGGCGAACCGGGCCGGTGGTGTCGAGATCGTGACCTTCCGGCCGAGCCGGCCCGGTGCGCCCGGCCCCTGACCTGCGCCGCGGCGGTGCGCCTGTCCGGGGACGTCCGAGCCGCCGGATACCGTGGCGAGGTGCCGAGCACCACAGCGAAGAAGACCGCGACGAGCAAGTCCGCGTCCGAGTACACCGCCCACCACCTCCAGGTCCTCGAGGGCCTGGAGGCCGTGCGCAAGCGTCCCGGCATGTACATCGGCTCCACCGACTCCCGCGGCCTCATGCACTGCCTCTGGGAGATCATCGACAACGCGGTCGACGAGGCCCTGGGCGGGCACTGCGACCACGTCGAGGTCATTCTCCACGCGGACGGCTCGGTCGAGGTCCGCGACAACGGCCGCGGCGTCCCCGTCGACATCGAGCCGCGCACCGGCCTCACCGGCGTCGAGCTCGTCTACACCCGCCTGCACGCCGGCGGGAAGTTCGGTGGGGGCTCCTACACCGCGTCCGGCGGCCTGCACGGCGTCGGCGCCTCGGTCGTCAACGCGCTCTCCTCCCGGCTCGACGTCGAGGTCGACCGCGGCGGCAAGACCTACGCGATGAGCTTCCGGCGCGGCGAGCCCGGCGTGTTCAGCGACCTCGCGGGCGCGCAGGGGGCCAAGGACCCCGAGCACGCGTTCACCCCGTACACCGCGAACAGCGAGCTCGAGGTCGTCGGGCGGGCCCGGCGGGGTGTCACCGGCACCCGGGTGCGCTACTGGGCCGACCCGCAGATCTTCCTCCGGGAGGCCACCTTCGACGCCACCGGCCTGCTGGCCCGGGCCCGGCAGACCTCCTTCCTCGTCCCGGGGCTGACCATCGTCGTGCGCGACGAGCGCGGCGAGGAGCCCACCGAGGAGGTCTTCCTCCACGACGGCGGCATCTCCGAGTTCTGCGACTTCCTGGCCCCGGACGCCCCGGTCACCGACACCTGGCGCCTCCAGGGCAGCGGCACCTTCACCGAGACCGTGCCGGTGCTCGACGGCCAGGGCCACATGACGCCCACCGAGGTCGAGCGCGAGTGCGCCGTCGACATCGCCGTGCGCTGGGGCACCGGCTACGACACGACGGTGCGCTCGTTCACGAACATCATCGCGACGCCCAAGGGCGGGACCCACCTCGCCGGCTTCGAGCAGGCGCTGCTCAAGGTCATGCGGGCCCAGGTGGCGGCGAACGCCCGCAAGCTCAAGGCCGGCACCGACAAGGTGGAGAAGGACGACGCCCTGGCCGGGCTCACCGCGGTCGTCACCGTCCGCCTCGCCGAGCCGCAGTTCGAGGGCCAGACCAAGGAGGTCCTCGGCACCGCCGCGGTCCGCCAGATCGTGGCCAAGGTCGTCGAGACCGAGCTCGGTGCGGTGCTCACCTCGACCAAGCGGCCGTTCAAGCAGCAGGCGGCGACGCTGCTGGAGAAGGTCGTCTCGGAGATGAAGTCGCGGATCAGCGCGCGGCTGCACAAGGAGACCCAGCGGCGGAAGTCGGCGCTGGAGTCCTCGACCCTCCCGGCCAAGCTCGCCGACTGCCGCAGCAGCGACCCGGAGCACACCGAGCTGTTCATCGTCGAGGGCGACAGCGCGCTCGGCACGGCCAAGCTGGCCCGCAGCAGCGACCACCAGGCCCTGCTGCCGATCCGGGGCAAGATCCTCAACGTCCAGAAGGCCTCGGTCACCGACATGCTCGGCAACGCCGAGTGCGCGGCCATCATCCAGGTCATCGGCGCCGGCTCCGGGCGCACCTTCGACCTGGAGTCCGCCCGCTACGGCAAGGTCATCATCATGACCGACGCCGACGTCGACGGCGCCCACATCCGGACCCTGCTGCTCACCCTCTTCTTCCGCTACATGCGCCCGCTCGTCGAGGCCGGTCGGGTCTACGCCGCCGTGCCGCCGCTGCACCGGATCGAGGTCGTCAACGCCGGCAGCAAGCCCAACGAGGTCGTGTACACCTACTCCGAGGCCGAGATGCGCCGGACCATGGCGTCGCTGCAGAAGCGCGGCCGGAAGACCAAGCCGCTGCAGCGGTACAAGGGCCTCGGCGAGATGGACGCCGACCAGCTGGCCGAGACGACGATGGACCCGGGGCAGCGCACGCTGCGCAAGGTGACCCTGCACGACGTCGACGCCGCAACCCGGGTCTTCGAGCTGCTCATGGGCGGCGAGGTCGGCCCCCGCAAGGACTTCATCGTCGACAGCGCGGGCGCCCTCGACAAGGAGCGCATCGACGCCTGAGCCCGCGGTCCCCGGCGCCGCAGGGCGCTAGAGCGGCGTGGGGGCGACGGCCGCCGGAGCCGCCGTCGACTCGCGCACGACGAGCTCGGTGGGGACGACGAGCTCGGCCGGCGCGGCGGGCGGGTCCTCGCCGAGCGCCTGCAGCAGCAGCGCGGCGGCGGCCCGGCCCTGGGCGGTGACGTCCTGGCGGACCGTCGTGAGGCCGAGGACCTCCGAGAGCATGAAGTCGTCGATGCCGACGACCGAGAGGTCCCGCGGCACGTCCAGGCCCAGCCGGCGGGCGGTCTCGCGCACGCCGATGGCCATCTCGTCCGAGGCGGCGACGAGGGCGGTCGGCCGGTCCGGGCCCGACAGCAGGTCCGCGCAGTCGCGGGCGGCGGCGTCGGCGGTCCAGTCCGAGCCGAGGACCCAGCCGTCCGGCACCTCGAGGCCGCGGTCGTCCATCGTCGCGAGGAACGAGGCGAGCCGGTCCTGCGGCGCCCGGACGTGGGCGACGTTCTGCGGGACGACGCCGATGTAGCCGATGCGCTCGTGGCCGAGGGCGACGAGGTGCTCGACGGCGGTGCGCATGGCCGCCCGGTCGTCGATGCCGACGAAGGGGCGCCCGGGCACCGGCGAGCCGATGGCGACGAGCGGCAGGCCCAGCCGGTCGACGAGCTCGACCTCGTCGGGGACCATCGCGACGTCGAGGCTGATGACGCCGTCGACGCGCTTCCACAGCATGTTCTGGGTCAGCGGCAGCCGGGAGTCGAAGGTCTCGTCCTCGAGGTCGAAGAGGATCGCGTGGTGGTCGTGGGCCCGCAGCTCCTTCTCGATGGCGCTGACGAGCGTCGCGAAGTACCACCGGCTGAGGAACGGCGCGACGACCGCGACCACCCGGGTCCGCCCGGAGGCGAGGGAGGTCGCGGTCGGCGACGCGACGTAGTGCAGCTCCTCGGCGACCTCGAGCACGCGGCGCCGGGTGGCCGGGGAGACCCGGTCCAGGCCACGGAGGGCGCGGGAGACCGTGGCGACCGACACCCCGGCCACCCGCGCCACGTCCGTGATCGTGCTCATGGCGACGTCCCGTCCGCGGAGGGTCGCTCAGCCCTTGGTGCCGCCCGCGAGCAGGCCGCGGACGAAGTACCGCTGGAGGCTGAGGAAGACGGCCACGGGGAAGGCGATCGAGATGAACGCCGCGGCCGACATGAGGTACCAGCGGTTGCCGAGGGTGCCGCTGATGTTGTTGAGCACCATCGTCAGCGGGGCGAGGCTGCCCTCACCGGCGTTGCCGCCGAGCATCGTGATGGCGACGAGCAGGTCGTTCCACACCCAGAGGAACTGGAAGATGCCGAACGACGCCAGCGCCGGCGTGATGAGCGGCAGCAGCACCTGGAAGAAGATCCGCACGTGCCCGGCCCCGTCGACCCGGGCCGCCTCGAGCAGCGACGCCGGGATCTCCTTCATGAAGTTGTGGAGGAGGAAGACGGCCAGCGGCAGGGCGAAGGCACTGTGCGACAGCCACAGCGCCCAGTAGGTGCCGTTGATCCCGATCTGCTGGTACATCGTGACCAGCGGGAGCAGCGCGATCTGGAGCGGGACGATCTGGAGGGCGAACACCCCGACGAAGAGCGCGTTGCGGAACGGGAAGTCGATCCACGCGAAGGCGTAGGACGCCAGCGAGGCCAGGAGCAGCGGCAGGAACACCGCGGGGATGGCGATGACGAACGAGTTGACGATGAAGTCCGTCAGCGGCGGCTGGCCCTCGGCGCCGCCGAGCACCTGGCTGTAGTTGTCCAGGGTGAAGCCGGTGCTCAGGGCCTGCCACCAGCCGGTCTCCTGGATGTCCTGCTGGTTGCGGAACGAGGTGACGAGGAGGCCGACCGTCGGCGTGGTCCAGGCCAGCGCCATGATGATGGCGACGGCCGAGGCCCACGGGTTCGTGACGGCCCGGGCGGCGTTGCCGGTGGCCGAGCGCCCGAACCGGCGGCCGGAGCCGCCGGAGCCGTGCGGGGTCTTGGCCTCGACGTGGGTCTCGTCCTCGGCCATCTCCGTCGAGACGGGGGGCGGGGTTGCCGTGCTCATCAGGCGTCCTTCCGCAGCTGGATGACGTTGAAGACGATGATCGGGGAGACCAGCAGGAAGATGACGATGGCGATGGCCGCACCGAGACCCGGCTGCTGGGTGACGAACGAGCGGTTGTAGAACTCGTTCGCGAGGATGGAGTCCCCGAACTTGCCTCCGGAGGAGGCCTGGACGATGTCGAAGGCCTTGAGCGTCGCGATGGCGATCGTCGTGAGGACGACGATGACCGAGGAGCGGATGCTCGGCAGCGTGACGTAGCGGAACATCTGCAGGCCCTTGACCCCGTCGAGCTTGGCGGCCTCGATGATCTCGTCGGGGATGGCCTTGATGGCCGCCGAGAGGACCGTCATCGCGAACCCGGCCTGGATCCAGACCATGATCGCGATGAGCGCGAAGGTGTTGCCCGGCGGGTTGCCGATGAAGTCGATCGGCTGCATGCCGAGCTTGGTGATGATCGCGTTGAGCAGGCCGACCTGGGTGGCGTCGGGCGAGCCGTTGTAGAAGTAGACGAACTTCCAGATGAGGGTCGCGCCGACCATGGAGATGGCCATCGGGAGGAAGATCAGCGCCTTGGCGGCGGCCTCACCGCGGGCCCGGTCGATGAGGATGGCGTAGAGCAGGCCGAGACCGGTCGCGAAGAACGGCACGAGGACGACCCAGAACGCGGTGTTGCGGAAGACCTCGGGCAGGCCCGGGGTGGTCCACAGGGCCTGGAAGTTGTCGAACCCGACGAACTTGCCGCGGGTGCGCGGGGTGCCGAAGTTGAGGTCGAAGAACTTGCCCGAGTAGAAGGCCCGGCGGATCGTGAGGATGGCCGGGTAGATGAGGGCGATCGCGATGAAGAAGATCGTGGGCCCGACGAAGGCCGCGGCCTGCACCTTCTCGCCGACCCGCCCCTTGAAGAGCGAGGCCAGGAGCAGGATGCCGATGAAGACCGCGCCGAAGACGGCCAGACCGAGGAACATCGTCCCGATCCGGCTCACGGTGTCACCTGCTGCGGTGACGACTGCCGATGTGACGAACATGCACACCTCCGGGAAGGGTCAGTCGCCGGCGGCGGGGGGGGGGGGGGGGGGCCCCCCCCCCCCCCCCGGGGGGGGGGGGGGGGGGCGGGGGCGGGGGGGGGGCCCCGCAGCGCGAAGGTTTGGG
>NZ_SAYU02000066.1:0-17129 GCF_004025965.2 Phycicoccus flavus | reverse complement strand
GTCAGTCGCCGGGGGGGGGCGGAGCGCGTGGGCGCCCCGCCCGCCGCCGCGGTGCTGACGGTCAGGACCTGGTCAGTTCTGCGGCCAGGACTGCTCGATGTTGTCGAGGGTGGTCTTGTCGTCCTGACCCTTGACCCAGTTGGTCATCTGCGTCCAGAAGGTGCCCGCACCGACGGCGCTCGGCATCATGTCCGAGCCGTCGAAGCGGAAGACGGCCTTCGGGTCCTGGAGGATCTCCGCCGACTGCTGGTCGATCGGGGAGACGAGGTTCTTCACCTCGAGGCCCTTGTTGGCGCTGACCCAGCCGCCGCCCTTCGTGGCCTTGGCCTTGGCGTTGGCCCAGTCGGGGGAGGCGAGGAACGCCGCGAAGGCCTTGACCTCGGGGGCGTCACGGAAGGTGGCGACGAACTCGCCACCGCCGAGGACCGGCTTGCTGCTCTCGTCGACGCTCGGCAGGTAGAAGGCCCACACGTCGCCGTCCTCGGCGACCTTGGTGCCCTCGGGCCAGTTCGAGGCGTAGAACGAGGCCTGACGGTGCATGTAGCACTTGTTCTTGAGGATCGGCTGGCCGCCGTCCTGGAACTGCGTCGTCGCGATCGTCGAGGGGTCACCGAAGCCGCCGTTGGTGTACTTCGGGTCCTTGAGGATGGCCGCGACCTTGCCGAGGGCCTCGGAGACCTTCGGGTCGTTGAAGGGGATCGAGTGGTCGACCCACTGGTCGTAGACGTCCGGGCCCGCCGTGCGGAGCAGGACGTCCTCGAGCCAGTCGGTGCCCGGCCAGCCGGTGGCCGTGCCCGAGCCGAAGCCGGCGCACCAGGGCTTGGCGCCCGGGTCGTCGGCGGCGATCTTCTCGGTGAGGCTCATGAGGTCGTCCCACGTCGTGGGGACCTCGTAGCCCTTGTCCTTGAACATCTTCGGCGAGTACCAGACGTAGGACTTGACGTTGGCGCCGAGCGGGGCGGCGTAGAGCTCGTCGTCGACCGACCCGTACTTGCGCCAGTCCTCGCCGAAGTACTCGTCGACCTCCTTGCCCACGGTCTCGCTGGCCGGGATGGCCAGGCCGGTGTCGACCATCGTCTGGAGCAGGCCGGGCTGCGGGATGAACGCGATGTCCGGCAGGTTGCCGCTCTGGGCGCGCTGCGGGAGGTTCTTCTCGAAGTCCTTGTCGCCCTCGTAGTTGATCTTCACACCGGTGCAGTCCTCGAACTCCTTGTAGGACGCCTTGTGCGAGGCGTCCTCGGGCGTGACGATCGAGGTGTAGATGCTCACCGACTTGCCCTGGAGCTCGGACTTCATGCCGCACCAGTCGCTGTAGTCCGTGGTGTCCGGACCGGTCGACTCGCTGCCGCCGCCGCCGTCCGAGCTGGAACCGCACGCGGCGGTGGTGAGCGACAGGGCGGCCACGCCTGCGACGGCCAGCACCTTTCGCGTCGTGATGAGGGCCATTGCCCGCCTCCATTTCAACTGGGTCACCGAGGCGGGAGCGCCTCGGCGGTGAGGGGAACCGGGCATAACGTAAAAGCGCTTACGCACCGAGCGCAACGTCCGGTCGAGCGTGGGGCGGTAACGATTGCGTAACACGACGGTCACGGCCACGCCACGGTTTCGCCGTGGACGACGGGAACGGCTGTGCCGCAGGCGGATCCGGGGTCAGGCGGGCGGGCGGACCGGCGCCCCGACACCGGCGACGACGCTGGCCTGCGGGGTGCCCGACCCGTCGCGCCGGCCGGTCGCGGCGGGGAGCTCCACCGCGACGCCGCCGGGTCCGGCGGCCCGGGCCGGCCGGGCGCCCACCCAGGCCAGGACGAGGGCGTCCTCACCGCGCAGGAAGCGGTGGGCCCGCACCCCGCCGGTGCCGCGGCCCTTGGCGGGGTACTCGGCGTACGGGGCGACCTTGAGCGACCCGCCCTGGGTGCCCGGGAGCGCGCCGGAGGACCCCGACGAGGTGACGACGACGTTGTCCGCGGCGGGGTCGACGGCGCCGAAGAAGACGACCGACGCCCCCGGTGCCAGCCGGACCCCGGCCATGCCGCCGGCGGCGCGGCCCTGCGGACGGACCGCCGAGGCGGGGAAGCGCAGCAGCTGGGCGTCGCTGGTGACGAAGACGAGGTCCTCCTCGCCGTCGCGCAGCGCGGCGGCCCCGACGACGGAGTCGCCGTCCTTGAGCGCGATGGCCTCCCAGTCGGCGCGGCCGGGGTAGTCGGTCGTGACCCGCTTCACGACGCCCTGCGCCGTGCCCAGCGCGACCCCGGGGCCGTCGTCGTCCAGGGGCACGATCGTCAGCGGCTCCTCGCCGCGCGGCAGGTCGACGAAGACCGCGAGCGGCGCCCCGCCGGACAGGCTCGGGGCCGCGCCGAGCGGCGGCAGCGCGGGCAGCTCGAGCGCCGACACGCGGACCATCCGGCCGCGCGAGGTGACGAGGCCGACGTCGCCGCGCGCCGTCGTGCGGACCGCGCCGACGACGGCGTCGTGCGTCGCGCGGGGTCCCTCGGTGGGGACCGGGTCGGCGTCGGAGGTCCGGGCCAGCAGCCCGGTGGACGACAGCAGCACCCAGCACGGGTCGTCGGCGACCTCGAGGGGGGTGGTGCGCGTGAGCGGCGTGCCGGCGGACTCCAGCAGGACGGTGCGGCGGGGGGTGCCGTGGGCCTTCGCGACGTCGGCGAGCTCGGTGGAGACCGTCCTGCGGAGGAGCGTCTCGTCGGCGAGGATCGCCTCGAGCTCCTCGATGAGGCGCCGGAGCTCGTCGCGCTCGGCCTCGAGCTCGATGCGCGAGAACTTCGTGAGGCGCCGCAGCTGGAGCTCGAGGATGTACTCGGCCTGGGCGTCGGAGAGGTCGAAGACGGAGACGAGGCGCTCCTTGGCGGCGGCGGCGTCGTCGCTGGAGCGGATGAGCTGGATGACCTCGTCGATGTCGAGGATGGCGACGAGCAGGCCCTCGACGAGGTGCAGGCGGGCCCGCCGGCGCGCCAGGCGGTACTCGGTGCGGGCGCGCACGACGCCGGTGCGGAAGTCGACGAAGACCCGCAGCAGCTCCTTCAGGCCCAGGGTCTGCGGCTGGCCGTCGACGAGGGCGACGGCGTTGATGCCGAAGGAGTCCTCCATCGGGGTCAGCTTGTACAGCTGCTCCAGGACGGCCTCGGCGTGGAAGCCGTTCTTGACCTCGATGACCAGGCGCATGCCGTTCTTGCGGTCGGTGAGGTCCTTGACGTCGCTGATGCCCTGGAGCTTCTTGCCCTGGACGAGCACCTTGATCCGCTCGATGACCTTCTCGGGCCCGACGAGGTAGGGCAGCTCGGTGACGACGATGCCGGTGCGCCGGGCGGTGACCTTCTCGATGCGGGCCGTCGCGCGGGTGCGGAAGGACCCGCGGCCGGTGAGGTAGGCGTCGCGGATCCCCTCGAGGCCGACGATCCGCCCGCCGCCGGGCAGGTCGGGGCCGGGGACGAAGCGCATGAGGTCGTCCAGCGAGCAGTCCGGGTGCTCCAGCAGGTGGCGGGCGGCGCCGATGACCTCGACGAGGTTGTGCGGGGCCATGTTCGTCGCCATCCCGACGGCGATGCCTGAGGCGCCGTTGACGAGGAGGTTGGGGAACGCGGCGGGCAGGACGCCGGGCTGGGTCAGGGAGTCGTCGTAGTTGGGGACGAAGTCGACGGTCTCCTCGTCCAGGCTCGTCACCATGAGCAGCGCGGCCGGCGCCATCCGGGCCTCGGTGTACCGGGAGGCCGCCGGGCCGTCGTCGAGGGAGCCGAAGTTGCCGTGCCCGTCCACGAGCGGCAGACGCATCGTGAAGGGCTGGGCCAGCCGGACCAGGGCGTCGTAGATCGCACCGTCGCCGTGCGGGTGGTACTTGCCCATGACCTCGCCGACGACCCGGCTGGACTTCACGTGCGGGCGGTCCGGGCGCAGCCCGAGCTCGGACATCCCGTAGAGGATCCGCCGCTGCACCGGCTTGAGGCCGTCCCGGGCGTCCGGCAGCGCCCGGGAGTAGATGACGCTGTAGGAGTACTCGAGGAACGCCGTCCGCATCTCGTCCTCGACGTCGATGTCGACGACCCGGCCGACGCCGTCCTCGGGCGGGGGAGGGGTGCTGCTGCGGGGGCTCATGGCGGGTCTCTGCGGGTCGTCGGGGCCGGGACGCTCCCCGGCACGGGCTGCTCCATCATCACGAACGGGTCGGCGGGCTCCACGACGACACTCCGAACCGGCCGTGGTGGACCACCTCGGCCAGCGGGCGGCGCCGCCGGGTGCGGGCCGAGCCGGAGGAGCGCTCCGCCTCGTGCCCGAGGGCGACGACCCCGACGATCCGGCGCCCGTCGGGCACGTCGAACGCGGCCTTGACGGCGTCGTGCCGGCCGGCCGGCACGCCGAAGAAGAGGGCCCCGAGCCGGGCGTCCTCGGCCCCGAGCAGGAGGATCATCGCCGCCATCGCGACGTCGGTGTCCCAGTAGGGCACCGGCCAGCGCTCGGGGGCGCGGTCGGCCCAGCCCTTGTCCGGCTCGGCGTAGCGGTCGAGGTAGGCGGCCGGGTCGGAGAGGCAGAGGAGGAGCACCGGCGCCGCCGACACGCCCTGGAGCCAGGCGTCCCGCCGGTCGGGCTGGGTGGCCGCGGCCCAGAACCGGTCCCGGTCGGCGGCCGCGTCGAGGACGACGAAGTCCCAGCCCTGGCTGAACCCGGCGCTCGGCGCCCGGACCGCGAGGGCCAGCAGCGAGTCGACCACCCCCGGCCGCACGGGTCGCGAGGGGTCGAAGCGACGGACCATCCGTCGCCTCCGGACGGCGTCACGCAGCTCCACGGCGCATAGTGTGCCCGTCATCCCGATGTCACGTGCGGATGGGAGGATGACGGCCATGGCGGACGGGAGCGTGCCCCCGGGCTACCCGCGCTCGTGGGAGGCCGACGTCGTCCTGCGCGACGGCACCGTCGCGGCGCTGCGTCCCATCCGCCCCGACGACGCCGGCGGGGTGCACCGCTTCCACGCCGCGCAGTCCGACGAGTCCATCTACCTGCGCTTCTTCGCCCCGCTGCGCCGGCTCTCGGACTCCGACGTCCACCGGTTCACGAACGTCGACTACAGCGACCGGGTGGCGCTCGTCGTGACGATGCGCGACGAGATCATCGGCATCGGCCGCTTCGACCGGATCGACCCCCAGAGCGCCGAGGTGGCCTTCAACATCAGCGACCACTACCAGGGCAAGGGCATCGGCTCGGTCCTCCTGGAGCACCTCGCCGCCATCGCCCGCGACCTCGGCATCGCCCGCTTCACCGCGGAGGTGCTGCCGCAGAACCGGCGGATGCTCGCGGTGTTCTCCGACGCCGGCTACGAGGTGGCCCGGCGCGTCGAGGACGGGGTCGTCGAGGTCGGCTTCGACATCGAGCCCACGGACCGCTCGCGGGCGGTCGAGATGAGCCGGGAGCACCGCTCCGAGTCGCAGAGCCTACGCACGCTGCTCACCCCGGAGACGATCGCCGTCGTCGGCGCCAGCCGGAACCAGGACACCTTCGGCGGGCAGCTCATGGACCGGCTCGTCGACTCCGGGTTCACCGGCCGGGTCGTCCCGGTCAACCCGAACGCCCGCAAGCTGCGGCGGCGCACCGCCTACCCGTCGGTGACGGAGGTGCCGGGGCAGGTCGACCTCGCGGTCGTCGCCGTGCCGGCGCCCGCGGTCCTCGACGTCGTCGACGAGTGCGCCGAGGCCGGGGTCAAGGCGCTGCTCGTCGTGTCCTCCGGCTTCGCCGAGTCCGGACCGGAGGGCGTGGCGCTGCAGGCCGAGCTCGTCCGCCGCGCGCGGCGCTCGGGCATGCGGGTCGTCGGGCCCAACTCCTTCGGGGTCATCAACAACGACCCCGCGGTGCGCCTCAACGCCACGCTCGCGCCGACCCTGCCGCCGCCCGGCCGGCTCGGGCTCTTCTCCCAGTCCGGCGCCCTCGGCATCGCCGTCCTGGCCTCGGCCGCCCGGCGCAACCTCGGGATCTCGACCTTCGGCTCGGCCGGCAACCGCGCCGACGTGTCCGGCAACGACTTCATGCAGTACTGGATCGACGACGACTCCACCGACGCCGTCGGCCTCTACCTGGAGTCGATGGGCAACCCGCGCAAGTTCTCCCGGATCGCCCGCAAGCTCGCGCTCGTCAAGCCCGTCATCGTCGTCAAGTCCGGCGTCTCGCGGTTCGGCGTCCCGGCCGGCCACACCGTGCGGGAGACCCAGGCCCGCCCCGAGGTGTTCCAGGCCATGCTCAAGCAGGCAGGCGTCATCCGGGTCGAGAACGTCCACCAGCTCTTCGACGTCGCCCAGCTCGTCGTCCACCAGCCGCTGCCGCGCGGGTCGCGGGTCGCGGTCGTCGTCAACTCCCACGCGCTCGGCGCGCTGACCGCCGACGCCTGCACGAGCTGGGACCTCGAGGTCGCGCACGGACCGGTGACCCTGCCCAGCGAGGCGACCGCCGAGGACTTCCGCAGCGCCCTCCAGGACGCCTTCGCCGACGAGGACGTCGACTCCGTCCTCGTCGGCTTCATCCCGCCGCTGGCCACCGGGGACGACGACGTGGCCGCCGCCGTGCGGGACGCCGCCGTCGGCGCGGACAAGCCGTGCGCGGCGACCTTCCTCGGCCTGCGGGGCGTCGACGACGGGCACGCGTCGGTCAAGGACAGCGGCGGCAGCGGCCGCCCCATCCCCGTCTACGCCATGCCCGAGGACGCCGTCCGCGCCCTCGCCGCCGCCACCCGCTACGGCGAGTGGCGGGCGCGCGACCAGGGCACCCCGGTGGCGCCGGTGGGCATCAACCGGCGGATCGCCGAGGACGTCGTCGGCACCGTGCTCGCCGCCGAGCCCGGCGGGCGGCGTCTCACCGAGGACGAGGCGACGGCGCTGCTCGCGGCCTACGGGGTGCCGGTGTGGGCGCGGCACGAGGTCGGGACCGTCGAGGAGGCCCTCACGGCCGCGGAGCGCGTCGGCTGGCCGGTGGTGCTGAAGTCCGTGGCGCCGATGGTGCGCCACCAGGGCGGCAGCGGCGGCATCCGGCTCGACCTCGGCGACGAGGTCGCGCTGCGCACCGCGTGGTCGGCGCTCAGCGACCACCTGGCGCCGCTGCAGGCGGACCGGTTCGTCGTGCAGCGGATGGCGTCGCAGGGCGTCCCGTGCGTCGTCACCTCCGACGAGGACCCGCTGTTCGGGCCGGTCATCGGCTTCTCCGTCGCCGGGCTGCCCACCGAGCTGCTCGACGACGTCGCCCACCGGATCCCGCCGCTCACCGACGTCACGGTCTCCGAGCTGCTGTCGTCGGTCAAGGCCGCGCCCGTCCTCCACGGCTACCGCGGCCAGAGCCCGGTGCACCGGGCCGCGCTCGCCGACCTCGTCGAGCGGGTCTCCGTCCTCGCCGACGACATGCCCGAGGTCGCCTCGCTCGTGCTCAACCCGGTGAACGCCCACCCCGGCGGGGTCGAGGTGCTGGGGGCGGAGATCACCGTCGCCCCGGCGCCGCGCCGCATCGACCCCGGGCGCCGGGCCCTCACGTGAGGTCCGGCCCGCCGGTGCGCGGCATGATGGGCGCATGAGCAGCGCCCACCACGCCCCCGTCCTGCCTGCGGACGTCACCGCCTCGATCGAGCGGGCCGGCTACTTCCCCGCCCTCGTCGCGGACGTCGTCGCGGCGGCGCTGGGGAGCGAGCGGATCGACAACCACCTCGTCCACCTCGAGACGACCTTCGACCGCGACGTCGTGCGCCGCCACATCACCGTGCTGCTCCTCACGCCCACGCGGCTGCTCATCGCCCACGCCGACGACCACACCGACGAGCCGCCCGCCCCGCAGGAGGTCGCGACGGCGACGACGGAGTCGATCCCGCTGTCCGCGGTCCGGGGCGTCATGCTCACCCACGTCGTCGAGAAGCCGGAGACCTACGTCCCGGGCACCCTCGGCCGCGAGGTCACCCTGACCCTCGGCTGGGGCACCGTCGCGCGCGTCGACCTCGTCCCCGCCTCGTGCAGCGACCCGGACTGCGACGCCGACCACGGCTACGAGGGCACGATCACCGGCGACGACATCGCGCTGCGCATCTCCGCCGCGGCCGACGGCGACGACAAGCTGGACCGGGCCCTGTCCTTCGCCCGGGACCTCTCGGCCGCCATCGGCCAGGGCTGACCCGGGTGCGGGAGCCCGCCGCCCCGGCCTACGCCGCGGGCAGCCTCGCCGACGTCCTGCCCTCGCTGGCCCTGAGCCTCGGGGTGCCGGGGGAGGACCGGGGCGGGGGAGCCGACCTCGGCCTCACGCCGGCCCGGCGCGGCGTCGTCGTCCTCGTCGACGGCCTCGGGGCCCACCAGCTGGCCCGGCGGCTCGGGCACGCGCCGTGGCTGCGCTCACACCGTGAGCGCACCCGGGCCCTGCCCGCGGGGTTCCCGGCCACGACCGCGACGTCGATGGGGACCTTCGGCACCGGCCTGCCGCCGGGCGGCCACGGGATGCTCGGCTACGAGGTCCTCGTGCCCGAGACCAACCGGGTCTTCAACGAGCTGTCCTGGGAGGACGGCCCGGTGCCCGAGCGCTGGCAGCCGCGGCGCACGTGGTTCCAGCGGGCGGCCGACGACGGCCTCGAGGTGGTGCGCGTCGGGCCGGGGTTCTTCGACGGCTCGGGCCTGACCCGGGCCGCGCTGCGCGGCGGCCGGTTCGTCGCCGCCGACCTCCTGGCCGCCCGGGTCGACGCCGCGCTGCGCGCCGTCCGGTCCGCGCCACGCGCGCTCGTCTACCTCTACTGGGGCGAGGTCGACAAGCTCGGGCACGTCCACGGACCCGAGACCTTCGAGTGGACCACCGAGCTGGAGTCGGTCGACCGCGAGCTCGCGCGGCTGGCTGCCGGGCTGCCCGACGACGCCTCGCTCACGGTCACCGCCGACCACGGCATGATCGCCTGCCCGCACGACACCCGCGTCGACGTGCGCCACGAGCCCGGCCTGCTCGCCGGGGTGCGGCACCTGGGCGGGGAGCCGCGGGGGACCCAGGTGTACTGCGAGCCCGGCGCCGCGGCCGACGTCGCCGCCGCGTGGGCGGAGCGGCTCGGGGAGCGGGCGTGGGTCCGCTCGCGCGAGCAGGCCGTGGCCGCCGGGTGGTTCGGCCCGGTCGAGCCGGAGCACCTGGCCCGCGTCGGGGACGTCGTCGTCGTCTCGAGCGGTGACCTGGCGGTCGTGGACTCCGGACGGATGCGGCAGCAGCTGCTCGACCTCGTCGGCATGCACGGCGGCCTCGAGCCCGAGGAGCTCGACGTGCCGCTGGTCCACGTCCCGCCGCGGGCCGGCTGACCCCCCGGACTTCTCCCGGGCACCGGCGCGGGGGATGCGATCCTCCGGGACCCGCTGGTCCAAACCCCCGTCCACGGGAGGACGGCGAAGGTCAGGCGGGGCCGGAGCCCTTGGTGCCGAAGACGATGTCGTCCCAGCTGGGGACGCTGGGGCGGCCCTTGCGCCCGGCGGCGCGGGAGCGGGAGGCCGCGACCTCGTCGGCGGAGTCCTCGTCGGCGCTCTCGTCCGCGGGGCGCCCGGCCGGCGCCGGGACGCTAGTGGGGTCGTCGGCGGGGTCGTCGACCCGCGCGGTGGCGCGGTCCGGACCGGACGCGGCCGGCTGCTCGTCGTCCTCGGGCCAGCCGCCGACGACCTCGTCCGCGCCGTCCGGTCCGCCCGCGGCGCCGTCGGGGGAGGACCCGACGTGGTCGGCCACCGGCTTGCGCGACCGGCTGGCGGGCGGCGGTCCGGCGCTCGCCGGGTCGACGGCCAGCGCCTCCAGCGGCAGGGCGTCCTCGCGGGGTCCGTCGTCGCCGGGGGTGTGCGCGGGCGAGGGCCGGCGGCGCGAGCGGCGACCGCGGGTGCTGTGCTCGCGCATGGCGGCCATGAGGTCGATGGGCTCGTGCGGCTCGCGGCGCCGCGGACCGGGCTGTTCCAGGCCGCCGTCCGCGTCGATGTCGTAGACGTCGAGGTCGGTGGGTGTCGGCGCGCGGTGCGGGGCGGGGATGAGCCCGGAGGTCGACTCCTCGCTGAGCCAGCGGGCCTCGTCGTCGGCGGGTGCCACCGACCCGCCGAGCGGCTCGTAGCGCCAGGTCGCGGTGCGGCGCCGGCCGCCCGCCGCGAAGGTCATCGACAGCTGCCAGACGCCCTCGGCGTCGCGGGCGGAGTCCCACTCGACGGCGTCGCGGTCGACGCCGCGGTCGCGCAGGCGCTCCAGGACGCGCTCCTCGAGCGTCAGCGGGGCGTCGCCGCGGCTGCCGACGGCGCACTCCCGGGCCTTGCGGGCGACGTGCTCGCGCTCGGCGAGGATCGGGCCCTCGAACCGGCGGACCTTCTCGACCGTCCAGCCCGCGCGCTCCGCGACCTCCTCGGCGGACATGCCGCGGCGGATGAGCGCCTGCACCTCCCGCGGGCGCATGCCGCCCTCGATCTCGATCTGCAGCTGTCCGAGGCGGGGCCGGTCGCGCCGGGCCGCGGCGCGCAGGGCCTCGTCGAGGGTCAGGCGGTACCGGCCACCCTCGGCATCCCCGAGCAGGAGGTGGTCCCCGTCCTCGTGGACGCCGATGAGGCGAAGGTCGCGCATGTCGGGCTCCCGGTCGGTGGTCGTCCCCTGCACGATGCCACTCCGCGGGCCGCGGATCGGGGAGCCCACGCCGGGACGCGCCGGATGCTGCGGATACGGTGGGCGCATGCCAGAAGGGACCGCACCGCTCGAGCCCTACGACCTCGTCCTCCTCGGCTCCTTCGGCGGTCCCGAGGCCCCCGAGGAGGTCATGCCGTTCCTTCGGCGCGTCACCGCCGGGCGCAACATCCCGGACGAGCGGCTCGAGGCGGTCGGGGAGCACTACTACGCCCGCGGCGGGCGCAGCCCCATCAACGACCTCAACCGCGACCTGCTCGCCCGGCTGCGGGAGGCGCTGGAGCGCCGCGGCGCCGACGTCCCCGTCGTCTGGGGCAACCGCAACTCCGAGCCGTTCTTCGCGGATGCCCTGCACGAGGCCCTGGACGCCGGCGCGACCCGGGTCGTCGTCCTCCTCACCAGCGCGTACTCCTGCTACTCCTCCTGCCGGCAGTACCGGGAGGACCTCGCGGCCGCCCTGGAGCAGGTGGGCCCGGCCGCCGACGGCCTCGTCGTCGACAAGGTCCGGCCCTACGTGACCTCCACCGGGCTCGGCCGGGCCTGGCTGGAGGCCCTGCTCGGCGCCCTGCGCGGTCTCCCCGACCCCGGGCGCGCGCGCATCCTCTACGTGACGCACTCGGTGCCCGAGGCCATGGACGACACCTCCGGGCCGGGGGACGGCGAGGGCAACCTCTACGTCGACCAGCACCTGCGGCTCGCCGCCCGGCTCACCGACGAGGCCAACGCCGCGCTCGGGACGTCCGTGCCCGGCGAGCTCGTCTTCTGCTCGCGGTCGGGGCCGCCGAGCCAGCCCTGGCTCGAGCCCGACGTCAACGACCGCATCGAGGAGCTCGCGGCCGAGGCCGGCGAGGACCCGGTGGTCGTCGTGCCCATCGGCTTCGTCTCCGACCACATGGAGGTCGTCCACGACCTCGACACCGAGGCGGCGGAGACCGCGGCCCGGGTGGGCGTGCCGTTCGTGCGGGTGCCGACGCCGCACGCGTCCGAGGTGTTCGTCGAGGGGCTCGTCGACCTGCTGCTCGAGCGCGCCGCCGAGGCCCGTGGCGAGGTCGTCGTCCCCGACGCGTGGCTGCCCGGCGACGTCCGCCCCTCGGTCTGCGCCCCCGGCTGCTGCCCGAACCTGCGCGCGGCCAAGCCGGCGCTCTGCGGCTCGGACGGCTGACCCGTGGCCCCGGTGCCCGTGCCGGACGGGGTCGACCCCGCCGTCTTGGAGGACGTCGCCCGTGAGGTCGCGGCCGCCGCCGGCCGGCTCGTCCTCGACGAACGCCCGGCCGACCTCGGGGTCAGCGAGAAGTCCTCGCGCACCGACGTCGTCACCGACATGGACCGGCGCAGCCAGCAGCTGCTGCTGGACCGGCTCGCGGTCCTCCGCCCGGACGACGCCGTCCTCGGTGAGGAGGAGGGCGGGCGCGGCGGCCGCAGCGGCGTCACGTGGGTCGTCGACCCCATCGACGGGACGACGAACTACCTCTACGCCGTGCCGCAGTACTCGGTGTCCGTGGCGGCCGTCGTCGGCGACCCGGGCACCCCCGGCGCGTGGCGGGCCCTGGCCGGCGTGGTCCTCGCGCCGGCGCTCGGCGAGACCTACAGCGCGCACGTCGGGGGCGGCGCCCGGCTCACGACCGCCGGCGGCACGGTCCCGCTGCGCGTCACCGACGTCCGCGACCTCGCCGTCTCCCTCGTCGGCACCGGCTTCGGCTACGACGCCGGGGACCGGGAGCGGCAGGCGCGGGCCCTCGTCGGTCTCCTGCCCCGGGTGCGCGACATCCGCCGGCACGGCAGCGCGGCACTCGACCTCTGCGCCGTCGCGTGCGGGCGCCTGGACGCCTACTACGAGACCGGTCTCAACGCGTGGGACCGGGCCGCCGGTGAGCTCGTCGCGCTGGAGGCCGGGGCGGTCCTCGGCGGCCTGGACGACGAGGTCGCCGACCGCGACCTCACCTGGGTCGCGGCGCCGGGCGTCGCCGACGCCTTCGCCGCCCTCGTGCGCGGGCTCACGCGGGAGCACGTCGTGGTCCCGGCGGTGAGCGCGGGGCCGAAGGGCCTCTGACCTGCGGGTTCGTCCGTTTCCGCCCTCGCAGGGACGGGTAGGGGGAGCCCGACGTGGCGAGTGCACCGGCGATGGTGCACAATTCGCGGCGCACGATGCGGTCAGGCGGGCACAAAGCCGGGGCGTCGTGCGTTGTCAGGGCCGATTGTCAGACGAAGGGTGGACAGCAACGATGGCGACCGACTACGACGCACCGCGCAAGACCGACGACGAGGTCTCCGAGGACTCCATCGAGGAGCTGAAGAACCGGCGGGTCGACACGCGCGCGTCGAGCGTGGACGTCGACGAGACCGAGCAGGCCGAGGGCTTCGAGCTGCCCGGGGCCGACCTCTCCGGTGAGGAGCTGTCGGTGCGGGTGCTCCCGCGGCAGGCCGACGAGTTCACGTGCTCGAGCTGCTTCCTCGTGCACCACCGCAGCCAGCTCGCGGACGAGAGCTCCGGGGTCCTGGTCTGCCGGGACTGCGCGGCCTGAGCGGCCCCAGCGAGCGCGCGCTGTCCGGGATTGGCGTCCCGGACGCGCGCGGGGGGACACTGGCCTGGAGCCCCCCGGCGCGCCGGCCCGACCGGCGCCCCGGGCCTCCGCCCACCGACCGACAGCCGAGGACCAGACCGACGTGAGCATTTTCCGCAGGAAGAAGGCCGCTCCGGAGACCGACGAGGTCGCGCCCGAGGAGGTCGAGGAGACCCCCGAGGTGTCCGCCGACGACGAGGACGACGCGGCCGGCGACGACGTCGCGGCCGAGGACCCGGAGGTCTCCCGCGCGGACGGTCCCTTCGACGTCACCGAGGTCGAGGGCCGGGACGGCCGCATCGACCTCGGGGCCATGTGGGTCGGCGGGGTCCAGGGCATGGAGCTGCGGCTCGAGGTCGACAAGCAGACCCAGCAGGTGAGCGCCGTGACCGCCGTCGTCGGCGAGTCGGCCTTGCAGCTGCAGGCCTTCGCGGCGCCCCGCTCCTCCGGTCTGTGGACCGACATCCGGCGCGAGATCGCGATGGCGGTCGAGAAGCAGGGCGGGACGGTCGAGGAGTCGGCCGGTGCCCTCGGCGTCGCGCTGCAGACCCGGATGCCGTCCGCCGGCCCGGACGGGCGCACCGTCTTCGCGCCCGCGACCTTCGTCGGGGTCGACGGGCCCCGCTGGTTCCTCCGTGGGGTGCTCTCCGGGCGCGCCGCCATCGACGAGGCGTCGGCCGAGCCGCTGCTCCAGGTCCTGCGCTCGGTCGTCGTCGTCCGGGGGGTCGAGCCCATGGCCCCGCGCGAGATGCTGCCGCTGCAGCTGCCGCAGGACTCCGCCCCCGCCGAGGAGGCCACCGGCGAGGACGACGAGACCCCGGACATCGACCCCTTCGAGCGCGGCCCCGAGATCACCGAGGTCCGGTGATGGGCCTGCGCGAGCGGTTCCGCGACTTCGCGCGGACCCCGATGGAGCAGGAGGCCGACGAGCTGCGCGAGCAGTCGTTCGGGGAGGGCGGCGACGACCTCACGGCGCTCGCGCCGCGCTACCCGGCCTGCGTGTGCGGGACGGTCCGCACCGTGACCCTGCCGCCGCGCCGCAGCGTCCCCGCCCTCGTCGCCGAGGTCTGGGACGGCAAGGGCTCGGTCAACCTCATCTGGGTGGGGCGCCGGGCCATCGGCGGCATCCAGCCGGGGACGTTCGTGCGGGCCCGGGGGCGGGTGGCGACGTTCAAGGGCGTGCCGACGATCTTCAACCCCGCGTACGAGATCATCCCGAAGCAGTGACCGCCGACCCGCCGACCACCGGTCTGCCGGCGGCCGAGACGGTCGAGGCGCTCATCCGGCAGCGGCTGTCGACGGCCCTCGGCGGGTGGCGCGGCTCGATCGAGACCGCCCTGCCCACGGTCGTCTTCGTCGTCGTCTGGCAGGTCACCGACCACGACGTGAGGACGGCGGCGACGGCCGCGATCGGCCTGGCGCTCGTCCTGGCCGTCGTCCGTGTCGTGCAGCGGTCCTCCCTGCAGCACGTGCTCGGGGCGGTCGTGGCCACCGCGGTCGCGGCCTTCTTCGCCGTCCGGTCCGGGCGGGCCGAGGACGCCTTCCTCCCCGGCATCCTCACCAGCGGCGCCTACCTCGTCGGCACGGTCGTCTCGATCCTCGCCCGGTGGCCCCTCGTCGGGTTCCTCGTCGGCGCCGGGGACCCGCGCGCCAAGGAGGACCCGTTCGCCTGGCGCCGCGACGAGGGGATGGTGCGTGTCTGCGCCCGGCTCACCTGGGTGCTCGTCGCCGTCTACGTCGTGCGGCTCGCGATCATGGTCCCCCTGTACCTCGGGGCCCAGGTCACCCTGCTCGGCATCGCGAAGATCGTCCTCGGCTGGCCGCTGTGGGTCGGCGGCGTCGCCGTCATGGGCTGGATGCTCGTGTCGGGGCACACCCCGCTCGAGCCCGGCGAGGGGCCGGGGGCCGACGAGGACGACCCCAAGGTCCCGCCGCCCGGCTGACGCCCCCGTCGACGAGCTCGGGGGCGTCCGCGGCCGGCTCAGCCGTCGTCGTCGTCCTCGCGCCTGGTCCGCTCGCCGGGGCTGAGCAGCGACTCGAGCTCGGCCTCGGCCTCGGGGGTGGTGACGAACAGGAGCTCGTCCAGCGGCTCGAGCGCGTCGTCGCGGGTCGGGGCGATGGGGGAGCCGTCGCGGATGATGCCGGTGAGCACAGTGTCGCCGGGGAAGGGCACGTCGCCGACCCGGGTGCCGGCGTAGGGGCTGCCGACGGGCAGGGTCATCTCGACCATCATCGCCCGGCCCTGCTGGAACTCGAAGATCCGCACGAGGTCGCCGACGCTCACGGCCTCCTCGACGAGGGCGGTCATGAGCCGGGGGGTGGACACCGCGACGTCGACGCCCCACGCCTCGTCGAACATCCACTCGTTCTTCGGGTTGTTGACCCGGGCGACGGTCCGCGGCACCCCGAACTCGGTCTTGGCCAGCAGGGACAGGACGAGGTTGACCTTGTCGTCGCCGGTGGCGGCGACGACGACGTCGCACTCGGCGAGCCCGGCCTCGGACAGCGCCTCGATCTCGCAGGCGTCGGCCTGGAGCCAGCTGGCGTCCGGGACCTTCGAGACCCGCTCGCCGTCGGCGTCCCGGTCGACGAGGAGCACGTGGTGGCCGTTGCGCAGCAGCTCGCGGGCGATGGACCGCCCGACGCTGCCGGCTCCGGCGATGACGACGCGCATGAGGGTCAGCCTCCCTTGCTCAGTGGGTCGAGGGCGGAGCGGCGTCGAGGACGCGCTCGGCCGCGGCCAGGTGGTCGCGCAGCAGCGCCAGGTGCAGCAGGTCGCCCTCCTGGTACACCGTGTCGGGTCCGGGCAGGAAGCCGTCGCCGAGCCGGGTGAGGTAGGCGATGCGCCCGCCGGTGGCGTCCTCGATGTCACGCACCCGGTGCCCGATCCAGCCCGCCGAGACCGGCATCTCGGCGATGACGACGCGCCCCGAGGGGTCGGTGTGCTCGGGCACGTGGCCCTGGGGGAGCAGGCGGCGCAGCATCTGGTCGCTCGTCCACTTCACCGTCGCGACGGTGGGGATGCCGAGGCGCTGGTAGATCTCGGCGCGGCCGGGGTCGTAGATTCGGGCGACGACGTGCTCGACGCCGTACTTCTCGCGGGCGACGCGGGCGGCGAGGATGTTGGAGTTGTCGCCGCTGGAGACGGCGGCGAAGGCGTAGGCGCCCTCGATGCCGGCGGCCCGCAGGCAGTCGCGGTCGAAGCCCACCCCGGTGACGGTGCGGCCCTCGAACGAGGTGCCGAGACGGCGGAAGGCGCTCTCGTCCTGGTCGATGACGGCGACCTCGTGGCCCGCGCGCTCGATGGCCCGGGCCAGTGAGGCGCCGACCCGGCCGCAGCCCATGATGACGAAGTGCACGGCGCCGACGCTACTACGGCGTCCGCGTGCGGGGACCGCTGTCCGGGACCGCCGCACCCGCGGGGTCGCGCGTGCCTACAGTTGTCCCCGTGTCCACCCCGGGTCGTGTCGTCAAGCGTGTCCTCGTGGGCCGGGCGATGCGCAGCGACCGGCTGGGGGAGACCCTCCTGCCCAAGAAGCTCGCGCTGCCGGTCTTCGCCAGCGACGCGCTGTCCTCGGTCGCCTACGCGCCCGACGAGATCCTCCTGACCCTCGGCCTGGCCGGCGGCACCCTCGCCCTCACCCAGTCCTGGAAGATCGCGCTCGTCGTCGTCGTCGTCATGGCGGTCGTCATCACGAGCTACCGCCAGAACGTGCACGCCTACCCCAGCGGCGGCGGCGACTACGAGGTCGCGAGCGTCAACCTCGGGCCGCGGGCCGGGCTCACCGTCGCCAGCGCGCTGCTCGTCGACTACGTCCTCACCGTCGCCGTGTCGGTCTCGTCCGGCGTGCAGAACGCGGCGTCGGCCTTCACCGTCATCCGCGGCCACGAGGCGCTCGTCGCCGTCCTCATCATCGTCGCGCTCACCGCGATGAACCT
>NZ_SAYU02000065.1 GCF_004025965.2 Phycicoccus flavus | reverse complement strand
CGGATCGAGTTGCCGTAGTCGAAGACCTCGGCGCCGGCGTCCAGGAAGCCGACCATCGCCTCGACGTGCCGCGCCATCGACGCCCGCGCCCGGTCGGTGAACTCCTCGGGCTTCCTCTCGGCGTACCCCTGCCACTCCTCCAGCCCGATGCCCTCGGGGAGGTAGCTGAGCGGGTCGTGGGCGCTGGTCTGGTCGGTGACGACGTCGATGGGGACGCCGCGCCGGAGCAGCTCGGGGAAGACCTCGGCCGCGTTCCCGACGACCCCGACGGACAGCGCCCGCCGCTCGTCCTTGGCCGTGACGACCCGTGCGACGGCGTCGTCGAGGTCGTCCGCGACCTCGTCGAGGTAGCGGTGCTCGACCCGGCGGTGCAGGCGCGCGGGGTCGACGTCGACGACGAGGCAGGCGCCTGCGTTGAGGGTCACCGCGAGCGGCTGCGCCCCGCCCATGCCGCCGCATCCGGCGGTCAGGGTCAGGGTGCCCGCCAGCGTCCCGCCGAGGCGCTTCTCGGCGACCGCGGCGAAGGTCTCGTAGGTCCCCTGGACGATGCCCTGGGTGCCGATGTAGATCCACGAGCCGGCCGTCATCTGGCCGTACATGGTGAGGCCGAGGTGCTCGAGCCGGCGGAACTCCGGCCAGGTCGCCCAGTCGCCGACGAGGTTGCTGTTGGCGATGAGGACCCGCGGCGCCCACTCGTGGGTGCGCAGGACACCGACCGGGCGGCCGGACTGGACGAGCATCGTCTCGTCCTCGCGCAGGTCGGTGAGGGTGGCGACCATGGCGTCGAAGGAGCGCCAGTCGCGTGCGGCGCGGCCGGTGCCGCCGTAGACGACGAGGTCGTCCGGACGCTCGGCCACCTCGGGGTCGAGGTTGTTCATGAGCATCCGCAGCGGGGCCTCGGTGCTCCACTGCCGGGCGGTGAGCGTGCTGCCGCGCGGGGCGCGGACCGGGCGGGCGCCGTCCATGTCGGTCTCCTTCGTCGTCTGCCTCCCACTGTCGCGCTGGGCGGTGCGCCGATCGAGGGACACGGGCTCGCGGGCGTCTGACATGCGAGACGAGTCGGTGCGGTCGGGGATCCTCCACGGATCGCACGCAGTTGCCCGGCGTCGGCGCAATAACCCCGGCGCGCCGGGGCCCGGCTTGCCGGTCCGGCAACGGGATGCGGCGCCGGGGCGTGGACCGGCGCAGACTCGGAGGCATGAGCACGCCGGAGCCCGCCGACACCCCCGCCCCGTCCGACCCCACCCACGCCGAGCGGCACGAGCACGGCTACCCGCTGCGCGACGACGAGTCGGTGTGGGACGCCCGCTACGCCGAGCTGGACCGGGTCTGGAGCGGCGAGCCGAACCAGGCGCTGACCGTCGAGGTGTCGACGCTGACGCCGGGTCGCGCCCTCGACGTCGGGTGCGGGGAGGGCGCCGACGCCGTCTGGCTGGCGACCCGCGGCTGGCAGGTGACCGGCCTCGACCCGTCCGGGGTCGCCCTGGACCGCGCCCGGGCGGCGGCCGGGACGGCGAGGGCCGACGTCACCTGGGTGCACGGCGGCCTCGTCGGGGGGGACCTGCCGGAGGCGGGGTTCGACCTCGTGTCGGTCTTCTACCCGGCGCTCGACCTCGAGACCGGTCCGGTGGCGCGGCTGGCCTCGCTCGTCGCCCCCGGGGGCACCCTGCTCCTCGTCCACCACGCGCACGTCGACCGCGAGCGGGCGCTCGAGCACGGCTTCGACCCCGACACCCTGCTCGCGCCGGCCGACGTCACGGCCGAGGCGCTCGGCGAGGGCTGGAGCGTCACCGGCCCCGAGCTGCGTCCGCGCTCGGTGAGCGGCGGGGCCGGGGCGCACCACCACGACGACCTCGTCGTGCGCGCCACCCGCACCGGCTGACGCCGCCCGCTCAGACGCCGGCGGTCGCCTCGGCCGGACCGCCCGGCGGGCTCAGCTCGGACCAGCGACGGGCCCAGCCGTCGGCCGGCTGCTCCGAGGACCAGCCGTCGGGGTGGACCGCCTCCCCCGTCTCCAGCGTCCGGGCCAGGTCCTCCAGGTGCGCCTGCCAGCCGGCGCCGAAGAACGGCAGCATCTCGGCGGTCAGCCCGCGCTCCTCGACGACGAGCCGGGTGCCCCCGCCCTCGGCGCTCAGCCAGGCCTCGAGCTCGGTCTCGTCGTCGGTGCCGGGCTGCTGGGTGAGCAGCAGGTGGTGCGGCGCCTCGCAGACCTCGATGCGCGCCGGCCCGGTCCACGTGCTCGTGAAGACGCACTGCACCGTGCCGCCCGGCCACAGGTCGCCGGACACCCGGGCGACCCAGCGGGCGAGCCGTTCGGGCTCGGTGCACGCTCGCCACAGGTCCTCGATGTCGGTGGCGTACACGTCCTCGACGCGGACCAGCCCGCGCTCCTCGTCGTGACCGGTGGTCGTCATGTCGTCCTCTTCCCTCGTGCGATCTCGGTGTGCAGCGCGTCCAGGCGGTGACGCCAGAGCGCGCGGTAGTCCTCCAGCCAGTCGTCGACCTCGACCAGGGCCTCGGGCCGCAGCGTGTAGATGCGGCGCTGGGCCTCCTGGCGGACCTCGACGAGCCCGGCCTCGCGCAGCACCCGCAAGTGTCGCGAGACCCCCGGCCGCGCGATGGGCAGCGCCTGCGCGAGGTCGCCCGCCGACGCCGGACCGTCCCGCAGGAGGGTCAGCACGGTGCGGCGGCTCGGGTCGGCGAGGGCCTGGAGGACGGCGTCCATCGGTTTAATGTACCCGATTGGTTACGTACCGCACAAGGTACACAGCCCGCGGACCGAGACGTGACGGACGGCCCGGGGCGGACCGGCCCCGGGTGCGGCACCATCGAGGTATGCCAGAGCCGGCCGGGGCCGACCCCGGCGCGCCCGTCCCGGCCCCGCCGCGACCCGGACCCGTGGCCCTCGTGGTCGTCCTCGTGTCCGCGCTGGTCGCCGCCGCCGCCCGCCTCCCGGCCACCGGCACCGCGCTCCGGCCCGACGAGTCCGGCTACACGCTCGTCGCCCGGGCCTGGTCCCCCACCGCGGAGTCGCCCTTCGGCCGGTACTGGGTCGACCGGCCGCCGACCCTCGTCCTCGCCTTCCGGCTGGCCGACCTCGTGCCCGGCGGCCACGGCATCCGCTGGTTCGGGGTGGTGGCGGCCCTGCTCGCCGTCCTCGTCGCCGGCCTCGTCGGGCGCGAGGTGCTCGCGCGGGTCCGGCCGGACGCGACGCCGGGTCGCGCCTCGATGGTCGTCGCGCTCACCGCGCTGACCGCCGCGGCCTTCGTCGCCACCCCGCAGATCGACCTCCAGCTGACCAAGGGCGAGCTGCTGGCCCTGCCGGTCCTCCTGGCCTCGGTGTGGCTCGTCCTGCGGGCCGTGCGCACGGGGTCCGTCCCCGCCGCCCTCGTCGCCGGGGTCCTGGCCGGCCTCGCGCCCGGGCTCAAGCAGAGCCTCGTCGGGGCCGCGGTCTTCGGTCTGGCGCTCCTGCTCCTGGAACGGCTGGGCGGACGGCTCGACACCCGGGGGCTCGTCCGCCTCGGCGGGGCGTTCGTCGCCGGGGGCGCGACCCCGGTGGTCGGCACCCTGGTCTGGGCGCTGGTGGCCGGCGTCCGCCTCGGGGCGCTCTGGGAGTCGGTGGTCGGCATCCGCGGACAGGCCGTGGGCGTCATCGCCGGCGGCCCGCTCGGCAACGTCCTGCGGCGTGCCGCCGAGCTCGCGCTGGCCACCGTGACGACCGGGCTGGCGCTGGTCCTGCTGGCGCTGCTCGTCCACGTCGTCCGGCAGGGCCGGCGCTCCTCGCCGCTCGCCCGGGCGGCCCTGGTCATGGCGGTGGTCGACGGGCTGGCGCTGCTGCTCGGCGGCTTCTTCCGGCTGCCCTACCTCTTCGCGATGGTGCCGAGCGCCGTGCTCACGGTCGCCCTGCTCCTCGCGGCGGCCCCCGCCGGCGGCCGGGTGGGACGGCTCGTGCCACCGGGGCTCGTCGCGGTCGTCGTGGCGTCGGCGGCGTTCTCCGGCGTCGGCTGGGTGCGCGACCTCGGCCGGTTCGAGCGCCCGCCGGTGGCCGTCATGGCCGGGCGGGCGATCGGCGCCGTCTCGCAGCCCGGCGACTCGCTCACCGCGGTGCTCGGCAACGCCGACCTCCAGTACTCCTCCGGACTGCCGTCGCCCTACGAGTACCTGTGGAGCCTGCCCTCGCGGGTGCGCGACCCGGACCTCATCGAGCTGGCGGGCGTGCTGCGTGGGCCGGACGCCCCGACCTGGGTCGTCACCGTCTACGACATCCGCGCGGTCCAGGGGGCGCGGGCGGCCGACGACCTCGACGCCGCGCTGGCCGGCCGCTACGTCGACGTCGGACCGGTCTGCGGCGGCCGGCACCTCTGGCGGCGCGCCGACCGACCGCGACCGGACCCGGTCCGCGACTGCGCCGGTCTGCGTCGCGGCTTCGGGCAGCCCTGAGGTCGCGGATGCTAACCGACCCGCACGAAAGGCTTCACCAGGCGCAGGCCGACCCGGCACGCGGAAACTCGTTGCCCATGCACAGATTTTTGCGTGAAGCGAGAAGTCCTGCGCCGGTCGGTGCGGCTCAGGCTCAGCGTCCGAGGCCCCGCCTGAACGCGGCCAGGAGCTCGGGGCCTTCCGGCACGCGCAGCCGTGAACCCAGCGCCTTGCCTCTGGCGTCGAGGATGTCTCGAACCGCGGTGGAGGACTCGTCACGAAGCAGGGCACGAGCCGACGATCCGAGACGGTAGGGACCCATCATGGCGATGTCACCGTCACAACTGTCGAGCGCCTCGTCGTCCTCCCAGGCGAGGTCGGCGAACAGCCCTCGGCTCGATGCCTCCAGGATCTCGCCGAGGTCGCCGGCGTCCTTCTGGGTCCCCGGTGCCCGATCACCCCAGGCCAGGATCTTCAACGCCGCCTGTGCTTGGATCGCCGACACCGGAAGCACGAGGCCATCCGACACCTGCACCAACGCGGGGTGGTCAGTTGCCTCGCGGAGACCGAGCACATTGAGCGTCATCGAGCCGAGGCGCACCTCACGAGCCCCCGCCGCGAAGGGCACGACATCCACAGGGCAGCCGAGGACACGAATGCGCTGCGGTTCCTGGTCCTTCTCACCGAGCTCGCTGAGCAACCGCTGGTACGCAGGGCCGACGGCCACGGCCACGGCGATGTCCACGTCTTTTGTCACGCGCCGCGGACGTCCGGCCGCAGGCCCGTGGACCGCTAGGTCTCGGGCGGCTGCTCCAATAATGACGTAGTCGTAACCGGCCGACGAGAGCGTGGTGTGGATGCTTCGTAGGATCTCGACGGCGACGAGATCAGCCGTGGTCGAGGATGCGTCGTAGAACGGGATCACGCTGCTCAAGCTCCTTCACGACCTCGTCGAGCCGGCTGTCCCGTTGGGCGAGCAGGTCAGCGCGAATGACAGGACTCGGTGCGAGAGGCGGAGGCGCGGTCGCGTGGGTCCACAGCGGGGGCGCCAGAGACACCGGTCCGCTCTCCGCGCGCCGGAGTTTCAGGTACCGCCGGACCCTCATGAGATTCCTTTCCTCCGTATACACCAGCGATGTCGTCGGCCGGATGTTGAGGCCGACGTGTTCCGCGGCGGCCTCGCCGCTCAGCCACATCGGGACGCCCACGTCCAGCGACACGAGTCGCTCCCGTAGTTCCGACGAAGTCAGGTCCGTCTCATAGGCCTGCTCCACGTGCCACTTCGCATAGTTCTTGAGGTAGGAGCTTGTCCAGTCCTCCAGGAGGCGCCTTGGTTCGAGAAGGCCACTCGGCTCGTCCGCGTACCCAGAGCGCTTCAGATCTCTGACGGCCGCCTGGACGGTCCCCAGCGATGCCGGTACCACATTCGCGATGTTGCGCAGCGGTTCGTCGAGCTGCGCCGGCATCATCAGGATGAGCAGACTCACCCCGAGCCCTGCTGGGGTGAGAGCCGCTCCGGGGGAGGGCTTCGGTCCGCGCATGTTTGCGGACAAGCGTGGCCGCGATGTCGTGGCCATTGAACTCAGGGACAGGCCAAGCTCGTACACGAGATCCGAGAACCGGAGGTACCCAAGGCCCCGGGAGTCCAAGCAGCTAATGGAGCGTTGCCAAAGGGCATCCGCCAGCCCATCGTCGATGCGATCCGCTACGAAGAGCAACGGAACGTCGTCCGGGTCGCGCCATGACGCGACGGCTGTGGCAATCATCCTCTGCGGCTCAGAGATTGTCGGACTGCCGATCCACGAGACCCCGGGGAGTGCGAGGGCCGCCTCCTCGTCGATCACGACGAACGTCTGTGCCACGCCGTGACCTTTGATCGCGAGGCGCGCGGCACCTGCCGGCTCACTTGGAGGTCGGTACCACGTCTCGAAGGCGTTCGCTGCCAGCACGGCTCGGACCGACTCGATGAGTGGGCTCTGAGCCATGTTCAGAATCCTCATTTGTTCAGGTTATCTGAACAAATACGTTTACTGAACACGTTCAGCCGAGGTATCCGGTGACGGACTCGACGGCGCGGCGGACCGTGCCGTCGACCACCAGCCGGTGCGCGACCTCGATCTCGGGGGCGAGGACGCGGTCCGGCCCCGGGGCAGCGGCGCCGGCGTCGCGCAGGGCGGCGACGACGGCCGCCGTGGCGGGGGCGGGCTCGAGGGGCGCGCGCAGGCTCAGGCCGCGGGCGGCGGTCAGCACCTCGACGGCGAGCACCCGGGCGAGGCCGTCGACCGACCGGCGCAGCTTGCGGGCCGCGGACCAGCCCATCGAGACGTGGTCCTCCTGCATCGCGCTGCTCGGGATGGAGTCGACGGAGGCCGGCACGGCGAGGCGCTTCAGCTCGGAGACGACGGCGGCCTGGGTGTACTGGGCGATCATGTGGCCGCTGTCGACGCCGGGGTCGTCGGCGAGGAACGGCGGCAGGCCGTGGCTGCGCGAGACGTCGAGGAAGCGGTCGGTGCGCCGCTCGGACATCGACGCGACGTCGGCGGCGACGATGGCGAGGAAGTCCAGGACGTAGGCGACCGGGGCGCCGTGGAAGTTGCCGTTGGACTCCACCCGGCCGTCGGGCAGCACGACGGGGTTGTCGACAGCGGCGGCCAGCTCGTTCGCGGCGACCCGGGCGGCGTGCTCGAGCGTGTCGCGGGCCCCGCCGGCCACCTGGGGCGCGCAGCGCAGCGAGTACGCGTCCTGGACCCTGGTGCACGCCTCGGTGCGGTGCGACTCGCGGATGGGGCTCCCGGCCATGACGGCGCGGATGTTCGCGGCGCTCACGGCCTGGCCAGGCTGGGGGCGCAGGGCGTGCAGGTCGGCGGCGAACACGTCGTCGGTGCCGAGCAGACCCTCGACCGACATCGCCGCGGAGACGTCGGCGACGACGAGCAGCGCGCCCAGGTCGTGCAGGGCGAGGCAGAGCATCCCGAGCATGCCGTCGGTGCCGTTGACCAGGGCCAGCCCCTCCTTCTCCTCGAGCTCGACCGGCTCGAGGCCGGCCGCGGCCAGGGCGTCGGCGGCAGGCATCGGCGTGCCGGCGGCGTCGCGGACCTCACCCTCGCCCATGAGGGCGAGCGCGCAGTGCGAGAGCGGCGCGAGGTCCCCGGAGCAGCCGAGCGACCCGTACTCGTGGACCACCGGCGCGATGCCGGCGTCGAGCATCCCAGCGTAGGTCCGCAGCGTCTCCTCGCGGACGCCGGTGCGTCCGGTGGCGAGGGTCGCGACGCGCAGCAGCATGAGCGCCCGGACGACCTCGCGCTCGACCTCGGGGCCCGACCCGGCGGCGTGGCTGCGGATCAGGCTGCGCTGCAGGCGGTGTCGCAGGTCGACGGGGATGTGCCGGGTGGCCAGGGCCCCGAAGCCCGTGGAGATCCCGTAGTGCGGCGTCGTGTCGTCGGCCAGCGCCCGGACGACCGCGCGGGTGCGGCGGACCTCGGCCAGGGCGGCGTCGTCGAGGACGACGGGCGCGTCGTGGCGGGCGACGGCGACGACGTCCTCGACGGTCAGCGGCCCGGCTCCGACGACGACGGGGGCGGTGCCGGGACGGGCGGGCGCGGAGAGGCTCATGCCGTCCATTGCACTGCCGCCCGCCCGGCCCGTCTCCTTACGTCCACCCTCCCCTGTCTCACGTCCGAGACGGTCAGGCGGGGAGGGCGGCGGCGGGGGTGGGGGCGTCCTCGGCGGCGGCGACGAGGGCGGCGTACCGGCCGCCGCGGGCCAGCAGCTCGGCGTGGGTACCGGCCTCGACGACCCGGCCCGCGTCGAGCACGGCGATCCGGTCCGCCCGGCGCACCGTCGAGAGCCGGTGGGCGATGGTGACGGTCGTCCGGCCCCGGGCGAGCTCGTCGAGGGCGGTCTGCAGCGCGCGCTCGGTGGCCGTGTCGAGCGCGGAGGTCGCCTCGTCCAGGACGAGCACCGGCGGGTCGCGCAGGATCGTCCGGGCGACGGCCAGCCGTTGCTGCTCGCCGCCGGAGAAGCGGTGGCCGCGGGCGCCGACGACGGTGTCGAGCCCGTCCGGCAGCGCGGCGACGAGGTCGGCGACCTGCGCGGCGGCCAGCGCGCGCCACAGCTCGGCCTCGGTGGCCGACGGCCGGGCGAGCAGCAGGTTGTCCCGGACGCTGGCGTGGACGAGGTAGGACTCCTGCGACACGGTGCCGACGACGGAGGCGAGCACGTCGGGGTCGAGGTCGCGCACGTCGACGCCGTCGACGGTGACCCGCCCGGTGTCGGGGTCGAGCAGCCGCGCCAGCAGCCCGGCGAGCGTCGACTTCCCCGACCCGGTCGGCCCGACGAGTGCCAGCGTCGAGCCCGCCGGCACCTCGAGCGAGACGCCAGTCAGCGCGTCCCGCGACGAGCCCGGGTAGCGCACCGTCACCTCGTCGACGACGATCCGTCCGGTCACCCGCGCCGGGTCCAGCGGGACCGGCCGGGCGGGCGCGGGGACGTCCGGCACGAGGTCGAGGTATTCGAACACCCGCGAGAACAGCGCCATCGACGCCACCCACTGCGCGGTGACGTTGAGCAGCCCCATGAGCGGCCGGAAGATGGCGCCCTGGAGGGCGGTGAAGGCGACGAGGGTGCCGATGGTCATCCCGCCGGACGTCGCGGGCAGCCCGGCGACGAGGTAGACCAGCGCCGGGATGACGGCGAAGACGACCTGCATCGTCGCCATCCGCCAGCGGCCGGCCAGCTGCGAGCGCAGCTCGAGGCCGACGAGGTCCTCGGAGGTCTCGGCGAACCGGTCGGCCGAGCGCCCGGACGTCCCCAGCGTCTTGGCCAGCCGCACCCCGGACACCGACAGCCCCTCCTCGATCTGTGCGTTGAGGTCGGCGAGCCGCGCCTGCTGGCGGGCGGTGACCTCGCGGCGGAGCAGGGCGACCCGCCGGGTCAGCCACAGCGACGGCGGCACGACGAGGAGGGAGAGCAGCGACAGCCGCCAGGAGAGCGCGACCATGGCGAGGGCGGTGGCCACGGCGGTCGTGACGTTGGCGGCGATGGACGTCGCGGTCGAGGTGACGACGCCCTGCATGCCGCCGACGTCGTTGACGAGCCGGGACTGCACCTCGCCGCCGCGGGTGCGGGTGAAGAACCCGAGCGACTGGCGCTGCAGGTGGGTGAAGACCGTGGTGCGCAGGCCGTGCATGACCTGCTGCCCGACCTGCGTCGACAGCCAGGTCTGGACGACGCCGAGAAGCTGGGTGACGGCGGCGACGGCGACCATGGCGCCGACGGCGAGCAGCAGCAGGCGCACGTCCTGCTGCGGGATGGCGACGTCGACGACCTCGCGGACGAGGAACGGCTGGGCCAGGCCGACGACGCTGGTGACGACGATGATGGCCACGACGACGCCGATCCGGGCGCGGAACGGTGCGAAGAGGGCGACGACGCGGCGCAGGCTGACCGGCGCGGACGCCAGCCGGGCGCGGTCCCGGGGGTCGACGGTCTGGACGCCGCGCAGGCCACGTCCGCCGTGGCCACCGGAGAGGTCGCGATCGGGGCGGGAGGTCGCAGGGGTACGCGGAGGGGTCTGGGTGGGGGTCGCTGTCATGCGCGGCTCCTCTCGGTCGGATATCGTGAGGCTACCTCACAATGAGCCCAACGCACGACCCGGCGGTAGCATTCCCGCCGTGCACCCCCACCACGACGACCGGCCGGCCGCCGAGCTCGACCTCGGGGACCTCGTCATCCGGCTGGCCCGCGACCTGCGCCGCCGGGGCATGGTCGCCTTCGAGCCCTACGACCTCGCGCCGCACCACGTCCGGGCGCTGCGGACCGTCGCGCACGAGGGGACGATGCGGCTCGGGGAGCTCGCCCAGCACCTGCGGGTCGCGCCCCGGTCGGTCACCGACGTCGTCGACGCCCTCGAGGACCGGGGTCTGCTGCGGCGCTCCCCCGACCCCACCGACCGCCGGGCCCAGGTCGTCGCGGTCACCGACGAGGGCGCCGCACTGCTCGACGAGGTCGGCGCCGCACGCCGGGCCGCGGCCGAGACCTCGTTCGGCCGGCTCTCCGACCGCGACCGCGCCATCCTGCGCCGCATCCTCGAGCGGCTGGACGCCGCGGACTGAACAGGTTCGCCGCCGCGGCGCGACGGGCCGACGACACGACGGGGGCCGGAGGCCGCCGGACCGGCGTGTCCCCCGCCGACCGCGCGCGTCGTGTCGTCCGCCCGTCGCGTCCTCGTACGGATGTGGGCCATGAGGGGCGAGGTGTCTCAGGTGCGAGACTTGCGGTCATGGCCAACGCCCCCGCCGCCGCCCACGCGCTGGACGTGCTCGGGCTCATCGCCCGGCGCGGCGAGCCCGTCCCGGCCGCCGCCATCGCCCGCGACCTCGGCCTGCCGCGCTCGAGCGTCTACCACCTGCTGGCCGTCCTCACCGAGCGCGGCTACGTCCGGCACCTGCCGGAGGAGCGCCGCTACGGCCTCGGGCTCGCGGCCTACGAGCTGGGCTCGGCCTACCAGCGCCAGGCCCCGCTGGACCGGATGGCCCGCGGGATGATGGACCGGCTCGTCGACGCCAGCGGGCAGAACGCGCACCTCGCCGTCCTCCACGGGTCCGACGTCCTCTACGTCATCGAGCAGCGCGCCCCGGGGCGGCCCCTGCTCGTCAGCGACGTCGGGGTGCGCCTGCCCGCGCCGCTCACCGCCACCGGCCTGGCCATGCTCGCGGCGCTGCCGGCCGCGCAGGTCCGGGCCCTCTTCCCCGACCGGGGCGCGCTGGTGCGCCGTGACGGCCGCGGCCCGGCGTCCACCACCGAGCTGCGCTCCTGGCTGCAGCAGGTGCGGGCGCGGGGCTACGCGATCGAGGACGGGCTCGTCACCCCCGGCCTCGGCTCGGTGGCCGTCGCCGTGCTCGACGCCGGCGACTACCCGCTGGCCGCCGTCGCCGTCACCTTCCGTCAGGACGAGGTCGACGCCCCCGCCCGCGACCGGCTTGTGCACCAGGTCCGCCAGGCCGCCGGCGCCCTCGCCTCCCGGCTGGGGCGCGGCCGGTGACCCCGCCGCCGGACGCCCCGGTCACCGTCGTCGTGCTCGCCGGTGGGCGCTCGACCCGGTTCGGAGCCGACAAGCTCGCGGCTCCGCTGCGGGGGACCACGGTGCTGGACCACCTGCTGAGTGCACTGCCGCCCGAGTGGCCGGTGGTCGCCGTGGGGACGCCGCGCGAAACCGTCCGCGGGGTCCGCTGGACACGCGAGGATCCCCCGGGCGGCGGGCCGCTCGCCGCGGTCCTCGCCGGGGTCGCCCTGTGCCGCACCGGGACCGTCGCCGTCGTCGCCGGGGACATGCCGGACGCCGCCCCGGCCCTGGCGCGCCTGCTCGACGTCCTCCTCGCGGCCGGACCCGAGGTCGAGGCGGCCGTGGCCGTCGACGACGAGGACGTCGCCAACCCCCTCCTCGCCGTCTACCGGACCGCAGCGCTCGCCGCGCGCGCCGGGACCCCGACCGCCGGCGTCCCCGCCCGCTCGCTGCTGGACCTCGTCCACGCCGAGGTCGTCGTCACCGGCCGCCCCGGCCGGGACGTCGACACCCCGGCCGACCTCGCCGGTTTCGACGAGCACCCCTAACCTCGGGTCATGCAGGCGATCACGCTCCCCGAGTTCGGCGGCCCCGAGGCCCTCACCCCCACCGACGTCGACGACCTGGAGCCGCAGGCCGGCGAGGTGCTCGTCACCGTCGCCGCGGCCGGCGTCAACCGGGCCGACGTCATGCAGCGCCAGGGCCACTACCCGCCGCCGCCCGGCGAGTCCGAGGTCCCGGGTCTCGAGGTCAGCGGCACCGTCGCGGCCGTCGGCGACGGCGTCGACGGCTGGTCCGTGGGCGACGAGGTGTGCGCGCTGCTCGCCGGCGGGGGCTACGCCGAGCAGGTGCGGGTGCCGGCCGGCCAGCTGCTGCCCGTCCCGCGCGGTATCCCGCTCGTCGACGCCGCCGCGCTCCCCGAGGTCGTGTGCACCGTGTGGTCCAACGTCTTCCTCACCGCGAACCTCCAGCCCGGCGAGACCCTGCTGGTCCACGGCGGCTCGTCCGGCATCGGGACCATGGCCATCCAGCTGGCCACCGCGCTGGGGGCGCGGGTGGCGGTCACGGCCGGGACGGCCGACAAGCTCGAGGCCTGCCGCTCGCTCGGGGCCGAGATCCTCGTGAACTACCGCGAGGAGGACTTCGTCGAGCGGGTCACGGAGGCCACCGACGGCCGGGGCGCGAACGTCGTCCTCGACAACATGGGCGCGGCGTACCTCGGCCGCAACGTCGACGTCCTCGCGACGAACGGCCGCATCGTCGTCATCGGCATGCAGGGCGGGCGGGTCGGCGAGCTCGACCTCGGCGCGCTGCTGCCCAAGCGGGGCGCCGTCATCGCCACGTCCCTGCGCGCCCGCCCCCGCGACGAGAAGGCGGCCATCGTCGCCGCCGTCCGCGAGCACGTGTGGCCGCTCGTCGAGGACGGCGTCGTCCGTCCCATCGTCCACTCCCGGCACCCGCTGGCCTCGGCCGCCGACGCCCACCGCGAGCTCGAGGAGAGCGGCCACATCGGCAAGATCCTCCTCACCACCGGCTGACACGCCCTTGACGGTGCGGTAGACAACGCGTCATGCAGGTCCTCGCGGTGCTCCTCACGGCCCTGGTCGCGCTCGTGCACCTGTGGATCGTCGTGCTCGAGGTGTTCCTCTGGGACACCCCGCGCGGGCGGGCGACCTTCGCCATGACCCGGGAGCAGGCCGCCGCGACGAAGGTCCTGGCGCTCAACCAGGGCGCGTACAACGGCTTCCTCGTCGCCGGGCTCGTCCTCGGCCTGGTCGGACCCGCCGACCACCGGTTCGCCTTCGCGGTCTTCACCCTGCTGTGCGTCGCCGTGGCCGGGGTCGTCGGCGCGGCCACGGTGAGCCGCCGGATCCTGCTCGTGCAGACCGTCCCCGCCCTGCTCGCCCTGCTCTTCCAGCTGCTCGCGCGCTGACCGGCGCCGCCGCCGGCGGGCTCAGTTGACCTGACGGTCGCGGCCCTCCCAGTAGGGGGCGCGCAGCTTGAACTTCTGCAGCTTGCCGGTGGCGGTGCGCGCCAGCTCGTCGCGGAACTCCAAGGACGTCGGCGCCTTGTAGCCGGCCGCCCGCTCCTTGCACCAGGCGACGAGCTCGGCCTCGGTGACCGAGGACCCCGGCGCGAGGACGACGAGCGCCTTGATCGTCTCGCCCCACTTCTCGTCGGGCACGCCGATGACGGCGACCTCGGTGACGTCGGGGTGGCTGAAGATGGTGTCCTCGACCTCGATCGAGGACACGTTCTCGCCGCCGGTGATGATGACGTCCTTCTTGCGGTCGGAGATCGTCAGGTACCCGTCGTCGCCGATCGTCCCGCCGTCGCCGGTGTGGAACCACCCGTCCTCGAGCGCGGCCGCGGACTCCTCCGGCTGCTCCCAGTAGCCCTCGAGGACGACGTTGGAGCGGGCCAGCACTTCGGCGTCGGGCGAGAGGCTCAGCGACACCCCCAACGCGGGCGCGCCGGCCCGCACGAGCAGCTCGGCCCGCTCCTCCGTCGACAGGTCGTCCCACTCGGCGCGGCGCCGGTTGATCGTCAGCAGCGGCGAGGTCTCGGTGAGCCCGTAGATCTGGACGAACTCCCAGCCCAGCTCCGCCTCGACGCGCGCCACGGTCCGCGTCGGCGGGGGCGCACCGGCGACGATGATCCGCACCCGGTCCCGCCCCGGGACCTCGCCCTCCCAGGACTGCGCGGCCTCCAGGACGGCGTTGACGACGGCCGGCGCCGCGCACATGAAGGTCACGCCGTGGCGCTCCACCCGGCGCAGGATCTCGGCGCCGTCGACCTTGCGCAGCACCACCTGGGGCACCCCGAGGCCGGTCGTCGCGAACGGCATCCCCCAGCCGTTGGCGTGGAACATCGGCAGGGTGTGGAGGTAGACGTCGCGGTCGGTGACGCCGGCGTGCAGCGCGAAGGTCAGCGCGTTGGTCCAGATGTTGCGGTGGGTGATCTGCACGCCCTTGGGCCGGGCCGTCGTCCCCGAGGTGTAGTTGATCGTCGCCGTCGCGTTCTCGTCGGCCTCCCACGGTCGCGGCGTCGCCCCCTCGGGCGCGTACAGGGCCTCGTCGTCGCCGAGGACGACGCGGTGCTCGGCCGGGACGTCGGCGAGCGCGGCGTCCAGCTCGGGGTCGACGAGCAAGACCCGCGCCCCGGAGTGCTCGACGATGTAGCGCACCTCGTCGGGCTTCAGCCGGAAGTTCACCGGGACCAGCACCCGTCCCGAGCCGCAGACGCCGAAGAACGAGACGAGCATCCGGGCCGCGTTGTGCGACACGACCGCGACCCGGTCCCCGACCTCGATCCCCAGCTCGTCCAGGCGGGCGGCCTGCCGGACGGCGAGCGCCGCGACGTCGGCGTAGGTGAGGTCCGGCAGGGGCGCGGCGACCTGGTCGGGCTCGTCGACCACCCCCACCCGCTCGCCGTAGACCGTCCGGGCACGGTCGATGAAGTCGGTCACGGTCATCGGGACCAGCATCGGGATCGGCCTCTTTCCGTCGTCGTCGTCGATGGTGTCGAAGGACGCGCTGCCCGGACATCCTGCGCCGCGGACGGGGGCGCGCGCCACCACCCGATCGGCGGGCGCGCCGCCGCACCCCTTGACGCCACCCCGACATACTCGGTATACATCTCCTCGTCAGACCCGGGATACCGGGTATAGCCACTGGTGGGAGCAGGTCCGCTCGTGTCCGTCCGTCTCGGCCTCATGGCCCTGCTCAGTGAGGGTGACTCCTACGGCGCCCGGCTCCGGGCGGAGTTCGAGGAGCGCACCGGCGGCACCTGGCCGCTCAACGTCGGGCAGGTGTACACGACGCTGGAGCGGCTGGTCCGCGACGGGCTCGTCGAGCAGGCCGGCGAGGCCGACGACGAGGGCCGCATCTCCTACCGCCTCACCGCCGCGGGCCACGCCGAGCTCGCGACGTGGTGGACCACCCCCGTCGACCGGACGAGCACGCCCCGCGACGAGCTGACCATCAAGCTCGCCCTCGCGGTGACGACGCCCGGGGTCGACGTGCACCGGGTCGTGCAGGGACAGCGCACCTCGACGCTGAAGCACCTGCGCGACCTCACCCGGCTGAAGCGGGACGCCCTCGACCGGTCGGAGGGGCCGGCCGAGCGCGCCACCGCCGAGGCCTCCGCCGCGACCGAGGCCGAGCGGGGACTCGCCTGGCTCCTGGTCCTGGAGAACCTCGTCTTCGCCGCCGAGGCCGAGGTCCGCTGGCTCGACCACGTCGAGTCGGTGCTCGCCCGGCACGCCGCCCGCCGCGGCCGTGCCGGCCGTCCACCCGTCCCGAGCGCGCCCGCGCCCGGGGCATCTGCCGGCGTCGGGCCGGCCCGTACGGAGGGGAACCCGTCATGACCGCACCACACGTCGTGCTCACCGACGTCACCCGCGTCCACGGTGAGGGCGAGACCGCCGTCACCGCCCTGGACGCCGTGAGCCTGCAGATCCATCCCGGCGAGCTCGTCGCCGTCATGGGCCCGAGCGGCTCGGGCAAGTCGACGCTGCTCAACGTCGCCGGCGGGTTGGACCGCCCGACGTCGGGCACGGTGTCGATCGGCGGCCAGGAGCTCGGCTCCCTCGGCCCCCGTGACCTCGCCAGGCTGCGCCGCCGGCGGATGGGGTTCGTCTTCCAGGACTACAACCTCATCCCGAGCCTCACCGCCGCCGAGAACGTCGCGCTGCCCCTGGAGCTCGACGGCACCCGGGCCCGCCTGGCCCGCCGGCACGCCCGCCACACCCTCGACCTCATGGACCTCATGGAGCTGTCCGACCGGTACCCGGACCAGATGTCCGGTGGCCAGCAGCAGCGCGTCGCCATCGCCCGGGCCCTCGTCGGCAGCCGGCGGTTCGTCCTCGCCGACGAGCCCACCGGCGCCCTGGACAGCCACACCGGCGAGGAGGTGCTGCGCGTCCTGCGCGAGCGCTGCGACGACGGCGTCGCCGGGCTGCTCGTCACGCACGAGGCCCGGCACGCCGCCTGGGCCGACCGGGTCGTGTTCCTGCGCGACGGCCGCGTCGTCGACTCCACCGGCGGGGCCGACCGCGCCGAGGACCTGCTCGTCGCCGGGGACCCCCGATGACCACCGTCGCGCCGCCGCGCCCGGAGGCGCCGCAGAGCCCGCCCTCGCGGATGGACCTCGAGCCCGACCCCGGCCGCCTCGCGCAGTGGCGCTCGACGTGGGCGGTCGCGCTGCGGATGGCCCGCCGCGACGTGCGGCGGCACCGGGGGCGCAGCGCCCTCGTCGTCGTCATGGTCGTGCTGCCGACGCTCCTGCTGTCGGCCGTCGTCACCCTCGTCTACACCAACGACGTCAAGGGCGCCGAGAAGATCCCCTGGGCCATGGGCAGCGGCCAGGCGCTGCTGGAGGGCCCGGACCAGTTCGCGGTCGTCCAGGGTCCGGACCCGGCCCAGGCCTTCGGGGCCGTCGGCGACGGCAGCGACGCCGAGCCCGGTCGGGCCACCCGGGTCCCCGGTCTCGAGCGTGACGGCGATCCCTTCGCCAACGCCGACGCCGTGGCGCGCCTCGTGGGCGCGCAGGTCGCGGCGGTCGACGAGTACACCCTGCGCACCACCGTCGGCGACCGGCGCGTGACGCTGCCCGGCCTGGCGCTGGACGGACGCCAGGGACTCGGCGAGAAGCTCGAGCTCGTGTCCGGCCGGTGGCCCGCGCCGCCGCCGGACGACCCCGCGGCACCGGTCGAGGTCCTCGTCACCGACGCCGCCCGGGCCAAGGGGCTCCCGGCCTCCGGCACCTTCGAGGGGAGCGTCGAGGGGACGACGCGCGTCTTCGAGGTCGTCGGGACGGCCCGCACCCAGGCGGACTACGAGATGCCGTCGGTCGTCACCGCCGGTGAGCCGGCCGACCGCGGCGAGAACTCCGCCGGGTACGGACGCTGGATCGTGCTCGGCGCCGACCCCGTGACCTGGTCCGAGGTGCAGGACCTCAACGCCTACGGCTTCCGGGTCACCTCCCGCGCGGTGCTGACGGACCCGCCGCCCACGGAGGCGCTGGACCCCGACATCGCGTACCAGCTGGGCGGGGCCGACCGCTACACGGCGCTGCTCGTGGCCCTCGGCGCGACGATGCTCCTCGTCGTCACGACGCTGCTCGTCGGGCCGGCCTTCGCGGTGAGCGCCGCCCGCCAGCGGCGCACCCTGGCCCTGGCGGCGAGCAACGGCGCCCACACCCCGGTGCTGCGGCGCACGGTGCTCGCCCAGGCCCTCATCCTCGGCGCCCTCTCGGCGGTCGCCGGGACGGCCCTCGGCGTCGGCGCGGCCTACGCCGTCGTCGCGTGGGTGCGCCACCTCGGTGACCCCACCCTGTCCGGGCCCTTCGACGTCCGGCCGCTCGTCCTCTCGGCCGTGGCCCTCGCCGCGGTCGCCTCGACCGTCGTCGCGGCCCTCGTCCCGGCTCGCCGCCTCGGCCGGCTGGACATCGTCGGCGTCATGCGCGGCCAGAGCGTCTCCCCGCCCCCGAGCCGGGTGGTGTTCGTCGTCGGGGCGGTCCTCGCCGCCGTCGGCTCCGTCCTCACCCTCGCCGGGACCGGGGTCGTGGACGCGAGCCGGCTCGGTCCGGCCCGGGGACTCGTCGGTACCTCCTCGGAGTACCTCGTCACCATCGGGGCCGTCGTCCTCATCCTCGGCTCGCTCCTCCTCGTCCCCCTGGTGCTCACGGTCCTCGGACGCCTCGGCGGCCGGCTGCCCACCTCGCTGCGGATGGCCACCCGGGACCTCGCCCGCCATCGCGCCCGCAGCGCGCCGTCGGTGGCGGCCGTCCTCGCCGCGGTGGCCGGGCTGACCTTCGGGCTCACCGGGCTCGCCAGCGACACCGAGCAGCAGAGCCGCGAGTACCTGCCGGCGACCCTGCCCGGCGAGGCGGTCGTCTTCGCCGACCCCGGCACGGTCGAGGAGTCCACCGTCCGGGCCGCCGCGGCCGGGCTCGTCCTCGAGCCGACGACGGTCCTGGCCGGGGACCCCATGGCCTACGCCTTCGACGAGGTGGCGGACGGCCCGTACCGCGTGGAGTTCCTCTCCCTCGTGCCGCCGGGCTGCACCGCGGAGCAGACCCTCGCGGACCTGGCCGGCCCCGGCGACGAGCGCTGCCTCACGGCGGGGACCCGGTCCAACGGCAGCGGGACCGTCCTGGTCCTGCCCGCGGACCGGCTGCTGCGCCGGCTCGACCTGTCCGCCGCCGACGCCACGAGGGTGCGGGCCGGCGCCGCTGTCGTGCTGGGTGGCACGGGGACGAGCGCCGAGATCGCCACCGGGTCCTTCGTCACCGACCCGACGGCGACCGACGGCGTCGACCCCGACGTCCGCGTCGACCGCGACGCGGCCGTCCCGGCCGTCCACCTGCCCCTCACCAAGGAGAACAGCGCCCGCCTCCTCGGCGGGAACCTCGCGTTCGCCGCCGACAGCCCCGCCGTCGCCGGGCTCGACACCCGCACGAGCGGCTGGACGGTCCGCACCGAGGACGGCAGCCCGGTCCCCGACGAGGCCGTGGAGCGGATGCAGCTGGCGCTCGGCGACGACGCCTGGGTCGACCGCGAGGACGGCTTCCAGCGCGAGGACCGCCTCGTCGTGGGCATCCTGCTCGGCGTCTTCGCGCTCCTCATCCTCGTCGTCACGCTCACCTCGACGGCGCTGACCCTGGCCGAGCAGCAGACCGACCAGGCGACGCTGGCCGCCCTCGGGGCCACCCGGGGCACCCGGCGGGTCATGGCCGGCGCCCAGGCCTTCGCGCTGGCCGCCGTGGGCTGTGTCCTCGGGGTGGCCGTGGGGCTCGTGCCCGGCATCGCCATCTCGCGGCCGCTCACCACCGACGGCTGGGACCCGCTCACGATGCAGCAGTCGACCTCGCCCGGCATCCTCGTCATCCCCTGGGTCTCCCTCCTCGTCGTCGGCGTGGTCGTCCCGCTGGTCGCGGCCGGCCTGGCCGCCGCCGGGATCCGCCGGGCGCCGCAGGTGACCCGGCGCGCGACGTGAGGTCGCGGCGGTAGGATCGGCGCAGCACAGGGTCATCCGTGCGTCGTGGTGGTGGGGACGGCGCGCATCCGATCCGCCCGTCCCCGGGCGCCGCTCCCCAGAAGGCCCGATCCCGTGTCCCCCGTCGCCCGCTACCGCCGCCTGCTCACCATCGCCGGCCCGCGCTACGTCCTCGTCGCGTTCCTCGGACGCCTGCCGCTGGCCATGGGCCAGATGGGGACCCTCCTGCTCGTCGCCGGGGCCACCGGGTCCTACGGCCGGGGCGGGGCCGCCGCCGGAGGGCTCGCGGTCGCGGGCGCGGTCGGGGCCCCGGTCGCCGGGGCGCTCGCCGACCGCGTGGGGCAGCGGCCCGTCGTCCTCGTCCAGTCCCTCCTCGGCGGGACCGGCCTGCTCGTGCTCGTCGCCCTGACCCGCGGCGGTGCCCCGTTCGGGGCCGTGCTGGTGGCGGCGGTCCTCGCCGGGCTGACGATGCCGCAGGTCGGACCCCTCGCGCGGGTGCGGTGGCGGCCGATGACCCGTGCCGAGGGACGGCACCAGCCCCGGCTCCTGGAGACCGCGTTCTCGTACGAGGGCGCGGCCGACGAGGCGTCGTTCGTCCTCGGCCCGGCCCTCGTCGGCGTCGTCGCCGTGCTCGTCGACCCGGGCGCGGCGGTGGGGCTCGCCGGCCTCCTCCTGCTCGGCTTCGGGAGCGCCTTCGCCCTGCACCCGACGGCCGCGCTCGCGCACGCGCACCGGCCGGCCGCGGCCCGGGGCGGCCGCATCCTGTCCGGCGCGTTCGCCGTCCTCCTCGGCGCGCAGCTGCTCATGGGCGTCGTGTTCGGCTCGGTGCAGGCGGGGACGACCGCCCTGACGACCGCCGCCGGACAGGCGGGCCTCGCCGGGGTCGTCCACGCGACGCTCGGGGTGGGGTCGGTCCTCGCCGGTCTCGCCATCGCGGCGGTCCCCGAGCGCGTCGGCGTCCCGACCCGGGTCCTCGTCGCCGCCTGCGGCCTCGCGGTCCTCTCGGCGCCGCTGCTCGTCGTCGGCTCGGTGGCGGGGCTGTTCGTCGTCGTGCTCGTCCTCGGCCTCGTCGTCGCGCCGTACATGATCAGCGTCTTCGTCCTCGGGGAGCGGGCGGTCCACGCCGCGCGGGTGGGCACGGCGATGACCCTGCTCGCGTCCGTCACCGGGGTGGGGTACGCCGTGGGGTCGGGCACCGCCGGGCTCCTCGCCGACCTGCACGGCCACACCGGCGCCTTCGTCGTCACCGTCGGGGCCGGGGTCGGTGCCGCCCTGCTCGCCACCGCCGGCCGCCCCCTGCTGCGGGCACTGCCCCCCGGACGGGGCGCGGACGGCGGTCAGGCCCCGGCGGGCTCGACGCTCAGCACGTCGCCGGGCTGAACGCCCAGGACGTCGCAGACGGCGGTGAGGGTGCTGAACCGGATCGCCCTGGCGCGGTCGTTCTTCAGCACCGAGAGGTTGACGACGGTGACACCGACGGCGTCGGCCAGCGCGGCGAGGGTCATCCCGCGCTCCTCCAGCAGCCGGTCGAGGTGGCAGACCACCCGGTGCGGCTCGTCGACCGGCATCAGACAAGCCCCTCGACGTCCTCGCGCAGCCGGCGGCCGACGACGAACGCCTCGGCGAGGAGGGCCACGACGAGCCCGCCGACCACGGCCTGCCAGGGCGCGTCGACCGGGGTGGCCGGGTCGAGCCCGCCGAGGTCCAGTGTCCCGAGCATCCACCCCTGGACCGGCAGCTCGGCCGCGGTGAGCACCGGGGCGCCGATGACGAGGACGGCGGCCAGCAGCCGCAGCCGCCCGACGGTCGCGGGGCCGAAGGGGTCGCCGGAGGCGATGGAGCGCATGACGGCGAGCACGAGCCAGGCCGCGACGGCGACGAGCGCGACGGTCATCACCCCGACCGCGACGACGGCGGCCCGCTGACCGGCCGAGGCGTCGACGAGGACGTCGTAGACCCCCTCGCCGTGGGCGGTCCCGACGGCGTCCAGGGCCGGAACCTCGACGGCACTGAGCAGCGGGACCCGCACCGGCTCGCCGCGCAGCCAGTCCGCGACCGGCAGCACGACGCGCACCACGAGCTGGACGAGGACGACGAGCGCCAGGAGGACGCCGAGGCCGTACCGGTCGGTGCGGTCGAAGGTGAGCAGCCGCGAGAGGCGTGAGGACATCGTCGTCTCCGTATCGTTCGTCGATGTGTTATCGACAGACGATATGCATATCGACTGTCGAGGTCAAGACGCGGATGTCGGCCCCGCCGGGCAGGATGGGGGGATGAGCGAGAAGCCCGGCAGCGAGCACGAGCAGGACGACGACGCCCCGCGGCAGGTCCCGGCCACGGTGGTCGGCGACGAGGACCGGGTCGTCGTCGTCACCCCCGAGGGCATGGGCGTCGCCCCGCGGACGGCCCCCGAGGGCGAGTCCGGCGAGGGGAAGCGGCCGACGAACCCGGCCGACCTCGTCGAGCAGCCGGCCAAGGTCATGCGCATCGGGTCGATGGTCAAGCAGCTCCTCGAGGAGGTGCGCAGCGCCCCGCTGGACGAGCAGGGCCGGGCGCGCCTCGCCGACGTCCACCGCCGCTCGCTCGCCGAGCTCGAGGACGGGCTCGCGCCCGAGCTCGTCGAGGAGCTGGAGCGGATCAGCCTGCCCTTCGGCGAGGAGGCCCCCTCGGACGCCGAGCTGCGGATCGCCCAGGCCCAGCTGGTCGGGTGGCTCGAGGGGCTGTTCCACGGCATCCAGACCGCGCTCGTCGCGCAGCAGATGGCGGCCCAGGCGCAGCTGCAGCAGATGCGCCAGCTGCCGCCCGGCATGCAGCCGGGGCAGATGCGCCCGGGCGCACCGGGCGGTCCGGGCGGGCCGCAGCAGCCGGGCGGGGTGCCCGGTCAGGGTCCCGCCGAGGGCACCGGGCAGTACCTCTAGGCCCGGGCGCGCCTGCGGACCGGTGCCCCACGGAGCGCACCGCACCTACCCTGAGCGGGTGCAGCCCGATCTCGTGAACCTGCGCCTCCTCGCGGAGGTCGCCCGGTCGGGCAGCATCGGGGCCGCGGGCCGCACCCTGGCGATGACCCAGCAGTCCGCCTCCGAGCGGATCCGCGCCCTCGAGGCCGACGTGGGCGTCGCGCTGCTGGCCCGCAGCCCGCGCGGCGCGGTCCTCACCCCGGCCGGCCGGCTCGTCGTCGAGTGGTCCGCCGACCTCCTCGAGCGCGGGGACGCCTTCGTCGCCGCGGTCGAGTCCCTGCGCGCCGAGAAGGCCCAGGAGCTGCGGGTCCACGCCAGCCTCACCATCGCCGAGACCGTCCTGCCCGGCCTGCTCGTCCGCTTCCGCCGGACCTCAAGCACCCGGGTCACCCTCCACGCCGCGAACTCCGCCGCCGTCGCCACCGCGGTGCGCGACGGCGTCGCCGACCTCGGCTTCGTCGAGGGACCGGTCGACCGCACCGGCCTGTCCGCGGCCGACGTCGGCGAGGACACCCTCGTCCTCGTCGCCGCCCCCGACGACCCCTGGGCGCGGCGGCGCACCCCGGTCGACGCCCCCGCCGTGGCCGGGCGTCCCCTCGGCAGCCGGGAGCCCGGCTCGGGGACCCGGCGGGTGTGGGAGGACGCGGTCCGGGCGGCCGGCGCCGAGCCGGCCCCGCCCGAGGTCGAGCTGGACACGACGGCGGCCCTCCTCGCCTCCGCCACCTCCGGCGGCCCGCCGGTCGTCGTGAGCCGCCGGGCGGCCGCACCGGCCCTCGCGACCGGCGCCCTCGTCGAGGTCCGGACCCGCGGCATCGCCACGCGTCGTGTCTTCACGGCGCTGTGGGTGGGCGGCCGGGTCCCGCCCCGGGGCGCGGCCCGCGACCTCGTCGCCCTCATCGCGCGGAGCGGTCAGCCACAGGACTAGCCTGTGACATCCCAGGGTGGCGAGGGCTACCGGGCCCGCCCGGTCGGCGCGAGCATCGAGGCGTGAGCCGCCCCGCCCTCCCCCCACCCGGACCGTCGTGGTTCCCCGCCGTCATGGGCACGGGGATCCTCGCGACCCTCCTCCAGCTGCACGGCGGGTCCGCCACCGGGCCGCTGCACCTGGCCGCCGTCGTCGTCCTCGTCCTGGCCTGGGCCGTCCTGCTCGGGCTGGGCGGGGCGTTCGCCGTCCGGGTCGCGCGCCGGCCGGGCACCCTGCGGGCCACGACGACCGACCCGGTCGTCCTGCCGATGTGGGGGACCGTCGCGATGGGACTGCTCGCCGTCGGCTCCGCCACCGTGACCGTCCTCCCGGTCGCCGTGCCCGGCGCCGAGGCGCTCGCGGTCGGCGTCGACGCCGTCCTGTGGACGGCCGGGACCGTGCTCGGGCTGGCCACCGCGCTCGGCTTCTCCGTCGTGCTGCTGCGCGGCCACCCCGGCCCGCCGACCCTCGTCTGGGGCCTGCCCATCGTGCCGCCCATGGT
>NZ_SAYU02000064.1 GCF_004025965.2 Phycicoccus flavus | reverse complement strand
CGCCACGGTCGTGCCGTCGGCCGAGGCCACCGCGAAGCCCCGGCCCAGGCGGTGGGTGACCGTCCCGCCCGCATCGAGGAGCAGGTAGTCGCGCCAGGTGTCCTCCCCCGGCGAGGTGGTGCCGACCAGCAGGCCGCCGTTCGCGAGGTCGTCGAGCGTCCGCACGACGCGCCCGTCGCCCACCGTGGTCCTCAGGGCTCCGCGGTGCAGCGTGTCGCCGAAGGCCCAGGCGACGGTGGAGGGCCTCGGGGCGGAGGACGTCCGGGTGGCGGGGACCTCGGCCGGTCGCTCGCCCCCGCGCGGCCAGGCCGCCACCCCGGCGCCGCCGACGACGAGGAGCGCCGCGACCACCCCCGCGGCCACCGAGCGGGCCCGCCGCCGCCGCGCCGTGGCGAGGGACGGCCCGACGAGGTCGGCCGACGTCTCCACCGGCTCGGCCACGGCCCGCAGGGCCTCGCGCAGCTCGTGCTCGCGCACGCTCATCGCTCCACCTCCTGCATCGACCCCCGCAGCGCGGCGAGCGCCCGCGAGGTGTGGCTCTTCACGGTGCCCACGGAGCAGCCGAGCACCTCGGCCGTGCGGGCCTCGGACAGGTCCTCGTAGAAGCGCAGGACGAGGACGGCCCGCTGCTGCCGGGGCAGGGCCAGCACCTGCCGCCACAGTGCGTCGTCGCGCTCGTCGGGGACGTGCTCGGGGTCCCGGGCGCCGACGAGCGGGCTGCTCACGACCTCTCGGTGGCGCCAGGTGCGACGCCACCAGGACCGGTGCTCGTTGACGATGGCCGCGCGCACGTAGGCGTCGGGGCTGCCGTGGATCGAGTCCCAGCGCCGGTAGACCCGGGCGAAGGCGCTCTGCACGAGGTCCTCGGCCTCGTGCACGTCCCCGGTGAGGAGGAAGGCGAAGCGCACGAACCGGCGCTGGCGGGCGCGGACGTACGCGGCGAACTCGCCGTGCTCGGCGTCCTCACCCATCGCGCTCCCCCGTCCCTCACCGATCTCGCCCCCTCTGACGCACCGAGTGTCGCGCGAGGTTGTCACCACTAGGGTCGGGGACGTGCCCGAGTTCACCTGGCGGCCGGCCAACGAGGTGAGCGCCGAGGACCTCGATGCAGTCTTCGACTCCGCCGAGGCCCGCCGGTGCCGTTGCCAGGCGCGCAAGGTCCCGGGGTGGATCTACCGCGACACCACTCAGGAGGAGCGCGACGCCGCGCTCCTGGAGCAGGCCGGCTGCGGCACGGGTGGCCCGACGTCGGGGCTCCTCGGCTTCGTCGACGGTGAGCCCGCCGGCTGGGTCGCCGTCGAGCCGCGCGAGCGCTACCCGCGCATCTGGGCGCGTCGGCGGACGTGGATGCGGATGGACCCGGACCTCGAGGGAGTCTGGTCGGTGACGTGCTTCGTCGTGCGCAAGGACTTCCGCAGGCAGGGCCTGATGTACGAGCTCGCCGCGGCCGCCCTCGAGCACGCCCGGCGGTCCCACGCGCGGCTCGTCGAGGCCTACCCGATCGACCCCGAGCCGGGGACGACGGTCGTTTGGGACGAGGCGTCGGTCGGCCTCCTCCAGGTGTTCCTCGAAGCCGGGTTCGAAGAGCACGCCTCCCCCACCCTGCGCCGCCGGGTCGTCCGGTACGTCCTGACCTGACGGCCAGGAGGTCAGACGTTGCGGCGGTACTGGCCCCCGACCTCGAAGAACGCCTCGGTGACCTGCTGGAGGGTGCACACGCGGGCGGCGTCCACGAGCACCGCGAAGACGTTCTCCCCGCTCGTCGCGGCCTCCTTGAGCCGGGCCAGCGCGGCCTCGGCCTCGTCGCGGTGGGTCTCGCGGAAGGCCCGTACCCGCGAGAGCTGCGACTCCTTCTCCTCCTCGGTGGCCCGGGCCAGGGCGACCTCCTTCGGCGTCGCCTCGGCCTCCTCGCGCACGAAGGTGTTGACCCCGACGATCGGCAGGCTGCCGTCGTGCTTGCGGTGCTCGTAGAGCATCGACTCGTCCTGGATGCGGCCGCGCTGGTACCCGGTCTCCATGGCGCCGAGGACGCCGCCGCGCTCGGAGATGCGGTCGAACTCGGCGAGGACCGCGGCCTCGACGAGGTCGGTGAGCTCGTCGACGACGAACGCCCCCTGCAGCGGGTTCTCGTTCACCGCCAGGCCCCACTCGCGGTTGATGATCAGCTGGATGGCCAGGGCCCGGCGGACCGACTCCGCCGACGGCGTCGTCACCGCCTCGTCGTAGGCGTTGGTGTGCAGGCTGTTGGCGTTGTCGTAGATCGCGACGAGCGCCTGCAGGGTCGTGCGGATGTCGTTGAAGTCCATCTCCTGGGCGTGCAGCGACCGGCCCGACGTCTGGACGTGGTACTTGAGCTTCTGGCTGCGCTCGCCCGCGCCGTACTTCTCGCGCATTGCCACGGCCCAGATCCGGCGGGCGACCCGGCCGATGACGGTGTACTCGGGGTCCATCCCGTTGCTGAAGAAGAACGACAGGTTCGGGGCGAAGTCGTCGATGTCCATGCCGCGGGCCAGGTAGGCCTCGACGTAGGTGAATCCGTTGGCCAGCGTGAACGCGAGCTGGCTGATGGGGTTCGCCCCGGCCTCGGCGATGTGGTACCCGCTGATCGAGACCGAGTAGAAGTTGCGGACCTTGTTCTCGATGAACCACTCCTGGATGTCGGCCATCATCCGCAGCGAGAACTCGGTGGAGAACAGGCAGGTGTTCTGTCCCTGGTCCTCCTTGAGGATGTCCGCCTGCACGGTGCCCCGGACCGTGGCCAGCGCACGGGCGCGGATCTCGTCGCGCTCGGCGTCGTCGGGCTCGCGGCCGTTCTCCTCGGTCCAGGCGTCGACCTCGCGGTCCATGGCGGTGTTGAGGAAGAACGCGAGGACGGTGGGCGCCGGGCCGTTGATGGTCATCGACACGCTCGTCGTCGGCGAGGTGAGGTCGAAGCCGTCGTAGAGCGCCTTCATGTCGTCCAGCGTCGCGACCGACACCCCGGAGGTGCCGACCTTGCCGTAGACGTCGGGGCGGGGGTCGGGGTCGCGGCCGTAGAGGGTCGCCGAGTCGAACGCGGTCGACAGGCGGGTGGCGGGCTGGCCCTGCGAGAGCAGCCGGAAGCGGCGGTTGGTCCGGAAGGGGTCGCCCTCGCCGGCGAACATGCGGGCCGGGTCCTCGTTGTCCCGCTTGAACCGGAAGACGCCGGCGGTGAACGGGAACCAGCCGGGCAGGTGCTCGCGGCGCAGGAAGGAGAGCAGGTCGCCGTGGTCGGCGAGGCGCGGCAGTGAGACCCGGCGGACCTCGTTGCCGGACAGCGTCTCGCGGGCCAGCGCGGTGTGGATCTCCCGGTCCCGGACGGTGACCACCTGCTCCTCGCCCGAGTATGCCTCGACGACCTCGGGCCACTCGGCGAGTTGCCGGGCCACGGCCGGGGGCAGGTCCTGCCGGGCCTGCTCGAGCAGTGCGTCGAGGTCGGCCGTGTCCTTGCCGGCCTCCGCCAGCGCCGCGCGGGCGTCGCCGAGGCGCTGCACCCGCCGGGCCAGGTCGGCCCAGCGCCGGGTGTCGTCGTGGTAGCCGCGCACCGTCTCGGCGATCTCGGAGAGGTAGCGCACGCGCTCCGGCGGCAGGACCTGGCGGATGGCCGTGGAGGAGCGCACGTCGACGGGGGCCAGGGTGCCCTCGTCGACCCCGAGGCCCTGCGCGGCGAGCAGCCCCCGCAGCTCCTGGTACAGCGCGGTGACGCCGTCGTCGTTGAAGGTCGCCGCCGAGGTGCCGAAGACGGGCATGTCCTCCGGGCGCTGCCCGAACGCCTCGCGGTTGCGGACCATCTGGCGGCCGACGTCGCGCAGGGCGTCGAGGGCGCCGCGGCGCTCGAACTTGTTGACGGCGACGACGTCGGCGAGGTCGAGCATCTCGATCTTCTCGAGCTGGCTCGCGGCGCCGAACTCCGGCGTCATCACGTAGAGGTTGACGTCGGCGAACCCGGTGATGGCGGCGTCGCCCTGGCCGATGCCGGGGGTCTCGACGACGACGAGGTCGTAGCCCGCGGCCTTGAGGATGGTGATGACGTCCGGCAGCGCCTCGGGCACCTCACGGCCGCCGCGGGTGGCGAGCGAGCGGTAGTAGACCCGGTCGCCGTCGAGGCTGTTCATCCGGATCCGGTCGCCGAGCAGGGCACCCCCGCCGCGCCGGCGGGTGGGGTCGATGGCGACGCAGGCGATGCGCAGCTTGTCCTGCTGGTCCACCCGCAGTCGCCGGACGAGCTCGTCGGTGAGGCTGGACTTGCCGGACCCGCCGGTGCCGGTGATGCCGAGCACCGGGACGCGCCGGGCGGCGGCCGCCCGCTCGAGCTCGGCGCGGAAGGCGTCGTCGAGCCGGCCGGTCTCGGCGCCGGTGACGGCGCGGGCGACGGCGGCCCGCTCCCCCGCGAGCACCGCCTCGGCCGTCGTCGGCGCGGTCTCCCACAGGTCGGTGTCGCAGGCCCGGACCACCTCGTTGACCATGCCCGGCAGGCCGAGCCGCTGGCCGTCCTCGGGGCTGAAGATGCGCACGCCCGCCTCGCGCAGGCGCTCGATCTCCCGGCCGACGATGACCCCGCCGCCCCCGCCGACGACCTCGACGTGCGGTGCGCCGGCCTCCCGCAGGAGCTGCACGAGGTACTCGAAGTACTCGACGTGCCCGCCCTGGTAGGAGCTGACGGCGACACCCTGGACGTCCTCGTCGAGTGCGGCGTCCACGACCTCCCGCACGGAGCGGTTGTGCCCGAGGTGGACGACCTCGGCGCCCTGGCTCTGCATGATCCGCCGCATGATGTTGATGGAGGCGTCGTGGCCGTCGAACAGGCTCGACGCGGTGACGATGCGGACGGGGTGGGTGGGGACGTGGAGGCCTTCACCGGGCTGCGCTGCCATGGGGTCCTTCCCGGGCCACCGGAGTCTCCGGCGCCTCTCCCGGGATACTAGGACGTCCAACTACCTACCCGGAAGTCACCGCGGCCGGCGACCAGCCCGTTTGACCTCACCCGCGCGACAGGTGTCAGGGTGTCGGCATGGACCAGCGCCACGCCGACGAGTACCTGGAGCGGATCGGGCTGAGCGGCCGCCCCCCGAGCGGCCTCGGCGGGCTGCGCACGCTGATGACCGCGCACCTGCGCACCGTGCCGTTCGAGAACCTCTCCATCCACCTCGGCGAGGAGTACCGCCTCGACGAGGAGGGGCTGCACGACAAGGTCGTCGGCCGGCGCCGCGGCGGCTTCTGCTACGAGCTCGGGGGTGCGTTCGCCGGGCTGCTGCGCGCGCTCGGGCACGACGTGACCCTGCTGGCGGCGCGGGTGCACGGCGAGGACGGACTCGGCCCGCCCTTCGACCACCTCGCCCTGCGGGTCGACCTCGCCGACGGCCCCTGGCTCGTCGACGTGGGCTTCGGCCGCTTCGTCGCCGGACCCGTGCCCTTCGCGGCGGACGAGCCGTGGGAGGACCCCGAGGGGGTCGTCACCTGGGCGGGCGCACCCGACGGCGACCTCGACGTCCTCCTCGACGGCCGCCCGCAGTACCGGCTCGAGACCCGTCCGCGCGAGCTGGTCGACGCCGAGCCGACGTGCTGGTGGCAGACGACCTCGCCGCGCTCGCACTTCACCGCGGGCCCGGTCTGCTCCCTGCCGACCGCGGACGGCGGCCGGGTCTCGCTGGCCGGGCGGACCCTCGTGACGACGGCCGCGGACGGGACGCGCGAGGAGCGCCGCCTCGGCGGTGACGACGAGGTGCTCGCCACCTACCGCGACCTCTTCGGGGTCGTCCTGGACCGGGTGCCCTAGGCCTGGACGACCTGGTCGCGGTAGCCGTCGATGATGGCCATGAACTCGCCGCGCTCGCGGTCCGGCACGCCCAGGAAGTTCAGCGTGGCGTCGATCTCGGTGCGCACCGCGTCGAAGCCGGCCGCGTCGATCGCGAGGTGGGCGTGACCGCTCGCCATGTCGCGGCCGGGGTAGCACGCCGGCCCGCCGGCGGCCTCGATGGACCAGCCGGTGACGAGGAACTTGTAGCCGGCGGCGTTGGCCTTGTCGCCGTGGTGGGCGTGCACGTGCGGGTTGGCGTTGACGGCGATGTTGTCGAACAGCCGGTCGACGAGGATGTCGACGGCCCCGGCGATGCCGTACGTGCCGCCGAGCCGCTCGTAGAGGGAAGCGTCCTCGGGGGCCTGCGCCTCGGCCTCGGCGAGGTCGGGCTCCGGGTGGGTCTGGGTCATGGTGCACTCCTTCGTGCCGCCGGCCGGTGGGGCGACGCGTCGACCGCGTCGCCCTCGAATACACCACGGCCGGGCGGGGACGTCACCTGGCCGACCGGAGGGTGACGACGGGTGGGGTCCCGCGACGGGCGGACGACACGGTCACCTCGCCCGGCCCCTCGGAGCAGGGGACACGCCGCCCTCGCGCCGGAGATGTCGTCGGCCCGCAGCCCCCGCCGCGGGGTCAGGCCTGCCGGCGCTGCCCGGCGAGCCAGTCGACCGCCTCGGCGTAGCCGGCCACGCCGTGCCCGATGACATGGTGGTCGCAGACGTCGCTGAGGTAGGAGAAGCGCCGGAACTCCTCGCGGGCGTGGATGTCGCTGATGTGCACCTCGACGCACGGCACCCGCGCGGCCGACACCGCGTCGCGCAGGGCGACCGACGTGTGCGTGTAGCCGCCCGCGTTGAGGACGATGCCGGCGGTCCCCGACCGGCCCTCCTGGACCCAGTCGACGAGCGTCCCCTCGTGGTTGCTCTGCCGGAAGTCGACCGTCAGCCCGTACCGCGCGGCGGCCTCGGTGCACAGCCGCTCGACGTCGGCGAGCGTGTCGTGGCCGTAGACCTCCGGCTCGCGCTCGCCGAGCAGGTTGAGGTTCGGGCCGTTGAGCACGAGCACGGTGCGGTCGTCCATGGCGGCGAGTATGCCCGGGGTGCGGGGCGGGGCCGCGGTCAGCGCCGGTAGGCGTCGGACAGGTAGGTACCGCAGTCGACCGACGCGACGGACGGCAGGTCCGCCACGGCGGCGCGCGCCCGGGCCCGTCCGACGTTGAACGCCAGCCAGTCGTCGGTGAGGACGGACTCCGTGGACCGTGACCCGGTGAGGACGCAGGCGGCCATCTCGGCGGGAAGCCCCTGCGCGATCGCCGGGCCCGCGTCCGCCGACAGGGTCGAGAGGTACCGGGTGTCGATCTCCCCGGTGCTCGCGAACCGGTCGATGTTGCGGGCCGCGACCCAGCCGTCCGGGTTCAGCGCGACGAAGCCGATCGTGAAGACGGCGCCGGAGACGAGGACGGCCCGCGCGACCCAGCCCCACGAGAGCCGCAGCACGCCGACGAGCAGGAGGAGGACGACGAGCCCGAGCCACAGCTCGACGCCGTCGACGAAGACCCGCAGCGTCGTGAACCCGAAAGCGTCCTGGTAGAGGTCCATCCGGTAGAGGGCGGAGGCGACGACGGCGAGGGCCGGCACCGCGAGGGCGGCGAGGAGGGCGCGCAGCACGAGGCGGTCCCGCGGGGTCTCGCGCGCCGCGACCCGCAGGGTGGCCGTGATGACGAGGACGGTGAGGAAGGTGGCCGCCGTCAGCTGGCCGAAGCCCTGGTGGACGTACTCGGCGTGGGTGAGCCCGGTCTGCTGCCGCAGGTACTCCTCGCCGCCGAACATCGCGGTCGCCTGGGCGGCGAGGAAGGCCACGAAGAGCGCGACGACGACGCCGACCGGGACGGCCCACTCCCACACCGGGTGGGACCGGCGCGACTCGGGGAGGACGACGCGGTCGACGACCGGCGGGTTGAGCGCGAGGTAGGCCCCGGCGAGCGAGACCCCGCCGACGAGGACGAAGAGGAAGACCCGCGCGACGAGCGAGTCCCACGCGAGGTCGGGCACGAGGGCCGCGGCCCAGGACCCGAAGAGGGCGTCGCCACTGGAGAAGAGCGCCCCGAACACGACGAGCACGACGACCGTGACGGCGACCGTCCGGACGACCGCCCACAGGTGGCGGGTCCGGCTGCTCGCGACGACGGTGCGGCCGAGCAGCGGCAGCCCGCGCAGACCCGAGAGCGGCCACGCAGCGGCGCTGGCGACCATCGCGAGGACCCCGTGCGCCCGGGTGAGCCCGACGGCCGCGACGGTGACGCCGGCGAGGACGGAGAGGGTGACGACGCCGCCGGCGTCGCGGGTCGCCGCCGTCGTCGCGAGCAGACCGGCGAGGACGCCGCACGCCACCGTCCAGGGGTGCCGGCGGTGGCGCGCGACGGTCCACATGAGGGCTCCGGCCGCGAGCATGACGAGGGTCGTCACGAGGCCGATCTCGCGCTGCACCCACGTGAGCGCGGCGAACAGGCCGATGCTGGCCGCGGCGACGAGGACCCCGACCCGGGGCCGGCCGTCCGGCTCGGGCCAGAACCGGTCGACGACGACGTCACCCGGTCCGCCCGCACCCGGCCCGGCGGCGGCCGGGGGGACGGGGGCCACGGGACCCGACGGTGGGGTCACGGCGGGGCCGGACGTGGGGGCGCCGGTCGTCGTGGTGCTCGTGGGCATCGTGGCCTCCTCGGTGGGGCGCGCGGCGATCGCACCGGCGCGCAGATGGGTCGGCCGCTCGGCCGTCGGGGTCGTGGGCAGGGTGACGCGCAGGTGGGCGCCGGTGGCACCGGGTGCCGTGGGGAGGGCCTCGACCCGTCCGCCGTGGAGGTCGCACACCCAGCGGACGATCGCGAGGCCGAGGCCGGTGCCGCCGCCGTCGTCCGACCCCGTCCCGAAGCGCTCGAAGACGCGCTCGGCCTGGTCGGCGGGGATGCCGGGACCGTCGTCGCGGACGTCGAGGACCCAGCGGTCGCCGCTCTCGGGACGTGCCTCGAGCCGGACCTCGCCGTAGGGCGGGCTGTGTCGGACGGCGTTGTCGACGAGGTTCGCGACGAGCTGGGCCAGGCGGGCCGGGTCCGCGCTCACCGTGAGGTCGGCCGGCGCCACCCGGTGCCGGACGCGCACGGGCCGGGACCCGACCCCGGCCTCCTCGCCCCCCCGCGCGAGGAGGTCGGCGACCCGGACCTCCTCGAGGGCGAGGGGGGCCACCCCGGCGTCGATGCGGGACAGGTCGAGGAGGTCGCCGACGAGTCCGGAGAGCCGCTCGGCCTGGGCGAGGGCGGACCTCAGCGAGTCGGCGCTCGGGCTGACGACCCCGTCGACGAGGTTCTCGAGTAGCGCGCGCTGGGCCGTGAGCGGGGTACGCAGCTCGTGCGAGACCGTCGCGACGAGCCGCCGCCGCTCGAGGTCGGCCCCGGCGAGGTCGGCCGCCATCGCGTTGAAGGCGCGGGCGAGGACCCCGACCTCGTCCGAGGACGTCGCCGTCACCCGCTGGCCGTAGTCCCCCGCCGCCATCCGGCGTGCCGCGGCCGTCATCTCGCGCAGCGGCGCGGTCATCCCCCGGGCCAGCCAGTAGGTGACGCCGAGGGCGGCGGCGATGGTCACCGGCACGCTCGTCCACCACGGGATCTGCGCCCGCGACGCGATGCCCGCGACGACGACGGCCGCGACGACGCTCACGCCGACGAGGAACCCGAGCTTGACCTTGATCGAGCCGACCGGATCCAGCGGGCGGTCGGTGTTCACGCGCCGGTCTCCAGGGCGTAGCCGACGCCGTGGACGGTGCGGACCCGGTCGGCGCCGATCTTGGCCCGCAGCGCCTTGACGTGGCTGTCCAGGGTGCGCGTCCCCGACGCGTCGCCCCACCCCCACACCTCGCGCATGAGGGCCTCGCGAGAGCGCACGGTGCCGGGCTCGACGGCAAGGGCGCAGAGGAGGTCGAACTCCAGGGGCGTGAGGTGGATCGCGGCACCGTCGACGGTGACCCGGCGGCTCGCCGGGTCGACGACCAGCCCGGCCAGGTCCATCCGGCCCGTGGTCCGGGCGAGGGCCTCGGCCCGCTCGACCCGCCGCAGCAGGGCGCGCAGCCGAGCCACGACCTCGCGCATCGAGAAGGGCTTGGTCACGTAGTCGTCGGCCCCGACCCCGAGGCCGACGAGCAGGTCGGTCTCGTCGTCGCGGGCCGTGAGCATGAGGACGGGCACGGGCCGGACCGCCTGGATCCGCCGGCACACCTCGAGGCCGTCGAAGCCCGGGAGCATGACGTCGAGGAGGACGGCGTCGGGGTCGTGCTCCTCGAAGGCGGCGACCGCCCCCGGCCCGTCGACGGCCGAGACGACCGTGAAGCCCTCGGCGCGGAGCCGGTCGGCGACGGCCTCGTGGATCGTCGGCTCGTCCTCGACGACGAGCACGACGCGTGCGGCGGTGGTCCCCTCGGTCATGTCGACGAGCGTAGGGAGACCGCCCTGGAGGCCGCTCGCGGTCGGTGTGTGGATCGTGTGAAGGTCCCATCGGCCGCGGCGGCCCCGGTGTCACATGTCGCGGTAGCGCTTGGCGGCGGCGAGCCGGTCGCGGACCCGGTCGGCGTCGGCCGCGACCGGGTGGTCCCAGTCGTCGCCGTCGACGTACATCGCGGCGTAGGCGGCGGTGTCCCGCTGGGTGCGCCAGCCCTCGGCGAGCGGGCCGTTGTCGTAGGCGTCGTACCCGATGGCGTCGAGGAAGGCGGTGACCTCCTGCTTCGCGGCGTCGTCGTCGCCCGCGATGACCAGCGTGGTCCGGTCCTCGGCCCCCGCCGGGCGAGCCAGCGACGCCAGGTGGGCGAAGAAGATGTTGTTGAAGGTCTTGACGACCCTGCTGTCGGCGAGCCGCTCCTGGACGAGCTCGCTCGTCGTCGTGCTCTCGTCGTCGAGCGCGGCCACGTGACCGTCGCGCTCGGGGTAGTAGTTGATCGTGTCCATGACGACCTTGCCGGCCAGCGGCGCCACCGGCAGGTCGTCGATGGCCTTGAGGGGCACGGTGACGACGGCGAGGTCCGCCGCGGCCGCGGCCTCCTCGCGGGTCGCCGCCCGCGCCCGCGGGCCGAGGTCGGCGACGAGGTCGGCGAGCGTCTCCGGCCCGCGCGAGTTGCTGAGCACGACGTCGTAGCCGGCGTCGACCGCCAGCCGTGCGACGGTGCTGCCGATGTTGCCTGCTCCGATGAGTCCGATGGTGGTCATGCCGGGGACAACCCGGTGCGGGCGAGGTCTGTTCCGGACCCGGCGCCCCTGGTGACGGACGTCAGGCCGGGCAGCGGTGCTGGCTGCGGAAGGCCGAGGGCGACAGGCCGGTGCCGCGGGTGAAGTGGTGGCGCAGCAGGGCCGCGGTGCCGAACCCGGCCTCGCGGGCGACGGCGTCGACGGGCAGGTCGCTCTCCTCCAGCAGCTCGCGGGCGCGCAGCACGCGTTGGTCGGTGAGCCACTGGTGCGGGGTCGTCCCGGTCTCGGCGACGAAGCGGCGGGCCAGCGTGCGCGGAGACATCGCGGCCCGGCGGGCCAGGTCGGCGACCGCGTGCTGCTCGGCGAGGTTCTCGCTCATGTACGCGAGGACCGGGCCGAGGGACTCGGAGTCGGTGACGGGCACCGGCCGGTCGATGAACTGACGCTGCCCGCCGTCGCGGTGCGGCGGGACGACCATCCGGCGGGCGATCCGGGTCGCCACCGAGGCGCCGAGCTCGTGCCGCACGAGGTGGAGGCAGGCGTCGATGCCGGCCGCGGTCCCGGCGCTCGTGATGACGGTGCCGTCGCGCACGTAGAGGACGTCGGGGTCGACGGTGGCGAGGGGATGGCGCTCGGCGAGCTCGGCGGCGTGCCGCCAGTGCGTCGTCGCCCGGCGCCCGTCCAGGACCCCGGCGGCGCCGAGCGTGAACGCGCCCGAGCAGACCGAGAGCACCCAGGCGCCGCGCTCGACGGCGTCGCGCACCACCTGCAGGACGGCCGGCGAGGGGACCGCCGAGGTGGCCGGGACGGCGACGAGGTCCGCGTCCGCCGCGGCCTCCAGCCCGTGGGCGGCGACCACCGCGGTGCCGTGGTGGGAGTCCAGGGGGCCGGGCCGCTCCGCGCAGACCCGGTAGTCGAAGGGGTCGATGCCCTCCTCGCTGCGGTCGATGCCGAAGACCTCGGCGAGGACGCCGTACTCGAAGAGCGCTACGGGCTCCTGGAGCACCACGGCGACGGAGTGGAGGGCCATCGCGCCAGTATGGCAGGAATTCGACGAACCCCGACAGATCTGCCACTCGTGGCAGTCGATGGATGTCCGTCAAAATCGAGCCATGGACACCATTGCACAGATCTTCCACGTCGTTCTCGTCATCGGCGCCGTCGCCGTCTTCCTCGCGCCGATCGTCCTCCTCGTCGAGATGGCGCACCATGACGCCCTCGCCTCGGGTCGCTCGTGGCGCGAGTTCCCGGCCGGCGGCCCGGACGACGCCGACGCCCGCCGGATCGTCGGCGAGCTGCGGGCCCTGGACGCGGCGACGGCCCCGCGGCCGGAGCCGCGGGGCCGTCGTCTGCCGTGGGTCAGCCGCGCCCGATGAGCCACCCGATGACGACCCCGACGACGCCGACGGCGACGTACGGCGCGTAGGTCTTCACGAGCACCGGGAGCACCGCCGAACCGAGGTCGAGGGCGCCGTCGTCCTCGGTCCTCGGCCGGGCCGGGCTCGGAGCGGGTCGCGGGGCCGGAGCGGGCGCCGGTGCCGCGGCGGCCGGGGCCGCGGCGGCCGGCTCGGGAGCCGCCGGAGCGGCCGCCTCCTCGACCGGAGCCTCCGCCGGGGCCTCCCCCGCCGCCGGGGCGGACCCGGCGCCGGTGAGCTCGCCCTCGATGCAGGCCACGAACTGGCCGAGCAGCTTGTCCGAGACGTCCTGCATGACGCCCCGGCCGAACTGCGCCGGCTTGCCCGTCACCGCGAGGTCGGTGACGACGTCGACCTTGGTCCCGGTGCCGTCGGGCTCGAGCTGGATCGAGACGGTGGCGCCGGCCGTCCCGTTGCCCCGCTTGTCCTTGCCCTTGGCCTCGATGACGGCCCGGTGGGCGGCGTCGTCCTTCTCGACGAACCGCCCCGACCCCGAGTACTGCAGCGCGATCGGCCCGAGCTTGACCTTGACCGTCCCGCTGAAGCCGTCCTCGGTGACCTCGGTGACCGTCGCGCCGGGGAAGCAGCTGCCCACCCGCTCGAGGTCCATGAAGGTCTGCCAGGTCGTCTCGACGTCGGCGGGCACGGTGAAGTCGTGCTTCAGGTCCATACCGCGATCAGCCCTCCATCGCCTTCTGGACGGCCCGCCGCGCGAGCACCCCGGCCAGGTGGCGCCGGTAGTCGGCGTCGCCGTTGAGGTCGCTCGGCGGGTTCGTACCCTCGGCCGCCGCCGCGCAGGCGTCGGCGAGGTCGGCCGCGCCCTTGCCGACGAGGGCCTGCTCCACCGCGGTCGCCCGCAGCGGGGTCGAGCCCATGTTCGTCAGCCCGATGCGGGCCTCGGCGATGCTGCCGCCCTCGACCCGGACCGTCGCCGCGACGGCGACGATCGACCACTGGTGCGAGACGCGCACGAACTTCTCGTAGGCGCTGCCCCAGCCGGTGTGCTTCGGGATGCGGATCTCGGTGAGGAGCTCGCCGTCGGCGACGGAGGTCTCGAAGAGGTCCTGGAAGAACTCGGCCGCGGGGACGGTGCGCTCACCTCCCGGCCCGACGACGACGAGCGTCGCGTCGAGCGCGAGCACCGGGGCCCCGACGTCCCCGGCGGGGTCGGCGTGGACCAGGGCCCCGCCGAGGGTGCCGCGGTGGCGGATCTGCGGGTCGGCGACGGTCTCGACCGCCTTGACGAGCAGCCCCGCGTGCTCACGGACCAGCGCGTCGTCGACGACGTCGCTGTAGGGCGTCATGGCGCCGATGGCGAGGTGGTCGCCCTCGTCGCGCACGCCCCGCAGGGCCTCGATCCGGCCGAGGTCGACGACCTTCTCCGGGGCGTTGAGCCGCATCCGCAGGATGGGGAGCAGCGACTGCCCGCCGGCGAGGACCTTGGCGTCGTCGCCGGCCTCGGCGAGCGCCGACAGCGCCTCGTCGACGCTCGTCGGGGCCACGTAGTCGAAGGCTGCGGGGATCACTGCACCACTCCGTCCGTCGTGCCGGCCGCGGGATCCTGGTTGGGGGTCCCCTCGTCGAAGTGCGCCTGCTGGGCGCTGGTCGTCTCGGCGTCCTGGGTGCCGCCCCCGGACTGGATCGCCTTCCACACCCGCTCGGGCGTGCACGGCATGAGGACGTCGTCGACACCGAAGGGCCGCAGCGCGTCGACGACGGCGTTGACGACCGCCGGGGTGGACGCGATGGTGCCGGCCTCGCCGACGCCCTTGGTGCCGAGGGTGTTCGACGTCGCCGGGGAGGTCGTGTGGTCCGTGACGAAGCTGATCGTGTCGGCACTGGTCGGGAGGGTGTAGTCGACGAACGAGCCCGACACCAGCGTGCCCTGCTCGTCGTACTCCGCGCCCTCCCAGAGCGCCTGCGCGATGCCCTGCACGAGACCGCCGTGGACCTGGCCCTCGACGATGAGCGGGTTGATGATGTTGCCGATGTCGTCGACGCACACGTACTTGCGCATCGTGCTCTGGCCGGTCTCGGTGTCGACCTCCATCGCGCACAGGTGGGTGCCGTGCGGGAAGGAGAAGTTCACCGGGTCGTAGGTGGCGTCCGCGTCGATGCTCGGCTCCACGCCCTCGGGGTAGTCGTGGCCGGCGAAGGCGCCGAGGGCGATGTCGGTGATGCCGACGCCCTTGTCGGTGCCCTTGACCGTGAACCGCCCCTGGGAGAACTCGAGGTCGTCCACGCTGGCCTCGAGCATGTGCGCCGCGAACGGCTTGGCCTTCTCGATGACCTTGTCGGCCGCGAGGACGAGAGCCTCACCGCCGACGACGAGCGAGCGCGAGCCGTAGGTGTCCATGCCCTTGGGGGCGATCTGGGTGTCGCCGTGGAGGACCTCGACGCTCTCGAAGGGCACGCCGAGGCGGTCGGCGACGATCTGGCTCCACGCCGTCTCGTGGCCCTGGCCGTGGGCGCTGGCGCCGGTGATGACCTCGACGGTGCCCGTGGCGAGCATCCGGATCGAGGCCGACTCCCAGCCGCCGGCGCCGTAGTTGAGCGAGCCGAGGACCCGGGAGGGGGCCAGGCCGCACATCTCGGTGAAGGTCGAGACGCCGATGCCCAGCTGGACCGGGTCCTTCTCGTCGCGGCGGCGCTTCTGCTCGGCCCGCAGCTCGTCGTAGCCGAAGAGCTCCTTGGCCTTCTCGGTGGCGGCCTCGTAGTTGCCGGAGTCGTAGGTCATCCCGGCCACCGTGGTGAACGGGAACTCGTCGTGCCGGATCCAGTTCTTCTCGCGGATCTCGAGCGGGTCGACGCCGACCTCGGCGGCGAGCTCGTCCATCATCCGCTCGATGGCGTACGTGGCCTCGGGCCGGCCGGCGCCGCGGTAGGCGTCCACCCACGTCTTGTTCGTGTAGTAGTTCGTGCAGTTGAACTGGTAGGCGTCGAACTTGTAGATCGAGTTGAACATCCACGCGCCGAGCACCGGGACGCCGCCGCCGACGATCGCGGCGTAGGCGCCGAGGTCGCAGATGAGGTCGACCTTGAGGCCGGTGACGGTGCCGTCCTTCTCCGCGGCGAGCGTGAGCTTCTGCCACTGGTCGCGGCCGTGGTGGGCCGAGACCATCGTCTCCGAGCGGGTCTCGGTGTACTTGATCGGCTTGCCGAGCTTGCGGGCGACGGCGAGGGTGATGAACTCCTCGGGCGTCGACTGCAGCTTGCCGCCGAACCCGCCGCCCACGTCGGGGGCGATGACCCGGATCTTGGACTCGGGCAGGCCGGTGGTGGCGGCGATGCAGAACCGCAGCACGTGCGGGATCTGGGTGGCCGACCACATGACGACCTGCTCGCCGGTGGGGTCGACGACGGTGGAGCGCGGCTCCATGAAGGCGGGGATGAGGCGCTGCTGGCGGTACTCGCGCTCGATGACGATGCCGCCTTCGCGGGCCTTCGCGATCGCCTCCTCGATGTCGCCGCCGGTGCCGCCGCCCTTGGAGTCCAGCTGCCAGAAGGCACTCTTGTTCGTCTCCAGGCCCGGGTGGGCGAGGACCTCGTCGGTGGTCGCGGCCTTGAGGTCGAGGACCGCGGGGAGCTCCTCGTAGTCGACGTCGACGAGCTCGGCGGCGTCGCGGGCGACGGCGGCGCTGCGGGCGACGACGACGGCGACGATCTCGCCGGCGTGCGCGACCCGGTCGCCCGGCATCGGCAGGTGGTCCGGGGTCTTCTGGTCGGCGGTGACCGGCCAGGCGGTGATGCAGACGCCCTGGATGTCGGCGATGTCGGCGGAGGTGTAGACGGCCATGACCCCCGGGACGGCCTTGGCCTCGGAGGTCTCGATGGCGCCGATCTTCGCGTGGGCGAAGGGGCTGCGCACCATGGCCAGGTGGAGCATGCCGGGGAGCTGGATGTTGTCGGTCCACTTCGTCCGGCCGGTGACGAGGCGCTGGTCCTCCTTGCGCCGGCGGGCGTTGCCGATCTCGGGGGCGGCCTGGGGACGGTCGTCGACGGCGGTCATCAGGCGTCGCTCCTCTCGCTGGACATCGAGCCCGCGGCGGCGGCCACGGCCTTGACGATGTTGTGGTAGCCCGTGCAGCGGCAGAGGTTGCCCTCCATGCCCTGACGGATCTCGTCCTCGCTGGGGTTCGGGTTGTGCTGGAGCAGGTCCACGGCCTGCATGATCATCCCCGGGGTGCAGTAGCCGCACTGGAGGGCGTGGTTCTCGTGGAACGCCGCCTGCATCGGGTGCAGCTCGCCGCCCGTCGCGAGGCCCTCGATGGTCGTGACCTCGCGGCCGTCGGCCTGGACGGCGAGCATGTTGCAGGACTTCACGCTGTGGCCGTCGAGGTGGACGGTGCACGCTCCGCAGTTGCTCGTGTCGCACCCCACGACGGTGCCCACCTTGCCGACGACCTCACGGAGGTAGTGGACGAGCAGCATCCGGGGCTCGACCTCGTCGGAGTAGGGGACGCCGTCGACGGTGACGGTGATCCGAGTCATCCTTGACTCCTTCACAGGGGGATCGGTGTGCTCCTGATCTTGCGCCACCCATCCTCGGCGGACAAGGGCTTCGGACGAACCCGCCGAACGGGTAGGCAGCGGGCCGCGCGCCCGTGACGTCAGGCACTTTCCGGCCGGGAAACCAGGTGCGGCGCCGCCGGACTCAGGTGCCGTGGTGGTGGATCGGACCGCCGACGTCCTGCAGCCGGGCGCCGCCGCCGCCCCACTGCAGGGCGACGATCTCGGCGGCGATGGACACCGCCGTCTCCTCCGGCGTGCGGGCCCCGAGGTCGAGGCCGACCGGGCTGGAGAGCCGGGCCAGCTCGTCCTCGCGCAGGCCCGCCTCGCGGAGCCGCTCCAGGCGGTCCTCGTGGGTGCGCCGGCTGCCCATCGCGCCGACGAAGGCGACCTCGGGCAGACGCAGCGCCACCTCGAGCACGGGCACGTCGAACTTCGGGTCGTGGGTGAGGACGCAGACGACGGTGCGCCCGTCGACCCGGCCCTCCTCGACCTCGGCGGCCAGGTATCGGTGCGGCCACTCGACGACGACCTCGTCCGCGGCCGGGAAGCGGCTCGTCGTCGCGAAGACCGGACGGGCGTCGCAGACGGTGACCCGGTAGCCGAGGAAGGAGCCGACGTGGGCGACGGCGGCGGCGAAGTCGATGGCGCCGAAGACGAGCATCCGCGGACGCGGTGCGAAGGCGGAGACGAACACCCGCATGCCCTCGCCGCGGCGCTCGCCGTCGGGGCCGTAGGTGAGGGTCTCGGTGCGCCCGGCGGCGAGCAGGCCACGGGCGTCGTCGGTGACGGCGCCGTCGGCCCGGGGCGAGCCGAGCGATCCGGTGGACCCGCCCGCGGCGTCCTCGGGCCGCACGACGAGCCGCCGGCCGAGCCACGCCGGGTCGGGGTGCTCGATGACGGTGGCCACGGCGACGGGGCGCCCGGCCCCGACGTCCGCGGCCACGTCGCCGAGCTCCGGGAAGGTCTCGCGGCTCACCGGCTCGACGAAGACGTCGAGGATGCCGCCGCAGGTGAGGCCGACGGCGAAGGCGTCGTCGTCGGACACCCCGTAGCGCTGGAGCACCGGGGTGCCGTCGTCGATCACCGACCGGCTCAGCTCGTAGACCGCGCCCTCGACGCAGCCGCCCGAGACGGACCCGACCGCCTCGCCGCCGGGTCCCAGCAGCATCGAGGCACCCGCCGGGCGGGGGGCGGACCGGAAGGTGGCGACGACGGTGCCGACGCCGACGGTCTCCCCCGCCCGCCACCACTCCACGAGCTCGTCCAGCACGTCACGCACGGGCGACCACCTCCGTCAGCTCCTCAAACGCCGCCAGCGAGTGCCCGGCGACGAAGTCGTCAACGTACGGCAGCACCGCGACGATGCCGCCCTGCACGGGTTCGTACCCCGCCCGCCCGCGGTGCGGGTTGGCCCAGACCACCCGGTGCGCCACCCGCGAGAGGCGGTGCACCTGCTCCCCGAGGGCCTCGGGCCGGTCGCGCTCCCACCCGTCGCTGAAGACGACGACGACCGCGCCGCGGGCCATGCCGCGCCGGCCCCAGCGGTCGAGGAAGACCTTGAGCCCCTCGGCCAGGCGGGTGCCGCCGGACCAGTCGGGGATGGCGTCCCCCGCGGCGACGACCGCGCGGTCGGGGTCGCGCTGGTGCAGCGGGCGGGTGATGTGGGTGAGCCGGGTGCCGAGGGTGAAGACCTCGGTCGGGACCTCGGACGCGCAGTAGGCGTGGGCCAGCCGGACGAGGGCGTCGGCGTAGGCGCTCATCGAGCCGGAGACGTCGATGAGGAGGACGACCCGGCGCGGGCGCGTGGCCCGTCGCCGCCACTGCACCTCGCCCGGCTCCCCCATCCGGCGCAGCGTCGTGCGCAGGGTGCGGCGGGCGTCGACCACCCCGCGGCGGTCGCGGGCGTAGCGGTGGGCACGGCGGCGGGGCGCGCGCGGCCGCAGGCGGGCGTACAGGGCCAGCAGCGACTCGCGCTCGGCCTGCGACAGGGACGCGACGTCGCGGTGGCGCAGCACCTCGACCGTGCTCGAGCGGGCCTTGACGATCTCCTCGTCGTCCCCGCCGGTGCCCGTCTGCGCCTCCTCGCCCTCCAGGGGGGCCCGGGTGACCGGCCGCTGCATCGGGTCGCGGGTCTTCGTGCCGGCGCGGGAGCCGCCGAACCACTCGGCGAAGACGAGGTCGTGGCGCTCGAGGTCGGCGGGCGACCCGCACAGCGTCGCCCGGCCCGCGTGGTAGACGGCGCCGGGGTCATCCAGCCCGACGGCGGCGACGGCGTCGAGGTAGGTGCGCTCCCGGTCGGCGGTGACGTGGACGCCGGCGGCGCGCAGGCAGCGGGCGAAGCCGAGCAGGACCTCCGTGGGCGGTCGGACGTGCTCGGCGGCGTCGAGCCGGTGCTGGGCGATGCTCACGCGCGGCCCCGGGTCACGGCGTGAGCATCCCGTCGAGCGCCTTCTTCACCCGCTCGGCGTCCTCGCGGTACTTCACGGCGACGCCGAGGGTCGAGGCCGCCGTCGCGGTGTCGAGGGTGCGCGTGCCGAGCTCGTGCAGCGCGCGGGCCCAGTCGAGGGTCTCGGCGACGCCCGGCGGCTTGAGCAGCTCGCGGTCCTCGCGGATGCCGTGGACGGCCCGCACCACCTGCTCGGCGAGGTCGGCGGACACCTCGGGCGCGCGGGTGCGGACGATCTCCAGCTCGCGCTCGATGCCGGGGTGCTCCAGCCAGTGGTAGAGGCAGCGGCGCTTGAGGGCGTCGTGCAGCTCGCGGGTGCGGTTGGAGGTGAGGACGACGACCGGCGGCGTCGCGGCCGAGACCGGACCGAGCTCGGGGATGGTCACCTGCCAGGTCGAGAGCACCTCGAGGAGGAAGGCCTCGAACTCGTCGTCGGCGCGGTCGACCTCGTCGACGAGGAGGACCGCGGGTGACTCGCGCAGCGCCCGCAGCACGGGCCGGGCGAGGAGGAACCGCTCGTCGAAGAGGTCCTCCTCGACCTCGCGGACCTCGCGCGGGCCGCCGCCGGACGCGGCCTCCAGCGCCCGGACGTGGAGGATCTGACGCGGGAAGTCCCAGTCGTAGAGCGCCTGGCTGGAGTCGATGCCCTCGTAGCACTGGAGCCGGATGAGCGGCAGGTCCATGGCCTCGGCCAGGGCCTCGGCGAGCGCCGTCTTGCCGGTGCCGGGCTCCCCCTCCATGAGCAGCGGCCGGCCGAGGCGCAGGGCCAGCCACGCGACCGTCGTCAGGGCCTCTTCGGCGAGGTAGCCGACCCCGCCGAGGGCGCCGGCGAGGTCGGGGGCGGTCTCGAACGTCGTCCGGGGGTCCATGGCGCAAGCATCACCCACGACGGGCGCCCGTGGGAGGGCGACGGTCACACGGGCGTGCGGACCCGCCGTTCGGAGAGGGTGGGTCGGGCTCAGAGCATGTGGACGACGGCGGCCGCGAGCTCACCCGCGGAGAGGACGCCGATGACGACCGAGGTGACGACGACCAGCCGGGCGTCGCGCAGCACCGCGAAGCGCGGGTCGTCCGGGTGCTGGTGGGCCAGGCGGCGCTGGCGCAGGGTGTCGCCGACGACGTAGAGGGCCATCGCGGCGGTCATGACGGTGGGGACGACGACGAGCGGGCCGAGCGAGTCGAGGGTGAGGCGCCCGATGGTCAGCGAGCCGACGAGCAGGGCGAGCCCGGTGCGGCGCCAGGCGAGGACGGTCCGCTCCTGGGGCATGCCGGGGTCGCGGACGACGAGCTCGGTCACGACAGGACCCGCAGCAGGCTCGCGACGCCGAGGACGAGGCCGACGACGGCGACGGCGACGATGACGACGAGCATGGCCGGGTTGCCCGGCAGCGAGACGTCCAGGCGCATGGCCCGCTCGGTACGGGCCCAGTTCCAGGCCGCCGACGCCGCGACGAGCATCCCGGCCAGGGCCAGCAGGGCGGCGAGCAGCCCCTGGACGACGGGGTGCAGCGGGAGGTCGAGGGCGTCGATGGCGGCGGCACCGGCGAGGAGGGCGAGGCCGGTCCGCGCCCAGGCGAGGAAGGTGCGCTCGTTGGCGAGGGAGAACCGCGGGTCCGGGTCGACGCCCTGCCCGAAGACGCTCTCGGGCCAGCGGCGGACCTTGCGGTGCTCTCGCGGGGGCTCGTCGGTCATGGCCTCCATGATGTCGGACGCCGTGCGCGCGGCCGGCCGCGGGCGGTCATACCCCCCGGCGTACCCGTCAGCGGGTGAGGTCGTCCGGGCGGTCGGCGTCGTCCCCCGTGGCGAGGTCGCCGCACTCCACGGCGGTCGGCGGGTGGGCGGCCAGGTGGTCGCGGGCGCCGCGGTCCCCGTGTGCGCCCCGGGCGACGGGCGCCCAGTGGTCGCGGCCGAGGACGACGGGGTGGCCGGCGCGCCCGTCGTAGTGCGCGCGCAGCAGCAGCGACGGGCCCCCGCCGTCGGCCGCCACCAGGACGCGACGGTAGACCGCGGCGCCGACGTCGGGCAGGTCGACGAGGGTGACGAGCGCGGCGTCGACGTCGGGGGCGGCGGTCGCCCGGAGGTGGGCGAGGCCGGCGCGCAGGGAGGCGCCCATCCCCTCGTCCCAGCCGTCGGCGACGACGACCTCGCCGCCGGCGGCCTCGGCCAGCGGCCGGGCCTCCTCCGCGGCGGCGCCGAGGACGACGACGGCCCGCTCGAGCCCGGCGGCGCGCAGGCGCGCGAGGGTGGACTCGAGCAGCGTGGGCGCGCCGGTGGTCGGGCGCATGAGGGCCTTGGGCCCGCCCATCCGGCGCCCGGCCCCGGCAGCGAGCAGCAGCGCCACCGTCGTCATGGCCGTCGTCCCACCAGGTGCCGGGCTCAGAGGTCGTACTCGAGGCGGTAGGCGTGGCCGCCGGCGTCCTGGGTGAGCGACAGCGTGCCGGCGAGGCCGGCGAGGTCCCCGGTCCCGGAGCCGGGGACGACGAGGTACTGCTGCGTGGCCTCGCCGTCGACCATGGTGCCGCTCTGCTGGAAGGCGAAGGAGCCCTCGCGCCCGGCGAGCGAGCCGACGACCCGCTCGACGGCGACGTAGCCCGCCCGGCCCTCCTCGGGCCGACCGGCGGTAAGCATCGTGCCCTCGCCCGTGCCGCTGAGGTCACCGGACCACGTCTTGGTGAACGCCATCCGGCCGATGCCGTCCTGGTCGTGCTCGACGGGCGTCATCGTGATGTCGAAGGTCCCCGTGGCGGTGTCGGTCATGCCGCGAGCCTAGGCCGGGGCGGCGGCGTGGCGGGTCCGGGTGCGATGCGGACGCGTTCCGTCCGGTGGCGGGGCTAGCCTCCCCGTCGTGGTCCACGAGCTCTCCCGACGCGACGCCCGCCGGGTCGCGGTGCGCGCCCAGCTGCTGACGGCCGACCGGCCGACCGACGTGCTCGAGGTCGTCAGGCACCTCGGCCTGGTCCAGATGGACCTCACGGCCCACGTCGCGCCGCACCCCGACCTGCTCCTGTGGAGCCGGCTCGGGCGCGCGTACACCCCCGACCGGCTCGACGACCTGCTGGAGTCGCGCGTCGTCGTCGAGCTGCTGGGCTACCTGCGTCCGGCCGAGGACCTGCCGCTCTTCCGGGCCGAGATGGCGGCGTGGCCCGGGGTGGAGCCGGTGAGCGAGTGGCGCCGCGAGATCGAGGCCTGGGTCGAGGACAACCGGGGCTGCCGCGAGGACATCCTCGCCCGCCTGCGCGCCGAGGGGCCACTGCCGGCGCGGGAGCTGCCCGACACCACGGTGGTGCCGTGGCGCTCGTCGGGCTGGACCAACAGCAAGAACGTCCAGCGGATGCTCGACATGATGGAGCAGCGCGGGGAGGTGGCCGTGTCGTCGAGGGAGAACCGGGAGCGGAACTGGGACCTCGCGGCGCGGGTCCACCCGGACGGGCCGACGGTGCCGTACGAGGAGGCCGAGACCGAGCGGGACCGGCGGCGCCTCGTCGCGCTCGGCATCGCGCGGGCCCGGGTGACCTTCCCGCCCGGGGAGCCGAACCACGTGAACGACGCCGGCGAGGAGGCCGTCGTCGAGGGGGTGCGGGGCCGGTGGCGGGTGGACCCGCAATACCTCGACGGGCCCTTCACCGGCCGGACGGCCGTGCTGTCGCCGCTGGACCGGCTGCTGTTCGACCGCAAGCGGATGGCGGAGCTGTTCGAATTCGACTACCAGCTGGAGATGTACAAGCCGGCGGCCGCCCGCCGCTGGGGCTACTTCGCGCTGCCGGTGCTGCACGGCGACCGGCTCGTCGGGAAGGTCGACGCCCACAGCGACCTCGACGCCGGGGTGCTGGACGTCCACGCGGTGCACTGGGACCTCGAGCCCAGCGCGGCCATGCGCGAGGGGGTCGAGCGCGAGCTGCGGTCGCTGGCCGCCCTCGTCGGCGTGGACCTCGCGCTGCCCGGCGGGTCGTCGTAGCCGCTGGGTAGCGTGGCGGCCGTGGACGAGGTCGACCGGCGCCACCGCGCCTTCTACGACGCCGAGGTCCGCGAGCGCGCGGCGCGTCCCCTCGGCATGCACCTGGGCGGCGACGGCTTCGACCGGGCGCTCGCCGAGATCGGCCGGGTCGCGGCACCGGGAGCACTCGTCGCGGTCGGGGTCTGGGGCGCGGGCCGCGACGACGAGTGGACCGACCCGCACGGCCGCCGGTTCCGGCACCGCACCGACGAGGACGTGCGCGCCCGCCTCGGGTCGCTCGGGCGCCTGCTGGAGTTCGAGGCCTGGGAGCCGTACGCCGACGACGTCCACTACCAGTTGGCCCTGGTGCGGGTCGATGGCTGACGCCCCGCCCTCCCCCGCGACCGTCCGCCGCGCCGGTCCCGACGACGCCGCCGCCCTGGCCCGCCTCCGATGGACCTGGAGCGAGGAGGGTCACGCCCCCATCGCCGGGTCCCGCGACGAGTACGCCGACGGCCTGCGGGACTGGATGACGGCCCACCCGTCGATCGTCCCGTTCCTCGGCTCCGTCGGCGGGCAGGACGTGGGGATGGCCTGGCTGGTCCTGGTCCCCCGCGTCCCGGACCCGCGCTCCTTCGACCGCCTCACCGGCGACATCCAGTCCGTCTACGTCCTCCCCGACCACCGGGACGCCGGCCTGGGCGCCCGTCTCGTGGACGCGGCCCTCGCCCACGCCCGAGGCGCCGGCTGCTTCCGGGTCACCGT
>NZ_SAYU02000063.1 GCF_004025965.2 Phycicoccus flavus | reverse complement strand
TCGCGTTCAGCGCTGCCCCATCGGCCGCAGCCGCGCGACGAACACGACCTTCGTGCCCGACGGCTGGGCGTTCTCCCACCGGATGCGCCCCCGCAAGTCCTGCACGAACGAGGTGACGATCCGCGTCCCCAGCCCGGCGAGCACCGGGCGGAACCCGGCCGGCAGCCCCGAGCCGTCGTCGGTGACCGTGACCGTCAGTTCGTCGCCCGTCCCCTCGGGGCCCTCGCGCCGCTCGGCCTCGACGACCACCGACCCGTCCCGGTCGGCGAGGCCGTGCTCGACGGCGTTCTGCACGAGCTCGGAGATGACCATGGCCAGCGCCGTGGCGTCCTCGGCCCGCACCCGGCCGAACGACCCGACGAACCGGGAGTCGACCTGGTGCTCGCGTCGCGCCACCTCGACGGTGGCCCGCAGCCCGCGCAGCGCGATCTCGTCGAAGTTCACCGTCTCGTCGAACCCGGCCGAGAGCGTCTCGTGGACCAGCGCGATGGTCGCCACCCGGCGCACCGCCTCGTCGAGCGCCGCGCGGGCGTTCTCCTCCGGTACCCGCCGGGCCTGGAGCCGCAGCAGCGCCGCCACGGTCTGCAGGTTGTTCTTCACCCGGTGGTGGATCTCGCGGATCGTCGCGTCCTTGGTGAGCAGCTCCTGCTCGCGGCGCCGCAGCTCGGACACGTCGCGGCAGACGATCATCGCGCCCTTGCGCACCCCGAGCGCGGTGAGCGGGATGGCCCGCATCGTCACCGTCGCGCTCGCGGTCTCGACCTCGGTGCGCCAGGACGCCCGGCCCATGACGACGACGGCCAGCGACTCGTCGATCCGCCGGTCACCGTCGGAGAGCAGGTCGGTGACGATCTTGGCCAGCGTCTCGCCGATGACGTCGCCGACGTGGCCCATCCGGTGGATCGCCGACACCGCGTTGGGGCTCGCGTAGAGGACGACGCCGTCGGGGTCGAGGTGGATGACGCCGTCGCCGACCCGCGGGGCGCCGCGCCGCAGCCCGGTGGGCGAGGACGGCGAGGGAAACTCCCCGGTCGCGACCATCCGCAGGATGCTGTCGGCGAGGTCGCGGTAGGTCAGCTCGAGCCGGCTCGGGGTGCGCCCGCCGGTGAGGTTGGTGTGCCGGGTGAGGACGGCGACCACCCGGTCGACCTTGACGACGGGGACGGCGTCCTCGCGGATCGACATGTCCTCGCGGACGGCGGGCTCCGGCGACGCGACGAGGCGGCGGTCGCGGGTGGCGCGGTCGAGCATGGCCGCCCGGGAGCGGGTGGAGGACCGGCCGACGATGTCGTCGTAGAAGACCATCGGCCCGGTGTTCGGCCGGACGTGCGCGACGGCGCGCCAGCCGTCCAGCCCGCCGCGGACCCACAGGACGAGGTCGGCGAAGGACAGGTCGGCCACGAGCTGCCAGTCCCCGACGAGCAGGTGCAGCCACTCCGACTCCTCCGGGCGGAGGTCGGTGGTCTGCTGCAGCATCCCGGCGAGCGTGCTCACGGTCGGTCAGCCTAGTTGCCGCCCGCGGGCCGCCCGGACGGCGGTCAGCCCGAGGCGCCCACCCGCACGACCGAGCGCAGCGTCCGCAGCGCCACAGACAGCGCGGCGATGTTCGGGCTCTCCAGCCGCTTGATGCCGGCCAGCGAGGAGCGGGCCCGGCGGATGGCGTCCTCGTTGGCGTCGGCCCATGCCTCGTACTGCGCGACGGTGTCGTCCTCGGCGACGCCGGCCGCGCCCGCGGTCTCGATGACCGCCCGGGTCAGCGACTCCAGCACGGCGTACAGGTCGTCGCGCAGGGCGCCGCGGGCCAGGGCGTCCCACGGGTCCTCGCGCGGCAGCCGGCTCACCTTGTCGAGGAGGGCGTCGATGCCGAAGCGCTCGGAGGCCAGGTAGTACAGCGGCGCGACGTCCTTCGGGGCGCGGCCGGTGTCGGTGGCGATGTCGGCGATGTCGAGCAGCGAGTACTGGTCGAGCAGCGACGCCGCCCACGTCGCGAGCGCGGCGGGCACGCCGGCCGCCTCGAGCTCGCCGGCGCGGCGCTCCATCCGCTTCTCCTCGTCGCCGCGCAGCAGCTCCTCGATGACGGGGGCGATGTCGCGCACGACGCCCGCGAACCGGTCGACCTCGGCGCCGATGTCGAGCACGGCCGGCCGCGAGCCGAGGAACCAGCGCACCGAGCGGTCGAGCAGCCGGCGAAACTCCAGATACAGCGCGGTCTGCGCCGAGGTGGGGACGGTGTTGTCCAGCTGCTCGACCTGGCGGACGTAGTCGGCCAGCCCGAACACCTCGCGGGCGACGACGAAGGCCCGGGTCACCTGCTCGGGCGAGGCGCCGGCCTCCTCCTGGGCGCGGTAGGCGAAGGTGATGCCGCCGCGGTTGACCATGGAGTTGACGATCGAGTTCGTGATGATCTCGCGGCGCAGCGGGTGCGCCGCCAGCGCGCCGGCGTACCGCTCGCGGATCGGCGCCGGGAAGTACCCGGCCAGGGTGTCCTCGAAGTACGGGTCGTCGGGGATGTCGCTGGCCAGGATGTCGTGCTTGAGCACGAGCTTGGCGTAGGCGACGAGCACCGAGAACTCCGGGCTCTTCAGACCGAGGCCCTCGTGCCGGCGCTTCTCCAGCGCGGCGTCGCTGGGCAGGAACTCCAGGGCACGGTCGAGCTCGCCGCGCTGCTCCAGCCAGTGCATGAACCGCTCGTGGACGGTGACCATGACGTGCTCCTGGGCGCGAGCGTTGCCGAGGAGGACGTTCTGCTCGTAGTTGTCCCGCAGCACGTGCTCGGCGACGTCGTCGGTCATCGAGGCGAGCAGCTCGTTGCGCTCCTCGATGGTGAGGCCGCCCTCGCGGACCACCTGCCCGAGGAGGATCTTGATGTTCACCTCGTGGTCGGAGGTGTCGACGCCGGCGGAGTTGTCGATGGCGTCGGTGTTGACCCGCACGCCGTGGAACGCGGCCTCGATCCGGCCCAGCTGGGACAGGCCGAGGTTGCCGCCCTCCCCCACGACCTTGACCCGCAGCTGCTCGCCGTCGACCCGGATGGCGTCGTTGGCGCGGTCGCCGATGTCGTCGGCGTCCTCGGTGGAGGCCTTGACGTAGGTGCCGATGCCGCCGTTCCACAGCAGGTCGACCGGCGCGAGGAGGATGGCGTGGATGAGCTCGGCGGGCGTCATCGCGCCCACGCCGTCGGCGATGCCGAGGGCCTCGCGCATCTGCGGGGTGACCTCGACGGACTTCAGGCTCCGGGCGAACACCCCGCCGCCCTCGCTGACGAGGGAGCGGTCGTAGTCGTCCCACGACGAGCGGGGCAGGTCGAACAGCCGCCGCCGCTCGGCGTACGAGGCCGCCGCGTCCGGGGTCGGGTCGACGAACACGTGCCGGTGGTCGAAGGCCGCGACGAGCCGGATGTGCTCGGACAGGAGCATCCCGTTGCCGAAGACGTCGCCGCTCATGTCGCCGACGCCGACGACGGTGAACTCCTCGCTCTGGGTGTCCAGGCCCATCTCGCGGAAGTGCCGCTTCACCGACTCCCACGCGCCGCGGGCGGTGATGCCCATCGCCTTGTGGTCGTAGCCGGCCGACCCGCCGGAGGCGAAGGCGTCGTCGAGCCAGAACCCGTAGGACTGGGCAACGCCGTTGGCGATGTCGGAGAAGGTCGCGGTGCCCTTGTCGGCCGCGACGACGAGGTAGCTGTCGTCGCCGTCGTGCCGCACGACCCGCTCCGGCGGGACGATGGCGGTGCCGTCGCGGTTGTCGGTGACGTCGAGCAGGCCGGAGATGAACAGCCGGTAGGCGGCCTTGCCCTCCTCGAGCCAGGCCTCGCGGTCGGCGGCGGGGTCCGGCAGCTGCTTGGCGTAGAAGCCGCCCTTGGAGCCGGTGGGGACGATGACGGCGTTCTTCACCATCTGCGCCTTGACCAGGCCGAGCACCTCGGTGCGGAAGTCCTCGCGGCGGTCGCTCCAGCGCAGCCCGCCGCGGGCCACCGGGCCGAAGCGCAGGTGCACGCCCTCGACCCGCGGGCTGTAGACGAAGATCTCGAAGCGCGGGCGCGGCGCCGGCAGGTCCGGCACGGCGCGCGGGTCGAGCTTGAGCGAGACGTACGGGTGGTGGTCGGCGCCGTCGCGGCCGGCCTGGTAGAAGTTCGTCCGCAGCCCGGCCCGCACGACCCCGAGGAAGGCCCGGATGATCCGGTCGTGGTCGAGGCTCGAGACCTCGTCCAGCGCCTCCAGGACCCGCGCCGCGGCGGCCTCCTCGGCCGCCTCCCGCTTCTCCTCCTGCTCCGGCCCGAACCGGTCGGGGTCGAATCGGGACTCCCACACCTCGACGAGGGTGCGCGCGATCTCGGGGTGGGCGACGAGCGCGTCCTCGAGGTAGTCCTGGCTGTAGGTCGCCCGGGTCTGGCGCAGGTACTTCGCGACCGTCCGCAGGACGACGACCTGCCGCCAGGTCAGCTGCGCGCCGAGGACGAGCTTGTTGAAGCCGTCGGACTCGGCCCGCCCGTCCCAGACGGCGGCGACGGCGCCCTCGAACAGCTCGCGCAGGCGCTCGTGCGGGCACGCCTCCCAGACGTCGACGTCGGGCACCCGCAGGCCGAAGTCGTAGACGTGGAGGACGGTGCCGTCGGCCCGGGCGACCTCGAAGGGCTGCTCGTCGACGACCTCGACGCCCATGTGGGTGAAGATCGGCAGGATGTCGGTGAGCGAGAGCGGGTCGACCCGGAACAGCTTGAACCGCCGGACGTCGTCCGGGGCGTCCTGCGGCCGGTAGAGCGCGACGCTCGTGCCCTGGTCGGGGCCGAGCCGGTCCAGGTGGGCGACGTCGGCCAGGCCCTGGCTGACGGTGAAGGACTCCTCGTAGGCCGTCGGGAAGGCACGGCCGAACCGGTCCATGAGGCGGTCCCCGGCCTCCTCGCCGTGCCGCTCGTCGAGGGCGTCCCCGAGCCGGTCGCTCCAGGTCCGGCTGGTCTCGACGAGCCGCTGCTCGAGGGCCTCGCGGTCGGCGCGGTCCAGGGTGCGGACCCGCTTGCCGCGGGGCACCCGGACGACGAACTGGAGCCGGGCCAGGGCGGACTCGCTGACCCGGGCGGCGAACTCGACGTCGACCCCGCCGAAGGTGTCCTTGAGGATCTCCGACATCCGGGTGCGGACCGCGGTGTTGTAGCGGTCGCGCGGGATGAAGACGAGGCAGGAGACGTACCGGCCGAAGTCGTCCTCGCGGATGAAGAGCTTGGTGCGGCGGCGCTCCTGGAGCTGGGTGACGGCCAGGGCGGTCTCGTACAGCTGGTCGACGCCGGCCTGGAACAGCTCGTCGCGCGGGTAGGACTCCAGCACCTCGAGCAGGTCCTTGCCCGTGTGGCTGTCCGGCGCCAGTCCGGACCGGTCGAGGACGGCCCGGACCTTCTCGGCGACGAGCGGCACCCGCAGCACCGACTCGGTGTAGGCGGTCGAGGCGTACAGCCCGAGGAACCGGTGCTCGCCGGTGACCCGGCCCTGCTCGTCGTAGGTCTTCAGGCCGACGTAGTCGAGGTGGGCGACCCGGTGCACCGAGGACTTGGAGTTGGCCTTGGTGAGCACGAGGATGCCGGGCCCGTGCGCCACCTGCGCGGCCTGCGGCGAGAGGACGTCGGCGGTCTTGTCCTGCGGCGGGTCGGTGCGCAGCAGCCCGAGCCCGGAGCCGGCGACCGGGGCGATGACCTCGCCGTCGTCGCGGCGCTCGAGGACGTAGTCGCGGTAGCCGAGGAAGGTGAAGTGGTTGTCGGCCATCCAGCGCAGGAACCGGGTGGCGAGGGCGACCTCCTCGCGGTCCACGCCGGCCGGCGGCGCGCCCTCGAGCTCGGCGGCGAGGACGAGGCAGCGGCTGCGCATCTTCGGCCAGTCCTCGACGCTCTGCCGGACGTCGGTGAGGACCCCGCGCACCGTCTGCTCGATCTCCGCGCGGCGCTGCTCGTCGCCCTCGCGGTCGATGGACAGGAGCATCCACGACTCCGCGAGCTCACCCTCGGCGCCGGGGCGGAAGTCCTTGGTGATGTCCCGGTTCTCCACCTTCTGCAGCCGGCCCTGCGCGTCGCGGGTGACGACGAGCTGCGGGTGGATGATGAGGTGGATGTCGACGCCGTCCTGCACGAGGGCGCCGGTGACGGAGTCGACGAGGAAGGGCATGTCGTCGGTGACGACCTGGATGATCGTGCGGGGGTTGGACCAGCCGTCGGCCTCGGTGCTCGGGTTGTAGACCCGCACGTTGGCCGTCCCCTCGGGGCGCTCCTCGGCCAGGCGCAGGTGGCTGTGCGCGGCGCCGGCGAAGGTGTCCGGGGTGCGCGAGGTGAGCTCGTCGAGCGGGATGTGCCGGAAGTACCGCTGGACGAAGTCGCGGCCCCAGCCGTCCGGCGAGAGCTCCTCGAAGGTGCTCGCGATCGGCGCGAGGACGTCCTCGCGACTGCTGGCCGAGACGGTCGTCATCCGGTGGTCGCCCTCTTTCGTCCGGTGGCGCCGCGCGGCGACGGCGGCCACGTCCTCGTGTCCTCTCCCGAGACTATCGACCTCGGCAAGACCCGCCCGGCAGGCCCCGGGCCCCGGGTGTCTCGCCGACGAGAACCGGCGGAACCCGCGACGCCCGGCGGGTTGCCCTGTGGGCAAGTCCGCGGCCGGCCGGCCGGACGCGGCTACCGTGGCGGGGTGCCCCTGGGACCGGATCCGCAGCGTGCCGCCGCGGCGCGTGCCCGGCTGGACGCCCTGCGCGACGTCGTCGCCGCCGCCGAGGACGACCTCCTCGCGTGCCTCGTCGTCACCGGGGAGCCCGGGGCCCAGCGCGTCCTCGACGACTGGCTGGACCAGGCCGTCGACACCCTGCGGGCGGTCGGCGAGGCCGCCGACAAGGTGACGGCCGCGCTCCCGGCCGGCGCGCCTGGTTCCACGGCGGACGGCGCGGCTGCCCCCTCCGCGCCCGTGTCCGGTCGCGGGTCCTGGCCCGGGGCCGAGCGGTGAGCCTCGTCCCCGGCGACCCCGGCTCGCTGTCCGCGTGCGCCGCGACCGCGGCGTCCGTCGGCGCGACCCTGGCCGCGCGCGGCCAGGCGCTCACGGAGTCGCTGGCCGGGCTCGGCGACGGCTGGCCCGGCCGGCGGTCGGTCGAGACCCGGCGACGGGCGGACGGGGTGGCGGACGCGACGGCGACCACCGCGGCCGAGCTGGCGCGGGTGTCCACCGTTCTCCAGGACCACGCGACGGCGCTGGCCGACCTGCTCGCCCAGGCCCGCGCCGTGCAGGAGCGCGCCGAGCGGGCGGGGCTCGAGGTCCGTGACGGCCGCGTCCGACCGGCCCTCGGGGTGCTGGCCGAGGCCGACGCGTCGGCCACCCGGGAGCGTGACGAGGCCGCTGCCCGGCTCCAGTCCGACCTCGACGGCGTCCTGGCCCGGGCCCGGCGGCAGCGCGACTTCGCCCTCGAGGTCCTGCGCGGGTCGACCACCCGGCTGGCCGGGGTGTCGACCGACCTGCGCCGCTGACCGCGGCCCGGGAGCCGTCGGGCGTCAGTCGCTGAGGCGCACCCGCAGCATCGCCGCGTCCTCGGGGTCCAGGGGCGTGCCCGGCTCGAGGTCGACGACGACCCGCTCGATCGTCCCGGTGAAGGCGTTGCGCAGCGGCGGGTAGTCGTCGACGACGGGGCTGCCGCGGTCGACGCCGACGTTGAAGGTCTCGTCGAAGGTGAAGTAGTACGCCGTCGTCGCCTCGACCCGCCCCTCGCCCACCACGGCGCCGTCGACGAGCAGGCACACGGTGCCGCCGCTGCCCACCGGGCCGCCGTCGTAGACGAAGTCCATCGTCACCTCGTGGCGCCCCGGGGCGAGCAGGGTGCGGGCCCGCACGACGGTGAGGTCGCGGCCGTGGAGGTTGTAGGCGTAGCAGGGCCGCCCGTCCAGCAGGTACAGCGACCAGCCGCCGAACCGCCCGCCCTGCGCGACGAGGACGCCGTTGGACGCCTGCGGCGGCAGGTGCGCGTGCGGCAGGTCGAGCTCGACGCTCACCCGGTGCGAGCGGTTCTTGACGTTCGGCGCCGCCTCCTCGGACAGCCGGCGCGTCGTCGGGCCGAAGACCATCCGCCGCCGGCCGTGGTGGAGGTCGAAGCGGCCGGCGAGCTCGGGGTTCTCGCGCTCGGTGACCCGGTCGTCGAGGGGGAAGACCTGGTGCGCGGAGGCCTCGGCGACGAACACCTCGCGCAACGCCGCGAGCCGCTCGGGGTCCTCCTGCGCGAGGTCGCGGGCCTGGGACCAGTCGCGGGTGAGGTCGTAGAGCTCCCAGACGTCGTCGTCGAACGGCCGCGGCTCCTCGGTCATCTTCCACGGCAGGCCGTGGCGGGTCACCGCGGTCCAGCCCTCGTGGTAGATCCCGCGGTTGCCGACCATCTCGAAGTACTGCGTCCGCCGGCGTTCGGCGGCGCCGGGGTCGTCGAAGCTGTAGCGCATCGACACCCCCTCGACCGGCTGCTGGAGGACCCCGTCGACCGTCTGCGGCAGCGGGACGCCCGCGGCCTCGCAGATCGTCGGCAGGATGTCGATGACGTGGTGGAACTGGTCGCGGACCTCGCCGCGCGCCGCGAAGCCCTCCGGCCAGTGGACGATGAGCCCGTCCCGGGTGCCGCCGAAGTGCGAGGCGACCTGCTTGGTCCACTGGTAGGGCGTGTTCATCGCCAGCGCCCACCCGACCGGGTACATGCCGTACGTCGACGGCGAGCCGATCTCGTCGAGCCGGGCGTCCATGTCGGCGACGTCGTCGGCGAAGCCGTGCCCGACGAGGTGCTCGCGGGCCGTCCCCTCGAGCCCGCCCTCGCCGGAGGCGCCGTTGTCGCCGAGGAGGTAGACGACGATCGTGTCGTCCAGCGCGCCGACGGCGTCGAGGGCGTCGACCATCCGGCCGACGTGGTGGTCGGCGTGCTCGGCGAAGCCGGCGTAGGCCTCCATGAGCCGGGCGGCCACGCGCCGGCCGGCGTCGTCCAGCTCGTCCCAGTGCGGGACGCCGTCGGCCCACGGGGCGAGCTCGGTGTCCGGCGGAACGACGCCCAGCTCGATCTGCCGGGCCAGGATCTCCTCGCGCATCGCGTCCCACCCGGCGTCGAAGCGGCCGCGGTAGCGCTCGATCCACTCGGGCGCGACGTGGAAGGGGGCGTGCGTCGCGCCGAGCGCGAGGTAGCAGAAGAAGGGCCGGTCCGGCGTGAGGGTCTTCTGGGTGCGGATCCACGTCACGGCCTGGTCGACGAGGTCCTCGGTGAGGTGGTAGCCCTCCTCCGGCGTGCGCTCCGGCTCGTACGGCGAGGTCCCCGCGTACAGCTGCGGGTACCAGTGGTTCATCTCGGCGCCCATGAAGCCGTAGAAGGTGCCGAAGCCCTCCCCCGTCGGCCAGCGGGTGAACGGCCCGGACGGGGTCACCTCGACCGGTGGGGTCTGGTGCCACTTGCCGAAGGCGGCCGTCGAGTAGCCGTTGCCGCCGAGGATCTGCGCCATCGTCCCCGCGCTGGCCGGCCGGAAGCCGTGGTAGCCGGGCTCGCTCGTCGCCATCTCCGAGGTGACGCCCATGCCGACCGAGTGGTGGTTGCGGCCGGTGAGCAGGGCCTGGCGGGTCGGTGAGCACAGCGAGGTGACGTGGAAGCGGCTGTAGCGCAGGCCGCCACCGGCCAGGCGCTCGGCGGTCGGCATGTGCACCGGTCCGCCGTACGGGGAGGAGGCGCCGAAGCCCATGTCGTCGACGACGACGACGAGGACGTTGGGGGCGCCCTCCGGTGCGCGGACCGGCACGACCGGCAGGCCCGCGACGTCGAGCGGCAGGTGCCGGCGGTCGGGCTCGGCGGGTGGGGCGGCGCTCGTCGTCGTCGGGTCGAGCAGCGGGGAGGCGGCCTGCGCCGAGGGGTGCCCGGGGTCGGGGGCACCGGTGGGGGCGGATGTCACTCCCGGATGGTGCACCCCGCGGGACCACGCCGTCCAACACCGTCCACCGCCGACCCTCGGTGTGGCGCAGAGGCATCGGCCGCCGACGGCGCCCGGCCGCCGGCGCGCCCTAGGATCGGGAGGCCACCCACCGACGAAGGGACCCCGGAGTGCGACTCACCAGACGCGAGCGGCTCGACGCCTCCCCGGACGCGGTGTACGCACTGCTCACCGACGAGGACTTCCAGCGCGAGAAGTGCGCCCGCACCTCCGAGGGCGGTACCTACGACGTCAGCGTCACGCCCACCGGCGTCGGGCACCGCGTGCAGACCTCGCGGCAGATGTCCTCGAGCGGGCTGCCGGACGCCGCCCGCTCGTTCGTCGGCGACACCCTCGTCGTCGTCGAGAGCTACGACTGGGGCGCGCCCGGACCGGACGGCTCCCGCGAGGCCGCGGTCGACCTCCACGTCAAGGGGGCCCCGCTCGTGCTGCGCGGCACCCTGCGCGTCGAGGCCGACGGCACCGGGTCGCTCGAGGTCCTCGACGCCGAGCTCAAGGCCAACATCCCCTTCATCGGCGGCAAGATCGAGCAGTCCGCCTCCGGTCCCATCTACGCCGCGGTCGACACCGAGGTCGCGATGCTCCGCGACCGCCTGGGCTGACACGCGGCGCCGCCCGGCACCCCGCGTGGGGCACCGGGCGGCGCGACGGGCCGGCCTCGCCGGTCAGCCCATGTGCGGGTAGCGGTGGTCGGTCGGCGGGGTGAAGTTCTCCTTGATGGACCGGGTCGAGGTCCACCGCATGAGGTTCGCCGCCGAGCCGGCCTTGTCGTTGGTCCCCGAGGCCCGGCCGCCACCGAAGGGCTGCTGGCCGACGACCGCGCCGGTCGGCTTGTCGTTGACGTAGAAGTTGCCGGCGGCGAACCGCAGCCGGTGCGTCGCGTCGGCGATGGCCGTCCGGTCCTGGGCGATGATCGCGCCGGTGAGGGCGTAGGGCGCCACCGACTCCATCTGGTCGAGGACCCGGTCGTACTGCCCGTCCGGGAAGACGTGGACGGTGAGGATCGGCCCGAAGTACTCGGTCGTGAACATCTCGTCGGTCGGGTCCTCGGCCGTGACGACCGTCGGCCGGACGAACCAGCCCTCGGAGTCGTCGTAGGTGCCGCCGGCGACGACCTCGAGGCCGCTCGTCGCGTGCGCCCGGTCGATGGCGGCCTTGTGCTTGGCGAAGGCGCGCTCGTCGATGACGGCGCCCATGAAGTTGCGCAGGTCGGTGACGTCGCCCTGGGTGAGGCCGTCGGTGACGGCGACGAGGTCGGCCTCGATCGTCGCCCACAGCGAGCGCGGCACGTACGCCCGCGAGGCCGCGGAGCACTTCTGGCCCTGGTACTCGAACGCCCCGCGGACCATCGCGGTGCGCAGGACGTCGGGGTCGGCGCTGGGGTGGGCGAGGATGAAGTCCTTGCCGCCGGTCTCGCCGACGATCCGCGGGTAGTGGCGGTAGCCCGAGAGGTTCTCGCCGATGGTCCGCCACAGGTGCTGGAAGGTCGGCGTCGAGCCGGTGAAGTGCAGGCCGGCGAAGTCGGGGTGGGCCAGGACGACGTCCGAGACCGCGACGCCGTCGCCGGTGACGAGGTTGACGACGCCGGGCGGCATCCCGGCCTCCTCGAGCAGCTCCATCGTCAGCTGCGCCGCGAGCTGCTGGGTCGGCGACGGCTTCCACACGACGGTGTTGCCCATGAGCGCCGGGGCGGTCGGGAGGTTGCCGGCGATGGCGGTGAAGTTGAACGGGGTGACGGCGTAGACGAACCCCTCGAGCGAGCGGTGGTCGCTGCGGTTCCACAGGCCCTTGCTGTTCGCGGGCGGCTGCTCCTCGATGACCTGGCGGGCGAAGTGGACGTTGAAGCGCCAGAAGTCGACGAGCTCGGCGACGGCGTCGATCTCGGCCTGGTAGACGGTCTTGGACTGGCCGAGCATCGTCGCGGCGTTGAGCCGCGAGCGCCACGGACCGGACAGCAGCTCGGCGGCCTTGAGGATGATGCCGGCGCGGTCGTCGAAGGACAGGTCGCGCCAGCCCGGGGCGGCGGCGCGGGCGGCGTCGACGGCGGCGGTGGCGTCGGCCTTCGTCGCGCCCTTGGAGACGCCGAGGACGTGGTGACGGTTGTGCGGCTGGCGGACCTCGAACCTCGTGCCGCCGCCCATGACGCGCCGGCCGCCGATGGTGTGCGGCAGCTCGTGCTCGGTGGCGGTCAGCGTCGCCAGGGCGACCTCGAGCGAGCCGCGCTCGGGGCTGCCGGGGGCGTAGTCGAGGACGGGCTCGTTGGTCGGGGCGGGGACGTGCGTCACAGCGTCCATGGGGGTGGGGCACCTCGCTCGGGTCACGGCTTCGGGATGCCCCCACTCTTCCCCGCGCCGATCCGGCGACGCAACTCGCCCCCGCGCCGCCCCGGCCGGGGCGGCTACTCGGCGAGCAGCGCGAGGACGGCCGCGAGCTCGGTGACGTCGTACCAGAGCAGGTCCGCGGTGCCGGTGTCCCCGCGGGACTCGTCGACGTGGAAGGAGACGACCCGGGCTGTGGGCACGCTCCCCTGCACCTCGACGCGGGAGGGCACGTCGCCGTCGGCGGGGACCGTGACGTCCCCGGAGTCGACGTCGGCGGATGCGACGACGCGCCGCTCGTCGCCCTCCCGCAGCGCCTCGGCCTCCTCGGTGGCCGCCACCCAGGCGAGGTGCTCGAGCTCCTCGGCGTCGGTGGTGAGGCCGGGGCGGCCGAGCGCGGGCGTCACGCCGTGCGCGGCGACCGGCGCCGGGCCGAGGGCGCCGCCCTCCGCGAGCGCGTCGAGGTCGGCGGCCGTGACCGGCAGGTAGACGCGGGTGAGCGGCATCGGGGCTCTCCTCGTGGGTCGGCGGGTCGGGGTGGGACGGGGTGTGGGGTCGCGCCGGTCAGCGGCCGCGGGCCTGGGGCGCGTCGAGCAGCTCCTGTAGGGCCTCGACGAGCCCGCGGCCGAGGACGTCGGCGTCGGGCATGGCGTCGCGGTCGGCGTACAGGCCGTAGTAGACGCCGCCGTCGTAGGAGGTGAGCCCGATGGACAGCGCCTGCCCGGCCCCGAGCGGGGTCACCGGGTAGGTGGCGACGAGCTGCGCGCCGTCGGCGTAGCGCGGCGTCTGCGGGCCGGGGACGTTGGTGATGACGACGTTGTGCATCCGCCGCGAGACCATGCCGCCGAGCCGGGCGCCGAGGGCGTGCATCGTCGGCGGGGCGAAGCCGCCGACGCCGGTGAGCGCCTCGGCCGACACCGCGCGGCGGCCGCCGTTCTCGGTCTGCTGGCGCATCGAGAACGCGATCTGGTGCAGCCGGATCGAGGGCTTCGGCTCGCCGACCGGCAGGTCGACGAAGCAGGCGATGATCTCGGAGCCGGGCGGGGACTCGTCGCCGACGTCGGCGGCGCGCACCGACACCGGGACGAGCGCACGGACCGTCGTGCCGGGGTAGACCGGCTCGCCGCGGGTGAGCAGCCAGGAGCGGAAGGCCCCGGCGACGGTGGCGAGGACGACGTCGTTGATCGTCACCTCCTCGGCGAACGAGCCGCGGCCGAGCCGGGAGCGGACGGCGCGGTAGTCGTCGAGGTCGGTGCCGACCATGACGTACCGCCGGGCCCGCCCGACCGAGGCGTTGAGCGGCGAGGTCGGGGCCGGGCGGGTGGAGACGCGGGCCAGCGTCGTGGCGACGTCCCCGGCGACGGAGGCCACCTTGAGCGCGGTGCGCGAGACGTCCTCGATGCCGCCGCGGACGGAGTCGACGAGGTGGCTCGGGGTGCGGACGGCGTCGACGAGCGCACCGACGAGGAGCTCGGCGGACGTCGGCTCCGGGCGCGGGCGCCACGTGGCGAGGACGCCGTCGGCGCCGGAGGGGTTGCCGTCGACGAGGACGTTGCCGATGTCGACGCCGTGGACGCCGTCGACGAGGCTGTGGTGGCTCTTGGTGATGATCGCGAAGCGGTCGTCGGCGAGGCCCTCGACGAGGTAGACCTCCCAGAGCGGCCGCGAGCGGTCCAGCGGCCGGGGCAGGATGCGCGCGACGAGCTCCTCGAGCTGCTCGTCGGAGCCGGGCCGCGGCAGCGCGCTGCGCCGCACGTGGTAGCTGAGGTCGAACGCGGTGTCGTCGACCCACACCGGGTTGGCCAGGCCGCCGGGGACGGTCTTGATCCGCTGCCGGTACCGGGGGACGTAGGCGATCCGCTCGCTGATGAGGTCGACGAGGGTCTCGTAGTCGAAGCCGCCCTTGGGGACGTCGAAGACGAGCACCGAGCCGACGTGCATCGGCGTCGCCGCGTCCTCCAGGTACAGGAACGAGGTGTCGAGCGCGCTCAGCCGGTCTGCCACGAGGGCCATGGTGTCAGACGGCGACCCGGCGGCGGCGGCCGTGACGGGCGGTGGCGGGCGGCGCGGCGCGGGCGTCGAGGTCGGCGGCGAGCGCAGCCACCGCGGCGACGAGCGGCGAGCGCGGCACGACCTCGGGCAGGCCCCGTCCGGCGAGCACCGCGGCGTCGCAGTCGTCGGGGACCCAGGGCAGGAAGCGCACGTCCTCCAGGCCCGCGAACCGGCCGAGGACCTCGCGGATGGCGCGCTCGGGCCGTGACCCCGCGACGCCGGCGCGCACCTTGTTGACGACGACCGTGGGCGGCGGCGACGGCACCACGGCGACGTCCTGGACGGCGCGGACGAGCCGCTGCAGCGACACCGGGTCGGCGGCGCCGACGACGACGAGGTGGTCGGCGGTGTCGAGCGCGGCGAGGGTGGCGGCGTTGCGGCGCGGCGCGGCGGTGTCGTAGCTGAGCTCCTCGTCGTCCTCGATGGCGAACCCGGCGTCGACGACGACGTGGTCGGCCACCGCGCGGGCCAGGCGCAGGACGTCCTCGACGGCCGCGGTCCGCAGCTCGGGCCAGCGGTCGGCCCGCGGCAGGCCGGTGAGCACGCGCAGGCCGGGCAGCACCTCGGGCGCCAGGCGGGCTAGGGCCGGCACGTCGAGCGCGCCCTGCTCCGAGGCACGGGCGGCCGCGGCGACCCCCGGGGCCTCGTCGACGACACCGAGCAGCTGGGCCACGGAGGCGCCCCAGGTGTCGAGGTCGACGAGCAGGGTCCGCACGCCCGCGGCAGCCAGCCGGGCGGCGAGAGTGACGGCGACGGTGCTGCGCCCCGGCGCCCCGGTGGGACCCCAGACGACGGTGACGGGGGTGGGGACCTCGGGTGCGTCCGGGGGCTCGTCCGCCGGGGGCGGCTCCTCCTGCGGCAGCGGGCGGGAGGTGCTCGCGTCGCCGAGGGCGCGCAGCGCGGTGCCGACGGTGGCGGCGTCGTCGTCCGGGCGGAGCAGTGTCGCGACCCCGAGCTGGCGCAGCCGGCGCTCCCCCGCCTCGTCGTCGCCGGGGACGAGCCCGGCCACCCGCACCCCGTGCCCCGCGAGGTGGCGCAGCGCGTCGCGGTCGAGGCCGCGCAGGTCGGGCGAGACGACCGCGACCCTGGCCACCCCCGCGGCCCCGGCGGAGAGCAGCTCGGCGAGGTCGGCGCACCGGCGCACGAGGACCAGTCCCGGGGCGTCGCCCAGGACGGCGACGAGCGCGGTCTCGTCGCGGTGGGTGACGGCGGTGACGACGCTGGTCGGCGCCGCGGTCACGAGGCGTCGCCGCCCACGACGGCCCCCGGCACCGGGACGAGGGTGATCCGCGCGCCGAGGTCCACGTCGGCGACGAGGTCGCGCACCGAGTCCCGCGGCACCATGACCCGCACCGCGCGGGTCTGGTCGACGCCGCCGAGGACGTCGTCCTCGCCCGCCAGCGACACGACGAACGCGCGCTCCAGCACCCGCTCCGGGCCCTCGTAGCGCGCCCGGCCGACGCCGTCGCCCGCCTCCGGCCGGTTGACGTAGACATCGACGAGCGAGCCGCGGGAGAGCGCCGAGGCCGAGGTCGCGTCGACGAGCAGGGCGAGCTGCTGGACCTCGACGTCGTCGGCCGTGCCGACGCCGCGGGCGGGGACGAGCTCGCCGGGCATCAGGTCGCGCAGGGCGAAGGCGTCCTCGGGCAGGGCCCGGTCCGCGGGGAGGTAGCCGGCGGCGCCGTCGCCCAGCTGGACCCGGACCACCTGGAGCTCCTCGGCGGTGAGGCGCTCCCCCGGGCCCACCGCTCCGCGCGCGGCGTAGACGGGGACCCGGTGGTCGGCCCGGGCGACGACGAGGGCGCCGAGGACGGTCGAGACGAGGACGAGGAGGACCCCGACGAGCAGCCGCGAGTCCCGCCACGACGGCGCCCGGAGCCGGGTGGCCGCGGGGGTCGGCAGATCGGTCATGGCGGCGATCCTGCCCGACGCCGCGGGCGGTCGCGCGCCGAGACGGGGCCCCTGTGGACGACGGTTCCGGGTGGTGCCGGTGGTGGCACACTGGCGGCGTGCCGCGCCGCTTCATCCCGCTCACCGAGGTGTCCGAGATCCTCGACATCTCGGCGGCCCAGGCGTACGCGCTGGTCCGCAGCGGGGACCTGCCGGCCATCAAGGTCGGCGGGCGCGGGCAGTGGCGGGTCGAGACCAGCGAGCTCGAGGACTACATCGAGCGCATGTACGCCCAGACCCGCGAGTTCGTCTCCACCCGGGGCGAGGAGCCCGAGGCGACCTGACGCGGTCGCCGCCTCAGCGGCGGGACGCGACGGTGCGCAGCGCGGCGAAGGGGACGGCCAGCGTGCGCCGGACGTTCCCGCGGCGGCGCGGCTCGCCCGCCGGGTGCTCGGCCAGCAGGACGTGGTCGGCGCCGACGACGTCGATGGTGCCGACCAGCGGCGTCCCGGTGCCGACGTCGAGGGCCACGGTGGCCCGGTCCCGGGCGAGCGCCCGCAGCGCGTAGCCCAGCCCGAAGCGGCGCGCCGACCGGGGCTCCTCGGCCCGCGCCGGCAGGCCGTCCACCGCGACGACGGCGTGCCGGGGCACGAGCACCTCGCGTCCGGCCGGGGCGAGCAGGAGCCAACCGTCGCCGAGGTCGCGCAGCTCGCCCGCCAGCGCCCCACCCCCGGCCAGCAGCACCTCGACCGGACGCCCCACCGCCGCACCGAGCCGCGCGGTGAGGTCGACGAGCGCGCGCTCGCGGCGGGTGCGCTCGGCCACCTCGCTGTCCAGCTCACGACGCTCCTCGGCCGCCAACTGCCCCTCGAGGTCCGCGAACATCCCCTCCCACCGCATGTCCACAGGCTAGGCCCACCGGTTGCGGCTGCTTCTCGCGCAGGATTAGGGTCGAACGCATGCAAACGACACCAAACGCGGTCAAACGGACGGTACGGGTGGGGACGGCCGTGGTGCTGCCGTCCGTCGTCGCGGTCGCCGCGGGCTTCGGGCTCTGGCGCGTCCTCACCGACCTCGCGGCCGCGGTCCGGGCGGGCGCGCCGCTCACCGCGGACGCGGCGCTGCTCGGCCTGCTGGCCGCCGTCGGTCTGCTCGGTCTCTCCTGGCTCGTGCTCGGCGTCGTCCTGGAGGCCCTGGCGCGGGTCCCCGGCGCGCTCGGGCACGCCGCGGCGTCGGCGTCGGCCGCCCTGAGCCCGCGCGTCGTGCGGCACGTCGCGGCCCTCGTGCTCGGCGTCGGCTCGGGGGTCACCGGCGCGGCGGCGCACGCCGCTCAAGCCGGAGTCGTCGCCACCGTCACCGACGTCGGGAGCGGGCGCCTCGCGCTCGGCCCCTCGGGCGCCGACACCCTGCCCGACCCGTCGTGGGCCGCCGCCCCGGACACCGGGTGGACGCCGGAGCCGCCGGTCGTGCGGCCCCAGCCGGACCTGTCGGTGCTGGGCGGCCGGGCGGCCTCGCGCGCCGACGCCGCGGCGGACGAGGCCCACGAGGTCGTCGTGCGCCGGGGCGACTCGCTGTGGGTCATCGCCGCCCGCCACCTCGGCGAGGGCGCGAGCGACGCCGAGATCGCCGAGGAGTGGCCGCGCTGGTACGCCGCCAACCGCGACGTCGTCGGTCCCGACCCCGACGTCGTCCGGCCCGGCCAGGTGCTGCGGGCACCCGCGGCCGGGGCGGCGTCGTGAGCGCCCACGCCCGCCGGGTCGCCGACCCACCCGGCCTGCCGCCCGCCGTGTCGCTCCACGAGGCCGTGCGACAGGTTCGGGAACGGACCTCCGGGCCCCGCGTGCCCGGCTACGTCCAGGACGCCCTCGCCGTCGACTTCGCGTGCGCCTCCGACGAACAGGTCTTCGGCCCGCAGCGCACGGCCCGCGCCGACCTGCCGGACCCCACGGAGTGGGCGGCCCGCATGGCCCACGCCGTCGTCGAGGTGATGACCGGGCTGCGACCGGCCCCGCAGGTCGTCCGCTGGACCACGCCCGAGGTCTACGCCGTCGTCGCCCGGCGCGGGGCGCTCGTCGCGCGGCGCGCCGCGTCCGGTCGCGCCTCCCGCACCCGCCACCCGGTGGTCGTTCGGCGGGTCCGGGTCTGCGAGCCGGCCGACGGCGTCGCCGAGGCCGCCGTCGTCCTCCAGCACGGGCCGCGGGTGCGCGCGGTGGCGCTGCGGCTCGTGGGCCAGGACGGCAAGTGGCGGGTCAGCGCCCTCCAGGTCGGCTGACCGCCCGGGCGGCGAGGTCGGGTGGGCGGCGCGGCGGTCATTTCCCGGGGACCAGCAGCCCGAAGTAGCCGTCCTCCAGGGTCCCGGCGTCGCTGGACAGCCGGACCTCGATCTCCCCCAGGCCGTTGATGACGCAGATGTGGTTGAACGTCGTGACCACCCGGATGCTGTCCGGGCCGGAAATCCCCGACCCGTACGAGCTCTGGAGCGTGGCCATGGTCCCCTCGACGGCGAACTTCCCGTCCGGGACGTCGACGCAGTACCCACCGGCGGCCTGGCCCGGGGCCCTGGTGACCGTCGTCCCGGCGAGCTCGGGCGAGCTGAGGCTCGTCCGCACCGTGCCCGAGCCGCTCACGTGCAGCCAGTACACCCGGCCCGGCACCGTGTCCGGAAGTGCCTCGGCCACGCGGGCGGCGGTGTCGAAGCGGTTGCCCCCGGCGATGCGGGTCGCGGACCCCGAGGTCGTGAAGGTCGCCAGCGCGCCCACGACCTCGTCGGAGACCGAGCCCGGCCCGCCCAGCACCACGATGCGTCCGGGCTGCAGGGAGATGAGGGCGGACTTCGTCACCGTGGGGATCGACGTGGGCTCCACGAGGAGGACGGGCGCGTTCCGGTTCGCCGCGAGCACGCCGCCCGCGAGGGCGTCGGGGAACACCCGGCCGCTCGCGACGTAGACGACGTCGACGGGGCCCGTGCGGGCCTGTGCGGTCGGGGCGGCGCCGACGACGAGCGCGACGAAGGCGGTGGTGGCGAGGGCCACCACCGCCGCGAGCAGGCGGGAGCGCGCCGAGAGCGCCCCGGCCGGGGACGCGGCGGCGACGTGCCGAGCGATGCCGGCGGGGAGGCGGGGACCACGGTGGCGAGCGAACATGCTGGGGACCTCCTGGACGTCGGCCGGACGCCGACATCCTGGCCTCGCGCCGGGTGCCACGCCATGACCCGACCGGGTCATGGCGTCCGGTGGGCCGGTCGTCCCGCCGGGTTCAGTCGACCTGGGTCGCGATCCGCGCGGCGGCGATCCTGGTCAGCGTCCGCATCCCGTCGAGCGCGTTCTCGCGGTCGCCCTCGACGACGTAGAGGAAGCTCACGAGGTCCTGCGCGGCGAAGGCCGAGTGGCAGATGTGCGTCCCGTTCTCGGCGTCGGCCATGCACCAGCCCACGACGTCGTCGGCGCCGTCCGGCACCGGGACCTTGACGGTCTTCACCTGGGTGAACTCGCGGTTGTTGGCGGCGAAGGTCCGGCAGTCGAGGGTGTCCTGGACCTCGCCGACGATGTCGCGGGCGATGCCCTCGGGGTAGGCGGTGACCGTCTGCCCGACGAGGGCGCCCCGTCCCGACCACGTGCCGCTCGTGCCGAGCACCTGCCGGATCTCCGAGGGCAGCGAGCCCCGGCAGGTGTCGAACCAGTCCCACCGGGTCGTCTTGGGCTTGTCCTTGACGGACAGGCCGATCTTCTCGAACGCGCCGGTCGGCAGCAGCGCCTTGCGCGTCGCGGACGTCGCCCGCCGCCTCGCCTCGGCCTTGCCGACCTCCGGGTTCGCCGACGCCGAGGAGGACGGCGACGCCGAGCCCGACGGGCTGTCCGACGACGACGCGGACGCTCCCGAGGACGACGGGCCGCCCGGCTCGGAACCGCCCCCGCACCCGGCGAGCGCGAGCGCCACCGCGACCGCCCCGACCGCCGCCCGACACGCCGTTCCGGCCATCTGCCCACCCCGCCTCGCGCGCGGCGCCGTGCCGCGGTGAGCGGACGCTAGTGCACGCGGACGACCGGCGAGAAGGCCCGCGGGCGGCGCCTCCCCTCAGGGGACTCTCAGCGGACGGTCAGCGACGACCGTGGCACATCTTGAACTTCTTGCCCGACCCGCACGGGCAGGCGGCGTTCTTCGGCGTCGACGCCATCTGCTCGGCCGTGATCGAGCTCCCGGCGGGGGCCTTGTCGTCGCGGACCTCCACCTCACCGGTCTCGGTCGGCGCCGAGTAGTGCAGCGCACCGCGTCGCGGACGGCCGACCCCGACGCCGGACACCTCGACGTGCGGGGCGTCCTCGGTGGCGGCGACCTCGGGCTCCGGCTCGGACCCGACGTGCCCGGTGTCGTCCGAGGCACCCTCGGCGAGCGCCTGCCCGCCGCCGGCCATGGCCCCGAGCATCTGCGAGACGTGCACCGGCTCGACGGTGGGCGCGGTCTCGGGCTCGTCGACCTTGACGTCGACGTGGAAGAGCAGCCCGACCGACTCCTCCTTGACCGACTCGTTCATCGCCTGCCACAGCAGGAAGCCCTCGCGCTGGTACTCCACGAGCGGGTCGCGCTGGGCCATCGCCCGCAGGCCGATGCCCTCCTGGAGGTAGTCCATCTCGTAGAGGTGCTCACGCCACTTGCGGTCCAGGACCGAGAGCATGACGCGGCGCTCGACCTCGCGCATGACCTCCGAGCCCAGGGCCTCCTCGCGCTGGTCGTACGACGAGTGCGCGTCGGAGAGCAGCTCCTCCTTGAGCAGCTCGGCGGTCAGCCCCGAGCGCCCGCCCGCGGCCTCCTCCAGCTGCTCGGGGGTGATGGAGATCGGGTACAGCGCCCGCAGCGCCCCCCACAGCCGCTCGAGGTTCCAGTCCTCGGGGAAGCCCTCGGCGGTCTCGGAGTCGACGTAGCCCTCGACGACGTCGTTGACGAAGAAGCGCAGCTGCTCGTGCAGGTCCTCGCCCTCGAGCACCCGGCGGCGCTCGTCGTAGATGACGGTGCGCTGGCGGTTGAGGACGTCGTCGTACTTGAGGACGTTCTTGCGGATCTCGTAGTTCTGGGCCTCGACCTGCGCCTGGGCGGACTGGATCGAGCGGGTGACCATCTTGGACTCGATGGGCTGGTCGTCCTCGAGCTTGGCCGTCGTCATGACCCGGTCGACGAGCCCGGCGTTGAACAGCCGCATGAGGTGGTCCTGCAGCGAGAGGTAGAAGCGCGACTCGCCGGGGTCGCCCTGACGGCCGGAGCGGCCGCGCAGCTGGTTGTCGATGCGCCGGGACTCGTGCCGCTCGGTGCCGAGGACGTAGAGGCCCCCCAGCTCGGTGACGGCCTCGTGCTCGGCCTCGACCTCCACCTCGGCCTTGGCCAGCGCCTCGTCCCAGGCGGCCTCGTACTCCTCGGGCGTCTCGTGCGGGTCCAGGCCGCGGTCCTTGAGGGCGGCGACGGCCCGGAACTCGGGGTTGCCGCCGAGCATGATGTCGGTGCCGCGGCCGGCCATGTTGGTCGCGACGGTGACGGCGCCCCTGCGGCCCGCCTCGGCGACGATCGACGCCTCCCGCTCGTGGTGCTTGGCGTTGAGCACCTCGTGGCGCACCCCACGGCGGCGCAGCTGCTCGGACAGGTACTCCGACTTCTCGACCGAGACCGTGCCGACGAGCACCGGCTGGCCCTTCTCGTGCCGCTCGGCGATGTCGTCGACGACCGCCTTGTACTTCGCCTCCTCGGTCCGGTAGACGAGGTCGGCCTCGTCGGCGCGCACCATCGGGCGGTTGGTCGGGATGGGGACGACGCCGAGACCGTAGATGGAGTTGAGCTCGGCGGCCTCGGTCATGGCCGTGCCGGTCATGCCGGAGAGCTTGTCGTACATGCGGAAGTAGTTCTGGAGGGTGATCGTCGCGAGGGTCTGGTTCTCGTTCTTGATCTCCACCCCCTCCTTGGCCTCGATGGCCTGGTGCATGCCCTCGTTGTAGCGGCGGCCGGCGAGCATGCGGCCGGTGTGCTCGTCGACGATGAGGACCTCGCCGTTCATCACGACGTAGTCCTTGTCGCGGGTGAAGAGCTCCTTGGCCTTGATGGCGTTGTTGAGGTAGCCGATGAGCGGGGTGTTCGCCGACTCGTAGAGGTTGTCGATGCCGAGGTGGTCCTCGACCTTGTCGATGCCGCGCTCGAGGACGCCGACGGTCTTCTTCTTCTCGTCGACCTCGTAGTCGCCGCGACCCGACTCCAGCTCGCCGCGCTCCATGCGCGTGGCGATGCTGGCGAACTCCTGGTACCACTTCGTCGGCGCGTCGGCGGGGCCGCTGATGATGAGCGGCGTGCGGGCCTCGTCGATGAGGATGGAGTCGACCTCGTCGACGATGCAGAAGTTGTGGCCGCGCTGGACGAGCTCGTCGGTGGACCACGCCATGTTGTCGCGGAGGTAGTCGAAGCCGAACTCGTTGTTCGTGCCGTAGGTGATGTCCTTGGCGTACTCGACCCGGCGCTGCTCGGGCGTCATCGTCGCGAGGATGACGCCGGTCTCGAGACCGAGGAAGCGGTGGACGCGGCCCATGAGCTCGGACTGGTACTCGGCGAGGTAGTCGTTGACGGTGATGACGTGGACGCCCTTGCCGGACAGCGCGTTGAGGTAGCTCGGCAGGGTCGCGACGAGGGTCTTGCCCTCACCGGTCTTCATCTCGGCGACGTTCCCGAGGTGCAGGGCCGCCCCACCCATGATCTGCACGTCGAAGTGGCGCTTGCCGATGGTCCGCTTGCTCGCCTCGCGGACGGCGGCGAAGGCCTCCGGGAGGATGTCGTCGAGGGTCTCGCCGTCGGCTAGCCGCTTCTTGAACGAGTCGGTCTCGGCGCGCAGCTCGGCGTCGCTGAGCTTCTCGAAGTCCTCCTCGATGGCGTTGACCTGCGCCGCGAGGTTGTCGAGCTTCTTGAGGATGCGCCCCTCTCCGGCACGCAGCAGCTTCTCGACGATCTTCACGAGTGGGACTCCCTTGAGGCAGACGGACGCGGGCGGGCCTGGGGCCGCCGGACCCGCCCACGATAGTCGAGCCGCGTGCGGGCCACCCCCGGGCGGCCGACGAGGCCGTCCCGGCGGTTCCCGGGGGCCACGCAGGGAACGGCCGGTGCGGGGCGGCGAGTTCCCCGCAGGGGTGTCGCGGTGGTTTCCTGACGCCATGAGCGAGACGCCGTTCCCCGGGTGCGTGCCCGAGCTCACCGACGGCCACGTCCGGCTGCGCGCGCACCGCCCGGCCGACCTCGCCCGTGTCGTCGAGCAGTGCCGCGACCCCGAGACCCTGACCTGGACGACGGTGCCGCGGCCGTACGGCGAGCGGGAGGCCCGCGAGTTCCTCGCCCTCGTCGAGGCCGAGTGGAACGCCCCGGGCGGCGCCCGCTACTGGGCGGTGTGCCCCGCGGAGGACGAGGACCGCTTCCTCGGCACCGTCGACCTGCGCCCGCGGGCGGCCCGCGGGAGCGCGATCGTCGGCTTCGGGCTGCACCCCGACGCCCGCGGCGAGGGGTACATGGCGAGCGCGCTGCGCCTGGCCTGCCACTGGTGGTTCGACGAGGGCGGGTCGCGGGTGCACTGGTACGCCGCGCGCGGCAACTTCGCCTCCTGGCGGGTGGCCTGGGCCTGCGGCTTCACCCACCACGGGACGCTGCCGGGCTCCCTCGAGGCCCCGGACGACGGGCCCGCGCAGGACGGGTGGATGGCGAGCCTGGCCGAGCACGACGTCATGGAGCCGCGCACGCCCTGGCCGGAGCCGCCGGTCCTCACGACCGACGCCGCCGGCGGCCTGCGGCTGCGGCCGTGGCGGGACTCCGACGTCGAGTGGCTCGAGCCGCGGGACCAGCCGGCCCACCACATGCCGGCCCGCGGGGTGCTGGACGCCGACACCTTCCCCGAGTGGCTCATGACCCGCCGCGAGAAGATGGCGCAGGGCACGACGCTCAGCTGGTGCGTCGCCGAGGC
>NZ_SAYU02000062.1 GCF_004025965.2 Phycicoccus flavus | reverse complement strand
ACGACGACGAGCACCGGCGCGGTCGTGAGGAACGGCTTGTCGGCGTCGGTGCCGAGCGGCGCCAGCGCCGACAGCCACTCCGCCCCGGCGCGCCGGCCGTAGAAATCGCGCTCCTCGGCCTCGGCGCCCTCGCGGATGCGCCGCTTGACCTCCGGGTCGGTGACGAGTACGAAGCGCCACGGCTGGAGGTTCGCCCCGCTCGGGGCACTGGCCGCGGCCCGGACGGCGGCGCGCACCGCGTCCAGCGGCACCGGGTCCGGCGCGAGGTCGCGCACCGAGCGCCGCGTCGCCATGAGGTCGGCGAACGCCGTGGCCCGCGCGACCCGCTCGGCGTCGGTGAGGTCCGGCGGCCGGGGCGCGGGCACCGTGGGGCGGGCGGGTTCGCTGTCGGTCACCGGCCCATGGTGACCGACCCCGCCGCCGGCACCGGAGAATGGGGCCGTGGCACCGACACCCGTGGTCGTCCTCGCGCTCGTCGCGGCCTGGCACGCCGCCTTCCAGTCCACGGTGACCCTCATCGTCTACCCGACGCTCGCCGCGCACCCCCGCGACCGGTTCGCCCCCGCCCACGACGCGCACTCGCGGCGCATCCTCGCGCTCGTCGTGCCGACGTACGCGGCGGTGCTGGGCGCCGGGACGTGGGTGCTCGTCGCCGGCCCGCGCACCCCGGTGACGCTGGTCGCCGTCCTGGCCCAGGGCCTCGTCCTCGCCGTCACCGCCCTCGCGGCGGCTCCGACCCACGGGGCGCTCGGCCGGGAGGGGCCCACCCCCGCCCTCCTGCGCCGGCTCCGCCTCGCCGACGCCGCCCGCACCGTGCTGGCCCTCGCCGGCCTCGCGGTCGCCGCCGCGGCCGTGCTCACCGCCTCCTGACCGCGGGACGCGGAGCCGTGCCAGGCTGTCGCCGACGACCGGCCGACCACGTGAGGAGGACGCCGTGACCGACCTCGGCTCCCTGCCCGCCGACCTGCCCGTGCCGCAGGACGACGGCCGGGCGGCGCACCTGCCCGGCAGCGCCGTCCCCGACGTCACCCTGCCCGCCACCGACGGCACGGACGTCCACCTCCCCGACCTCGCCGGGCTCGTCGTCCTCTCCGCGTACCCGATGACCGGCACGCCGGGCGTCGCCCTGCCGGAGGGCTGGGACGCCATCCCCGGCGCGCGCGGCTGCACCCCCGAGTCCTGCGGCTTCCGCGACCACCACGCCGACCTGCGCGCCGCGGGCGCCGACCACGTGCTCGGCGTCTCGACCCAGACCGGCGCCGAGCAGCGCGAGCTCGCGCAGCGCCTCGGGCTGCCCTACCCGGTGCTCTCCGACGCCGGTCTCGACCTGGCCCGGGCCTGGCGGCTGCCGACGTTCGCGGCCGGCGGCCGGACCCTCCTGGCGCGGCTGACCCTCCTCGTGCGCGACGGCGTCGTCGAGCGGGTCTTGTACCCGGTCTTCCCGCCGGACCGGCACGCCGCGCAGGTCCTCGGCGTGCTGCGCTCCGTCGCCTGACGCGGGCGAGGGCCGTCGAACCCCGCGGCCACCCGCGGAACAGGCACGGCGGGGCGCCTGTTGGCCCGGACATGCGCGTACTCATCATCGGAGGCCACGGCAAGGTGGCCCGGAACCTGCACCCGATCCTCGCCGAGCGGGGCCACGACGTGACCGCGGTCGTGCGCGACCCCGACCAGGTCGGCGACGTCGAGTCCGACGGCGCCACCGCGGCCGTCGCCGACGTCCAGCAGCTGTCGACCACCGAGATCGCCGACCTCGTGCGCGGCCAGGACGCCGTCGTCTGGACGGCCGGCGCGGGCGGCGGCGACGCCGAGCGCACCTACGCCGTCGACCGTGACGCCGCCATCCGCTCGATGGACGCCGCGTCCTCCGCGGGCGTCGGCCGCTACGTGATGCTCAGCTACTTCGGCGCCGGGCCCGACCACGGCGTCTCCGAGGACGACCCGTTCTTCGCCTACGCCGACGCCAAGACGGCCGCCGACGCCCACCTCGTCGGCTCCGGCCTGTCCTGGACGCTCGTGCGGCCCAGCGCCCTCACCGACGACGCCGGCACCGGCGCCATCGAGACCCCGCGCACCGGCGCCGAGGCGGGCTCGGTCCCCCGGGCCGACGTCGCCCTCGTCATCGCCGACGTCCTGGACCGCCCGGACACCGCCGGGCTCGTCCTGGAGTTCAACGGCGGGGACACCCCGGTCACCGAGGAGCTGGACGCCCTCTCCGTCTGACCGATGTTCGACCCCGCGCCGCCGCCGCTCACCGGTCGACGATCCATGCGCCAGACCTGGGCGGACATCACGTTCGTGCACTGGGCGGTGGACCCGGCGCTCGTCGCCCCGCACCTGCCTCCCGGCACCCGACCGGACGTGCTCGACGGCGCGACGTACGTCGGGCTCATCCCGTTCCGGATGGAGCACGCCGGGTTCGGGGTCGGCCCACGGGTGCCGTGGCTCGGGGACTTCCTCGAGACCAACGTCCGCCTCTACGCCGTCGACGACGCGGGGCGCCACGGGGTCGTGTTCGCGTCGCTGGAGTGCCAGCGGCTGCTCGTCGCCCTCGGCGCCCGGGCCGTCACCGGCACCCGGTACACCTGGGCCCGGATGCGGACCAGTCGCGAGCGGGACCGGGTCCGCTACGAGACCCGGCGCCGCTGGCCCGGTCCCCGCGGGGCCGCGAGCCGGATGGACGTGACGGTGGGCGCGCCGGTCGCGGAGCCGTCACCGGTCGAGCAGTTCGTCACCGCGCGCTTCGGGCTGCACAGTGTCGTCGCGGGCCGCACGCTGTGGATCCCGAACACCCACGAGCCGTGGCCGCTGCGCCGCGCCACCCTGGACCGGCTGGACGACGACCTCGTCGCCGCCGCCGGGTTCGGCGACCTGGCCGGCACGCCACCGGACTCGGTGCTGCACTCGGCCGGCACCTACACCGAGTTCGGACTCCCCGCCCGCCTCCGGACCTGAGGGCCGGCGGGGGGCGTCAGTAGTCGACGGGGTCGCGGACGAGCGGGCAGGTCATGCAGTGACCGCCACCCCGGCCGCGGCCGAGCTCGGAGCCGACGATCTCGACCACCTCGACGCCGGCGGCGCGCAGCAGCGCGTTCGTCGTCGTGTTGCGGTCGTAGGTGAAGACGACGCCGGGCTCGACGGCGACGGCGTTGTTGCCGCTGTCCCACTGCTGGCGCTCGGAGGCGTACACGTCGCCGCCGGTCTCGATGACCCGCAGGTCCCCGACCCCGAGGGCCTCGCCGACGACCTTGGTGAAGGTGCCCTCACCGCGGTCCTCGACCTCGACGCCGAGGTCGTCGTCGGACGGGTGCAGCACGAAGGTGTGGACCCCGTCCATGATCGTCGGGTAGAGCGTGACGACGTCGCGGTCGGCGAAGGTGAAGACGGTGTCGAGGTGCATCGCGGCCCGCAGCCGCGGCATCCCGGCGACGATCACCTGCTCGGCCGCGCCCTGCGCGAAGAGCGACGCCGCCACCTGCGTGATGCCCTGGCGGGAGGTGCGCTCGCTCATCCCCATGAGGACGACACCGTTGCCCACCGGCATGACGTCGCCGCCCTCGACGGTGGCCTCGTGCCAGTCGGCCTCCGGGTCGCCCCACCAGATCGTGCTGTCCCGGTAGTCGGGGTGGAAGGTGTAGATCGCCTTGTAGAGCAGCGTCTCCTGCTCGCGCGCACCCCAGTACAGGGGGTTGAGGGTGAGCCCGCCGTACACCCAGCACGTCGTGTCGCGGGTGTAGAGCGTGTTCGGCAGCGGCGGCAGCAGGTACTCGCGGGTGCCGGTCTGCTCGCGGGCGAGGACGACCCACGGGGTGCGGAACTCGTCGGGCAGGTCGGGGATGGCGAGCCCGCCGACGAGGAACTCCGCCAGGCGCATCGGGTCCAGCGACTCCAGGAACGCGCGGGTGCGGTCGACGAGCCCCAGGCCCACGGTGTTCGGCACGATCTTGCGGTCCAGCAGCCAGTCCCGCGCCCCGGGGATGGCGAGGGTCTCGGCCAGCAGGTCGTGCAGCTCGACGACCTCGACCCCGCGGGCCACGAGCTTGTCGACGAAGTCGGCGTGGTCGCGCTGGGCCTGCTCCACCCACATGACGTCGTCGAACAGCAGGTCCGCGGAGTTGCTCGGGGTGAGCCGCCGGTGCGCCAGGCCCGGCCGGCAGACCAGGACGCGGCGCAGCGTGCCGACCTCGGAGTGCACCCCGTGGGTCGCGGGCGGGATCGCGGTCATCGGCCGTCCTTCGTCGTCGTCGTGGTCGTCGTCGTCCGTCCGGGACGGGCGGCACCGGCGCGGTGCCGACGACGATCCCACCACATCGGCGGGTCGGCCGCCACGATCGGCCCGCCCGGTCAGGAGGCGGCGGCGGGAGGACGCAGCATCGGCGGCTGGACGTCGGTGGCGGTGCCGCGGCGGTAGAGCAGCGCGGGCCGTCCGCCGGCGGCCGAGGACCCGTGGGTGTCGGTGGCGACGACGAACCCGTCGGTGCCGAGCACCTTGCGCCGGAAGCCGCCGAGGTCCGGCGGGGTCCCCCACACGGCGGCGTAGACCCGGCGCAGCTCGGGGAGGGTGAACGGCTCGGCGACGAACTCGCGGGCCAGCGTCGTGTACTCGAGCTTGGCCCGTACCCGCTCGCGGGCGTCGCGGAGGATCTCCTCGTGGTCGAAGGCCAGCGACGGCGCGTCGACCCCGCCGGCCAGCAGGTCGTCGACCGCCCACCAGCGCGCCCCGGCCGCGTCCGACCCCGCCTCCGGCTCCGGCAGGTCGGGGGCGAAGGCGACGTGGGCGACCGAGACGACGCGCATCCGCGGGTCGCGATCCGGCGCGGAGTAGGTCCGCAGCTGCTCGAGGTGGCCCTCGAACCGGTCGACGCCGGTCTCCTCGCGCAGCTCGCGCCAGGCCGCCGTCTCGGCGTCCTCGTCGGCCTCGACGAACCCGCCGGGCAGGGCCCACGACCCCGCGAACGGCTCGCCGCCGCGCTCGACGAGCAGCACCGAGAAGACGCCGTCGCGGATGGTGAAGACCGCGAGGTCGACGGTGACGGCGAACGGCGGGTGCTCGCTCACGGCGCCACCTCGGCGCCGGCCGCGGCCATCTCGTCCAGGGCAGCCCGGCTCGACCCCGGCGCGACGCCGGCGTGCAGCCCCGGCAGCAGCCGGACGGCGAACCCCTCGCGGCGGGCGTCGAGGACCGTGGCCCGGACGCAGAAGTCGGTGGCGATGCCGGTGACCTCGACGGCGTCGACGCCGAGGTCGCGCAGCACGTCGGCCAGGCGCCGGCCGTCCTCGAGCACGCCCTCGAAGGCGCTGTACGCCGGCTCCCCCTGCCCCTTGCGGACGTGGTGGGTGACCGCCGAGACGTCGAGCCCCGGCGCGTAGTCGGCGCCCGGTCCGCTCGTCACGCAGTGCGCGGGCCACGTCGTGTCGAAGTCCGGCTCCTCGCCCGGCGCGGCGAAGTGGCCGCCGTTGTCGGAGTGCGGCTCGTGCCAGTCGCGGGAGGCGACGACGGCGGCGTAGTCCGCGCCGTGGGCGGCGAGGTGCTCGGTGATCCGGCGGGCGACCTCGGCGCCCCCCTCGACGCCGAGGGAGCCGCCCTCGACGAAGTCGTTCTGGACGTCGACGACGAGCAGGGCGGTGGTCATGGGGACTCCTTGGAGCTGACGGTCAGGTAGGGCGGGCCGGCGGCGACCCCACGGGCGGCGGCCGGCAGGGACGCGACCGCGGCCGCGCAGTGCGTCCGGACCTCGGTCAGCGGCGGGTCGTGGACCACCCGGCCGTCCCGCAGGACGGGGACCTGGACCCGGCGGGCGCCCGGCTGGTCGGTGTCGTCGTCCCGGTACCACTCCTCGACGAGGACCTCGCCGTCGTAGCGCCGCCAGGCCGTCTTGGCGCCGCCCACGGACACCTTGTCGTGGCTCTTCTTCGCCACCGGGTGCAGCCGGCCGCCGGGTTCGCGGCCGACGGCGACGAGCTTGTAGACCATGCTCGCCGTCGGGTGCCCGGACCCCGTCGCCACCCGGGTGCCGACACCGTAGCCGTCGATGGGGGCGTCGGCCAGCGCCGTGATGACGTACTCGTCGAGGTCGCTCGTCGCCGTGATGCGGGTCTCCGTGGCCCCCAGCCCGTCGAGCAGCGTCCGGGCCATCGCCGCCGTCTCGGCGAGGTCGCCGGAGTCGATCCGCACCGCGCCGAGCCCGGGGCCGGCCACCTCGACCGCGGTCCGGATGCCCTCGGCGACGTCGTAGGTGTCGACGAGCAACGTGGTCCCCGTGCCCTGGGTCGCGACCTGGCTGGCGAACGCCGCGGCCTCGGACTCGTGCGCCAGGGTGAAGGCGTGGGCCGCCGTGCCGACGGTGGGCACGCCGTGCAGCCGGCCGGCGGCGAGGTTGCTCGTCGAGGTGAAGCCGGCGAGGTAGGCGGCCCGCGCGGTGGCGACGGCGGCGTCCTCGTGGGTGCGGCGGCTGCCCATCTCGACGAGCGGCCGGTCGCCGGCGGCGGTCGTCATGCGGGCGGCGGCGCTCGCGATGGCGCTGTCGTGGTTGAGCACCGACAGCACGAGCGTCTCGAGCATCACGCACTCGCCGAGCGTGCCGCGGACGGTGAGCACCGGGCTGCCCGGGAAGTACAGGTCGCCCTCGGGGTAGGCGTCGACGTCGCCTCCGAAACGGAAGTCGCGTAGCCACGCGGCGCTCTGCTCGTCGAGGACGCCCTGCGCGTGCAGCCAGTCGACCTCCTCGCCGGTGAAGGCGAAGTCGGCGATCATCGGCACGAGCCGCCCGAGGCCCGCGACGACGCCGTAGCGCCGGCCCTCGGGCAGCCGCCGGGCGAAGGCCTCGAAGACCGCGGGGTGGTCGACGCTGCCGTCGCGGACGAACGAGGTGAGCATCGTCAGCTCGTAGCGGTCGGTGAGCAGTCCGGGCGACACGGACACGGGGCCCTCCTCGGCGGCGTGGCCGACGTGCGCGGGTGTGGTCACGGTCAGCTCCGGAAGGGGATGGCCGAGCGGTGGACGGGGACGTCGTAGCCGTGGGCGAGCAGCGCCCGCCGGACCGAGCCGGTCGACTCGGCCCCGTGCGGCGAGGGCGAGACGGCGACGGCACGCACCGGCAGCGGGGACGCCGCGGTGACGACGGGGCCGCCCGGCCGGGCGGGGTCGGCGCCGGTCAGGCGGACGTACGGGGCCAGGCCGTAGGCGGAGGCGCGGTAGGACAGCAGGCGCGCCTCGGCCGCACGCCCGCCGGGGCCGTCGCCGGCGACGAGCACGACGGCGTAGCGGGTCTCGCGCTCGTCCGCGAAGCCCTCGTGCTTGACGAGGAGCAGCGCCTCCTGCATCGCGTCGAGGAAGGGGGCGACCCGGGCCTCGACCTCCGGCGGGGGCGGCGGGTCCTCGTCGCGCGGCTCCCCGTCCCGCGGCCGGCCGCCGAGGACCTCGGCGAGGCCGCCGAGATGGGTGAGCGCCGTGTCGACGAGCGCCCGCTGCTCCTCCGGGCGGTAGCGGACCGGTCGCCAGCCCTGGTGGTAGAGGTAGAGCCCGTCGCGGCGGCCGGCGACGAGCTCGACCTCGCCGGTGGCGAGCACCGCGAGGTCGGCGGCGGGGTCCAGGCCGAGCGCGTACGACTCGCGCACACCGCCGTAGAGGCGCCACATGGCCAGCGAGTCCGGGGCGCTGCTCGCGCTGAGGATGTAGGCGCTGCCGGGGCCGGGGCCCTCACCGCGCTCGCTGGACTCGCTCACGCGCTCGGCGAGCTCGCGGGTCAGGGCGGGGTCGCCGCCGGAGCCGGTCTCGAGGATGCGCTCCGCGAGGAGCCGGCCGCCGAGCCGGACCTCCTCGCGGTCGTTGAGGAACGGCGCCGCCGTCGCCCACAGCGTGTGCGTCGCGAGGATGGCGAGCAGCCCGGGGCCGTCGGTGTAGTGCCAGGCCAGCCCGTCCGGGACGTCCGCGGCGGGGTCCGCCACCGGTGCACCGACGCTCATCGCGCCAGCCTATGCCGCAGCGGCCGCCGGTCGGGGCCGCCGGTCGCGGCCGACCGCTCGCGGGGAGGACGGCGGTCAGGCGACCGAGCCGGCCTCGGTCTCGGCCTGCGCCTTGAGGTTCGCGAGCCCGCGCTCCAGGTCCGGGCCCATGAGCTCGTCCATGGGCTTGACCAGGGCGAACGCCTGCTGCACGAGCCCGAGCTCGCCGCGCATGAACCACTCGACGTGGGTCTCGCCCTCCTGCGGGGTGAGGACGAACTCGACCCGCGAGCGCGAGGGGAAGGGCTTCTCGAACGCCACCGCGACGTCGACCCGGTGCGGCTGCACCCCCGTGAGCTCCATCGTGCCGCGGCCGGCGCGCTTGTTGCCGTCCCAGGCGTAGCGCGCGCCGACGCCGGAGTCCGGGCCCGAGTACGTCCGCTCCATGTCCGGGTCGAGGTCCTCCCACGGCGACCAGGCGCGCCAGGCGTGGAAGTCGTCGAGGAGGCCGCGGACCGCCTCGGGCGGGGCGAGGACGATCGTCTCGCGGCTCACGGTGAAGGGCTTGCCCATGGGCGTCAGTGTGACCGACGCGGCCGGTCCCCGCGAGCGTTCGCGCGGCGTGGCGTCCCCGCCCGCCGCTCCGGCCCTCCCGGGTGCAGGCGGCGGCAGTAGTCTCCGCTCGTGGTCGACGAGGACGCCGGGGCGCTCACCGGGTGGCGGCGGACCGCGGTGGCCGTCAACGCCGGGCTGGCCTGGCTCGGCGTCGCCCTCACCGTCGCCGTCTCCGCGGTCGGCGGGTACCGCGCGACGACGCCGCCCCCGGGGCTGTACGGCGCGCACCCGGACGGGGCCGCCGGGGTGCTCTCCCGGGTGGCCGACACCCTCAGCTACTTCACGATCTGGTCCAACGTCGTCGTCGCCCTGTCGGTCACGCTGCTCCTGCGCCGGCCGGTGCCGCGGGGGCTCGCCGTGCGGGTCCTGCGGCTCGACGCACTGCTCATGATCACCGTCACCGCGATCGTCTACCAGGTGCTCCTCGCGCCGACCGCCGACGTCGTGGGCTGGTCCCTGCTCACCGACCCGATCCTCCACGTTCTCACCCCGATCGTCACCGTCGTGGTCTGGGTCGCGGTCGGCCCCCGAGGGTGGGTGAGTGCCCGGCTCGTCCCGCTCGCCCTCGTCCTGCCGGTGGCGTGGATCGGCTGGATGCTGGCCCGCGGCGCCGTCGTCGGGGCCTACCCGTACGGCTTCGCGAACGTCACCGAGCTCGGCTACCCCGCCGTGCTGCGCACGCTGGCGCTCATCCTCGTCTTCGGCCTCGTCGTCGCGGCGCTCTACTGGGGCCTGGACGCCCTCCTCGGCCGGCGCCGCACCCGCCGCCCCTGACCCGTCCCCCCTCGCGCATCATCTCCCCACCCGGACCGTGGGTGCGGATCCCAGCAGAGCGACGACTTCCACCCACGTCCCCGCTCCGGCAGCGGGTGTCCACGCCTGCGCAGCGCCCGGGGCCGGACGCGAGGGGCCTCGACGGGAACCGAGATTTCCTCGCCCGGGGCCTTCCCCCGACCCCCACCCCTGTGGCAATGTAAGCGCTCACAGCAGTTTTGTAAGCGCTTACAAGGAGGTAGCGCCGACATGGTGGCGAGCAGTGCGGCTCCCGTCCCCGCCGGGGCGACGATCTACTCCGTCGCCGAGGCCGCGGGCGTGTCCATCGCCACCGTCTCGCGCGTCGTGCAGGGCTCGGCGGCCGTGTCGGAGCGCACCCGGGACAAGGTCCTGGCCGCCATCCAGCACCTCGACTACACCCCGCACGCCGCCGCCCGCAGCCTGGCCGTCCGCCAGCACGAGGCGCTGGGCCTGGTGCTGCCCGAGCTCGACGGCCCCTACTTCTCCGAGCTGCTCATGGGCTTCGAGGAGGCCGCCGCCGAGGACGGGCTCTCGGTCCTCCTCTCGCTCGCCGACCACGACCGCACCCTCTCCGTCGAGCGCTTCACCCGCCTCGCCGCCGGCGTCGACGGCATCGCCGTCCTCGGCGGCATCGTCCCCGACGAGGCGCTGCGCCGGACCGCCCGGACCAAGCCGCTGCTCGTCGTCGCCGGTGCGCAGACGCCGGGCGTCGACCGGCTGACGGCGGAGAACGTCACGAGCAGCACCGAGCTCACCGCCCACCTCCTGGACGACCACGGCCGCAGCCGTCCGGTCTTCGTCGGCGACCCCGACATCGCCCCCGACGTCCGCGAGCGGCACGTCGGCTTCGTCCGGGCACTGGAGGCCCGCGGCGTGGAGGCCGGGGAGCCCGTGCGCGTCGGCCTGCGCGAGGCCGACGGTGTCGTCGCCGTCGAGCGGCTGCTCGCCGACGGCCTGCCCACCGACGCCCTCGTCTGCGCCAACGACGAGATCGCGCTCGCCGTCACCGACCGGCTGGCCGCTGCCGGCCACCGCGTCCCGGACGACCTGGCCGTCACCGGCTGGGACGACATCATGGCCGCCCGCTACGTCCGGCCGGGCCTGACGACCGTCCAGCAGCCCGTGCGCGAGCTCGGCGCCCTCGTCGCCCGGCGCCTCCACGCCCGGGTCAGCGGCCTGGCGACCGAGCCGTCGGCCGTCCTCGCGACCCGGGTCGTGCGCCGTGGCTCCTGCGGCTGCCCCGAACCGGGACGCGACGCCGGCCCGCGCTGAGCCGCGGCCCTCCCCGATCCCCCCGACTTCTCTCCGCCCCACCCCCCAGAAAGAGAGCACGAGATGAGACGAACGACCACGGTCCTGGCCCTCGTGGCCACCACGGCCCTGACCCTGAGCGCCTGCGGCCGCGCCGACGAGACCGGAGGCGGGGCGGCGACCACCGGCGCCGCCGTCGAGAGCGGCAAGGCCGACGGCACCATCACCGTCTGGGCGATGGGCGCCGAGGGCGAGAAGCTGCCCGACCTCGCCAAGGACTTCGAGGCCGCCAACCCCGGTGCCAAGGTCAACGTCACCGCCATCCCGTGGGACGCCGCGCACGACAAGTTCACGACCGCGATCACCGCGAACAGCACCCCGGACGTCGCCATGGTCGGCACGACCTGGATGGGCGAGTTCGCCGGGCTCGACGCGCTCGACCCGCTGCCCTCGAACATCGACACCGCCGGCTTCTTCCCGGGGGCCCAGAAGACCACCGAGGTGAACGGCACCTCCTACGGCATCCCCTGGTACGTCGAGACCCGGCTGCTCTACTACCGCACCGACCTCGCGAAGAAGGCCGGCTACGACAGCGCGCCCACCGACTGGCAGGGCCTGCACGACATGGCCAAGGCGATGCAGACCAAGGCCGGCGCCAAGTGGGGCATCGGCCTGCAGGCCGGCGGTACCGGCTCGTGGCAGACGATCATGCCGTTCGCCTGGGGCGAGGGCGCCGAGCTGACCAAGGACGACCAGTACAGCTTCGACTCCCCGCAGATGCTCGACGCCGTGAAGTACTACCAGTCCTTCTTCACCGACGGCATCGCGAACAAGTCCGCCCCCGCGCAGCCGACCACCGAGCCGGACTTCGCCAGCGGCAAGGTGCCGATGTTCATCTCCGGCCCCTGGATGATGTCCGCGGTCGAGAAGGTCGGTGGCAAGGGCTTCAAGAACAAGTACTCGGTCGCGAAGATCCCGGCCGGCAGCGCGGGCTCGTCCTCGTTCGTCGGCGGGTCGGACTTCGTCGTCTTCAAGAACAGCAAGCAGCGCGACACCGCGTGGAAGTTCGTCCAGTTCCTCGCCGACCCCAAGACCCAGGTGAAGTGGTACGGCATGTCCACGGACCTGCCGTCCGTGCAGTCCGCCTGGGACGACCCGTCGCTGGCCGGCGACGACAAGCTCAAGGTCTTCGGCGAGCAGCTGACGACCGCCAAGGCCCCGCCGTCGTACCCGACGTGGGAGCAGGTCGTGGCGAACTTCGACACCGAGATGGAGAAGGTCACCAAGACCGGCGCCGACCCCCAGAAGGCCCTGGAGACGGTGCAGCAGCAGGCCCAGAGCATCGGCACCGGTCAGTGACATGACCACGACGACCGCCCCTCCGGCTCCCGCCGGTGAGACCTCCGTCCCGGACGGCGCCCCGCGCAAGCGGGCCGCCGCCCGGGCGGAGGGGCGGGCCGCGTGGATCCTCGCCCTCCCGTTCTGCCTGCTCTTCCTCACGTTCACCGCGTGGCCGGTGCTCCAGTCGCTCTTCATGAGCTTCACGGACACCCGGGCGCGCGACCTGCGCACCCCCTTCGCCGTCGACCTCGTCGGCTTCGAGAACTACGCGAAGGCCTTCGGCGACCCGACCTTCCGCCAGGCGGTCGCCAACACCGCCTACTTCGTCCTCGTCGGCGTCCCCCTGACCCTCACGGTGGCCCTGGCCGCCGCCGTGGCCCTCGACCGCGGCATCCACCGCCTCCGCAGCGTCTTCCGGCTCGGCTTCTACACCCCGGTCATCACGTCGATCGTCGCCGTGGCCGTCGTGTGGCGGTTCCTCCTCGAGACCGACTACGGGCTCATCAACACCGTGCTCGGCTGGGTCGGCATCGCCGGGCCGAACTGGCTCGGCGACCCGAACTGGTCGATGCCGGCGCTCATCATGCTCGCGACGTGGCGCAACTTCGGGACCGGGATGATCATCTTCCTCGCCGGGCTGCAGTCCGTCCCCTGGCAGCTGCACGAGGCCGCCGCCATCGACGGCGCGTCGGCGTGGCAGCGCTTCCGGCACGTCACCGTGCCGATGCTGCGCCCGACCATCCTCTTCGTCTCGGTGACGACGGGCATCGGCTACCTCCAGTTCTTCGAGGAGCCCTTCGTCATGACCAGCGGCGGACCCCTGAACTCGACCATCTCGATGTCGATGTACACCTACAACCAGTTCGGTTTCGGCAACTACGGCTACGCGGCCTCGCTCAGCTACCTGATCTTCGTGCTCGTCGCGATCGTCACGGCGCTGCAGTTCCGGTTCCTGCGGGAGAAGGACTGAGCATGGGACTGAACTCCAAGAAGGCCAACTGGTGGCTCTACGGCGTCCTCACCGTCGCCCTCGTCGCCGTCGTCGCCCCGTTCGCGTGGATGGTCCTCGGCTCGTTCAAGACCGAGGGGGAGCTGCGCTCGTCGCCGCCGACCTGGTGGCCGCAGACGGCGACCCTGGACAACTACACCCAGCTGTTCAGCCGGCTGAGCTTCGGCGACTACTTCACGAACTCGGTCGTCGTCGCGGTCGCCGTGACCGCCGGGAACCTCCTGTTCTGCTCGATGCTCGGGTACGCCTTCGCCATGCTCGAGTTCCGCGGGAAGCGGGCCCTGTTCCTCGTCGTCATGACGACCCTGATGATCCCGGGCGTCGTCACCTTCGTCCCGTTGTTCGTCCTCGTGGCCAACGCCGGCCTCGTCGACACACTGCCCGGGCTGTTCCTGCCGTTCCTCGTGAGCCCCTTCGGGGTCTTCCTCATGCGGCAGTTCGTCCTCGGGCTGCCCAAGGACCTCGTCGACGCCGCCCGCGTCGACGGGACCGGCGAGATCGGCATCTTCGCCCGGATCATCCTGCCGCTGTGCGGGCCGGCGCTGGCGACGCTCGGGATCCTCACCTTCCTCGGCTCGTGGAACAACTTCCTCTGGCCGCTGGTCGTCGCCCAGACCGAGAAGACCTACACCCTGCCCGTGGCGCTGGCCCTCTACAGCACCGGACAGAACTCGACGAACTACGGGCTGCTGCTGGCCGGGGCGACGGTCGTCGTCCTCCCGGTGCTCCTCGTCTTCCTCGTCTTCCAGCGCCGGTTCATCGAGGGCATCGCGACCACCGGCATCAAGTGACCTCACCCCGCGGCCGGCGCACCCCGGCCGTGTCCACCCACCCCAGGAGAACCCGATGAGTCCCCGTCCCACCACGCTGCACGTGCCCACCGCCACCTCCCGGCGACGGCTGCTGCTCGGCGGCGCCGCCGCGCTCGGCACCGCCGTCGTCGGCGCCGGCTCGGCCTCCCCGGCCGCCGCCGCCCCCGTCCGCTCGGCTCCGGCGTTCCTGCGCGGTCTCGCGACCGACTGGGACGCCGGCACCGTCCGCCGCTGGGCGGCCGACACCTGGCACTCGCTCGTCGCCATGACCGACGAGAAGACCGGGCTGCCGGCCGACAACATCCCCGAGTCGCTGGCCGCCGGCGACCGCAGCGGCTACACCTCCCCGACGAACATCGGCGGGTACCTCTGGAGCGCGCTCGTCGCCCGCGAGCTCGGCATCATCACCCGCGGCGAGGCCACCCGGCGCATCCTGCAGACGCTGCGGACGCTGGAGCGGATGGAGCACCACACCCCGAGCGGCATGTACTACAACTGGTACGACGAGGGCACCGGCGCGGTGCTGCGCACCTGGCCCTCGACCGGCGAGAAGGTCGTGCCGTTCTGCTCCAGCGTCGACAACGGCTGGCTCGGCGCCGCGCTGCTGACCCTGACGTCCGGCGACCGGGCCACGGCGGTCCACGCCCGCCGGATCCTCTCGCGGATGCGCTGGGACGCGTTCTACAACGACAACTCCGACCCGGCGCACCAGGTGCGGCCCGGCGGGCTCATCCACGGCGGGTTCTACCCCGAGGAGGACGGCCGCCCGGGCGGGACGTACCTCGGCACCCACATCGGCGGCGACCCCGTCTGGCTCACGACCCACCACTACGACACGACCGTGTCCGAGACGCGCATCACGAGCTACCTCGGGTTCGTCACCGGCCAGATCCCGGGCAAGCAGTACTACGCCCTGTGGCGGACCTTCCCGGAGACCTGCGACTGGTCCTGGCCCGAGATGCAGCCGGTCGGTGAGACCCGCACCTACCTCGGGCTCGACGTCTACGAGGGGGCCTACACCTACCGCGGCATGCACATCGTGCCCGGCTGGGGCGGCTCGATGTTCGAGGAGCTCATGCCCGAGGTCTTCGTCCCGGAGACCTCGTGGGCGCCGCGCTCGTGGGGCGTCAACCACCCGCTGCACGTCCGGGCCCAGCGCGAGCACGGCCTCGACGAGGCCGGTTACGGCTACTGGGGCTTCTCCCCGTGCGCCGACCCGTTCGCCGACTACCGCGAGTACGGCGTCGACGCGCTCGGCATGAACCCCGACGGCTACTTCTCCGACAAGGAGATGACGAACTACGACATCGGGTTCGGCGACTGCCGCGCCGGGACCAACCCGAACCCCACGTACGGTGACGGCGTGGTCACTCCGCACGCGTCCTTCCTCGCGATGATGCACGAGCCGCGCGAGGCCTTCGCCAACCTCGCGAGGATCGAGTCCGAGCTCGGCGCCTACGACGCCGGCGGCTTCTTCGACGCCGCCGCGACGCGCTCGGGCACCATCGCCCGCCGCTACCTCGCCCTCGACCAGGCCATGGTCATGGGCGCGATCGGCAACGTCGTCGGGAACCGCGTGATCCAGCGCTCCTTCTCCACGCCCGCCGTCGAGCGGGCGCTGCGCCCCGTCATCGGGCTGGAGGAGTTCGGGGCGGGTCTCGCATGACCGAGGCCCCCACGACCACGTCCCCCGCCGTCGCCCACCCCGCGGCGGGGGACGTGCCGGCCTGGCGCGACCTCAACGGCAACGGGGTGATGGACCCCTACGAGGACCCCCGCCGCTCCGTCGAGGAGCGGGTCGCGGACCTCCTGCCGCGGATGTCGCTGGAGGAGAAGGCCGGCCTGCTGTTCCACACCGTCATCGAGGCGGGCGAGGACGGCGAGGTCCTGGAGACGCCGGGGAAGATCAGCAAGTCCCCGACCTCCGAGGTGGTGCTGCGCAAGCACCTGTCGCACTTCAACGTCCACGAGCTGCGCGACGCCCGGCAGGCCGCCCGTTGGAGCAACGCGCTCCAGCGGCTGGCCGAGCGCACGCCGCACGGCATCCCGGTGACCGTGAGCACCGACCCGCGGCACGGGTTCGTCGAGAACGCCGGGGTCTCCTTCGCCGCCGGGTCGTTCTCGCAGTGGCCCGAGCCGCTGGGGCTCGCGGCGCTGCGCGACCCCGACCTCGTCCGGCGGTTCGCCGACATCGCGCGCGCCGAGTACCGGGCCGTCGGCATCCGTCAGGCGCTGCACCCGACGCTCGACCTCGCGACCGAGCCCCGCTGGGCCCGGCAGGCGGGGACCTTCGGGCAGGACCCGGGGCTCTCCGGGGACCTCGGGGTGGCCTACCTCGAGGGGTTCCAGGGCTCGGGCGACCTCGGGCCGGACGCCGTCGCCTGCGTCACCAAGCACTTCCCGGGGGGAGGACCGCAGCTCGACGGGGAGGACGCGCACTTCCCCTACGGCCGCGAGCAGGTCTACCCGGGAGGGCGGTTCGAGGACCACCTCGCGCCCTTCCCGAAGGCCATCGCCGCGGGGACGGCGGCGATCATGCCGTACTACGGCATGCCGGTCGGGGTGACGCTGGACGGCGAGCCGGTCGAGGAGGTCGGGTTCGGCTACAACCGGCGGATCGTCACCGGGCTGCTGCGCGAGACGCTGGGCTACGACGGCGTCGTCCTCTCCGACTGGGAGCTCGTCAACGACAACCACGTCGGTGACCAGGTGCTGCCGGCCCGGGCGTGGGGGGTCGAGCACCTCGACCCCGCCGGCCGGATGGAGCTGCTGCTGCACGCCGGTGTCGACCAGTTCGGCGGCGAGGAGTGCGTCGAGGTGCTGCTCGGGCTCGTCCGGTCGGGGCGGGTGCCGGAGTCGCGGGTCGACGAGTCCGCGCGGCGGCTGCTCGCGGTGAAGTTCCGGCTCGGCCTGTTCGACGACCCGTTCGTCGACGAGGACGCCGCGATGGCGACGCTCGGCCGCGAGGACTACCGGCGGGCCGGGCACGAGGCGCAGGCGCGGTCGGTGACGCTGCTGCGCAACGAGGCGCCGGAGGGCCACGACGCCCCGCTGCTGCCGCTGCGGGCGGGCACGCGCGTCTACGCCGAGGGGGTGGGCGCCGACGACCTGGCCGCGGCCGGGCTGCTCGCCGTCGACACCCCCGAGGAGGCCGACGTCGCGCTCGTGCGGCTGGCGGCGCCGTGGGAGCACCGCGACGACCTCTTCCTCGAGGCGTGGTTCCACCAGGGGTCGCTGGACTTCCCACCCGGGCGGGTCGCCCGGCTGCAGCGGGTGGCGGCGCAGTGCCCGCTGGTCCTCGACGTCTCCCTCGACCGGCCCGCCGTCCTCACCCCGCTCGTGCCGGTGTGCGCGGCGCTCGTCGGCAGCTACGGCTCCAGCGGGCCCGCTCTGCTGGACGCGCTCACCGGGGTGCTCCCGCCGGCCGGTCGGCTGCCGTTCGACGTCCCGGTGTCGATGGACGCCGTCCGCCGCCATCCGGAGGACGTCCCCGGGTTCGGCGACGACGCCCTCTTCCACTTCGGCGACGGCCTCGAGCTCCCGCCCACCTGACCCCACCCCCGCCCCGCCTCGGGCCCCGGCGGACATTTCGGGGTCACCCCGAAATGTCACCGAGACCCCGGTTCCGTAACCGGGGTCTCGGTGACGTTCCGGGGTCTCGGGAGCGGTCGGGCGCCTCAGCGGGTCGCGAGGTCCTGGGTGCCGACGACGCGCAGGAGGGCGAGCGCCTCGGCCTCGGGGCTGCCGGCCTCCGCGGAGTAGACGGTCACCGTCTGGTCGGAGTCCGGCAGGTGCAGCGCGTCGCACTCCAGCGTCACCGGGCCGAGGCTCGGGTGGTCGACAGTCTTGCGGTGGCTGCGCCACAGGCCGGCGTCGGTGTCGTCCCACAGCTCCCGGAACGATGCCGATCCCTCGTGCAGGTCGGCGAGCAGCCGGCGCAGCCCGGGGTCGTCGGGGTAGCGCGCGGCCGCCGCCCGCAGGCTCGCCACCGTCTGCCGCGCGGTGAGGTCCTTCTCGTCCGGCGTGCCCCCGACCTGCGAGCGCGGCGGGTCGGCGGGGTCGGGGAGGAAGCGCAGCCGGGGATGGTTGCGCCGCTCCGGCGGCAGCGCCGACCAGTCGCCGAAGAGGGCCGACGCCATGGCGTTCCAGGCCAGGACGTCGCCGGCGGCGCTCAGCACGACGGCCGGCAGGTCGGTGAAGCGGTCGATGAGACGCAGCACGCTGGGCCGGACGTGCCGGTCGACCCGTCCCGCCGGGCGCGGCTCGGCACCGGCCAGCCGGAAGATCCGGTCCCGCTCGTCCCGCGACACCCGCAGTGCGCGGCACAGGGCGGTGAGCACCTGCTCGGACGGCGTCGGCCCGCGACCCTGCTCGAGGCGGACGACGTAGTCGACGCTCACGCCGGCGAGCAGCGCCACCTCCTCGCGGCGAAGCCCCTCGACGCGGCGCCGCGTGCCGGCCGGCAGCCCGGCGTCCTCCGGCCGCACCCGGGACCGCGCCCGTCGCAGTGCCCGGCCCAGCTCGTCACGGTCTCCTCGCACGCCTCCATCATCGCCCGCGGCCCCGCGCCGTGGGCCCCGCGAAGGTGGGACCGCCGGTCCCACGATGCGCCCGCCCTGTCACCCGCCGCGCGTCCGGCCGATCGTGGAGCCATGGACACCACCACCGACATCGACACCACCACTACCGCCCTCGTCACCGGCGCGAACAAGGGCCTCGGCGCGCAGACCTGCCGCCGGCTGGCCCGGCTCGGCTGGACGGTCTGGCTGGCCGCCCGCGACACCGCCGCCGCGGAGGCGACGGCCGCGGACATCCGCGCCGACCAGCCCGACGCCGACCTGCGCGTCGTCTCCCTCGACGTCACCTCGGACGCGTCCGTCGCCGCCGCCGTCGAGACGGTCACCGCGGCGGGCACCGGCCTCGACGTCCTCGTCAACAACGCCGGTATCGCGGGCGAGCCGGTCGACACCCTCGAGACGACCCCCGCCCACTTCCTGCCCGTGTACGGGGTCAACCTCCTCGGACCGGTGCGGGTGACGCACGCCTTCCTGCCGCTGCTCACCGCGTCGGCGCGCCCGCGGCTCGTCATGGTCTCGAGCGGGCTCGGCCGCCTCGACCTCGTCAACGACCCCACCCGCCCCGAGTCGTCGGTGCCGGGCCTGGTCTACCAGTCCTCCAAGGCCGCGCTGTTCATGGTCGCGAACCAGTACGCGAAGGCCCTGCCGGACGTCCGGGTGAGCGCCGTCGACCCCGGCTGGACCGCCACCGACCTCAACGGGCACAGCGGTCCGCAGACGGTCACCGAGGGCACCGACGCGATCGTCGCCGCGGCGAGCGCCGACGACGTCCCCGGTCTCGTCTTCGACCGGGACGACCTCACCGCACCCCTGCCGGTCTGAGGCGCGGGGCCGGCCGAGACGACGCTGAGAACGGGCGTCGGCGGCCTGCCGTGGTGCTGGTGGGGCGGGCGTGACACTGCTGCGGTGTCCCGTCCTCGCCGCCCGTGGCTCCGTCCGGGGGTCGCCGTCGCCGTCCTCGCCCTGGCGACCGGTGCGGCACCGGCCGCGCACGCCGACCGGCACCCCGTCCCGAGCGCCGGCGACGTCGCGGCGGCCCGTGCCGCGGCCGGCCGGGCGCGGACGGCCGAGCAGACCCTCGCCGCCCGCCAGGACCTCCTGACCCGGCGGATCACCGACCTGCAGCTGGGCGTCGCGGCGGCCGTGGACGCCGAGGCCGCCGCCCGGGCACGACTGGCGCGGGCCACGGCGGTCGCGGACAAGGCGGCCGCCGAGCTGGCCCGTGACCGGGCCGCCCGGCGCGGGGCGCAGCGGGCGGTCGCGGCCGCGGCGGCCGACGCCTGGACCCACGCGGGGGACCTCTCCTCGCTCGAGCTCGCCCTCGACGGCTCGCCCGCGGCGATGGCCGACGCCCAGGTCGTCCTCGACGACCGCGACCGGGAGGCCGGCGCCGCCGTCACCCGGGCCGAGACCGCCGCCACCGCGGCCCGGGCCGACGAGGTGCACCTGGCCGCGGTCGAGGCCGACCGGCAGCGGGCCGCCGACGCCGCCACCACCGCCCGCGCGGCGGCGCAGCGCGCGTCGCGTCGGGCCCGGTCCCTCGCGGCCGACCTCGCCGCGCAGGAGACCGCCCTGTCGCGGCGCATCGACACCCTCCGCGCCCGAGCCGCCGCGCTGGCCACCCGTCGCCGCGAGGGTCTCGCCGCACGGGCCCGGGCCGCGGCGCGTGCGGCGGCACGGGCCCGGGCCGCCGCCGAGGCCGCGTCCCGGGCCGCGCAGGAGCGGACGGCCGAGCACGCCGCCACCACCCCCGTCGTCGGGTACGGCGGCGCCACCGGGGACCGCTCGCCCGCCGCGGCGCAGTCCACGGCGCGCGCCCTCGTCGCCGCCCACGGCTGGGGCCCGGGGGAGTTCTCGTGCCTGGTCTCGCTGTGGAACGGCGAGTCGGGCTGGAGCTGGTCGGCGACCAACCCGAGCTCGGGGGCGTACGGCATCCCGCAGGCCCTGCCCGGCTGGAAGATGTCCACTGCCGGCGGCGACTGGCTCACCGACCCCGCGACCCAGATCCGGTGGGGCCTGGACTACATCGCCCGCTCCTACGGCTCGCCCTGCGGGGCCTGGAGCACCTGGCAGTCCCGCTCGCCGCACTGGTACTGACTCCTCCCCGGGCCGGCGCCCCGGGACCGTCCGACACACTGGGCCGATGGCGCAGGACGACGAGCGAGAGGGAGGCGGCCGCGTGCCGAGGACGAGGTACCTGCCGATGACGACCACCGAGGCCGTCGAGCTGGCCACCGAGCACCTCGACGACGGCACCGCCGACGGGATGCGCCGCGCCGCGCGCGCCCTCGGCGCCGTGCTGCACGCGCGCTACCGGGAGCGCTGGGTGAGCGCCCGGGCCTCGGCCGAGACCGGCGGCGACACCCTCGTCGCCGAGCTCGCGGACCTGCTGGACCGCGCCAACTACGACGAGGTGCCCCGCCGGGTGCTGGAGGAGGCCCTCGGAGAGTCCGCGGTCTTCGCGGTGCAGGTGGAGGCCGACCTCGAGGACTTCGCCGAGCTGCGGTTCTGGCGCCGCGGCGTCGAGCGCCGGCAGGAGCAGGTCGAGCGCTGGCACGGCCTGCGCACGCGCACGGTCGACTTCCTCGAGTACGACCGGGTGGCCATGTACGCGCGCTACCACGACGCCGACCACTACCGGGCGGCCGGCCGCGAGCTCGAGGACCTGCCGTTCGAGCCCGGCACCGAGCACGTCAAGCTCTTCCAGAACGTCCCCGAGCCCGACCTCGAGATGCTGCTGCCGGGCACCCGGGTCTCGATGCGGCTCGTCGACAAGGTGGTCATCGGCGTCCCGGCGCTCGTCGGCGGCGTCGTCGTCGCCGTCACCAAGCTCGCGAGCGCCGTCGGCTTCCTCGCCCTCTTCGTCGCCGCCTTCCTCGGCCTGCGCAACGACACCCCGGACATCTCGACCGGCGTGCTCGTCACCCTGTTCGGCGCCGCCGCCGCCCTCGGCAGCTACCTGTGGCGGCAGTGGTCGAAGTACAAGACCCGCAAGACCGAGTACCTGAAGAACCTCTCGGAGGGCCTGTACGCGCGCACCCTGGCCGACGGCCCCGGGGTGCTCTACACCGTGCTCGACGGCGGCGAGGCCGAGGACGTCAAGGAGGCCGTGCTCGCCTACCGCGGGCTGCACGACGGGCCGTCGTCGGCCGAGGACCTCGACGCGCGGGTGGAGACCTGGCTGCACGAGCGGTGCGGCGACGGCGTCGACTTCGAGGTGCCCGACGCGCTGGAGCGGCTCGAGGACCTGGGGCTCGCCACCCGCGACGGCGGGACGTGGCGGGCGGTCCCGCTGGAGGACGCGCCACGCGTGCTACGGGAGCGGTGGCGCGAGATCGGCGACGACCTCGTCCACGACGACGCTCCCGCTCCCGGCGCCGCGGTCTGAGCCGGTCGGCTGCCCGGCGCCGCGGCCTGGCGGCCGTGTCATCGCGCAGGAACCTTCGGGTTCGCGCACCCTCCGTTCCTGCGCGAACCTGAAGGTTCCGGGATCAGGCGAGGAAGTTGGGACCGGCGCGGGGTTGGTGGGGCCGGCGAGTCGGGGAGGCGTGGGGGGTGGGTCGGGCGATCCCTGGGGCAGTCGGGCGTGACATCGCGCAGAAACCTTCGGGTTCGCGCACCCTCCGTTCTTGGGCGGACCTGAAGGTTCCGGGATCAGGCGAGGAAGATGAGCGCATGACCCGGTACACCCACGGCCACGCCGAGCCGGTGCTGCGCTCGCACCGGTGGCGCACGGCGCAGAACTCCGCCGCGTACCTGCTGCCGCACCTTCATCCGGGTGCAGACCTGCTCGACGTCGGGTCCGGGCCGGGGACGATCACCGCCGACCTCGCGGCGCTCGTCGCGCCCGGGCGGGTCACCGCGCTTGAGGCCACCGACGACGCGCTCGCCCTCACCGCCGCCGAGCTCGGCCGTCGCGGCGTCGACGCCGACCTCGTCGTCGGGGACGTCCACCACCTGCCCTTCCCGGACGACGCGTTCGACGTCGTCCACGCCCACCAGGTGCTCCAGCACGTCGCCGACCCGGTCGCCGCCCTGCGCGAGATGCGCCGGGTGTGCCGGCCCGCCGGCCTCGTCGCGGCCCGGGACGCCGACTACTCCGGGTTCACCTGGTGGCCGGCCGACCCCGACCTGGACCGGTGGCTGGACCTCTACCGGGACGCGAGCCGCGCCAACGGCGGCGAGCCCGACGCCGGGCGTCGCCTGCTCGCCTGGGCCCGTGCCGCCGGCTTCGTCGACCCTGCCGCCGACGCCTCGACGTGGTGCTTCGCGACGCCGGAGGACCGCGCCTCCTGGGGCGGCATGTGGGCCGACCGCATCATCCGCTCCGATCTGGCCCACCAGCTGGTCGAGGAGGGACGCTGCACCGCCGCCGACCTGGACCGGATGGCGGCCGCGTGGCGGTCCTGGACGGGCGAGGTGGACGGGTGGTTCGTCGTGCTCCACGGCGAGCTCTTGGCGCGCGCCTGACCGACCCCCGCGGTCCCCGCGTCCTGAGGGCAGGCCCACGGACACGACGACGCCCAGCCCGACCGACCCCCGCGGTCCCCGCGTCCTGAGGGCAGGCCCACGGACACGACGACGCCCAGCCCGACCGACCCCCGCGGTCCCCGCGTGCTGCGGGCCAGGCTCGCGGACACGGCGACGCCCCGCCCGCCCGACCCCCGCGTCCTACGGGGCAGGCCCACGGACACGACGATGCCCCGCCTGACCGACCCCCGCGGTCCCCGCGTCCTGAGGGCAGGCCCGCGGACACGACGACGCCCCGCCCGGACGGGACCGGACGGGGCGGGGCGCACGCGGGCGACGGGACGGCGGTGTCGCGCCGCCCGCGGCCGTCAGTCGGGGATGTAGTCGAACTCGTCGGGGTTCGGGCCGGTGCGCCCGTCCTCGCCGCGGTCCAGACCCGAGATCCGGGAGACCTCCTCGGGCGTGAGCTCGAAGGAGAAGAGGTCGAAGTTCTCCTCGATGCGCTCCGGCGTCACCGACTTCGGGAAGACGATGTCGCCCCGCTCGACGTGCCAGCGCAGCGCGACCTGGGCCGGGCTCTTGCCCTTCTCCTGCGCGATCTCGCCGAGCACGGCGTCGTCGAGCACCTGGCCCTGCGCGATCGGGGACCACGCCTCGGTCGCGATGCCGTGGCCGGCGTTCGCGGACCGCACCTGCTCGTTGCCGAAGTACGGGTGCACCTCGACCTGGTTGACGGCCGGGACGACCCCCGTCTCGTCGATGATCCGCTGGAGGTGGGCGGGCTGGAAGTTCGAGACGCCCACCGCGGCGGCGCGGCCCTCGTCGGCGAAGCCGGCCATCGTGCGCCACGTCGACACGAAGTCGCCGTCGTAGCGGGTGGGCAGCGGCCAGTGGACGAGGAACAGGTCGATCCGGTCCAGGCCGAGCTTGGTCATCGTCTCGTCGAACGCGCGCTTGGCGTCGTCCGGACGGTGGAAGCCGTTGTTGAGCTTGGAGGTCACGAAGATCTCGTCGCGGGGGATGCCGGAGGACGCGATCGCCTCGCCGACCTCCTTCTCGTTGCCGTACATCTGCGCGGTGTCGATGTGCCGGTAGCCGACCTCGAACGCACGGGTCACGGCCTCGGCCGTGTCCCCGGGCTCGATCTGGAAGACGCCGAAGCCGAGCTGCGGGATGGTCGTACCGGTGTTGAGCGTGATGGTGGGAACGGTCATACAGGGGACAGCGCCCCGCCCCGGGTCGGTATTCCGGATCGGCCCGCGCCGGTCACCCGCTCTCGGGGCCCTCCACGGCGCCGATCCGGTCCGTGCACCAGGCCGTGAGGTCGGCCCCGCCCGCGGCCGCGACGAGCGTCACGTAGTCGGGGGAGCCCGGGGCCAGGCCGTCCCGCACGTACTCGACGCACAGGTCGCTGCTCGTCGGCGCGGGGGCGGCCTGCGGCCCGGCGGCCCCGACCCCCGGGGCGGGGTCCGGGGCGGTCGGCCCGGTCGTCACCGGGGTGGTCACGGCGGCCCCGACCGTCGTGCCCTCCGGCTCGACCGTCCCCACCGGCTCGACCCGCTCGACCCGCTCGTCGTCCGCGGTCCAGGACGACGGCGCGAGCGCGAGCGCGCGGTCGGTGACCTCCGCGGGGACCCGGCCGGTGACCAGCGCCCACCCGGACCCGCCGACGACGGCCGCCGCCAGCACGAGCCCGAGGGCGGCCCGGCGGCGGTCACGCCGTCGCCGGCGGTCGACCTCGCGGCGGGCGTCGCGGCGGTGCGCCCGGGTGCCGGCCGCCGGGTCCGGACCGGGGCGCGCGGGCGCCGGCGCG
>NZ_SAYU02000061.1 GCF_004025965.2 Phycicoccus flavus | reverse complement strand
ACCCCCGCCGGACGACCCGCAGGAACGAGGTGTCCACCGTGACCGCGCGGCCCTACATTGAGCCCGTGCACTACTCGGTGCTCGGTCCGCTGCGGGTGGAGCGCGCGACGGGACCGGTCGAGATCCGGGGGGCCAAGGAGCGGCTGCTCCTGGCCCGGCTCGTCGCCGCCTCGGGACGGGTGGTCGGCACGGCCGACCTCGTCGACACGCTGTGGGGCGACGCCCCGCCCCCGAGCGCGGGCAAGTCCCTGCAGACCTTCGTCGTCCGGCTCCGCAACACCCTCGAGCCGGACCGCAGCGGCCCCCCGCAGGTCCTCGTCACCGAGGGTGCCGGGTACCGGCTCGTCCTCGACCCCGGCCAGGTCGACGCCGACCGGTTCGTCCGGCTCGCCGCCCTCGGCAGCCGGGCGCTCGCCGACGGCCGGCCCGAGGCGGCGGCCGGGACCCTGGACGAGGCGCTGTCGCTGTGGCGGGGCACGGCGTACGCCGACTTCCCCGACGCCGGGTTCGCCGCCGCCGAGGCGCGGCGGCTCGAGGAGCTGCGGCTCACCGCCGCCGAGGACCGCCTGTCCGCCGACCTCGCCCGCGACCGGGCCGCGGCCGCCGTGCCGGGGCTCGAGGCGCTGACCCACGAGCACCCCCTGCGCGAGCGCGGCTGGGAGCTGCTCGTCACCGCCCTCTACCGCAGCGGCCGCCAGGCCGAGGCGCTCGGCGCCTACGACCGGGTGCGCGGCCTCCTCGCCGACGAGCTCGGCGTCGACCCCGGTCCGCAGCTGCGGGCCGTCCATGCCCGGGTGCTGGCCCACGACCCCGGCCTCGGCCGGCCCGCGGCTCGTCCCGGGGTGCCCCCGCAGCTCCGTCCGGCGGCCGCACCGGGGCTCGTCGGGCGGGACGCCGAGCTGGCCCGCCTGCGCCGGGTGTGGGACGCCGCCCTGCGCGGCACCCCCGCGACCGTCGTCGTCCGCGGTCCCGCCGGGGCCGGCGCCACGGCCCTCGCGAGCGCCCTGGCCGCCGAGATCGTCCGGGACGGCGGCCGGGTCGAGTACGTCGACGCCGACACCGAGCCGCCGGACCTCCCCTCCGCCGACCGGACCCCCCTCCTCGTCGTCGGCGACGGCTGCGACCCCGGTGTCGGCGCGACCCTCGTCCTCCGGCTCGCGCCTCGCCTGGCCGCCGTCCCCGAGGGCGCGGACGTCCTCGACCTCGGGCCGCTCGGACCCGACGCGCTCCGCGAGATCGTCGCCGCCTACCTCACGGGGACCGAGGTGGACGCGGTCCTCGCCGACGTGGCGCAGGCCTCGGGCGGCCTGCCCGGCCACGCGCACGCCCGGGCCCAGGAGCTCGCCCGGCAGCGGGCCCGCCGGGTCGTCGAGGCGGCGGCGTCGATGACCGGGTCCTCCAGCGCCGACCTCGCCGTCGCCCGCGACGAGCTGGCCGAGGGCGTCTCGCGGCTGCGGGCCGGCCGGCTCGCGCAGGACGTCGACCCCCGTGTCTGTCCGTGGCGCGGGCTCGCGGCCTACGGGCTCGAGGACGCGCGCTGGTTCGCCGGGCGGGACCGGCTCGTCGCCGAGCTCGTGGCCCGGCTGGCCGGCTGCCGGGTGCTCGCCCTCGTCGGGGCGTCGGGGTCCGGGAAGTCCTCGGTGCTGCGGGCCGGGCTGCTCGCCGCGCTGGCCGAGGACGTCCTGCCCGGCAGCGCCGGCTGGCGCACCCTCGTCCTGCGCCCCGGCGAGCACCCGATGCGCGAGCTGGCCCGGGTGGCCCTCGGCCCCGGCGGCACACCGGACCTGCTGGCCCGGCTCCTCGACGACCGCGACGGCGCCGGCCGCGTCGTCATCGCCGTCGACCAGTTCGAGGAGACGTGGACCCTGTGCGCCGACGAGGCCGAGCGCCGCCAGTTCCTCGACACCCTCACCGAGCTGACGACAGAGCCCGACAGCCCGGTGACGCTCGTCCTCGCCGTGCGGGCGGACCGGGTCGGCGACCTCGCCGAGCACGCCGAGCTGCGCGGGCTCGTGGGCGACGGGACCGTCCTCGTCGGGCCGATGACCCCGGCCGAGGTGCGCCGCGCGGTCGAGCGCCCGGCCGCGGCGGCCGGCCTCGTGCTCGACGACGGCCTCGCCGACACCCTCGTCGCCGACGCCGGCGAGGAGCCGGGCCTGCTCCCCCTCCTGTCCACCGCCCTCGCCGAGCTGTGGCAGCGGCGCGACGGCCGGCGGCTCACCTACGCGGCGTACGTCGGCCTCGGCGGTCTCGACGGCGCCATCGCCGGACTCGCCGAGGAGGCGTGGGGCGCGCTGACGACCCCGCAGCAGGACCTGGCCCGACGGCTGCTCCTGCGCCTCGCCGGTCCCGGCGAGGGGTCGGAGGTGACCCGGCGCCGGGTGCCCGTCGCCGAGGCGCAGTCGCTCGCCGAGGGTGCGGGCGCGGTCGTCGACGACCTCGTGGCCGCCCGCCTGCTCACGACCTCCGACGGGCACGTCGAGGTCGCGCACGAGGCGCTCTTCCGCGAGTGGCCGCGGCTGCGCGGCTGGCTGGCCGAGGACGCCGCCGGCCGGACGGTCCAGGCCCGGCTCGCCCTGGCCGCGGCCGAGTGGGACGCCGAGGACCGCGACCCCGCCCTGCTGTGGTCGGGCCCCCGGCTGGCGTCGGGCCTGGACGTCGCCCGGGCCCGCCCCGGTGACCTCACCGCGATCGAGCACGCCTTCCTCGACACCGGTCGTGAGGCCCTGGACGCCGAACGGCGCTCCGCGCTGGAGCGGGCGGGCGCCGCGGCCCGGCAGAACCGCCGGCTGCGGCTGCTGCTCGCGGGGCTGGCGGCGGTGCTCGTCGCCGCCGTGGCCGCGGGGGTCCTGGCCTGGCAGGCGCGCGGCAAGGCCGAGGCGGCGTCGGTCTCGGCCGACGCAAAGCGGCTGGCGGCGACGGCCCTGAGCCAGGACTACCCCGACACCGCCCTGCTCGCCGCGGTCGAGGCCACCCGGCTGGAGGACAGCCCGGAGACGTACGGCTCGCTGCTCACCCTCCTCGCCCGGCAGCCGGCCGTCCTCCACCGGGTCCGCACCGAGCACCGCTTCCTGCGGATGCTCGTGAGCACCGACGGCGGGACGGTCTACGCGTCGGAGAACGACCCCTGGCTGTGGTCGCTCGACAGCCGGACCGGCGCGCGCCGGTGGGTGCGCGACGTCGGCGGCCAGGTCGCGAACCTCACGACCGTGCGGGGCAGCCCGGACGTCGTCGCGACCGTGCGCACGGACCCCGCCCCGGTCCTCACCCGGTTGCGGGCGTCCGACGGGGCGGTGGTGTGGAGCCTGCCCGGCCAGGAGCTCGTCGACGTCGGCCTCAGCGAGGACCCGTTCCCGTCGTGGGTGGTGACGGCCCCCGGCGGCCGGCTGCTCGTCGAGACCGACAGCCGGGTGGTCGAGGTCGACCCGGACACCGGACGGCCCCTGCGGTCCTGGCCGTGGCCGGCGGACTCCCGCTTCTCCAGCGAGTCCTTCGTGTCCTGGGGGGACGGACGGGTGAGCCGCGCGCTGGTCGGGACGACGCCCGCCCGGTCGGCCGTCGTCGACACCTCGGGACGCGGCCGCACCGCGCACCTCGACGGGCGGCCGCTCGTCGTCGCCCCGGACGGGCGCACCGTCCTGGTCACCGATGACGACGAGACCCGCTCGACGATGCGCCTGCTCGACACCCGCACCCTGGAGGAGGCCGGACCGCGCACCCAGGTCGACGGTTACGCCCGCGCGGCGGTCTTCTCCGCCGACGGCGGGACCGTGTTCGTCGGGGTCGACGACTCCGTCCTCGTGCTCGACGGACGGCTGGCGCGCACCCGCACGCTCGAGGGGCACAGCGGGACCGTCATGGACCTCGGGCTCGCCGACGCCGACACGCTGTGGACCGCCGGACGGGACGGGACGGTCGTCGCCTTCGACCTCTCCGGACGGCGGACCCCCGTCGTCACCCGTCCCGGTGGTGGCGCGACCGTCGGCGAGGCACCGGAGCGGGGCGGGCCGGCCGCCGGCGTCCGGCAGGCGTACGACGGCCCGCACACCGCCTGGCTGCTGGACGCCACGACCGGACGCGCCGTCTCGCGGGTGCGGATGCCGCGGTTCCCCGGGCGGCTCGTCCAGCCCGTCGCCGCGGCCGTGACCCCGGACGGCCGCACCGCGGTCTTCTCCCTCGACTTCTGGACCCCGGGGGGCGACGACGGTCCCGACGGGCCGGCCCCCGACCGCGGGGCCCTCGTCCTCGTCGACCCGCAGACGCGGCGCGTCGTCCGCACCGTCGACCTCCCCTGGCCGGCCTACGCCCTCGACACCACCCCCGACGGGCGCCGGGTCGTGCTCAACGCCTTCGGCGGCGTCGCGGTCGTCGACCTCGGGACCGGTGACGTCGGCCCGCTCGTCCCGCGCCCGGACCGCGTCTACGGCGAGCTCGTCCCGAACCTCGCCGTGAGCCCGGACGGCCGCGCGGCCGTCGTCGGCCGCCCCGGTGGCGTGAGCGTCGTCGACCTCGGGACCCTGCAGGTGCGGGCCGAGCGACGCCTCGGCGACGCCCCCGAGCTGCCGGTGGGGTCGGTGGCGTGGTCCGCGGACGGGTCGCGCGTCGTCGTCGGGGACTTCGCGGGGTGGCTCCACGTCCTGGACTCCACCGACCTCACCGACGCCGCCCCCCGGCGCCTGGTCACCGGAGGCTTCGTCATCGGCACCCGGGTAGGGTCGCACGGGCGGGTGCTGGCCACGACCGGCACCGACGGCGACCTCACCCTGTGGGACACCAGGACCTGGCGGCCGTTCGGGTCGCCGGTCAGCGACGACCACGGGTGGGGGCTGCTGTCGGTCCCCGACGACGGTGCGGTGGCCCGTGTCCTCCACGAGGACGGCACGACGGTCGAGGTGAGCACCGACCCGGCGGCCTGGCTGCGGGCCGCGTGCACAGCGGCGGGACGCGACCTCACGAGCGACGAAGCGGCGGTCCTCACGCCCGGCCGGCCGCCGTCGACCACCTGCTCCGACCTGCGCTGACCGGCCCCGCGGGCCCGCGTCGGGCACCGCCGGGGCGCCTCCCGCGGGGTCGCAACCGCCTCGCGACCGGTCCGCGACCGCTGCGGACCAGCATCGGCCCCGACGCCGCGACGAGAGGGAGCGGCGCAGGACCGGAAGGACCCGCCATGTGTCTGTACCGCCGTCTCGGAGGACGCCGTCTCACCGTCCTCGGACTCACCGTCGCCTTGGGGGCGGCGACCCTGGCCGCCCTGCCCACGACCCCGGCGAACGCCGCGGCCGGCGACTGCCGGCTCGTCGAGCTCGCCCCGCCGGCCGGGGGCTTCGACGCCGGCGTCATCGACATCGAGGTCGTCGCCGGCTCCCCCACCTACTACGGCAACTACCAGCTGGTCGAGGACGACGGACAGCAGCACCAGCGCGCCGTCGTCTGGACGGGGCTGGGCGGCGCCCCCCGGCGCGTGGACCCCGGCCTCGGCGGGACCGACGACATCGCCTACGAGCTCACCTCGAACGGCCTGCTCAACGGCGAGACCTGGTTCGCCGACGGCGCGACCCGCTCCTGGGTCCACGACCTGCGCACCGGGTCCACGACCGTCGTGCGCAGCGCACCGGGCGACGCGCCCGACCGGATCGGCGCCTGGGTGCGGCGCATCAACTCCGCCGGGCAGGCGACCGGCGCCCGCGAGACCGGCAACGGCACGGGCGGACGCAAGCAGGCGTTCGACGCCCTTGCCTGGGACCACTACACGCAGGCGCCGCGGAGCCTGCCCTTCAGCGGCAACGCCTCGAGCGCGCCGGGCCTGGACGAGTCGGGCGACCGCTCCGGTTTCGTCGGGAAGCAGGAGCCCGGCATCAGCCACTGGTCCGCCTTCGTCCCCACGATCTGGCGCGCCGACGGCTCGACGACGACGATGGCCCGGCTCGGCCTGGACGCGATCCCGTTCCTCCTCGCCGACGACGACACCGCCGGCGGTGAGGGCGCGAGCTCGTTCGACCCCGCCACCCTGCACTTCGAGGCGGTGTTCTGGCCCTCACCGCGCGAGATCGTCGGGCTCGGCGTGCTCGAGGGCGGCGACTACTCCCGGGTCTACGGGCTCGACGAGGGCGGCTGGGCCGTGGGGGCGGCCTTCCAGCCCTGGGACGGACCCGAGAGCATGGTCTTCGAGGGTGAGGTCGCCCGATCCTTCCTCTACCGGCACGGCGTGACGACCCCCGGGACCATCGAGGTCCTCCCGACGCTCTGGTCGGTCCGTCACGGGGTGACCGACCCGCAGCGGTGGTTCGGCAGCGCGGTCCACGCCGTGAACCGCCCGCTGGACCAGGTCGCCAGCACCTCGCACTCGGGCTACCGCGCCGACGGCAGCGCGCGCTTCGGGGCCACCGTCTACACCGGCGCCTCGCACTGCGGGGTCGAGGTCGCGACGACGCACGACCCGTACGGCCTCGGGGTCGGCGAACCCGTCCCGACGACGGCCGGGATCGACGCCGCCCGCTCCTCCTCCGCCCGGCACGGCGCCGCGGCGGTCCGCCCCCACCGCTGACCGGCCTGCGCACCACCACCGGGCGGCCCCACGCGCCGCCCCGGCACCACCCCGCCCGCACGACCCGCTCACGAAGGAGCACGACATGACCACCATCCGCAGGCTGCGCACGGCCCTCGCCGGTGCCGCCCTCGCCGTCGCCACACCCCTGGCCCTCGCCGCCCCGGCGCAGGCCGCCGGTCCCGTCCACGGCGTGGAGACCCTCGAGTTCACCGCCCAGCAGGAGTGGCTCACCGAGACTTGCGGGTTCCCGGTGACGATCCACGTGTGGGGCTCGTGGAACACCGTCACGTGGACCGGTGCCGACGGCGCGGTCACCCGGGAGATCCGCACCTTCCGCTTCCGGTCGACGACCTCGGCCAACGGCATCAGCCTCGCCGGTCTCGCCATGGGACCCGAGACGATCACCTACGCCGCCGACGGCACCGCGGTCGTCGACGAGCGCGGGGTCGTCCTGCGTAGGGTCCCCGGCGCCGGGACGGTGACCCTCTTCGCGGGCTACCGGGTGCACCTCGTCGACGGCGACGCCGAGGTGGTGCTCGACGCGCACGGTCAGGCCGAGGACGTCGGCCTGCTGTGCGCGGCGCTCACCCCCTGAGCGCGGCCGGGCGCCGCCGGCCCGGGGTCCGCAGGGGCACCCCGGGCCGGTGGCGTGTCCGGCCCTCGCCGCCCGACCACAACGAGGTCCCGGGCGAGCGAGCGCGGACGGTCAGACGTTCGGGCCCTTGGCCCGGATGTCGTCGACCGCCGTCATCGCCTCGCGCAGCTCGCCGAGCCAGGCGTCGGCGTGCTCCTCGACGAGACGCACGCACCATGCCACGGCGTCGCTGCGCGAGCGGGCCACGCCGGAGTCGACGAGGGTGTCGAGGACCTGGCGCTCCGGCTGGCGCAGCCGGGTCATCACCGGGACGGCCAGGTGCGTGAACAGCTCGGTCCGGTCGCCGGCGCGGGCCCCCCACGAGACGGTGCGCCCGTAGCGGGCCTGCGCCTCGTCGGCGACGGCCATCCGCCGCTCGCGGGTGTCGGCACGGAACCGGGAGATGCGGCCCTCGGCCTCGGCGGGCTCGACCTGCGGGTCGACCCCGGCCAGGGTGCCGACGACGAGGACCTCCTCCCGGTCGACGCTGACCTCGACCCCGTCGAACCAGTCCTCGGGCAGCCGCCCGGCGAACCACTGCCGGACGTCCTCCGCCGGCGGGAGGTCGCCCTGCTGCCAGCCACCGGGTCGCCCGGGCCCTCGTCCCCGTCCTCCACCCGGACCGGGACGACCGCCCCGCGGCCCCCGGGCCCAGGGTCCGTGGGGCGGGCCACCCCGCCCCCAGGGGGTCGCGCCACTGTTCCCGTCGTGCTCGTCGTCGTGTCCCATCACGCACTCCTTACAGGTATTACTCAATTACACCGTTGCGCAACGCGCGTGTGGACACGCCTGTTCCCGGGATGGGCATGCCGGCGGCCGGGGGCGACGGGAGGAGCCGGCGCGCAGGAGGTGCGGGCGACGTGGGCGGCGACGAGCCGGGTCGTGCTGTTCCGGTGCGTCACGAGTGACGCGGGCCCGGCGGCCCCCTGCCTCGCCAGGCCCGCGGCACTGTGTCGTCGTCGCCGGCGAGAGTGGCGACGACGAGGCGTGCAGCCCGGGGACCCTCTGTTATCCCCGGGCCACACGCCTACTCCCCCGGACTGAGGCTCTGGTGCACGAGCGCTGCCGTGTACGCGTCGTGCCAGCCTCCGGAGGATGCGAGACCCCGGGCTCCGCACCCGCACGTCCACTGCCACCGGCCCGGGCCGCCACAGTGGACGACCGGGTGGTGGGAGACGCGGTAGGTGCTCCGCCGTCGGGGGCGCATGGAAGGAGTCTGTCGGCCCGGCAGCCGCGGACGCGGCGCGCCGCGCCCGGGGCAGCCGACCAGCGTCGGCCTTCGGGCGGCTCGGCGGATGACGCCTCGGCCGTTCGGCCGACGACGCCGACGAGCCGGTCGGGGACAGCACGAAGGGCGCCGTTCCTCCTGCACGAGGAACGACGCCCTTCGGCGTCCTGAGCCGGGTCGAGGGACTCGGACGTGGCGGCCGCCCCACCCTGCCGGGGCGGCCGACGAGGGGGTCAGCCGCGGGGGATGACGAGCTCCTGGCCCGCGCTCACCTGGGCGGTCGACAGGTCGTTGGCGAGCTGGATGGACAGGACGCCCTGGCTGATGCTCTGCCCGGGCAGCTCGGCGGCCGCGATCTCGGACAGCGTCTGGCCGGCCCCGACGGTGACGGTGTGCTGCGGCGTGACCGCACCGGCCCCGCCCATGCCGCGGAAGCCGAGGGCCGCCCCGAGCACGGCGACCGCGAGGACGAGCAGCACGAGCCGGCCGCGGGCCGTGAGGCGCAGCCCCTCGTCGACGCGGCGCGCGGGCGCGGCGTCCGGGACGAGCGCCAGCCGCGGGCGCCGCGGGGCCGGGGTGGCGAGGTCCTCGAGGGGCTCCCACGCGATCGCGCTCATCATGTCCTCCATCCCGACGGCCACCGCGACCGTCGAACCGCTGTTCGATAGAACGTCTGTCCGAGTTGTAGCACGGATGTTCGAGCGCATCAAGACACGCGTCGAAAGGATGTTTGAATCTCCTGTACGACCTGCGTACTCTCGTCCCATGCGCACCAGCCTGCACACGACCACTGACAACGGGTCTGACCTGCGCATTCACGGCCGATCCGGACGCGCGTGAGCGCCGGACAGAGCGAGAGGGTCGACATGGCACGTCCGAGGAACGCCGACATCCACGAGATGCCGGACCGGGGTGACGGCGGGGAGCTGACCCACCGTCAGCGCAAGGTCCTCGAGGTCATCCGCAACGCCATCGACCGGCGCGGCTACCCGCCGAGCATGCGGGAGATCGGCGAGGCCGTCGGCCTGACCTCCCCCAGCTCGGTGGCCCACCAGCTCTCGGCCCTGGAGCGCAAGGGCTACCTGCGCCGCGACCCCAACCGCCCCCGCGCCATCGAGGTCCTCTCGCCCGAGCACGCCGAGGACGGCGGCTACCGGCGTGCTCCCGTCGAGGACGACGTCGACGTCACCGGCATCGGCGACGAGCGGCCCGAGGCGTCCTACGTCCCGGTGCTCGGCCAGATCGCGGCCGGCGTGCCCATCACCGCCGAGGAGGTCGTCGAGGACGTCTTCCCGCTGCCGAAGCAGATCGTCGGGGAGGGCTCGCTCTTCCTCCTCAAGGTCGTCGGCGACTCGATGGTCGACGCCGCCATCTGCGACGGCGACTGGGTCGTCGTCCGCCAGCAGTCGGTGGCCGACAACGGCGACATCGTCGCCGCCATGCTCGACAACGAGGCCACGGTGAAGACCTTCAAGCGCAAGGACGGCAAGGTCTGGCTCATGCCGCACAACCCCGACTTCGAGCCCATCGACGGCGACCACGCCACCGTGCTGGGCAAGGTCACCGCGGTCCTGCGGCGCATCTGAGCGGTCCGCTCAGTCGTCGACCTCGGCGATGTGGACGACGGCGTCGCCGGAGTTGACCAGCGGCGCCTCGGTCCGGCCGACGACGACACCGGTGCGGTTCGCGTGCACCAGCCGGACCCGCTTGCCGAAGCTGTCGAAGAGCCCGCCCAGCCGCTCCCCCTCGCTCACGTGCTGGCCGAGCCTCGCCTCCAGGTGCAGCATGCCCGTGCCCCGCGAGCGGACCCAGCCGCTGCGCCAGGAGACGGCCGACGGCTGCGGCGGCTCCTCGTCCACGGGGTCGGTCATCCCGAGGAAGGCCAGCACCCGGCGCACCCCGAGCACGCCGGCGTCGATCGCCCACGGGTCCATCCGCCAGGCCTCGCCCGCCTCGTAGAGCAGCACCTTCGCCCCGTGCTCACGCGCGGCGTGCCGCAGCGAGCCGTCCCGCAGCCGGGCGTGCAGCATGACGGGCGCGGCGAAGGCGGCGGCGAGCTCGCGGGTGCGCGCGTCCTCGAGGTCGGCGCGGATCTGCGGGAGGTTCGTGCGGCGGTCGGAGCCGGTGTGCAGGTCGATGCCGACCTCGCACTTGTCGACCACCTCGGTCATGAACAGGTGCGCCACCCGACCGGCCAGCGAGCCGCGCGGCGCCCCGGGGAAGGAACGGTTGAGGTCGCGGCGGTCGGGCAGGTAGCGGTTGCCGTTCATGAACCCGAGGACGTTGACGATGGGCACCGCGATGAGGGTCCCCCGCAGCGCCTTCGGGTCCAGGCCGGCGAGCACCTGACGGACGACCTCGACGCCGACGGCCTCGTCGCCGTGGATGGCGGCGTCGACCCACACCGTCGGGCCGTCCTCGCGCCCGTGGACCACCTGGACCGGCAGGTCGACGTCGGCGCCGGTGACCAGGCGGGTGATGGGCAGGGACAGGGACTGCCGCCGGCCGGCGCGCACCCGGACCGGGCCGATCTCGAAGGACGGGCGGGGCACCCGCCGCGGCATCAGGCGCGCCCCCGGTTGCGGCGGCGCAGCGCGAGCGGAGGACGTCCCCCGAGGTAGGAGCGGCCCGGGTCGACGGCGTAGCCCTGGCGCAGTGCCTCACGGCCGACGAGCATCCGGAAGCCCATCTCGTCGCGGCGGGCGAGGGTCATCTCGGCGGTGACGACCCGGCCCATGAGCGAGACGTCGGTCTCGACGACGAGGCGCTCCTCGCTGTGCCCCGAGGACGAGCGGACCTCGCGGACGTCGAGGACCGGCCGCTCGACGAGGACGGCGTCGTCGTCCGAGCGCTGCCAGGGGCGGACCTGGAAGCGCACCCACCGGGAACCGTCGCGCTCGAAGTCCTCGAGGTCGAAGGCGTGGATCGCCGACGAGCGCGCTCCCGTGTCGAGCTTCGCCTTCACCCACTCGACCCCGATGTCGGGGAGCCCGACCCACTCTCGCCACCCCGCCAGGGTGTAGGAATGGTGCTCCGTCACGTCCGTCTCTCGCCTTCCGGGAAGTCATGAAGCTCGCGATCCTCTCCCGCGCGCCTCGCTCGTACAGTACGCAGCGCCTGCGCACCGCCGCCGCCGACCGCGGTCACACCGTCAAGGTCCTCAACACCCTGCGCTTCGGCATCGACCTCTCCGGCGAGGAGCCCGACCTGCAGTTCCGGGGGAAGCGGCTCTCGACCTACGACGCCATCCTGCCGCGCGTCGGCAACTCGGTGACGTACTTCGGCACCGCGGTGGTGCGGCAGTTCGAGCAGATGGACGTCTACACCCCGAGCACCTCGTGGGGCATCGCGAACTCACGGGACAAGCTGCGCGCCACCCAGATCCTCTCGCGCCACAACATCGGCATGCCGCCCACGACGTTCGTGCGCGACCGGGCCGACGTCATCCCGGCCATCGAGCGGGTCGGCGGCGCCCCGGTCGTCATCAAGCTCCTCGAGGGCACCCAGGGCATCGGTGTCATCCTCGCCCCGACGGTCAAGGTCGCCGAGGCCGTCATCGAGACGCTGCAGTCGACCAAGCAGAACGTCCTCATCCAGCGCTTCGTCAAGGAGAGCAAGGGCCGCGACATCCGCGCGCTCGTCGTCGGCGACCGCGTCGTCGCGGCGATGCGGCGGGTGGCCAAGGGCGACGAGTTCCGCTCCAACGTCCACCGCGGCGGCTCGGTGGAGGCGGTCGACCTCGACCCCGAGTTCGAGAAGGCCGCCGTGCGCTCCGCGCAGATCATGGGGCTGCGGGTCGCGGGCGTCGACATGCTCGAAGGCGCCGACGGCCCGCAGGTCATGGAGGTCAACTCCTCCCCCGGGCTCGAGGGCATCGAGACCGCGACCAAGCTCGACGTCGCGGGCGCCATCATCGACTACATCGACAACCAGGTCGCCTTCCCCGAGATCGACGTGCGCCAGCGGCTCACCGTCTCGACCGGCTACGGCGTCGCCGAGATCGCCGTCCTCGAGGCGTCCGACCTCGTCGGCAAGGCGCTCGGGGACAGCGGCCTGCGCGAGCGCGACATCACCGCGCTGACGCTGCACCGCGGGACCTCGGTCATACCCAACCCGAACGGCCGGCACGTCCTCGAGGCCGGCGACCGGCTGCTGTGCTTCGGCAAGCTCGAGGAGATGCGCTCGATGATCCCGAGCCGGCGCCGCCGCACCCGCAAGGTCAAGCGGCTGCCCGAGGAGCCCATCCACGACGTCCCCCAGACCTGACCGGGCCGGGCGCCGGGTCCTCCGCGGAGGACGGCGGCGTCGGTCCGGCCCGGCCGGTCGGCCTCGGGCCCAGGTCGGCGTCCACCCGCAGGGTCGTCTGCGCGTCTAGGGTTTGGCGGGTGGACGGCCCGACCACGTTCCGCATCCTCGGACCCCTGGACATCCGCCGCGCGGACGGCGAGGCGATCTCGGTCTCCGGGGCGAAGGAGCGCGCACTGCTCACCCGGCTCCTGCTCGAGCCCGGCCGGGCCGTGTCCGACGAGCGGCTCCTGCGAGACGTGTGGCCGGAGGCCGACGACGCCACCTCCCTGCGGGAGTCCCTTCAGGTCCGGATCTCCCGGCTGCGGCGGCAGCTCGCCGGGGCGGCTCGGATCACCCGCGCCGGCGCCGGGTACCGGCTCGACGCCGACCCCGAGCAGGTCGACGCCACCCGGTTCGAGCGACTCATCGGGGAGTCTGCCGACGCTGCCCCGTCGGAGGCCGTGCGGCTGTTGGAGCAGGCTCTCGCCCTCTGGTCCTCGCCGCCCTTGGCCGAGCTCTCCGAGAACGGCGGCGACGGCCACCGCGAACGCCTCATGCGGCTGGAGCGGGAGGCCCGCACCCGCCTCGGGCACAGCCTCAGCGCCGCAGGCCGACCGGCGCGGGCCGTCCCCGAGCTGGCCGCGCTGGCGGCGGAGCACCCGCTCGACGAGGCGGTCGCGACCTCACTGGTCACCGCCCTGCACGCCGACGGCCGCAGCGCCGAAGCAGTCGACGTGCACCGGGCGACCGTCGAACGGATGGCCGACGAGGGTCTAGACCCGACGCCGGGCTTCCGCGCCCTGGTCACCGACGTCCTGCGCCACGATGTCACGACGCACCCGCGGACCTTTCCCCGTCTCGGACCCGACACGGAGCAGGACCTGGGGAGGCCGAGCTTCATCGGCCGTCGCCGCGAGCTGGACGACGTCGTCGACGCGCTCGTCGCCGGGGCCACTCCCCTCGTCACCTTGTGGGGACCGGGTGGCGTCGGCAAGACAAGGCTGGCACTCGAGGCTGCTCGCCGGACCGTCGGTGCCTTCGACGAACCGCCGATCGTCGTGGACGCCTCCCGCCTCGAGTCCGCGGACCAGCTGTCCGCCTCGGTCGCCCGAGCCGCCGGCATCGTCGAGCAGGCCGCAGGACCCCCTGACCTGACCGCCGCCTTCCGCGGGCGGTCGGTGCTCGTGGTACTCGACAACATGGAGCACCTGCTCGACGCGACGGACGTGGTCGGGTCGCTCGTCGCCGCCGGCGGCGGCATCCGGGTGCTGGCAACGAGCCGGGCGGTCCTGGGGCTGGGCGTGGAGCGGGTCCAACGGGTGATGCCCTTCCCCTTGCAGGTCGGCGCCGTCGGCGACGTCGACGCCCGGACCTTCCTGGTCCGGCGCGCCGAGGCGATGGGCGCCCGCCTCTCGGCCGAGCCGGCCACCGAGGGTGACCCGCTGACCCAGATCGCGCACAGGCTGGACGGCCTTCCGCTCGCCCTGGAGCTTGCCGCGGCCCGCCTGCGTACGTTGTCGCCCAGCACGCTGAACCAGCAGCTCTCCTCCACCCTCGGCGTCCTCGGCAGCCTGCGGGACCTGCCCGGCCGGCAGCGCACGCTGCACGCCACGCTGCAGTGGAGCGCCGAGCTGCTCGATGACGACGCCCGAGACCTGCTCGGCTGTTTCGGCGGGTTCGCGGCGCCGGCGCGCCTGGGGGCGGTGACGGCGGTGAGCGGCACCCCCGACGTCCTCGGCCCGCTGACCCAGCTGGTCGACCACGCCCTGGTGCACCACGTCCCGACCGCCGACGACGAGGGTGCGTACGCCACGCTCGAGACCGTCACCGAGTGGGCCACCTCGCAGCTGCGGACCACCGATCGGCTCGCCGAGGTGCAGGCCCGGCACGCCGACCACTTCCTCGACCACGCGCACGAGGTCACCGCCGACCTGCTGACCGGCGAGCAGGTCGCCGCCACCGCGCGGCTGACCGAGCAGGAGCCCGACATCCTCCGCGCCCTGGTCCACGCGCGGGACCACGGCGACCCGGAACGGCTACGCCGCGCGGTCCTCGGTCTCTGGCGCTGGTGGTTCGGCATCGGGGCGAACCGCACTGCGGTCGAGTGGCTGGAGCAGGCGGCCGCGCTGGACGACGGAGACCCCGACCAGGTCCGGGTGCTGTCGCTGCTGGGGCTCTCCCACGCCTCGCTCGGACAGCGGGAGCAGGCGCTCGCCGCGTGTGAGGCCTGCGAGGAAGTCGTCGGCCGCACCGGCCTCGACCCGGCGTCCGTGCCCGAGGTCGACGGCGCCCGATGGACCCACCGGCTCGAGAGCGGCGATCCCGCCGGCGCCGTCGACGCCGCGCTCACGGCAGCACACACCTACCGCACGACGGGTCGACAGGTGCTGGCCAGCGAGATGCTGGTCCGCGCCGGGGTGGCCGCCGCCGGGGCGGGCGACCTCGACCTCGCAGAGCGACTGCACCAGCAGGCACTGCCCGCCCTGCGAGCCCAGGGCCCACGCTGGGAGCTGGCCGGGGCGCACAACAACGTGGCCCATCTGGCCCTCGCCCGCGGCGATGCCAAGGCCGCGCTGACCCAGGTGCGAACGGCGCTCGAGCTCTTCGGCCGGCTGCCGATGGCACGCGACGACTGGATCGCCTACGAGACGCTCATGAGCATCCGTCGGGTGCTCGGTCAGGTCGAGGAGGCCCGGCATGCCGCCACCGAGGCGATGCGCCGGTCCGCCCGGGCTGGTGACCGCGCGGCGCTCACTCGGGTGCGCCTCGAGCTCGCCGGGCTGGAGGTCGACGCCGGCGCCCCCGCGGCCGCCGCGGAACAGCTCCTCGACGCCACGCAGGACGAGCTGGCGCCACAGTCCCGATGGCAGCTGCTCGCAACAGCCGCGATGGTCCTGCTCGCCGCAGGCGACGGTGGAGGCGCCGCGATCGCCGCCGAACTCGCGGCGGACGAGGAGCCCGACCCGACCTTGGTCAACGGGCACGAGCTCCGAGGGGCCCTGGACCGGGCGCGCCGCGCCGACGGCGAGGCGGTCTCCTTCCACGCCCTTGTCGGGCACTTGGAGTCCGTGCGCGCCGCGCGGTGAGCGCTAGCCGTCGATCCCTCGTGGCTCGCGCCACATCGCCCACAGCGGGGGCGAGTTCTCGGCCTGGATCACGCCGGTCACCTCGAACCCATGACGTTCGTAAAGCCGCCGGTTCTGCGGGCTCGTCGCCTCCAGGTACGCCGCCTCACCAGCAGAGTCGAGCTGGGTGAGGTACTGGGCCAACAGCCCGGTCCCCAGGCCGGCCCCCTGCTGGTCGGGCGAGACTCCCAGCAGCCACAGGTAGTGGTGCGGCTCCTGCGGATGCACGGCCTCCATCGCCGCCGAGATCACGCCGGACCGTTCCATGGCCCCGGCCCCCAGCGGTGCGGTGGCCTCGCCGAGGAGCACACCTTCGGCCTCGGAGAGCGGCTCCGTCGACGGTGGCACCCAGAGCGCGGCGGCGGAGCACGCTGCGGACTGCCAGCTCCGGCCGTGTCGCTCCAGACCGGCGGCTGCCACGGCGAACCAGCCGGGCAGCCCGGCTCGTCGGAGAGCGGGGTCGGGAGCCACCCAGGTGAAGATCGGGTCGTTGTCGAAAGCCGCCGCGAGGGTCGCGGCGACCACCGGTACTGCGTCGTGGGTGATGAGCACCGCCGGGGCCGGCGGGTGCAGGGTCGTGGTCATGGTCGTTCCCTTTCGTGGGTCTCGGGGTGGTCGCGTCAGCGACCGACGGTGGACAAGGCCGCGGCGATGGCCGCAACGTGCTCGTCGTCGGTGCCGCAGCAGCCACCGACCACGCGCAGGTCGGTCAGCAGCTCCCGCAGGCGGACGTAGTCGCCGGCCAGCTCGGCCACGTCACCGCGCTCGACGGTCTCGGACTCATCGAGCTCGGCGTGGCTGAGCCGGGAGGCATTGGCGCGGATCGCCTTGATCCGCTGCAGCCACGGCGCCCCGGCGACCAGCCCGGCCTCGAGGTGGCTCGGGTGGGCGCAGTTGAGCATCAGGTACGCCGGCGAACCCCCGCTGAGCGACTCGACCGCGGCGACGGCCTCGGCCAGGGGCATACCGGTCGGCAGGCGACCGTCGGTCTCGACCGTCACGCCGATGGCAGCCGGGAGGCCCGCGGCCCGGGCAGCGAGGGCGACACCGGCCGCCTCCTCCGGGTAGGTCATGGTGACCGCGGTGACCATGTCCGCGCCGGCCCCGGCGAAGGCCCGGGCCTGCAGGGAGTGGAACTCCGCCGACTCCTCGAGCGTCATCTCGCTCCCGGTCACGTAGCCGTCGCCGCGCGGACCGATGACGCCGTTCAGCACCGTGACGACGTCCGGGCACTCGGCCGCGATCTCCGCGACGAACGTCACGGCCTGCCTGTTGACCGCGGCCACCTGCGCCGCCTCGTACCCGAGGCTCGCGCCCCAGTCGGCGCTCGCCCGCCAGGTCGGGGTGTCGAGGACCAGCCCGCGTCGCTCACGCCGTGCGAGATCCACGTACGGCGCGTAGTACCTGCGCAGCGCGGCTCGGCCGTCCGTGGTCTCCACCAGCCGGAAGGCCGCGAACTCGGGCAGGTCGATCCCCTGCAGGAAGATCAGGCTGGTCTCCAGCCCGCCGTCGGTGAGGAAGAAGTCTGCCGCCGTCTCGGGCGCGAGCTGTGGCAGGGTCGTGGTCGTCGTGCTGGGCCTGGTCACCGACGGACTCCTGTCAAGGCGGTGGACGTGGTGTTCGGCCGGGTGGGTCGGCGCCGGGACGCGCGGTCGATCGGCGGCCTCAGCCGGACCCTGCGGGTGCGGGGTGGGATAGCTGCGCGCACCCGACGGCGCTCGGCGGCCTCCCGACGTCGCTGGTCGTCGACCGCGCGGACGATCTCGGCCTGCATGGTGTTCATGGCGTGCTCCTCTTGGTGTCGATGAGAAGCAGGCTCGCAATGTGCGCTTACTGCCGACCTACCGTCACCTGACCGCCCGCCTCATGACACTCGGCAGGGGCCGGAGGAGATGTCGCGGCGAGGGCCCCTTCGCCAGGCGGCGACCGCGCAGCAGTTCGAGGGGGTGCGTCGGCTCACTCGAGGTCATGCGCTCGATGATCCCGAGCCGGCGCCGCCGCACCCGCAAGGTCAAGCGGCTGCCCGAGGAGCCCATCCACGACGTGCCCAGACCTGACCGGCCGCGGCGCCGGGTCCTCCGCGGAGGACGGCGGCGCCTGCCCGGTCTGGATTGGTCAGCCTCGGTCGGGGCCCTCGGGGGCGGTGTCCTCGGTGGTGTCGGCCGCCGCCGCGGCCTCCCGCCGCGCGACCCGCTTCTCCTTCTCGAGCCGCTGGGACTCCAGCTTGGCGTCGTCCCAGAGCCCCGGGTGCATCCGCTGCCAGAGCGCGGTGTCGACCCAGTGGCCGAACTTGTACCCGACCTCGCGCAGGGTGCCGACGTGCTCGAAGCCCATGGCGACGTGCAGCGCCTCCGAGGCCGGGTTGGGCTGGGCGATGACCGAGACGATGGTGTGGATGTCGTCGGCGTCGAGCCGCTCGATGAGGTCGTCGTACAGACGGCTGCCGAGGCCGTGGCTGCGGTAGCCCTCGGCGACGTACACCGACACCTCGCGCGTCGTGTCGTAGGCGGGGCGCCGGCGGTAGCTGTTGCTGAAGGCGTAGCCGGCGACGACGCCGTCGACCTCGGCGACGACGACGTGGTCCCCGGAGCGGGTCGAGGTGACCCGGGCGGCGTAGTTGTCGTCGGGCCGGGGCTCGACGTCGAACGTCGACGTCGTGCGCTCGATGGCCTCGTTGTAGATGGCGGTCATCCGCGGCAGGTCGTCCTCCGTCGCGGTCCTCAGGACGATGTCGGTCACGCTGCCTCCTGCCTGGCGATGCGGGTGAGGGTGGGTGCCAGGGCCGCGTCGACCCTATGGGTCAGGTACCCCTCGCCCCGGGTCGGCCCCCTCGTCACGGCCATGACGGGCACGCCGCGGCGGGAGGCGTGCCGCACGAAGCGGAGCCCGGACATCACCGCCAGCGACGACCCGAGCACGAGCAGCGCCGGCGCGGCGTCGGTGAGGGCGTAGACGGCGTCGACGCGATCGCGCGGCACCGAGCCGCCGAAGAACACGACGTCGGGCTTGAGCGTGTCCGCCCCGCAGACCAGGCAGTGAGGCAGCCGGAACCCGCGCACGGCCTCGTCGGGGAGGACGACGTCGCCGTCGGGGCGGATCTGGCTGCTCACCCGCGAGCCGTCGGCGGACTCGCCGCGCACGAGGCGCTCGAAGCCCGGGTTGGCCTCGGCCATCCGCCGTTGCAGGGCGTCGCGGTCGACGACGTCCTCGCAGGTGAGGCACACGACGCGGGCCAGCGAGCCGTGCAGCTCGGTGACGTCGCGGCTGCCGGCGGCCTGGTGCAGCCCGTCGACGTTCTGGGTGACGACCGGCCCGAGGACGCCCTGCCGCTGCAGCGCGGCGACGGCTCGGTGCGCGTCGTTGGGCTCGGCCCGCGAGAAGCGCTGCCAGCCGACGAAGGAGCGCGCCCAGTACGTCCGGCGGTTCTCCGTGCTCGCGCAGAACTCGCCGTGCTGCATGGGCATGACCCGGCGGGTGCCGTCCCGGCCGCGGTAGTCGGGGATGCCGGAGTCGGTGGACATGCCGGCGCCGGTGAGGACGAGCGCGCCGCGGTGCTCGCGCAGGGCCGACGCCAGCCGGTCGACGGCGGCGGGCTCGCGGCTCTCCGGAGGTGTCTCGGCGAGGGCCCAGTCGGGCGTCACGCCGACCGGCCGCGTCGTCGGGGACGCGGCCCGGTTCGTCACGGCGGGGTCGGGCACGGGTCCAGTATCGCCGGGCGGCGGCGTGCGCGGTCGGGGACCTCCCCGCGGCTGCGCCGGGCGTCCGGGCCCACCGCCCGGATCCGTTCGGCCCTGGGCGGACATAACACCGCCTTATACGATGGGGGCATGATCGACGCCGCCGGCCTCCGCGTCATGCGGGCCATCGCCGACGAGGGCAGCTTCACCGCGGCCGCCGCCGCGCTGGGGTACACCCAGCCGGCGATCTCGCAGATGGTGCGCCGGCTGGAGCAGCGCACCGGCACCGCGCTCGTCGAGCGGATCGGGCGCAACGTCCGGCTCACCGAGGCCGGGCTCGTCCTCGCCCGGCACGCCGGGCCGGTGCTGTCCGCGCTGGACGCCGCCGAGGAGGAGGTCGCGGCCATCGCCGGGCTCCGCAGCGGCCGGGTGCGGCTCATGGCCTTCCCGTCGGCGTCGGCGACGCTCGTCCCGCGCGCGCTCTCGCTGGTCAAGCAGCGCTTCCCGGACGTGAGCATCTCCTTCACCGAGGCCGAGCCGCCCGAGAGCATCGCCGCGCTGCGGGCCGGCGACTGCGACCTCGCCATCGCCTTCGCCTACGAGGGCACCGACGTCGGCCGCGGCGAGGAGGACCTCGACGCCTACGAGATCACCCCCCTGCTCGAGGACGAGGTGCGTCTGGCCGTCCCACGCCACCACCCGGTCGCCGACCAGGAGACCGTCGCCCTGGCCGAGCTCGCGGGCGAGCCGTGGATCGCCGGGTGCCCGCGCTGCCGCGGCCACCTCGTCCAGCTGGCCGACGCCGCCGGGTTCCGGGCCGACGTCGCGTACGAGACCGAGGACTACGTCGCCGTGCTCGGGCTCGTCGCAGAGGGCCTCGGCGTGGCCCTCATCCCCGACCTCATCCTGCGCACCGTCCACCACGACGACGTCGTCGCGCTCCCGATGACCCCGTCCTCGCGGCGGACCATCACCGCCGTCACGACGCCGGACCTGCGCCGGGTCCCGGCGGTGGCGGCGACGCTGGAGGCCCTCGCCGAGAGCGCGGGCTCGCAGTCGCGCGCCTCGACCATCCGCGGCCCGGAGCCGGCCTTCTCCATCTGACCCCGCGGCGCCCGGGGCCGGGAGTCCGCGGTCGCCGTCCGGTCGGGTGCTGCTCCCACCCTCATCGGGCGGTGACGACGCGGACCGCTCCCCCGGCGTCCTCGACGACGGCGACGTCACCGCGCTCGTCGGTCCGGTAGACCGTATAGCCCATCCGCCGCAGCAGCGCCAGGTGCGAGGGCGTCGGGTGCCCGTAGTCGTTGTCCTCCCCCACGCTGACGACCCCCACCGGCGCGCGGACGGCGGCCATGAGCCCGTCGTCGAGGTTCGCCGACCCGTGGTGCGGTGTCTTCACGACCTCGAACCCGCGGGCGGTGGCGGCCATCGCCGGGTCGCGGCGCAGCCGGAGCAGCAGGTCGTGGGCGGCCTCGCGCTCGACGTCGCCGAGGAGCAGGGCGTCGACGTCGCCGGTGCGGGCCGCGAGGACGACGCTCGCGTTGTTGGGGACCGATCCGTCCGCGATCCGCCGCCACGGGGACCAGACGACGGCGGTGAGCTCGCCGAGGACGACCCGGTCGCCCGCGCGGAGGGTGCGCACCGGCGCGTGCGCGGCCGCGGCGACGGCGTCGACCGCGCGGGCGCCCTCGGCGGGCTCGCGGACCGGGGTGGTCAGCACCTGCCGGACGGTGCGGCCGCGGACGGCGCCGGACAGCCCGTCGACGTGGTCGGCGTGGAAGTGGGTGACGACGACGGCGTCGAGCACGCGGACCCCCAGGCGGTCCAGGCAGGCGTCGACGAGCGGCGGGTCCGGTCCGGCGTCGACGAGGACGGCGCGCGCCGGACCGCTGCGCAGGACCACGGCGTCGCCCTGCCCGACGTCGCAGACGACGAGGCGCCAGCCGTCCGGCGGGCCCGAGACGACGCGGGTGGGGAGGAGGACGGCGGCGGCCAGCAGGACGACGGCGTAGGAGCCGACCGGGTGGGCCCGGACCCGGGCGACGACGGACCGTCCGGTGAGCAGCACGAGGACGACGAGCCCGGCCAGCAGCAGTGCCCCCGGCGGGCCGTCCGGCCAGGGCAGGGTGCCGCCCGGCACCTCGGCGAACGTGCGGGCGACCCGGGCGATGACGACGGTGGGCACGACCCCGGCCCAGGCCACGAGCGTCGCCCCCCGCTCCGACACGAGCGACACCAGCGCGGCGGCGACCCCGGCCACCGTGGCCGGGGGGACGAGGGGGGCCGCGAGCAGGTTGGCGAGGACGCCGACGACGCTGACCGACCCCTGGAGCAGGACGACGACGGGCGCGGTCATCGCCTGCGCGGCCACCGGTACGGCGAGCGCCGGGCCGAGCGCGGCGAGGCGGCCGGGCAGCCGCCGGCCCACCGCCTCGCCCCAGGGCCGGGTGAAGAGCAGCAGACCCAGCGTGGCCAGGGTCGACAGGGCGAAGCCGTACGAACGGGCGAGCCACGGGTCGAGGACGAGCACGACCACCACCGCGCCCGCGAGCACCGGCAGGCCCGCCGACCGGCGCGAGCGGCTGAGCCCGAGCAGCCCGATGGCGCCCATCGCCGCGGCCCGCACCACCGACGGCTCCGGACGGGCGAGGACGACGAAGCCGGCGAGCGCCACCGCGGCGAGGACCGGCCGGGCCGGACGGGGAACGCCGAAGACCGCGCACAGCCCGAGGACGAGCCCGACGACCACCGCGACGTTGCTGCCGCTCACCGCGGTCAGGTGGGTCATCCCGGTGGCGAGCATGGCGTCGGTGAGCTCGGGAGGCGTGCGGGCGGTGTCGCCGATGACGAGCCCGGGCAGCAGGCCGCGGGCGTCGGCGGGGGCGTGCTCGACGGCCCGGCGGAGGCCCTCGCGCAGCCGCTCGGCGCCGCGGGCCACCGGACCCGGCGGACGCAGCACCGGCAGCGGGCCGGACACGGCGAGGACCGCGACCCGGTCGTCGGCACGCTCCGTGGGCGCGAGCCGGCCCCGGACGGCGAGCACCGCGTGCCAGGGCGGGTCGCGCAGCGCGGCGCCGCCGACGAGCAGCACTGGTGCGCTCGCGGCGCGGGTGCGCCCGCGGCCGGTCACCACCCGGGCCGTGCCGCGGCGGAGGACCCGCGGCGTGCCGTCGCGCGAGTCCACCTCGACGGGGTCGCTCGTGAGCAGCACCTCGGCGGTGACGGCCGCCCGCTGGGCGGCGAGCCCCGGGACGTCGCCGCGCTCCCGGACCGCCGTCTGCGCCAGGGCGGCCCCCTGGAGGAGGACGACGAGGACGAGGGTGAGGACCGCCGGCCAGCGCAGCGCCGACGTCACGGCCCACCGGCGCGACCGTGGTGCCGGCCGCCCCGTCCCCGGCCGACGATGCCAGGGGCGTGCGGCTCCCGGAGCGACGAGCGCGAGGGCGGCGAGCACGCACCCGCCGACGAGCACCCATCGCGGCCCCGGCGCCAGCCCGAGGGTCGCTGCCGCAGCCGCCCAGGCGAGGACCGCGGGCGCGAGGAGCCTCAGGTCGGACGCGTCCGGCGTGGCTCGCCCGGGGACCCCGGTCCCGGGGCCGGGCCCGTCGTCGGCCCCCTCGCCGGCGTCGTCGGACCAGCGGACGGAGCCGGTGCCCGTGCCAGTGCCCGTCCCCGTGCTCACAGCGTCACCAACGGCCGCAGGTCCGCGAGGACCTTCTCCCCGATGCCGCTGACCTCGGCCAGCTCGTCGACGCTCGAGAAGGACCCGTTCTCGGTGCGCCAGTCGACGATCCGCTGGGCGAGGACCGGACCGATCCCCGGCAGCGTGTCGAGAGCCGCGACGTCGGCGGTGTTGACCGAGACCGGAGCCCCGGCCGGGCCGCCCCCGTCCGCCGTGCCCCCGGCATCGGCCGTGGAGGTCCCCGGACCCGGGGCCGGCGCGGCCACCACCTCACCCGGACGCGGCACCCGGACCTGCTCGCCGTCGACGAGGACGCGCGCCAGGTTCAGCCCGCCGAGGTCGGCCCGGCCGGTGGCGCCGCCGGCGGCCTCGACGGCGTCCGCCACCCGCGCACCGGCGGTCAGCCGGCGCACCCCGGGGCGGCGGACCTCGCCGACGACGTGCACGACGACCGCCGCCGGGACCGGGTCGGCCGGGGACGAGGACGGGGCGGGTGGCACGTCTGAGCCGGGCAGGGCCGACGGGTCCGGAGCCGTCGCGGACGGCAGGCCGACCGGGGCCGACCCCACCGGGACCCCGATGGTCGTGTCGTCGCCGGACGGCACGACCGGCTCTCCCCCGGACTCGCGGGCCCAGGCCACCCGCAGCCCGAGGACGAGCACGGCGAGGACCGTGACCAGCGCGACGCCGGCGACGGCGGCCCGTCCCGGCTGCCAGCGGGCCCCGACGAAGGCAGCCGGCAGCCGGAGCCAGCCACCCCCGGGCATCCCGGGACGATGTCGTCCCGCCGCGTCCCGGGCGTCGCCCCGGCCCCCGGCCCCGCGCGCCTCCCCGACCGGCGGGCTCCCGCCGACGGGCGCGCCCTCGCCCTCGCGGTCCGAGGGCACCCGGCGTCGCCGCCCCGCCGGTCCCCGCGCCCCGTCGTGGCCGGCGCCGCCGTCGAGACCGGCGCCGCCGTCGAGACCGAGGGACTCGCGCGAGGGCACCCAGCCGTCGGCGCCGCCGGACCGCAGCCGGGCCAGGGCACGCGCCGACACCGCCTCAGGGCCGGCTCGTCCTCGCATGCCCCGGACGCTACGAACCGGGCCGGCCGCCCGACAGCGGTCACCCGCCATCTGTGGACGACGGACCTCCCCGGCCGGCCTTGTGGACGGCTGCACCCGCGCGAGCGCACGCGGTCAGCCCCGCAGCCGCCCCCACCAGCGCCGGACGTTCCTGCGGTGCCGCCACAGGACGACGAGGGCGACGACGACGAGCCACAGCCCGGTCCACGTGCCCACGACGGGGAGGACCCCCACGGCCCCGAGGACCCCGAGCACGAGCAGCACGCTCGTCGCGACGACCGACGCCTCGCCGACGACTCGCACGAGGGGCAGCACCGCCGCGAAGACCGCGAGCGCGGCGAGCCCGACGACCGGCTCGACGGCGAGGATCGCGCCGATCGCGCAGGCCACGCCCTTGCCGCCCCGGCCGCGCAGGAACGGGCTGAAGACGTGCCCGAGGACGACGGCCAGCCCCACGACCAGCGCGGCGGCGGTGCCGATCGCGGACAGGATGAGCCACGTGGGGACGTAGGCCTTGGCCACGTCCAGCACGAGGACGAGGGCCCCCCACTTGCGGCCCAGCACGCGACCGGCGTTGGTCGCCCCGGGGTTGCCCGACCCCGACGCCCGCAGGTCGGCCCCGCGTGCCCGGGCCACCAGCGTCGCGGGGTTGACCCCACCGAGGAGGAAGGCGAGGACCGCGAGGACCGCGACCCACAGCACGAGGACGGGGTAGCCCATCGCGCTCAGCCG
>NZ_SAYU02000060.1 GCF_004025965.2 Phycicoccus flavus | reverse complement strand
CGCCCCCGTCGACGGCGCCCGCGTCCGGCCCGGGGGCGTCCCCGCCCGCCCCGCCGGGTCCGGGGCCGGCCGCACCCCGCCCGGCGGCCGCCGGAGCGACCCCGGAAGCGACTACCGAGGACCCGGCGGCACCCCCACCGGGCCCGACGACGTACGCGCCGGCACCCTCCCCGCCGGTGTCGCCGCCGGCCCCGCGGGACCCCGGGCCGGACGAGGACGCACCGGGACCGCCGCCCCCGGGCACCGCACCGCCGACGAGGACCCCGCCTCCCCCCGGCGCCGTGCCCTGGCGCCGGCCCCGGACCGGCGCCTGAGCCACGCCGCCACGCGGCGGGCGTCCCGCGCGGGCCGCACGACGTGCCCTCCGTCATCCGCGCGTGGCAGGGTGTGGGACTCGACCACCGCTCGGGGAGGCACGGATGGAGCAGCCGCAGGTGGCCCGGCAGGGGCCGCGCACGTGGGTCGTCGTGGCCGTCACGCTCGGGGCGGTGCTCGGCGCGGCCCTGCTGTTCGTCGCGGGGCTCGTCACCGGCATCGCCGTCAGCGGGTCCACCCAGGGCACCGCCGCGGCGCCCGTCCCGGTCCCGGGTGGCGGGTCGACCTCCGGCGGGACCGACGGCGGGGCGTCCGGAGGGTCCGGCGGGTCCGGGTCGCTGGACGACTGCCTCGTCGGGACGTGGCGGACCGTCGAGCACTCCGAGAGCGCGAAGACCGACCAGGGCACGGTGACGATCAGCGGCGTCGACCGCACCCTCGAGATCACCGCCGACGGCACCGAGACCGTCACCTACGGCTCGACGCCCGCGCAGGTCGCCACCGACCAGGGCGAGGGGCAGGCCGTCTACTCCGGCACCGTCGTCTACGGCGTGCGCACCGACGGCGGGTCGATGTCCTTCGACCTGCGCTCCTCCGACGGCACGCTCACCGTCACCGTCGCCGGGTCGGACCCCAAGCAGCAGGAGCTGAAGCCCGGCGCCGGCTCGGTCTCCTACACCTGCGACGGCGACCGCTTCACCCAGGAGGCCACCGGCTACCGCTCGGTCATGGAACGCGTCTCCTAGACCCGCGACCGTGGCGAGGCCCGGCGACCCGCCGGGCACGCCGGTATCCTCGGGGCCATGTGGCACGGGGGCGACGGCCCGGGGGAGCCCCCCACGCGCGGTGCCCTCCGCCGCACGATCCCGCTGGTCGCCGTGACCGTCGTCGCCGTCGGATTCGCCGCCGGCTGCTCCTCGGACGAGCCGTTCGCCGGGTCGGACATCCGGCCCACCGCCAGCCCGTCGGCCAGCGTGACCCCCGTCCCGCAGCGACCGGTCGGCAGCCGCGAGGTCACCGGCCGTGGCTGGTCCATGGCCGTCCCGGGCCAGTGGGAGGAACGCCGCCGCGCGGTCTCGACCGGCGAGGTCGCGCGCTGGAGCGAGCCCAGCGTCGAGGGTCCCGCCCGGACGGCCGTCTCCGTCGTCGTCGAGACCAAGCCGTCGACCCCGCTGCTGGAGCAGAGCTACCGCCTCGAGCAACGGCTGCGCGAGAACGACCGCACCGTGGTGCGGTCGGCGGCCCGCGGCCGCGACGCCGAGCACCCCGGCGTGCTCGTCCAGTGGACCGAGAACTTCCGGGGCGACGAGCAGCGCCGTGAGGTCTGGCAGCTCTTCCTGCCGGGGCCGGGCGGCGAGATCGTCAGCGTCGTCGGGTACGCGCCGGCGGACGAGTTCGCGACCTCGTCGGTCCCGGAGGTCATGGGGACCGTGGAGATCGGGACATGAGGCCCCGGTGGGCCCTGGGACCCTCGCGGAACCGCCGCCGTCGCGGGCACGATGGCGGGGTGACGCCACCCACGGACCGCCGCCTGCCGCTGCGCGGGGAGTCCGGCCTGGCGTCGCTGGAGTTCCTCGGCATCATGCTCGTCGTCGGCACGGTCATCGCCGCCGTCGCCTTCACCGTCAGCGGGCAGCGCACCGCCACCGAGATGACGTCGGCCTTCTGCGGCATCACCGGCGGGCAGGGCTGCGGCTCCGGCGGGACGGGGGGCGAGGGCTCCGGTGGCACCGGCGGCGGCATCGACGGCCTCGGGGCCGGCGCGGCGCAGTGCGTCGGCGCCCCGAGCGGAGCGGCCGGACCGGTCCGGGGGACCGTCCCGGCCGGGGGTGGACCGGGCGGCGGCGACCTGGCCGTCGCGATGATGGGCGACGGCACCTTCCGGGTGTCCGGCGCCGCCCCGTCGGGTGCCGCGTCGCGCACCTGGGCCGGCCAGAGCCTCGGGGACGCCTCGAGCGGGCTCGAACCGTTCCTGCTCGGCGGCGGGTCGCAGGTGTGGTCGGCCTCCTCGCCGTCCGCCCTCGCCGGCCTGCTCTCCGCCGACCGCGAGCAGTCGTGGGGCGACGCCGTCGTCGGCGACGGCACCGGGGCGGTGAGCGCGGCCCTGGACTCCGCCGTCGGCCTGCTCGGCGGCACCGAGGGCCTTCCCGCGCCGACGGCGGTCTACACCGACACCAGCGTCCAGGCCGGCCTCTCGCTCAACGCCTACGACCAGACGGTCGCGCTCGACGCCGGCGGCGAGGCCGTCGGCACCCTCACCTACGACGACGGGTCGACCACCGAGTACGTCGGTGTCTCCGAGCGCACGGGTGGCACGGAGGCCGCGTCCGACCTCGTCCCCATGCTGCTCGAGGTCGACCGCGACCCCGCGGGCACCGTCCTGTCGGTCCGCACCGTCACCGACCGCGACTTCACCCCCACCGGACCGAGCACGCCGTCCGGCTCGCTGTACGTCACCCACCTCGACACCCGGGGCGGCGGCCAGGACCAGGTCCTCTCGGCGCTCGCGTCCGCCGTCGGGTCCAGCAGCCTCGGGGTGCCGGCGACGACGAGCACCGGCTCGCCCGAGACCTTCGCCCGGGCGTCCACCGCGCTCAAGAGCGCCGCGACGGCCAACGGCTACGTCACCCGGCAGGACCCCGCCGGCGTCGTCGTCGTCGACGATCCGAACGCGGACCCCGTCGAGGCCGGGCTGGCCCAGGTCGTGCGCTCCTCGCCGCCGCAGGCGTGGGACGGGACGGGGTGGGTGCCCCGCTCCTCGGGCTGCGCCTGATGGTCTGGCTGCTCCTCGCCGGTGGTGTCGCCGCCGGCCTCGCCGCCGGTGCGCTGCTCACCCGCCACCTCCGGGGCCGCACCTACCGCTACGACGACGAGACCGACCTCCCGCTGCGCGGCACGCGGTGGGTGCTGCCGGTCACCGCCCTCACCCTCGGGCTCGTCGCCGCCGGGCAGGTCCCGCCGCACCCGGCGCTCGGCGTGCTGCTCAGCCTCGCGGTGCCGGTGCTCGTCGGGCTGTCGGCCATCGACCTCGACACCCGGCGCCTGCCGGACCGCTGGACCTACCCGGCGGCGGGGGTCGCGCTCGTCGGGCTCGGTGTCGTCGCCCTCGTCGACGGGTCGGTGCGGCCGCTCGTGGCCGGCGTCGTCGGGGGCGTCGCGCTCGGGGCGTTCTACCTGCTCAACGTCGTGCTCGGGGCGTTCGTCGGGTCCGGTGAGGGCATGGGGCTCGGCGACGCCAAGCTCGGCGTGGTCCTCGGGCTGCTGCTCGCCCCGCTGTCGGTGGCGCACGTCGTCGTCGCCACCGTGCTCGCCTTCCTCTCCGCCGGGGCCCAGGCCCTGGTCATGCTCGCCCGGCGCCGGGCCGGCCGGGGGTCGAGCCTGGCGTTCGGGCCGCACATGGCACTCGGCGCCGGGGTCGTCCTCGCGGCGCCCGGCACCCTCGCCGTCCTGCGGGGTGGGGCATGACCGAGCAGCGGCCGCGCTTCGGGCCGGGCGGCCGCCGGCTGCTCGTCGACGGCCGCGACGTCGGGCCCCTCGCCGTCGCCGACACCCCGGCGGACCGCCGCCGGGGCCTGCTCGGCACCTCGGGGGTCGACGGCGCGCTGTGGATCACCAAGTGCCCGAGCGTGCACATGGTCGGGATGCGCTACCCCATCGACGTCGCCGTCGTCGACCGGACCGGCCGGGTCCTGCGGGTCGCGACGCTGCGGGCCTGGACCGGGATGACGATGCCGCGCCTGCGGGCCACCGACACCATCGAGGCCGCCGCCGGCTCGATGGCCGCGTGGGGCGTCGCGAAGGGCTCCGTCCTCACCGTCGGCTGACTCCGCCCCCGCCCGTCGTCGTCCGCGCGCGACGGGTGTGACGTGCGTGGGCCGTTGTGGCGCAAGGGGTCCCATGGGGTCGGCGGACCCAGGGCACTGGGTCCGGAATGGGTCCTCGCACCCGCGAACCGCGGGCTCGGCCCGATTACCGTGAACGGCATGTCGACCACGTGCGCCCGGGTGCGCCCGGCCCGCGCGGAGGGGCGGGGCCGGACTCAGCCGAGCCCGCGGCGCAGGCCCCGGGCCCTGGGGTCCACGAGGGCCGCGAGCCCGAGCAGGGCGACCCCGCCGACGACGATCGAGAGCGGGTACCGGGAGGGTCCCGCGTTCGTCGAGAGCACCCAGACGATGGCGTCCTGCATCGCCGGGCCGTCGCACATGATCCGGTCGGTGTCGCCCGTCGACCCCACCCGCACGCTGGCCTCCAGCGAGGTCTGCGCGACGACGCGGGTGCCCAGCCGGTCCGGGTCGGCCGGCGTGCGCAGCGCGCGGTCGCCCTCCTGGGTGTACAGCGTGCAGCCCAGCTGCGTCGGCCCGGGGACGGACCCGTCGCGCAGCGGAGCGGCGAACAGCGTGCTGCCGGCGTCGAACCACGGGCTGCGGCCGACCAGCGCGGTCTCGCCGTCGAGCAGCTGCTGCGGCGCCGGGCGGTCCATCGACCACGCGATCACCCCCACCACGACGGCCCCCAGCCCCAGGACGGCGCACAGCGCCCCCAGCACGAGCGCGACGGAGTGCGAGCGCCGACTGTTCGTCCGACGCCTGCGTCGCGCCCGTCTCGAATTCTTCCCCATCGTCACTCTCGTTGGTCGTGCCGGAACCCGCCGGGTAAACTCGCGCGGGACCACGAGCCGGTGGTCCACCCCGGGGGAGTCGCAGGAGAGCCTACGGATGTCGCTGTCTGTCTTTGTCCTCGACCCGTCGCGCGCCGCGGACGAGGTCGTCGACTGGGGCTTCGGGGCGGACACCGCCCTCGTGGCCGGTCACCTCGCCGGACCGCAGGTCGCGGCCCGCCTGCGCGAGACGTCCGGCGAGGACCCGCACCTGGTCCTCCTGCACCGTCCGGCCCAGGCCGCCGACGCCGCCTTCCTCGCCAACGTCGTGTCGGGCGCCGTCCCCGCCGTGCCCGTCAGCCGGCTCCAGGTCGACTCCAGCCTCCTCGCCGCCACCGTCATCGGCCTCGAGGCCGCCCACGTCGAGGGCGAGGGCGACGTCTCCCGGCTGGCCCGCATCGAGCACACCCTGGCGCGCGGGGTGGGCGGGGCCTGGCTGAAGCGGGTCACCCGCCTGGACAGCCCGAGCCCGTCCTTCGGGCAGCACCTGCGCTCCATCGTCCCCGGCGGTGCCCGGTTCGTCGCGCGCTGCGGCACCGAGGGCCGGGTCGAGCGCGCGAGCGCCGGGGGCTACACCGCGCAGGGCGAGGAGCAGCTGGTCGTCGGCGCCGAGGCCGACCACCCCGGCGCGCGCCAGCTCGCCGCCTGGTTCGGGTCCGACGACGTCGTCCACGTCCCGCCCGTGACCTCCGACGCCAAGCGCCTCTACGGCAACCCGGGCGTCGAGTTCGTCGTCGTCCGCGAGGTGCTCGAGCCGCCGGGTCCCGGCCGCGGCCGCTGTCGGGTCTGCCGCGACACCCTGCACGCCGAGGTGTGCCCCTACTGCCACGTCCGTTCCCAGCCGCTCGAGGTGCCGTCCGCATGAACCCCCGCCAGCGCCGAGGACTCCTCTTCGTCCTCGTCTCGTTCGTCGTCGCGGTCGGCACGTTCTTTGCCGTGTCCGCGTACGTCGCGAACGTCAACTCGCAGGTGGGCTCGCGCGTCACCGTGTACCAGGCGCGGCAGGCGATCGAGGCCTACACCCCGCTCGGGCCGGACAACATCGAGGCCGTCGAGGTCCCGGAGCGCTGGGTCTCGAAGTCCTCCGTGCTCTCCCTCGACGAGCTCCAGGGCCGCCGGGTCGGCTTCCGGCTCAACCCCGGGACGACGGTCAGCTCGGACATGCTCATCCCCAGCAGCTCGCTGTCCTCCACCGAGCGCGAGGTCGCCGTCAACGTCGACTCCGTCACCGGCGTGGCCGGCCGGGTCCGTCCGGGGGACCGGGTCGACATCTACGCGGTCTTCTCCGAGGTGCCGGGCCTGCCGAAGTCGGTCCGCATCCTCGTGCGCGACGTGCGCATCGTCTCCATCGCCGGCGAGCAGACCGTCACCCAGCAGAGCGCTACCTCGGGCACCTCCGAGCAGCGGGTCCTGCCCGTGACCCTCGCGCTCGAGCCCGAGCAGGCGCTGTCGGTCACCTACGCCGCCGCGTTCGCCAGCGAGGTCCGCCTCGTGGCCCTCCCGAACGACGTCGGCACCAACCGGCAGGGCGAGCCCAACGAGTACGACGCCAGCGAGCTCGGGGGCAAGGCCGTCCGGGAGAAGGCGAACAACTGATGCGCATCCTCATCGGCATGTCCAACGGGACCATCGAGTCCGACCTGCGCTCGCTGCTCGACGAGCTCGACGAGGCCGAGGTCATCGGCGTCGCCCAGTCCAGCAGCATGGTGCTCGACTACACCTCGCGGCTCGAGCCCGACCTCGTCCTGCTCCACGAGCACCTCGGCCCCGAGCCGGTGGTCCAGACCATCCGCGACCTCGGGGCCCGGCACCCGAGTGTCGCCGTCCTCGAGGTCTCCGGCGAGCGCACGCCGACCACGGTCATCCGGGCCATGGAGGCCGGCGCCCGCGGGGTCATCGCCCACCCCTTCGCGTTCGACGACCTGTCGGCCAAGGTGACCCAGGCCCACGACTGGTCGCGGCAGATGAAGCGGATCCTCGCCGGCGCCATCGCCCAGGCCAGCTCGGCCCGCGGCAAGGTGCTGGCCTTCGTCGGGGCCAAGGGGGGCGTCGGCACGACGACCCTGGCGCTGCACCTCGCCGTCGACCACCTGGCCGCCAACCCCGGCCGGCGGGTGTGCGTCGTCGACATGGACCTCGAGAAGGGCGACGTCAGCGCCGTGCTCGAGGTGCGGCAGGCGGTCTCCATGGCCGACCTGGCCAAGGTCCACCAGGACCTGTCGAGCACGGCCGTCAACGACGCCGTCGTCCAGCACGAGTGCGGGCTCGACCTGCTCCTCAGCCCCGCCGACGTCCGCCTCGTCGAGATCATCACCGCCGAGGCGCTGCGCCCGGTGTTCGCGCTCCTGCGCCGCGAGTTCGACCTCATCGTCGTCGACGGCGGCGGGTCGGTGTCGCCCAGCCAGGCCACCGTCGTCGAGCTCGCCGACGAGACGGTGGTCGTCACGACGGCCGACGTCCTCGCCGTGCGGGCCATGCGCAAGCGCATCCTCGCCTGGGAGGCCCTCGGGGTCACCGACGAGAGCGCGCTGCGGGTCCTCGTCAACAAGGTCGACCGGACGAGCATCTTCCCGGCCAGCGCCGTCGAGCAGCTGACCAGCGCCACCGTGCTGGAGTCGAAGATCCCGCTCTCGGTGCGGGCGCTGGAGCCCGCGATGAACGAGCGCGACCCGCGCGCCGTCACGGAGGTCGCCTGGTGGCGCCTCATGAGCGCCGTGCGCGCCGAGCTCGAGCTCGAGAACGCCGTCACCACGAAGGAACGCCGGACCAGGGGAGGGGCCATGCGTCCACCGGAGAAGACCGCCGAGGCCGAGGAGACCGCGCCGCGCGAGCAGGAGGTCGCCACCGCGGCGGCCGCGGCTGCCGCCCCGGCACCGACCGGTCGCCGACGACGGCGCGAGAAGGGGCAGCTCGCGCTCGAGAACGTCGTCATGCTGCCGCTCATCTTCTTCATCGCCCTCGCCGGGTGGCAGATCCTCGCCATCGGGCTCACCTTCGTCATGTCGGGCAACGCCTCGCGGGTCGCGGCCCGGGAGTACTCGATCACCGGCAGCACCTCCAGCGCCCAGGCCGAGGCCCGGCAGCGCTCGCCCTGGGCCTTCGACGACCTCACGGTCTCGGCCAGCGGGGACTCGGTGACGGTGAAGATGCAGATCCCGGCGGCCGGCCCGGCCGCGCTGAAGTTCCCGCAGAGCCTCAGCTCCACCCGCTCGGTGGTGGACGAGCGATGAGGCGCCGTGTCGCGTCGGCCGCCGAGCGGGGCACGGCGTCCCTGGAGTTCCTCGCCCTCGCCCCGATGGTGATGGTCGTGGCGTTCATGACCTGGCAGCTGGCCGTCGGCGGGTGGGCCGCGGTGTCGGCGAACGAGGCCGCCCGGGCCGCGGCGCGGGCCGCGACGGTGGGCCAGAGCCCGGACGCCGCCGCGCAGGACTCCCTGCCCGCCGGCCTGAAGGACCACACCCTCACCGGGGGCCGGTCCGGCGACGGCTACACCTACACGGTGTCCGTGGCCGTCCCCGCCTTCACCGTCCTCGGTCTGGACCCCGTGGAGCGCACGGTCTCCATGCCCGCGGAGAACCCGTGAGCCGCTCGTACGGGTCCTTCATCGGTGACCCCGCCGCCGCGAGCCGGATCGGCACCCAGGACGACTCGCTCATCTCGACCTTCCGCCGGCTGCTGCTGGAGGAGGTCGACCTCGGCGAGCTCAGCCGGCTCGAGCCCAGCCAGCGTCGGGCCCGCCTGGAGCGGGTCATCGCCCACCTCGTCTCGCGCGAGGGCGTCATCCTCAGCCAGAGCGAGCGCAACCTGCTCGTCCGCCGGGTCGTCGACGAGGCCGTCGGGCTCGGTGTCCTCGAGCCCATCCTCGCCGACCCGACGGTCAGCGAGATCATGATCAACGGCCACGAGACGATCTACGTCGAGCGCAGCGGCCGGCTCGAGCTCTGGCCCACCGGCTTCACGAGCGAGGAGCAGCTGCTCCAGACCATCGACCGCATCGTCTCCACCGTCAACCGGCGTGTCGACGAGTCCAGCCCGATGGCCGACGCGCGCCTCCCGGCCGACGCCCGCATGCCGCGCGGCGCCCGCGTCAACGTCGTCCTGCCGCCGCTCGCGCTCAACGGCCCCACGGTGACGATCCGGCTCTTCCCGACCGCGATCTCGCTGCCGCGGCTCATCGAGTGGGGCTCGCTCAACGCCGAGCTCGCGGAGCTCCTGCGGGCCTGCGTCGAGGCCCGGCTCAACGTCGTCGTCTCCGGCGGCACCGGCTCGGGGAAGACGACCCTCCTCAACGCGCTGTCCTCCTTCATCGCCCCGAGCGAGCGGATCGTCACCGTCGAGGACGCCGCGGAGCTGAGCATGGAGCAGCCGCACTGCATCCGCCTGGAGACGCGGCCGCCCAACGTCGAGGGTCGCGGCCAGGTGACGATCCGCGACCTCGTCCGCAACTCGCTGCGCATGCGCCCCGACCGCATCATCGTCGGGGAGTGCCGCGGGGGCGAGGCCCTCGACATGCTCCAGGCGATGAACACCGGCCACGAGGGGTCGCTGACCACCGTCCACGCGAACAGCCCCGACGACGCGCTCTCCCGGCTCGAGACGCTGGCGACGATGTCCGACGTCGAGGTGCCCTTCCACGCCATCCGCGACCAGGTGAACTCCGCCATCGACCTCATCGTCCAGCTGCAGCGGCACAGCGACGGCTCGCGCCGGGTCACCGACACCTCGTACCTGTCCTCGCGCCGGCAGGAGGACTTCCGGCTCGAGCCCATCGTCACGTGGGACCCGCTGCACGTCGACGACGTCGCCCGCACCCGGGGCCGCTTCGTCGTCCACCCGGTGCCGGACGGTCTGCGCCGGCGGCTCGTCGAGGCCGGGGTGCCGCTCCCCGCGTTCATGGAGACCCCGACGTGATCATCGCCATCGTCCTCGGCGCGATGCTCGCGTCGGTGCTGGCGCTGGTCGGGGCGCGCGAGTTCGCCCGGGCCGCCCGCGAGCGGCACGTCGCCATCACCGGGGCCGAGAGCGGCCTCGGGGACGACGAGCCGAGCACGCTCGAGGTCTTCGACGGCTGGTTCCGCCGCACCCGACCCGGCCGCTGGCTCGTCCGCGAGCTCGACGTCGCGGGCATCGACCGGCGGCCGTCGGTCGTCTTCTTCGGCGGGGTGCTGCTCGGGGCGGCCATCGCCGTCGCGCTGTGGACGCTCCTGGCGCCCCTCCTCGGCGTCTTCGGCCTCGTCCTCGGCGCCGTCGGGGTGCGCCTCTACCTGCGCCGGGCCCGGGAACGGCGGCGCGAGGCCTTCGTCGGCCAGCTGCCCGAGCTCGCCCGCGTCCTCGCCAACGCCAGCTACGCGGGCCTGTCGCTGCCCACCGCCATCGCCATCGCCGGCGACGAGCTCGCCGAGCCCGCCCGCACCGAGCTGTCCCGGGTCGCGACCCGGCTGCGCTTCGGCGCGCCCCTGACCTCCGCCCTGGACGACCTGCGCGAGCGCGTGGGCTCCCGCGAGACCTCGGTCCTCATCTCCACCCTCGTCGTCGCCTCGCGCAGCGGCGGGTCGCTCGTCACCGCCCTGCGCGACATCGCCGAGACCCTGGACCAGCGCAAGGAGACCCGCCGCGAGGTGCGCACCGTCCTCGCCCAGCCGGTCGTGACCTCGTACTTCGTCATCGTCCTCGGCGTCGTCATGCTGCTCATGCTCAACCTCATGCAGCCGGGCACCGTCGACAAGATGACGCGCCAGCCGCTCGGTCAGGGCGCCCTGGCCGTCGCCTTCGCCATCTTCGGGGGCGGGTTCTACGCCATCCGGCGGATCACCCGGATGGACATATGAGCTGGCTCGTCGGCGCCGTCCCGGGCATGGTCGCCGCGGTCGCGATCTACCTGTTCCTCCGCGGCTACCGGATGATGCGCACCGACCCGGCCACCGACCTCGCCGTCGAGGACCTCGCGCTGCTGCAGGGCGCGACGAAGACGCGGGCGCGGTCCCAGGGGCCGCTCGGCGCCCTGTCCTACCGGCTGGCCCCCCGGGTGCGGGTGCTGCTCCCCCCGAAGACGGTGCTCTGGCTGCGCCGGCAGATCGACCTCGCCGGACGGCCCTCGGGCATCGACGTCGACTCGGTCATCGCCCGCGGCGTCATGTGGTTCCTCATCATCTCGCCGGCCATGGTCATCTTCGTCCTCCAGGCCCGGGTGCTCCCGGTCCTCATGGCGGTCGCCGCGATCTTCGTCATGCCGCTGGCGCGGCTCTCGGCCATGGGCCGCAAGCGTCGCGAGCAGATCGACCGCGACCTGCCGGACTTCCTCGACGTCCTCGCCGTCACGGTGAGCGCGGGCATCGGCTTCCGCCAGGCGCTGGCGGTCGTCGCCGAGCGCTTCGGGGGTCCGCTGTCGGAGGAGATGATGACGACGCTGCACCAGATCAGCACCGGCGCCAGCGTCCGCGGGGCCTTCCGGGCCATGCGCGAGCGCAACGCCTCGGAGTCCATCGAGGAGTTCACCACCGCCTACCTCCAGGCGGAGGAGCTCGGGGCGCCGCTGGTCGACACCCTCAACCAGATCGCCGGCGACATGCGGCGGGCCTCGGCCCAGCGCTCCCGCCAGAAGGCCGCCGCCCTGGCTCCCCGGGTCACCCTGCTGACCACCGTCGTCATGGTCCCGGGCGCGATGGTCCTGCTCGTCGTCGGTCTGTACATCGGTGCCGACCTCGACTTCGGGTCCTTCGGTGGTTTCTGAGGGCGGAGCCGTCCTCGCGGCCCCCTTGCGGATCGCCCAGGTGGCCTTCCTCGCCCGGCTGGCGATCCTCTTCGTCCTCGCCGGCGTGTGGGCCCTGCGCGGCGACGGGCTCGCCGCCTCCGGGGTGGTCCTGGCCGCGGCCCTGTCCTACCTCGCCGTCAGCTCCGCGCGGTTCCGCGGGCTGCTCACCCGGCACCCCATCGTCATCCTCGTCGACGCCCTCGTCGTCGCGGTCGTCGTCGGGGTCGTCGGGGCCGCCACCCCGTTCTCGCTCGCCCTCGGCACCTCCGCGCTCGTCGTCGGGCTCTGGCTGCCCTTCGTGCCGGGGCTCATGGTCCTCGCGCTGCTGCTCGCGACCCACCTGGTCCTGCTCACCGGCGAGACGCTGGACGACGACGGCGTGAGCGCCTTCGTCCTCGTCATGCCGGCCGTCCTGCTCACCCTGTGGATGCTCGGGCTCGCCATCCAGCGCTCCGGGCGGGCCGAGGCCCGGGCCCAGGCCTCGTTGCGGGACGCGATGGCCGCCGCCGCCACGGCCCAGGAACGCAACCGGATCGCCCGCGAGATGCACGACACCGTCGCGAAGTCGCTCCAGGCCATGGCCCTGACCGCGTCCAGCATCCCGCGCCACCTCGAGCGCGACCCCGGCGCCGCCCGCGCCCGCGCCGGCGAGCTGGAGCAGGACTGCCGCGAGGTCATCACCCAGGTCCGCTCGCTCATGAGCGAGCTGCGCGAGCCCGCACCGTCGGTCCCGTTCTCGGAGTCGGTCGCGCAGGTCGTCGACGAGTGGCGCAGCACGACCGGCCGGCGGGTGACCACGCGGCTGGAGCCGGTGGAGGTGACCGACGGGCTCGTGCGCTACGAGCTGCTCATGGCGCTGCGCGAGGCCCTGCACAACGTGCACCGCCACGCCGGACGCTGTGCCACGAAGGTGGCGCTGACCGTGGACGAGGAGCGCCTCGTGCTCACCGTGGCCGACGACGGCTCCGGGGCCGACCCCGAGACCGTCGGGCTGGCCCCGGAGCGCGGCCACTTCGGCGTCGCCGGCATGCGGGAGCGTCTGCAGCAGGCCGGGGGCCACATGGAGCTCACGAGCAGTCCGGGACGAGGCACGACGGTGGCGTTCTCCGTGCACCGCCGCGGCCTCGTCGAGAAGAGCCAGGAGAGGGGAGAGACATGACGTACACGGTGTGCATCGTCGACGACAGCGCGGTGATGAGGCGGGGGATCCGATCCCTCGTCGAGACCGACGACGACCTCGAGATCGTCGGCGAGGCCGGCGACGGGGACGAGGCGCTCGTGCGGGTCCGCGAGACCGAGCCCGACGTCGTGCTCCTCGACGTGCGGATGCCCTCGCGCGACGGCCTCTCGGTGGTCCGCGAGCTGAGCGAGCTCACGCACGTCCTCATGCTGACCTTCTCCGACGAGGACGACGTCATCCTCAGCGCGCTCGAGGAGGGCGCCGTCGGCTACCTCGTGCACGGCACCTTCGACGCGGACGGGCTCGGGGCCATGGTGCGGGCCGCGGCCGAGGGCATCGGGAGCCTGTCCGGGCCCGCCCTCGCCGCCCTGCGCCGGGGCCGGTCCGGCTCCGGCGCCCCGGCACCCGGACGCAGCCGGTTCGACCTGTCCGAGCGGCAGGCCGAGGTCATGGACCTCATCGCGGCCGGCCGCGGCAACGGGGCCATCGCCAAGGAGCTGTTCCTGTCCGAGAAGACGGTGAAGAACCACATCAACCAGATCTTCGCCAAGCTCGGGGTCTCGACCCGCGCCGAGGCCATCGTCGCCTGGCTGGGCACACGGACCGAGTCGTGATCGGGCCTGCGCTGGGTCCGCGATTGGGCCCCCGGGCCCTGTCCGGGTCCGCCCGGGCCGCCTAGTTTTGTCCATGTCAGGCCGAGGACCGCAGGGTCTCGGACACCGGGGATCAGACCAAGGAGACACCATGACCCACCAGCTCGCCGCTCGTTTCACCGCCCGCACGACCGTCCTGCGTGACCGCCTCGAGGCGCGTCGCGAGGCCGGCCAGAACTCGCTGGAGTACCTGGGCATGGCCCTCGTCGCCGGCATCGTCATCGCCGCCATCGTCGGTGTCGTCAACAGCGGCGCGGTCGGCCCGAAGATCACCGAGGCCTGGAACAACATCATCAAGGCCAACTGATCCGGAGCATCGTCGGAGCCGGCCCCGGGGGCCTGCTCCGACGATGCTGTGTGGTCCCGGGGACGGACCCCCGGGGGGTCGGACAGGGAGGATTCGGGGATGGAGCGCACTCGTCGCCACGAGCAGGGCCAGGCGGTCACGGCCGTGGCCATCACGGCCGTGCTCGTGCTCGTCGGCGCCGCCTTGAGCATCGTCTACAGCTTCGGGCGGGTGTCCAGCGAGGCCAGCAAGATCCAGTCCGGCGCCGACGCCGCGGCGCTCGCGGGGGCCCAGCAGGTCCGCGAGGAGGCGCACGGGAAGATCATCAGCTCGCTGCACTCCCACCACAGCCACTGGTCCTGCGGGGACGGGCAGGGGCGTGCGTCGTCCTTCGCCGCCCGCAACGACACCCGGATCGTCCGCTACTGCTACTACCCTCTCGCCGACCGCGTCGAGGTCACGGTGCGCAGCGACTTCGTCACGAAGACGGGCCAGCAGGAGGAGGCCACCGCCGTCGCCGAGACGGGCCGTCGGCTCGACGGCTGCGTGGTCGTCGAGATCCCCGGGTCGACCGTCGGCTACGAGACGACGGCCGACTGCGGGGACATCGAGGTCAGGGTCTTCGTCGACACCTCGGGCAACGCCACGCTCATCAGCCCGCCCGGGCACATCAAGGACGAGTTCGAGGTGACGCTGCGCGAGTGACGCCACCTCGCACCACGGACCCCTCGGGCCCGGTCGCCGCCGCAGGGGGCAGCGACCGGGCCCGAGTCGTGTCCGGGGGCCGGGAAGCGCGGTGGGGGTGCGCTCCCGCAGCGTCCGGGCGCCGCGCTCAGCCGCCGGCGGTGGGGGCGTCCGTGACGGGCACCTTCACCGACGAGAACCACGGGCTCTTGAGCGTGACGGTGCTCGTCCCGGCGGGCAGCGGCGGGTAGAGGGCGGACTGGGGAGGTCCCTCGGCGCCGGACTTCAGCGGCAGCAACGGGTTGGACAGCGCCGACCAGCCGTCGTTCTCCTTGTCGAAGGAGACGACCGAGTACTCCTTGCCGCCCGTCACCAGGACGGGGTAGCGCTCCCAGAACCGGACGTTGGCGTCGTTGGTGTTGCTCGACGGCCCGCCGGTGACCCGCCAGACCAGGAGGGTCGAGGCGTCGCTGCGGGTGAGCCGGTAGAAGGTGAAGGTGGCCCCCCGGAAGGTGGACCCGGACCGCGCCTTCGTCGTCGCGATCTGCTCCAGACCCGAGGCGCCGTCGAGCAGCTCGGCGGACCGGTCCTGCAGCGTCGGCGACGGGCTGGCGGTCGAGGACGGCGAGCCCGACGCCGACGCGGACCCGCTGGCGCTCGCGCTGGGGGTCGGGTCGTCCGGGCCGTCGTCGCCGGTGCAGCCGGCGAGGAGTCCGGCCCCGAGGGCGATCGTCAGCAGACCGGCGGCGTGGCGGCGGGTCGTCATCGCGGACCTCACTTCGGCAGGGTGATCGTCACCCGGCGGTTGAGCGCCCGCCCGGCGGCGGTGCTGTTGTCGGCGATCGGCTCGCTCTCGCCCTTGCCCACGGACCGGATGCTGATGCCGCCGGGGAGCCGTGGCTCCAGGGCCCGGGCGACGGCGGCGGCCCGCCGCTTGGACAGGTCGAGGTTGTAGGCGTCCGAGGCGTTGCTGTCGGTGTGGCCCGTGACGGTGATGGAGCCGGAGGACCCCGCGGCGGTGATCTGCCGCGCGGCCTCGGCGATGACGCCCCGGGCTCGGGAGGTCAGCGTGGCCTTGTCGGTGGCGAAGAGGACCGAGGTGTCGAGGTCGATCTCCTCGCCGCCCTTGCGCGTGGCCTTGGTGACCTTCTTCTTGACGTCCTTGACCTGGCTGCGCAGGTCGAAGACCGCGCCCTTGGCCCTCACGACGTCCGAGAGCCGCGTGGTGTCGACCGCCGGCCAGCCGGTGCCGACGGCCGGCGCGGCCTCGTCGGACACCGGCTCCAGGAGCCCGTCCTCGACGGGGACGGACTGCACGAGGGCCGAGCCGACGAGGACGTCCACCGTCGAGATGTCCTGCGGGACCGGGGCGAGCAGCACCCAGCCGACGGTGGCCTTGCCCAGCTCCTCGGCGGGCGCCATGAGGTCGGCGACGGGGGTGCCGATGCACGGCACGGCGGCGTCGACACGCAGGGCGCTGTAGGCCAGGCTCGTCGAGACGTCGATGGCGGCGGCGGTGCAGCCGAGCCCGGTGGCACCGCCCTGGTTGAGGACGTAGTTGTTGCCGTTGCCGTAGGAGTTGAAGAAGGCGTTCCCGCCGCTCTGGTCCTCGGGGCGCAGCCCGAGCGAGTAGTACAGCACCGTCGCCCCCTCGACCCGGCGGACGCCGTGCACGGTGAGGACGGCGAGGCGGTCGTCGGTGACGTTCCCGATGAGGGCCTGCCCGAGCACCGGGACGCCCTCGACGGTGGGCAACGGGGCCGCGGTGTCGGCGTGGGCGGGCGCCCCCAGGGACAGGGCGGCGGCAGCCACGACCGCGGCAGCCAGGGTCTTCATCGCGTGGTTCCCCCTCGTCGGCGAACAGATCCGAGCGCCGATGCTACCCACCGGCATCGCGCCGACGGGTCTCGGGTACGTCTCGTTCGGGACGCGGAACGGGCACGGTCGAAGGCCGTGCCGGGGGCGTCAGCCGCGGGTGACCGGCACGGTGACGTCCTCGAACCACGGGGAGGTGAGGGTCACGGAGGTGGTGTCCCGCGGCAGCGGCGGGTAGAGGGCGCCCTGCGGGTTGGGCTCGGCCCGCATCGCCCGCATGTCGACGCACACGCACTCGGTGCCGCCGGTGGAGGTCTCGTAGGTGAGGACCGAGTACGCCTTGCGCTTGGTGCCGAGCACAGGGAAGTTCCGCCACTCCGCGACGTCGAAGTCGGAGCCGGCCGACAGCGTCCGCGGGTGCGTCGCCGACCAGACGACGAGGGTCGAGCGGGCCGACGCCTCGACCTTGAGGATGGTGAACGTGGCGCCGGAGTAGGAGGAGTCGTCCCGCGCCGGGGTGCTGGCGATGGCCCGGGTCTCGGGGACCTCGAGGAACTCCGCGGTGGGCCCGGCGTCGGTGGGGGTCGGGCTCTTGGCCAGGGTCAGGGAGGGACTGGACGTGGGGTCCGGCGGCGAGGCCTCACCCGTGCAGCCGGTGAGGGCCACCGCGAGGAGCAGGCCGGCCACCGGGGTGACGCGGCGCCGCAGCCGGGTCACGACGGGCTCGCGCTGGGCGACGGCGAGGCCGACGCGGACGGGGAGGACTTCGGCGCGGGCGTCGACGGCTTGCGCTTGCCGACGTGCTCGACGAGCTTCTTGACGGTGTAGTCCTTCCGGGCGCCGCCGACGGCGAGGGTGTCGATGGTCGGCCAGCCGCTGCCGACGACCGGCGCCTCGTCGTCCACCGTCGGCTCCAGCAGCCCGTCCCCGACGGCGACGCCGGTGACGAAGGCGCTGCCGATGAGGACGTCGACGGTCCGCAGCTTCTCGGGGATGGGGGCGAGCGCCACCCACTGCACGACGGCCCGGTCCGACAACCGCACCCGGTCGGCCTCGCTGACCGGGGGCGGTGCGGCGACGGCCCTCCCGGCCGCGGTCCGCAGCGCGGCGTAGGACCGGCGGTGCGGGACGTCGATGACGGCGGCGGTGTCCATGAACGTCGCGCCGGCGGAGGCCTGGAGGGTGCCGTAGGTGTCCGGCCCGGTGCCGTAGTCCGTGACGGGCAGCAGCTCGGGGTCGGGGGCGTCCCCGGCGAACCCGACGGAGTAGTAGAGGATCGTCGCGCCCTGGATGCGGCGGACGCCGTGGACGCTGACGACCATCGTGGGCGGGCGCTCCTCGCCCTGGCCCAGCGCGCCGACGGCCGCCTGGCCGAGGACCGGGACCTCGCGGTCGACCGGCACGTCCTTCGGCAGGGCCCCCGCGGTCCCGGGCACGCCGACGGCCACCACGCCGAGCACCAGCCCGGCGACGAGGCCTGCACCGCCCCCGCGACGTCGTCCCACCACGCGCCCGAGACTACCCGGGCGCGGAGGGGCCCCCGGTCCGATCGGTGCAGGCGGCGGCCGCGCCGTCGCGGCTCGTGCGAGGATCCCCCCACCGCCGGCGGCCGAGGGACGGCCCGGCGAGGGAGGAGCAGCCGGTGGTGCGGGGCATCGTGTGGAGCGTCCTCGGTGCCGTCGTCGTCGGGGCGCTTGCGGGCGTCCTCGGCACGATCGGGCTGAGCGTCGGCGCGTCCGGCCTCAGCGTCGGCGGGTCCGTCCTCGGGCGCAGCGTCCTCACCCTCGTCGCCGTCGCGTTCCTCGCCGTGCTGCTCGCCCGGCGCGGTCCGTGGCCCTGGCTCGTGCCGCCGCTCGGCGTCCTCGCCGCCGGCTACGCCCTGGACCCGCTCACCTGGACCGTCGGCGCGGACGCCGGCGGGGCGCTGTTCGGTCGCTGGCTCACCGGGTCGGTGCCCGTCGGGCTCGTGGTCGACCTCCTCGTCTGGCTCGCCGTGGCGGCCGGCGCGGCCCTGCTGGGGCTGCGGACGCGCGAGGACGCCTGGGACTGAGCGGGTCCGCACGTGGGCCCGGGACCGGGCCCGCGGACCCTTCAGCCACCCACCCGGGCGTCCCTAGCGTGTGGCCCACGAGACCGCAGCTCCGGGGAGGGGACCGATGGACCGCCGAGGACCGGCGCCGGCACGGCGCCGTGAACGCGGTGCGTCCGGCGCCGAGTACGTGGGCATCGCGCTGCTCGTCGGCATCGTCGTCGCGGGCGTCGTCCTCGTCGTCAACTCCTCCTCGGTGACCCCGCAGATCCAGCGCGCCTGGTGCATGATCACCGGCGGCCAGGACTGCGCCGCGGGGACGGAGGCGGGGGAGGACGAGGACGGCCAGGACGACGACGACTTCGAGCCGGAGAAGTGCCGCATCCACGAGACCGGTGACTCCTACAGCTCGGTCATCCGTATCGGCTTCATCGAGATCGGCGAGAACGCGGGCTTCGTCGTCACCGAGTACAGCGACGGGACCGTGACGATGATGGCGACGAACGGGTCCGAGATCGGCGCCACGGGCGGCTTCGGCGCCGACGCCGCGTGGGGGCAGCTCGAGGCCGGCGCCAAGGTCGACTTCGGCGGCGGCGTCACGTTCGACTACGGCAGCACCTGGCAGTTCGACTCGATGGACCAGGCGCGGGCCTTCCGCCAGCAGCTCGACGACTACCTCTTCGACCAGTGGTCGCTCACCCACCCGGCGTGCGCGATGGGCGTGTGCGTGCCCCGTCCGACCACGGGCGCCGACCCGCCGCCGGTGCCGTCGACGACCTTCGGCGGGATCTCGCTCACCGGCGAGGTCAACGCCCAGCTGGGGATCTCGGCGAGCACCGGCACCGCGCCGCTCACCCAGGCGCAGATGACCCAGCAGCAGGTGTCCGCGGCCCTCGGCGGCGACGCGAGATGGACGGTGACCAACGACACCAAGGGCACGACGGACGACGTCCGGGACGACACCCGGACGTACACGACGAACCTGTCCCTCAACTCCCGCCTGACCAGCCAGATCACGCTGGCCACCGGCGGGTCCGGCTCGGTCGTCGGGATGACGCTGTCGATCACCAAGGACGCCGACGGCCGGATCGTCCAGGTGAGGATCGCCTCGACGAGCGAGGTCACCGGCAGCAGCGGCGGCACGGCCGGCGGGTCGGTCGGCACCGGCTCCGGCGACGACTCCAGGGGCGGCGGCGGCAGCGTCAGCGACACGACCACCGACGGCGACGTCGTCGTCACCGAGACCGTGCTCCGGCTCGACCCGAGCGACGCGGCGAACCAGAGGATCGTCACCGACTGGCTCGGCGGCACCGGCGACTTCGCCTACCCGGGACTGCTCTCCCTCAACGCCGTGGACCCCTCCGTGGCCGACCCGGACGACCCGTTCGCCATGCTCATGCACACCGACGCGACGAGCAGCAGCGTCGCCTACGACAAGGTCAGCGACGTGCAGGCCTTCGCCCTCAACGTCAAGTTCGGCCTGGCCTTCGGCGCCGACTTCACGATGGAGAGCAACGAGACGACCGCCACCGAGGCCACCTACCTCGGGGCGCCGCAGCCGGACGGGACACGCCCGGTCATCCCCTACGAGGCGTGCGTACAGTGACGCCTCGACACGAGAGAGGTGTGGTCATGGGCGTGCTGCGCGCAGGGGCGCTGGCGGTGCTCGCCGGGGCGCTGGTCCTCGGCGCGGGCGGGTGCTCGGGGCCGGACGACGGTTGGACCGAGGTCGAGGTCGGCCACCTCACCGCGCAGTACCCGTCGGACTGGACGGAGGAGCCGCCGACGGGCGACGTCTTCACTAAGCGCTTCGTCGGCCAGGACATGGAGATCCAGATCTCCGGCCGGTTCAGCGAGGACCCCAGCGCGTCCGCCGCGTTCGGCCGCCTCGACCTGCCGGCCACCGTCGGGCTCCGGGGCTACTCCTCCGGCGGCACGCAGAACGCGACGGTCGAGGGCGCCGACACCGCGCTGCGCAGCGACTACACCTTCGAGGACGAGGGCACGACCAAGCGCGGGGTGTGGGTCGTCGCGGGGCAGTACCCCTACCCGGCCACGGCGGTCGTGTCGATCAGCGGCGCGACGCTGGACCCGCAGGTCGTGCAGCACGTCGTCGACACCCTGACGTTCACGAAGACCGCCGGCTGATGGGGCGCGCCGTCCTCGCCGCGGTCGTGGTCGACGTCGTCGTCGTCCTCGTCCTCCAGAAGCTGCTGCTGCTGCTCCAGGTCGTCACGGTCCCGGCCGCCGCCCTCGTCGCCGGGGTCGTCCTGGCGGCACTGGCGTCCGAGCGGGAGCGGGTGCTCGTCCCGGCCGCGGTCATCGGGGCGTCAGGCACCCTCGTCGCCATGGTCCTGCTGTCGGCCCAGGGCACGCCCGTGCTGTCCTCGGTCTACCTCGCCGGCTGGGTGGTCACCCTGCTGCTGGGCGCGGGGGTGGGGGCGGGCGGCGCCTGGCTGGCCGGCCGCGTGGCCGAGCGCAGCTCCACCGACCCGCGGACGCTCCGCTGACGGGTCGGCCGACCCACGCCGGTCGGCCGCGAGGGATGGGCCCGGAGTTGGGCCCGGAGGCCCTGATCCGGGGCGGCGGTCCTGGCTAGGCTCGCCACGAGCACGCACGGACGGGGACGGGGACGGGATGAGCGAGGCGCGAGGCACGGTGACGCGCGCGGTCCGCGAACGCGGGGCCGGGGCGCTGGAGTACGTGGGCGCGGCGCTCATCGCGGGCGTCGTCATCGCCTCGGTGGTCCTCGTCGTGTCGCCGGTGTCGGTGACGGTGCAGATCCAGCGCGCCTGGTGCCTCATCACCAGCGGCCAGGAGTGCCCGGGCGGCTCCGGTCCGGACGTCGACGCCGCCCTGCCGGACTGCGAGACGACGAACACCGCCTACAAGGGCGAGGTCGAGGGCACCGCCTTCAGCGTCAACCTCGGCGTCAACGGCAGCGCGACCATCGCGCAGGTCCGCAAGGCCGACGGCGACACGAAGTACACCGTGAGCTTCGCCGGGGGCGGCAAGGCCGGGGCGCACGTGATGTTCGGCGAGAAGGGCGAGTTCGGCCTCGGCGAGGGGCTGAGCGCCGGCGCCAAGGCCGCGTTCACCGCGAACGGCGGGGTCACCTTCGAGTTCGACAGCCAGGAGGCGGCGAACCAGTTCGTCAAGGACACCGCCGTCGAGCTCGCGAAGCGGTCCGCGTCCTCGACCACCGGGTTCGCGAGCCCGCTCGTCAAGTGGGGCCTGGACAAGGTCACCGGCACCAGCTACGACCCGCCGCCGCCCACGTCGTACTACGTCGAGCTCGGCACGAAGGGCTCGGCCGACGCCGGGGCCAGCGCGGGCCTGTCGGCCAAGGTCGGCGTCGACACCAGCCAGGCGCTCGGGGTGAAGGTCACGCCCGGTCGCACCCCCGGGGAGAGCGCGTCGTACACGTACTACTTCAAGGCCAGCGACTCCCTCGTCGGCGAGCTCGGGCTCGCGGGCAAGGGCTCGGCCGAGGGGCAGGTGGCGCTGACCTTCAAGGACGGCCAGGCCACCTCGGCGCAGATCGACGTCGCGGGCGACCTCACCTCCAGCATCCTCGGCGGGGGCAAGGTCGGCCAGGGCATCCCCTTCGGCCCGAACGCCATCGCGAAGACGAAGCTCGGGATCACCCCGTCCGCGGTCGTCAAGGGCAAGGCGACGCTGAAGCTCGACCTCACCAACCCCGACAACATGAACGCCGTGGCGGACGTGCTCAACAGCACGGGGCTGCCGGTCCTGCCGAACAGCGGCACCGGGACGAACCCGAACCCGGTCGACGCCGTCTCGGCCCTCGCCGACCGGTTCACCCAGGCCGGGCCGCTCGGCGGGGCGTCGTTCACGGCGCAGCAGTTCGAGGGCGAGTCCGGGGAGCTGAGCGTCGGCGCCTTCGCGGGCGACCTGCTGGCGTTCGGCGCCGGCGGCAAGGTGTCGGTGACGCAGCTCGACGCCACGAACGCCGCGTTCTACGACCCCGCCGTCGGGGGTATGGTGCTCTGGCGCCGATGCGGAGGGTGATGATGCGACGTCTGGCCACGGGGGTCCTGGCGAGCGCCGTGCTCGTCCTCACCGGGTGTTCCGGCGGGTCCGACGACGGCGCCGGCACGGACGGCAGCGGGAAGGACGGCACGTCGATGGGCTCTCCCTCCGGCGGCTCGGGCGACTCCGGCGGTGCGGGTGCGGTCGAGGGCGAGCGGTCACCGGTCTCGGTGGCCTCGGTCGTCGTCCCGGCGGCGCTGACCTTCGAGCGGTCCGAGAACACGAGCGACCCGGAGCTGGACGAGGTGACCTGGACGGCCACCCCGGCGGGCGCCGCGGCACCCGTGTGCCGGATCGTCCTCGGGGTGCAGAGCGCCTTCCCCGGTGACGTCGACGCCTACCGGCAGTACCTGTCCGACGTGCTGCGGCTCGAGGACATCCGCGACGACCCGGACGCCCCCGAGGACACCGAGGGCGTCGTGGCCCAGGGGTCCGGTGGTGCCGGCACCGAGACGGACCCGACGTGGACCTCGGCCCTGCGCACCTGGGTGACGCCGGGCAGCACGAAGATCACGGTGAGCGTGACCGGGGCCGACTCCGCCGCGGACTCCTGCGACCCCGAGGCCGTCGTCGCCACCCTCACCTGGGACGGCAGCGAACGTCCCTCCGGCGCGTCCGCCACGCCCTCCGAGGCATGACGCCCGAGGGCTTCCCGGTCGTGGCCGGTGTCCTCGTGGCGGCCGGCATCGGCATCGCCGCGTCCGTCGTCGGCGTCGTCGGGGTGGCCGTCGGGCTCGGGTCGGGTGAGGCCGGCAGCGGGCTGTCCTCGCTGCTCCTCGTCGGTGCCGCGCTGCGCACCCTGCTCACCCTGGCGGTCGTCGCCGCCGGGGTCTTCCTCGGGACGCTGGCCACGGGCCGGGGATCGGTGCGCGGATGGGTCCTGGCCGCCGTCTGCGGGATCGTCCTGGACGTGTGGGCATGGGGCGGGAACGCGCTGTTCGCGGCGGCCCTGCTGAGCGGGGGAGCCGCGGACCAGGGGGTGATCGTCCGACTGCTCGGGTTCGTCGTCGACCTCGCCGTGTGGGGGCTCGTCGCCGCCCTCGTCGCGCGGGTCGGGCTCGCCGCGGGCGAGCGCCGTCGGCACGGCGTCGGGCGGCTGTCGTGACGCCGCGCGGGGCGCTCGGGCGGTCCTCCGAGGCCGGCGTGTCCGGCGTCGTGGTCGCCGTGGGGGTCGGGGTCGTCTTCCTCCTCGTGCTCGTCGTGGGTCTCGTCGGGCTGTTCCTCGTCCGGCTCGGCCAGGACGCCGCGCCGAGCACCGACGTCGCCGTCACCGCCACGCTCACGCCGGTCGACGGTGGGGTGCGCGTCCACGCCGAGGTCACCCCGGTCTCCGGGTCGCTGCCGGACTCGCTCCGGGTGCCGGACGAGGTGGTGCAGCAGGACCTGGCCTCCGAGACCGGACCGCCGGTGTCGGTGGGGGCGCGCTCCCCGGTCACGGCGCTGCGCGTGGACGGCCGGGAGGTCGACCCCGGTTCCGAGGTCGACGTCAGCGGGTCCCGGCTCGTCCTCGACTACGAGGTCGGCGCCCAGGACCCCGGCGGGCACCGGGTGGCCTTCTCGCTCCTGGACCTGGAGTCGCTGCGACCCCGGCAGGCGGACGTGACGGTCGAGGGCACCCCGGTGTCCTGTGCCGTCCCCGTGGGCTACCGCTCCGGCGACCAGTCCCGGCTGTGGACCGAGCCCTGCTCGGGCCCGACCGTGCGGGTGCAGAGCGGCGTGCCGGACCGGCCGGGATACTCCCGGCTGGCGATCCCGGCCTGGGTCCTCGTCGACTTCGGCCCCTGACGACCGGCTCCGACACGGCAGAGAGGCCGGACACCCTCGCGGGCGTCCGGCCTCTCTGTCGAGCGAGCGGGTCAGCAGACCTGGCAGTGCACGCCCTGCGGGCCGCCAGTGGTCGCTGCGCTCGCACCGGCGGCGGGCACGGCGACGAGGACGGAGAGCAGGCCGAGAACGGCGAGAATGCGACGCATCTGAGTGGTCCTTTCGGAGGTGGTAGAACTCAGCCCATTTTTCCTCAGATCGCGGCACCACAGCGAGGTGAGTGATACCCGGTGCACATTGTGCGGAGAGGCCAGGACCGCGAGAACCTAAGATCTGACAGTGACCGCAGAGCACCTCCGACACCTACATGCTCTGGCCGATCCGTCGCGGATCGACCTGTTCGAGCAGTTGAGGGTGCGCAACCGCCCCATGTCCACAGGCGAACTCGCTCGTCTGGTCCCGCATGCGCGGCGCGGGATCCAGTCCCACCTCGCCGTCCTTGCCGAAGGGGGTTGGATCGAGCACCTCCGCGGGGAAGGCCGTGCCGCTGTGTGGCAGGCGACTCAGAGGACTGTGCGGTGGTCCACGACGGACAAGAACGACCCCTCGGTGGCGCAAGCAATCGAGGACGCCTACTGGGTCGCCGTGCAGCGGCGCGTGAACCGGATCCGCAACTACGACGCAGAGCGGCAGACCGGGCGGTGGAGTGACAGTTGGCTAGACGCTGCCATTGGTCGTGATTACTCGTTGTGGCTGACTGCCGAGGATCTCGCAGACCTGGACGATGAGCTGGCGGGACTTATGGAGCGCTTCCGCGCACGCTCGAACGCGCATCGCAAGCGCTTCGAGACGGACCCACCCGCAGATACCGAGATGGTCTTCGTCGTCCTCACTGCCTTCCCGCTCTCGCAGGAGACCTGAGCCGCCCGGCTCAGGGGCGCTGGCCGCGGACGAGCATGGTGAGGCGGTCCAGCTCGAGGTCGAGCTCGCGCTGCACCCGGGCCCGTGTCGCGGGGTCGACGAAGTAGTCGAGGGGGATCCGGACGCAGGCGCGGGCGCTGAGCACCTCGGCGACGGCCCAGAGGATGCTCACGCGGGGGTCGGGCTGCGTGCCCTGCCGGATGCGCTGGATCTGCACGTGCGGGGTGGGGCCGCGGACCTCGGACACGGCACGCGCCAGGTGGACGTTGTTGTCCAGGTCCTGGAGGGTGCCGTCCGGTCCGACCCACTTGACCGTGGTGAGCAGCCGGTTGAGGGCGGCGGCGATGTCGGGCGGAGCCTGCGGATCGTCCGGACCGG
>NZ_SAYU02000006.1 GCF_004025965.2 Phycicoccus flavus | reverse complement strand
GCGCGAGGGGCGCCCCCGCTGATGCGGAGGCGCCCCTCGGGCCGTGACCGGACGGCTCAGATGTCGAAGTACATCTCGAACTCGTGCGGGTGCGGGCGGAAGCGGATCGGGTCGACCTCGTTGGTGCGCTTGTAGTCGATCCAGGCCGCGATGAGGTCCTCGGTGAAGACGTCGCCCTCGAGGAGGAACTCGTGGTCGGCCTCGAGCGCGTCGAGGACGGCCGGTAGCGAGGCCGGGACCTGCCCGATGTTCTCGTGCTCCTCCGGCGGCAGCTCGTAGAGGTCCTTGTCCACGGGCTCCGGCGGCTCGATGCGGTTCTTGATCCCGTCGAGGCCGGCCATGAGCTGCGCCGCGAAGCACAGGTACGGGTTGGACGACGGGTCCGGGACGCGGAACTCGATGCGCTTGGCCTTCGGGCTGTCCCCCGTGATCGGGATGCGCACACAGGCGGAGCGGTTGCGGGCCGAGTAGACGAGGTTGACCGGCGCCTCGTAGCCCGGGACGAGACGGTGGTAGCTGTTCATCGTCGGGTTCGTGAAGGCGAGCACCGCGGGGGCGTGCGTGAGGAGGCCGCCGATGTACCAGCGCGCGATGTCCGAGAGGCCGCCGTAGCCGCGCTCGTCGTAGAAGAGCGGCTCGCCGTCCTTCCACAGCGACTGGTGGGTGTGCATGCCCGAGCCGTTGTCGCCGAAGATCGGCTTCGGCATGAACGTCGCCGTCTTGCCGAGCGCCCAGACCGTGTTCTTCACGACGTACTTGAACTTCATCATGTCGTCGCCGGAGAGCAGGAGGGTGTTGAACTTGTAGTTGATCTCCTGCTGGCCCGCCGTGCCGACCTCGTGGTGGCTGCGCTCGACGGTGATGCCGACCTTGGCGAGGTTGAGGCAGATCTTGTCGCGGGCGTCGGCGAAGTGGTCGACCGGCGGAACGGGGAAGTACCCGCCCTTGTACCGCGTCTTGTACCCGCGGTTGCCGCCCTCCTCCGCGCGACCGGTGTTCCACGCGGCCTCGACGGAGTCGATGAAGTAGTAGCTGGCGCTCTGCTTGGTCTCGAAGCGCACGTCGTCGAAGACGTAGAACTCCGCCTCGGCGCCGAAGAACGCCGTGTCGGCGATCCCGGTGGTCTTGAGGTACGCCTCGGCCTTGGCCGCGATGTTGCGCGGGTCGCGGCTGTAGGCCTCACCCGTGAACGGGTCGACGATGCTGAAGTTCATGATCAGCGTCTTCTCGGCCCGGAACGGGTCGACGTAGGCCGTCGTCGGGTCCGGGATGAGCTTCATGTCGGACTCGTGAATGGCCTGGAAGCCGCGGATCGAGGACCCGTCGAACATCTGACCGTTGGTGAAGAAGTCCTTGTCGACCGTCTCGGCGGGCACGTTGAAGTGCTGCATGATGCCCGGCAGGTCGCAGAACCGGATGTCGACGAACTTCACGTCCTCTTTCTCGATGTACGCGAGGACCTCGTCAGCGGAGCTGAACAATGCTGAACCTCCTGGTTCGGTGCATGGGGCCATGAGCCAGCCCTGGTGGCGTTGCCGACGAACGTAGGGCGGGGTGGTGTCGGGACCGTCACCCGCATGTTTCGACGGTGTAACGCCGACCACCGTATCAACGGGTGGGACGACGCGCCCGAAACGTGGACCCCGGATGAGACGTCGCCTGCGCGGCCTCGGGGGGCTCGCCGGACGACCCGCGCCGGGTCCATACCCTGGATGCCGTGAGCCCCGCGACGCCCGACGCCGACGAGCCCGTCCCCGACGCGATGAGCGCCACCGACCGCGCGCCGGCGGCCTCGGCCGAGGCGCTCGACCCCGAGCTCTGGCGGCGGCTGCTCGCCTTCCTCGTCGACTGGGCGCTGGCGGTGACGGTGACCTTCCTCGTCCTGCCCTACGACCTCGTCCTGCGCCCGGGGGAGGAGCCGGCGATGCTGCTCGGCGTCCCCGAGAGCTCGTGGGCGGCCGTCGGGGTGTTCTTCGTCGCCAGCTCCGCGCTCGTCGCGCTCACCGGGTCGACCCTCGGCCACCGGCTCCTCGGCCTCCAGGTCTGGCAGGTCCGCCCGGGGCTCTTCGCCCTCCAGGTCCTGGTCCGCACCGCCCTGGCCTGCCTGTTCCTGCCGGGGCTCGTGCGCGCCGGTGACGGCCGGCTCCTGCACGACTACGTCGCCGGCACGCGGATCGTGCGCCCCAAGGCCGTGGCGCGCGACGACGACTGACCCCGGCCGCCGACGACGACCGTCGCGATGTCGCGACCGGGTCGGGGTCCGGGGAGGGCGTCAGCGGCCGCGCATCGCCTTGCGGTCCATCCGGACCTTCGTCGGGTCGACGCCCTTGGGGATCGGGGGCTTGAGCCCGCCGAGGGAGGTGAGCCGCTTGTTGACGACCGACACCTCGGCCTTGGAGAGCACCGGCTTCATCCGGGTGAGCTTCGAGGACACCTTGCGGATCGGGACCTGGTCCTCGCCGTCGCCGACGGTCCACAGGTGCACCGGGACGCCGGGGGCGACGCGGGCGACCTTCTTCTCCTCCTGCTTGAGCATCTTCGCGACCCTGCCCGACGGGCCCTCGCCGATGAGGACGACCCCGGGCCGGCCGAGGGCGCGGAAGACCATGGCCGCGCCCTGGAGGTCCTGGGCGCGGGTGCCGCGGGCGCCCTCCATGGCGACCGGCTCCTGGTTCGCGTACCAGCCGCGCTTGCCGAGCCCGGTGAGCGCGGCGCCGGTGGCGCCGACCTTGCCGTCGAGCGCCCCGTACATCGCCGTGTTGCCCCGCCGGTTCATGACGATGACGGCGGCCAGCGCCGCGGCCGGGATGGCGACGAGGATGCCGTACCAGCGCCAGAACCCGCCGAGGAGGAAGCCACCGCCGATCAGGACCGCCGCGACGAGCAGGGCCGCGCCGAGCATCCAGTGCCCGAGCTTCGGGTCCAGCGACTTCAGCGCGGTGTAGGCCTGCCGGATCTCGGCGATGCGGCCGGTCTTCTTCTCGGGCTTCTCGGACACGGGGGTCGGGGCTCCTCGTCGGGGGCGTGCCGCCGGGACGGGCGGCGCAGGCGGGGCCTCAGGATACGGCGCCGCGGGCCTTCGCCACCAACGTGGACGCCTCCTGGCGGGCCGGGTCGGAGGCGGCCTGCGCGAGGTGCGCCAGGTGCTCGGGCACCGGACGGCCCCAGCGGGCCATCGCCGTCGCCCAGAGCCGGCCGGCGCGGTAGGACGAGCGGACGAGCGGGCCGGCCATGACGCCCTTGAAACCGACGTCCTCGGCGACCTCGCTCCAGTGCACGAACTCCTCGGGCTTGACCCACCGGTCGATCGGGTGGTGCATCGGCGAGGGGCGCAGGTACTGGGTGATGGTGAGGATGTCGCAGCCGGCGTCGTGCAGGTCGCGGATGGCCTCCTCGACCTCGTGGTCCTCCTCGCCCATGCCGAGGATGAGGTTGGACTTCGTGACGAGACCGGCCTCGCGCGCCATCGACAGGACCGCGAGCGACTTCTCGTACGTGAAGGCCGGGCGGATGCGGCGGAAGATGCGCGGCACGGTCTCGAGGTTGTGGGCGAAGACCTCGGGGCGGGCGTCGAAGACCTGCGAGACGAGCTCCGGCTTGGCGCCGAAGTCGGGCGGGAGGATCTCGACTCCGGTGTTCGGGTTGAGGGCGTGGATCTGGCGGATGGTGTCGGCGTAGAGGCCGGCGGCCCCGTCGGGCCGGTCGTCGCGCGCGACGCCGGTGACCGTGGCGTAGCGCAGGCCCATGGTGCGGACCGACTCGGCGACCTTGCGCGGCTCCTCGAGGTCCAGCGGCTGGGGCCGGCCGGTGGCGATGTCGCAGAAGTCGCAGCGCCGGGTGCAGGTGTCACCGCCGATGAGGAAGGTGGCCTCGCGGTCCTCCCAGCACTCGAAGATGTTCGGACAGCCGGCCTCCTGGCACACGGTGTGCAGGCCCTGGCCCTTGACCATCGAGTGGATGGCGGAGTACTCCGGGCCCATCCGCGCGGTGGTGCGGATCCACTCGGGCTTGCGCTCGATCGGGGTCTCGGCGTTGCGCGCCTCGACCCGCAGCATGCGGCGTCCCTCGGGTGCGACAGTCACGCGTCCAGCGTACGCCGGGGGTGCGACACCGGTCCCGGCGGCGGGGGTGGTCAGGCGCGGTCGAGGACGTCGGCCAGGTGCTTCTCGGCGTAGGGGAGCACGTCCTGGACGGTGACCCGGCGACCGGCCTCGGCGGTGAGCGAGGACACCCCGGCGTCGCTGATCCCGCAGGGGATGATGGCGTCGGCCCAGGACAGGTGCGCGTCGCAGTTGAGCGCGAAGCCGTGCATCGTCACCCGCCTGCTCACCCGCACCCCGATGGCTCCGAGCTTGCGGTCCGGACCGCGGTCGTCGGCGAGCACCCACACCCCGGAGCGCCCCTCGACCCGGACGGTCTCGACGCCGAACTCGCGGCCCACCCGGATCATCGCCTCCTCGAGCCGCCGGACGTGCGCGACGACGTCGATCGGCACCTCCGGCAGCCGGACGATCGGGTAGCCGACGAGCTGCCCCGGCCCGTGCCAGGTGATCTTGCCCCCGCGGTCGACGTCGACGACCGGGGTGCCGTCGACCGGGCGCTCGTGCGGCTCGGTCCGCTTGCCCGCCGTGTAGACCGGCGCGTGCTCGAGCAGCAGCGTCGTGTCGCCGAGGGAGCCGTCGACGACCTGGGCGTGGACCTCTCGCTGGGTGGCCCACGCCTCCTCGTAGTCGACGAGGTCCGGGGCGTAGCCGAGGTGCACGAAGCGCATGTCCTTAACGGTACGCCGCGGCGGGATGTCCGACCCCGCGGCGCCGGCCCTCAGCCTTCTCTTAGGCTTCGTCCATGAGCGAGCAGCCCGAGCGACCGGCGAACCCGGCCCGGCGTCCCCGACCCGTCCTCGCCGCCGCGGTGGTGGTGATCCTCGTGTGGCTCGTCGTCGGGGCCCTCGGCGGCATGGCCCAGGGCCGCCTCTCCGGCGTCCAGGACAACGACAACGCCTCGTTCCTGCCCAAGAACGCGGAGTCGACGAGGGTCTCCGAGGCCGTCGCGCAGCTGAGCGACAGCGACGAGCTGCCCTACCTCGTCGTCGTCGAGAGGACCGGCGGCGGCAGCCTCGACGAGGCCGACGTCCAGGCCGTGCAGGAGTACGCCGCCGACCTGCCCGGCCTGGCACTACCGAAGATCGAGGGGGAGGAGACGCTCGGCGACTACCTCGTGAGCGGCACCCCGATCACGCCGATCCCCTCGCAGGACGGCGAGGCGGTGCTGCTGGCCGTGCCGCTCGACGGCCCCCGGGCCTCGGAGGCGGCGGGGGAGACCACCCCGCTCGCCGAGGGCGCCACGGTCCTGCGCGACGAGGCGGAGAAGGTGCTGACGCCCGCGGGCCTCACGGCCTACGTCGGCGGCCCCGGCGGCCTCATCGCCGACTTCTCGTCCGCGTTCGCCGGGATCGACGGCATCCTCCTCGGCGTCGCGCTGCTCGTCGTCCTCGTCATCCTCCTCGTCGTCTACCGCAGCCCGGTGCTGCCGATCGCCGTGCTGGTCAGCGCCGTCCTCGGGCTGTCGGCCGCCTCGCTCGTCGTCTACCAGCTGGCGAAGAACGACGTCATCACCCTGTCCGGGCAGTCCCAGGGCATCCTCTTCATCCTCGTCGTCGGCGCGGCGACGGACTACGCCCTGCTGCTCGTCAGCCGCTTCAAGGAGGCGCTGCACGACGACGTGAACTCGTGGTCCGCGCTGAAGCGCGCCTGGCGGGGCTCGGTCGAGCCGGTCGTGGCGTCGGCGGCCACCGTCATCCTCGGCCTGCTGTGCCTCCTGCTCGCCGAGCTGCGCAGCACCTCCGGGCTCGGGCCGGTGGGCGCCCTCGGCATCGCCGGCGCGCTGCTCGCGTCCCTGACCTTCCTGCCGGCCGTCCTCCTCCTCTTCGGCCGGGTGTCCTTCTGGCCGTTCCGCCCCAAGATCGACCACGAGCACGCCGAGGACAAGGTCGGCACCCGCTCGCTCTGGGGCCGGGTGGCCGGGCTCGTCGGCCGGCACCCGCGGCGGACGTGGGTGTCGACGCTCGTCGTCCTCCTCGCGGCGGCCGCGTTCGTCCCGACCTTCAAGGCCGACGGCGCGACGATCGAGGAGACCTTCCTCACCGAGGTCGACTCGGTGACCGCGCAGCAGGTCATCGGCGAGCACTTCCCGGCCGGGTCCGCCACGCCGCTGCAGGTCGTCGTGCCGGAGGCGGACGCCGACGCCGCGCTGCGGGTCGTCCAGGACGACCCTGGCATCGACGGCGCCTACCTCGGGACGACGCCGCCGCAGCCGGGCCAGGAGCCGCAGCCGCCCAAGGTCGTCGACGGCGACGTGCTCGTCCAGGCGACGACCACGGACGCCTCGGACAGCGCCGGCGCCGAGGACACCGTGCGCCGGCTGCGGGCCGACCTCGACGCGGTGAGCCCCGACGCGCTCGTCGGCGGGAACGCCGCGACCAACCTCGACGCGCTGGACGCCAGCGGCCGCGACCTCACGGTCATCGTGCCGACGATCCTGGTCGTCATCTTCCTCGTCCTGGCCCTGCTCCTGCGCTCCCTCGTGGCGCCGCTGCTGCTCGTCGTCGCCAACGTCGTGTCCTTCGGCGCGACCATCGGCATCTCCGCGCTCGTCTTCGACCACGTCTTCGGCTTCTCCGGCGGGGACCCCTCGATCCCGCTGTACGGCTTCGTCTTCCTCGTGGCGCTGGGCATCGACTACTCGATCTTCCTCATGACCCGGGTCCGCGAGGAGTCGGTGCGCAAGGGCACCCGTCCGGGGATCCTCGCCGGGCTGGCCGTCACCGGCGGCGTCATCACGAGCGCGGGCATCGTCCTCGCGGCCACCTTCTCCGCCCTGTCGGTGCTGCCGCTGGTCTTCCTCGTCCAGATCGCGTTCATCGTCGGCTTCGGCGTCCTGCTCGACACCTTCGTCGTCCGGTCGCTGCTCGTGCCCGCCTCCGCCTACGACATCGGCTCCCGGGTCTGGTGGCCGGCGCGGCTCGTCGCCGACGGCGGCTCCTCCGGCCCCGGTCGGCACGCGGCCGGCACCCACCCCGACCCCGACGTGGTCCCGGGCGCGCCGACCGCCGACGCGGACGACGACGCCCAGGCCGGCGACGGCCCGGCCGACGCCGACGCGGCCGGGTCCCGGTCCGGGGGCGCCGACGGCGTCAGGTGACGAACACCCCGGGGTGCTCGCGCAGCCAGGCGCGGGCGTCCTTGCGGCCGAGGTCGGCGGCGACGGCGGAGAAGTCCGGGTCGAACATCAGGTAGCTGAGCAGCTCGCCCTGGAGCGGGCTGTCGCTGCCGAGGATCCGGTGCACGATCTGCAGGTCCGGGTCACGCAGGGTGGCGCGCAGGGAGCCGTGGTTGCGCCGGAAGGTGTCGAGCGCGGCGGCCGCCAACGCGTCGCCGTCGCGCGGGGCGATGCCGACGTACGGCACCTCCCGCAGCGGCCGGTCACTGCCGCCGGCCCGGGCCAGGGCGGTGGCGAGGCCGCGGTCGCCGGCCAGCACGTTCGTCTCGCGGAGCCGGCGCAGGTCGTGCCGCAGCGGGTCGTCCATGACGGCGCCGAGCAGAGTCGCCGCGCTGTCGGCCAGGTCGACGTCGCGGCCGTCGTCGCGGGGGGCGGACTCCGGCGCCTCGCGCCGGCCGGTGCCGACGGCGACGACCCGATCCGCGCCGAGGTCCAGCGCCGGGGCGAGCGGGGTGCGCCTGCGCGTCGCGCCGTCGACGTACCAGTCGGCCGCCGCCGCGGGCTCGGTCACGTGCACCGACGGGAAGAGCACGGGCACCGCGGCCGAGGCCATGAGGTGGTCGGTGGTGAGCCGGGTCCGCACGTAGTGGCGGTGCCGGTCGGCGGGCAGGTCGGGCAGGGGCCGCCCGCCCTCGGTGAAGAGGACGACCCGTCCGGTGCGCACCGACGACGCCGTGACCGCGAGGGTGTCGACCGCGGTGCCGTCGGCGAGGTTGTCGTGCAGCGCCCCCCAGTCGACGTGCTCGCGCAGGGTCGCGGCCAGCGGACCGGTGTCGATGATCCCGCGGAGGCGGAAGCCGGACCAGCCGACGGTCTCGGAGGCGTAGCGCAGCGCCATCTCCGGCAGCTGCCGCCACAGCGGGCGCATGACCCGCGGCTTCGTCCCATGGCCGAGCAGGGTGCCCAGCGCCTCGACCTGGTCCGCGACGGTGCGCCGGGCCGTGGCGGCGACGGCCGCGGCGATGAGCCCGCCGGCGCTGCTCCCGACGAGGACGCGCGGCCGGGCACCGAGGTCGTCCAGGGCGGGCAGGAGGACCTGGAGGACACCGACCTGGTAGCCCGAGCGGGCGCCGCCGGCGTCGAGCACGAGCGCGGTGGTCGTCATCCCGCCGACCCTAGGGGAGCGCCCGCGGGCTCAGGGCAGGAGGGCGACGTCGAGCCGTTCCTCCACGACGTCCTCGCCCTCGCGGGTGACGACGTAGGCACCGGCGCCGGGGCGCTCGGTGACGGCCCCGACGAGCTCGGTGCCGCGGTAGACGAGTCCGGCGCCGTCGTCGGTGCAGTGCGTCGTGGGCAGGGTGCCGTCGGCGACGAGAGCGCGGACGAGCGGGCGGCGGCCGGGCTCGGAGTCGTGGTGGACGCCGTTGCCGTAGGGCAGGAGGGCCAGGCCGTTGGTCACGGCCCGCAGCCGAGGGCCGAAGGAGTCGGTGGTGCCGCCGACGAACCAGCAGATCGAGCCGGCCGAGACCCCGGACAGCACGACGCCGGCCTCCCACGCGGCCCGCATCGCCGTCCCGACGTCGTGGACCGCCCACACGGCGAGCAGGTTCGCCACCGAGCCGCCGCCGACCCACACGACGTCCTGCTCGCGCAGGTGCGTGGGGACGTCCTCGACGCTCGGCATCGAGAACAGGTCCAGGACGGTGACGTCGAAGCCGGCGACGGCGCCGGCCTGGTGGACCTCGGCGGCGAACCAGCGCTGGTCGCCGCTCGCCGTGCCGAGGACGGTGACCCGCGGGCGGCGCCCGTGCACCCCGGAGAGGTCGACGGCGTGGTGGACCAGCGGCCCGAACTCGAGCCAGGTGCGCGAGCCCTCGCGGTAGCCGCCGGAGGTGGCGAGGATCGTCGGGGCGTCGGCGGGCACGGCCCCACGCTAGGGGCTGTGGACAACCGCCCGGGCGCCGGGCCCGGATCGGGCACGGTGGGGTGATGCCGACCGCCACCGCACCGTGCGTCCCGGGCTACGAGCTCGGGCACGTCCTCGGCGCGGGCGGCTCGGGCGAGGTCTGGGAGGGCGTCCGCGAGGCCGACGGCCACCGGGTGGCCGTCAAGGTGCTCCGGGCCGACCCGGAGGCGCTGGACGCCGCGGCCCGCGAGGCCGCCGTCACCTCGCGGGTCGCCGCCGACCACGTGCTCGCCGTCGAGGCCACCGTCGCGCTCGACGACGGCCGGCTCGCCCTCGTCCTGCCGCTGCTGCGGGGCGGCAGCCTCGGCCGGCTCGTCGCGGCCCGCGGGCACCTCACCCCGGGCGAGGTCGTCACCGTCCTGGCACCCCTGGCCGCGACGCTGGGGCGGCTGCACGCCGCCGGGGTGGTCCACGGCGACGTCTCGCCCGGCAACGTCCTGCTCGACCTCGACGGCCGGCCCGTGCTCGCCGACCTCGGGCTCGGGCGGGTCGTCGGCGAGGCCGCGAGCGCCGTCTGGGGGACCGACTGCTACGTCGCGCCGGAGGTGCTGCTCGGTGCCGACCCCGCCGCGGCGGCCGACGTCTACGCCCTCGGCGCGCTCGGCTGGCACTGCCTGGCCGGCGCGCCGCCCGGCCCGCCGGGGCTGCGGCCGGCGCTGGCCGAGGTGTCCCGCGCCGGCCCGGCCGCCGACACCCTCGTCGAGGTGCTGGAGTCGGCGGCGGCCTCGCGGCCCGAGCGGCGCCCGTCGGCGGACGCGCTGGCCGGCGCGATCTTCGCCGTCGCCGACCCCGAGCCGCTGCGCCTGGTCCACGGCGAGGACGAGGTCAGCGCCGTCACCTACCGGCTGCGCGCGGCCGCGACGGCACCGCCCGAGCCCGAGCCGGTGCGTCGGCGGTGGCGGCTGCCGTCCTGGCCCCGAGACGGGTCCCGCCCGGGGCGGCGGCCGACGCGGACCCCGCCGGCGGTGTCGTCCCCGCCCGGGCCCCGGGCACCGGGGGCCGAGGAGCTGCGGCGTCGCCCCCCGGGCCGGCGGGCGGCGCTCGGGGTCGCGGCGCTGGCCGGGGTGTGCGCCGGCGGCGCGGTGCTGGCCGGGGTCGCGGGGGCGCTGCCGCACCCGGCGCCGCCGACGTCCGGGCGGCCGGCGACGTCGGCGGAGTCCGCGGGGACGTCGGCCTCGGCGGGGCGGACCGGACCGGGGGCGTCCCGGACCGGGCGTGCCCCGGGTCCGCTGCCCGCCCGTCCCGCGGACCCCCGGGCCGACGTCTTCGCCGCGGCGGACCGGCCGACCGACCTGCTGGCCGTCCTGGCGCAGGCGCGGGCCGAGGCCTGGCGCACCGGCGACCCCCGGCACCTCGCCGGGGCCGGGGCCGAGGACGGCCCGCTGCGCGCCCGCGACGAGGTGGACCTCGGGGCGCTCCGGCGACGCGACCTGCGGTACGAGGGGCTCACCTACCGGGTGTCGCGGGTCGCCGTCGTCCGGGCCGACGAGGAGCGCGCGACCCTGCGGGCCCGGCTGCGGACGTCGGCGTACACCGTGGCCGGGCCCGGCGGGGGGCCCGCGCAGCGCCGACCGGCGTCCCCGCCCACCGACGTCGTCGTCGAGCTGGCCTGGACCGCGGACGGCTGGCGGGTGGTGGACGTCGGCCCGCCCTGACGGGGGTGCCGAGGCCGCCCGGCGGCGCGGCGCGGGTCCGCCGGGGCCGGGCGCGGGTCCGCCGGGGCCGGGCGCGGGTCAGGCGGTGACCCAGCGGGCGGCGCCGGCCAGGTCGGTGTGGGTGAAGCGGTAGCCGCTGTCGGCGAGGACCGTCCCGACGATGCGCTGGCTGCCGAGGATCTCGCCCGCGAACTCGCCGACGACCAGCTTGAGCGCGGGAGAGGGCGCCGGCAGGACCGCGGGCCGGCCGAGCGCGTCGCCGAGGGCCGAGGCGATCTCCCGCTGCCGGGCGGGCTCCGGGGCGGCGAGGTTGACCGGTCCGGTGACCTCGGGGTGGTCGAGCAGGTGCAGGATCGCCCCGACCTCGTCGACGAGGGTGATCCACGGCCAGAACTGGCGGCCGGACCCCAGCGGGCCGGCCAGGCCGAGACGACCGAGCCGCAGCAGCGGCTGCATCGCGCCGCCGTCGGGGGACATGACGATGCCGGTGCGGACGAAGGCGGTCGGGGCCCCGGCGTCCGTCGCGGGGTGCGCGGCGGCCTCCCAGGCGAGGACGACGTCGGTGAGGAAGCCGCTGCCGGGCGGGCTCGCCTCGGTGAGCTCCTCGTCGTCGCGGTCGCCGTAGAAGCCGACGGCCGAGCCGGACACGAGACGGACCGGGCGACCCGTCTCCGCGACGGCCGTGGCCACCGCGGCCGTGCTGTCGGTGCGCGAGGAGAGGATCTCGTGCTTGTAGGAGGGGGTCCACCGGTGGTCGCCCACCCCGGCGCCCGCGAGGTTGACGACCCCGTCGACCCCGTCGAGGACGGCGGGGTCGAGGCGGCGGGACGCGGGGTCCCAGCGGACCTCGTCCTCGCTGGACGGCGACCGGCGGACGAGCCGCAGGACCTCGTCGCCGCGCTTGCGGAGCGCGGCGACGAGGGCGGTGCCGATGAGACCGGACGAGCCGGTGACGGCGATGCGGGCCACGGTGGCGGCGGCGTCAGAGACCGAGGTCGGCCTCGAACGCCCCCTCCTCCAGCCGCTCCTTCATCGTCGACAGGAAGCGCGCGGCGTCCGCGCCGTCGACGATGCGGTGGTCGTAGGACAGGGCCAGGTAGACCATCGAGCGGATGGCGATGGTCTCGCCACCGTCCTCGCTCTTCACGACGACCGGGCGCCGCACGACGGCGCCGGTGCCGAGGATCCCGACCTGCGGCTGGTTGATGATCGGGGTGTCGAACAGCGCCCCGCGCGAGCCGGTGTTCGTGATCGTGAACGTGCCGCCGGCCAGGTCGTCCGGGGTGATCTTGTTCGACCGGGTCCGGTCCGCGAGGTCGGCGATGCCGCGCGCGAGCCCGGCGATGTTGAGGTCGCCGGCGTGCTTGATGACCGGGACGATGAGCCCCTTCTCGGTGTCGACGGCGATGCCGACGTTCTCGGTGCCGTGGTAGGTGACCTGGTCGTCCTCGATGCTCGCGTTGACCATCGCGTGCGCCTTGAGCGCCTCGACCGCCGCGAGCGCGAAGAACGGCAGGAAGCTGAGCTTCGTGCCCTCGCGCTGCTGGAAGTCGGCCTTGGCCCGGTCGCGCAGCCGGGAGATCCGGGTGACGTCGACCTCGACGACGGTCGTCAGCTGGGCCGAGGTCTGGAGCGACTCGACCATCCGCCGGGCGATGGTGCGGCGCAGCCGCGACATCGGCTGCGTCGTGCCGCGCCGGCTCTCGTCGACGGACGCCGACGAGGACGACGAGGTCCGGGCCGGCTCCTTCGCGGCGGGCTCCGGCGCGGACTCCTCCTTCGCGGGCTCGGGCTCCGGCTCCGGCTCGGGGGCCTTCTTGGCCTCGGCCGCGGCGAGCACGTCCTGCTTGCGGATCCGGCCGCCGATGCCGCTGCCCTCGATCGTCGCGAGGTCGATGTCGTGGTCGGCCGCGAGCTTGCGCACGAGCGGCGTGACGTAGGCCGAGGCGTCGCCGCCGGCCTCGCTGCCGCTGCTCGGGGCCGTGGCCTGCGGCTGCTCCGCGGGCTCGTCGTCACCGGAGCCGCCGCCGGAGCTGCGTCCGGAGTCGTCGTCGGACCCGGCCTCGGGCGCGTCGTCGGCCTGCGCGGCCGCCTCGTCGGGGGTCTCCTGCTGGGGCGCCTCGTCGGCCGGCGCCGCGTCCTGGCCCGACGGCTCGGGCTGCTCGTCGGCCTGCTCGGTGTCCGACGCGGGCTCCGGCTCCTCCACCTCGGCCTGCGGCTCCTCCGCGGGCTCCTCGCTGCTCGCCTCGGGCTCCGCCGCCGGCCCGGACTCCTCGGCCCCACCGCCGCCGGACCCGCCGACGACCGCGAGGTCGGCGCCGACCGGCACCGTCTCGTCCTCCTGGACGAGGATCTTCGTCAGCGTGCCCGCCGCGGGGGAGGGGATCTCGGTGTCGACCTTGTCGGTCGAGACCTCGAGGAGCGGCTCGTCGACCGCGACCTCGTCGCCCTCGGCCTTGAGCCAGCGCGTGATGGTGCCCTCGGTGACCGACTCGCCGAGCGCGGGCATCGTCACGGTCGTGCCGTCGCCGCTGCCGCCACCGGAGGAGCCCGAGTCCCCGGAGGACCCGCCCGCGTCCGCGGACGGCTCCGGCGAGGAGCCGCCGTCGTCGGACTGCTGGGGCTCGGCGGCGTCCTGGCCACCCTCGTCGCCGGCGTCGGCCACGGCCTCGGTGTCGGCCGGGTCCTCGACCTCGTCGTCCGGGCCCTTGCCCGAGCCACCGCCGGAGTCGGGCTCCGCGCCGGAGTCGGCGGGCTGCTCGTCGCCGCCGGAGTCCGAGCCCTCGGCCGCGTCGCCGTCGCCGATGACCGCGAGGTCGGCGCCCACCGGCACCGTGTCGTCCTCCTCGACGAGGATCTCCTGCAGCGTGCCCGCCACCGGCGAGGGGATCTCGGTGTCGACCTTGTCGGTCGAGACCTCGAGGAGCGGCTCGTCGACCGCGACCTCGTCGCCGACGCTCTTGAGCCACCGCGTGACGGTCCCTTCGGTGACGGACTCGCCGAGTGCGGGCATCTGTACGCGTTCGGACATCAGTGGTGCTCTCCTTCGTGGGCGGTGGCGGACATCACTCTAGTTGTGTGCGTGCAGGGGCTTGCCGGCGAGCGCCAGGTGGGCTTCGCCGAGGGCCTCGTTCTGGGTGGGGTGGGCGTGGACCAGGGCCGCGACGTCCTCCGGGAAGGCGTCCCAGGAGACGACGAGCTGGGCCTCCCCGACCTGTTCGCCCATCCGCGAGCCGACCATGTGGACCCCCACCACCGGGCCGTCGACGAGCCGGACGAGCTTGACGAACCCCTTGGTCCCGAGGATCTGCGACCGGCCGTTCCCGCCGAGGGCGTACTCGGAGGCCTCGACGGCGTCCTCGCCGTGGGCCTCGCGCGCCTGGGCCTCGGTGAGCCCCACCGACGCGACCTCGGGGTCGCTGTAGGTGACCCGCGGGACGAGGGTGTCGACGACGGGGGCGGGGTCCAGGCCGGCGATGGACTCGGCGACGAAGATCCCCTGCGCGAACCCGCGGTGCGCCAGCTGGAGGCCGGGGACGATGTCGCCGACCGCCCACAGCCCGTCGACGCCGGTGCGACAGCGCTCGTCGGTGACGACGTAGCCGCGCTCGAGGGTCACGCCGGCCTCGGCGTACCCGAGGCCCTCGGTGACCGGGCCGCGCCCGACCGCGACGAGCACGAGGTCGGCGGTGAGCTCCTCGCCGCCCTCGAGCCGGACGGTGACGCCGGCGTCGTCCTGGTCGGCGGACTCGAACCGCACGCCGGTGCGCACGGTGATGCCGCGGCCGCGGAAGGCCCGCTCCAGGGCGGCCGAGCTTGCCGGCTCCTCGGCGGCGACGAGCCGGGGGAGCGCCTCGACGACGGTGACCTCGGAGCCGAAGGAGGCGAAGACGGAGGCGAACTCGACGCCGATGACGCCGCCGCCGAGGACGACGACGCTCCCGGGCACCTCGGTGAGGCCGAGGGCGCCGTCGGAGGTGACGACCCGGCCGCCGGGCTCGAGGCCGGGGAGGGTGCGGGCGTACGAGCCGGTGGCGAGGACGACGTGGCGCCCGACGAGCCGTCGGTCGCCGACGACGACGGTGCCCGGCCCGTCGAGCCGTCCCTCGCCCTCGACGTAGTCGACCTCGCGGGCCCTGACCAGCCCCTGCAGACCCTTGTGCAGCCGGCCGACGACACCCTCGCGGTAGGAGGTGACGGCCGGCATGTCGACCCCCTCCAGCGTCGCCCGCACGCCGAAGCGCCCGGCGTCACGGGCCGCGTCGGCGACCTCGGCCGCGTGCAGCAGCGCCTTGGTCGGGATGCACCCGCGGTGCAGGCACGTCCCGCCGAGGAGGTCCTTCTCGACGAGGGCGACGGTGAGGCCGAGCTCGGCGGCGCGCAGGGCGCACGCGTAGCCCCCGCTCCCTCCTCCGAGGACGACGACGTCATGGGTGGTCTCGGCGGTGGCCGGCATCCGGTGCTGCTCTCTCTCGCTCGTGCGCGGGTCGGGGCGCGGGGGCGCGGTGGGTGGGGCGTCCGGGCGCTGCATCGCATCCTGTCACCACCGGCCCTGCCGGACGAGGGCGCGACGCGCGGCGGACTCCAGGTGACGCGCAGGTCCACGCCCTATCGTGGGCGCATGGCGTGGTGGAGACGCGGACGACGCGGGGGCGCCGCCCCGCACGACGGCAGCGACCTGGAGAGCGCGCGCGGTCACCTCGAGGAGTTCGCGCGCAGCCGCCGCGGCGTGGAGGCCTACGTCGAGCCCGCGACGAACGTCACCGCGACGACCGTCGTCCTCATCGCGCACGACGGGGAGTGGACCCGGCGGGCCCTGCCCTCGCGGCCCAAGGCATTCCAGGTCGCCCACGACCTCGACGTGCCGGTCTACGACGTCAACCTCACCGGCTACCCCGCCCGGATGCGGGCCTGGACCGCGCGCCAGCGCCAGCAGGAACGCTGACCCGCGGGCCGCGAGCCCGGGGTGCCTACGATGTCTCGGCATGGACGACGTGCCGGGGCCGCCCGTGCTGCAGCCCGGAGCCGGACCGGTCCGGGCGCGGGAGTACCTGCCGGCCGAGGTCGACACCGTGCTGTGGGGCCGGCTGCCCTGCGGTGACGACGCCCCGGTGCTCACCGTCGAGCCGGGGGCGGAGGTCACGCTCGACACCGTGAGCCACGAGGGCATCCTCGAGGACCAGGGCCGCGACCCGCGCGCCTTCTTCGGCGCCCACGGGGTGGACGAGGTCCTGGACGACGCCGTGGCCGTCGCCGCGTCGGACCTCGTGCGCGACCCCCGCACCGACGGGCCGCACGTCGTGAGCCGCCCGATCCGGGTGGCGGGGGTCAGGCCGGGCGACCTCGTCGCCGTGACGGTCCTCGAGGCGCTGCCGCGGGTGCCGTACGGGGTCGTCTCGAACCGGCACGCCCGCGGCGCCCTGCCGCAGGAGTACCCCCGCGGCGGCGCGCCGCTGCACAGCGTGTTCGTGCCGACCACGCCGGACCTGACCCACGGCCTCCTGCCGCTCGCCCCCGGGTCGGAGCAGGTCGCCCGCTTCCCGCTGGCCCCCTTCCTCGGGATCATGGGGGTCGCCGTCGCCGGGTCCGAACGCCCGCACTCCGTGCCCCCCGGTCCGCACGGCGGCAACATCGACCTCAACCTGCTCACCGCCGGGTCCACGCTCTACCTCCCGGCCCAGGTCGACGGCGGGCTCGTGTACGTCGGCGACCCGCACTACGCCCAGGGCGGCGGGGAGGTCGCCCTCACCGCGATGGAGGCGCCGCTGCGGGTCACCCTGCGGCTCGACGCCGTCGCCCGCGAGGAGGCGACGGCCCGCTTCGGCGAGCTCGCGCCGCTGGCGGAGACGAGCACGCACCTCGTGCCGATGGGCCTGGACCGCGACCTCGACGAGGCGATGCGGGCCTGCGTGCGCGCCGCCATCGCCCTCCTCGTCGCCCGGTACGGCATGGACGAGCGGCACGCCTACGCCTACCTCTCCGCGGCCACCGACTTCGAGGTCACCCAGGTCGTCGACGTCGTCCAGGGCGTCCACGCCACGATCCGCACGGCGGACTTCCGGTGAGCGCGGCCCCGGCCGGGCTGCTGGAGGCGTTCTGGGACTACGAGCGGGCGCTGCAGTCCGACGACCTGCCCGCACTGGGCCGCCTCTTCGCGCCCGGGCCGGACACCCTGCGCGGGGACGCCGAGGGGCTGCTCGTCGGGCACGACGAGATCGGCCGGTTCCGCGCCGGCCGGGGCGGGGCACCCTCCCGGCGGGTCCTCTCGGTCCACGTGCGCACCGTCGACGACGACCACGCGCTCGTCGTGGCCGTCACCGCCCCGACGCGGGGCGGGCGCGGCCTGCAGACCCAGCTGTGGCAGCGCCGGGACGGCGCCTGGGTGGTGGCCGCCGCGCACGTCGGCGCGCCCCCGCCCGCGCTCGACACCCGGATCTGGCGGGTGGTCGGCGACCCGCTCGTGCACGGGTCGGGTGCCGGTCCCCTCGCCGGGGAGACGGTGGCGGTCAAGGACCTCTTCGCCGTGGCCGGTCAGCGGGTCGGCGCGGGCAACCCCGCGTGGGAGCGGGCCGCGCCCGTGGAGCCGGCGCACGCGACCGCCATCGCCGCGCTCCTGGACGCCGGCGCCGACGTCCGCGGCATCAGCCGGACCGACGAGTTCGCCTGGTCGCTGGCCGGCGTGAACCACCACACCGGGACGCCGCCGAACCCGGCGGCCCCGCGGCGGCTGCCGGGCGGGTCCTCGTCCGGGTCGGCCGCGGCCGTCGCCGCCGGTCACGCGAGCATCGGGCTCGGCACCGACACCGGCGGCTCCATCCGGGTGCCGGCCGCCTACCAGGGTCTCTGGGGGCTGCGCACGACGCACGGCGCGGTCCCGACCGCGGGCGTGCTGCCGCTGGCGCCCTCCTTCGACACCGTCGGCTGGCTCTGCCGCTCCGCCGACCTGCTGCGCCGGGTCGGCGACGTGCTGCTCCCGCCGTCCCCGGCCGCGGACGGAGCGGGCGACGCCCCCGGCGCGGCCGCCGACGCGGTGCTCGTCGTCGTGCGGGCCCTCCTCGACCTCGCGGCCCCGGACGTCCGGGCCGCGGCCGAGCGCTTCGCCGCCGACCACGACGGGCCGGTGGTGGAGGAGGACTGGGCGCTCACCGAGCACGACGCGTGGCTCGCCGCCTTCCAGACCCTCCAGGCCCGCGAGGCGTGGGCGAGCCACGGCGACTGGCTCGAGGGCCGGCTCGACACCCTGGGGCCGGACGTGCGGGGCCGGTTCGAGCGGGCCCGCGGGGTCACCGCGGCCGAGGGGGAGCGGGCCGCCGCCGTCGTGGCGTCCGCCGGGGCGCGGATCCGCGAACGGGTGGCCGACCGGCTCGTGCTCGTCCCGGCCGCGTCGTCGGTGGCGCCGCGCCCGGACGGCGGCCTGGCCGCGGTCCGGGAGGCGACGCTGCGCCTCACCTGCCTGGCCGGGCTCGCCGGCGTCCCCGCCCTCGCCGTGCCGCTGCGGACCACCGGCGGCCTGCCCTGCGCGGTGACGCTGCTCGCCGCCCGGGGGCGGGACCGGGACCTGCTGGCCCACGCGGTCCGCCTGGACCCCGGACGGGCCGCAGCGGAGGACGGACCTGCAGTTCACGTCGACGAAACACCGGAGGCGGACGCCTGACACGGGGCGTTCCTACCGTCGCGGACCGAGGAGGACACCATGGACCTGGCCGGGCTCAACAGCGCCGACGCTGCCGACGCGGCGGCGGTGGTGCGGGCGTGCGCGGACGTCGACTCCTGGGTCGAGGCGCTCGTCGCCGGACGCCCCTGGCCGGACGAGGCCGCGCTGCTCGCCGCCGCCCGGGCCCAGGGGGAGACCTGGACGCCGGCCGAGGTGCGGGCGGCGCTGGACGGCCACCCCCGGATCGGCGAGCGCGCGCAGGGCGAGGGGGCCGCGGCCGCGATGTCCCGGCGCGAGCAGGGCGGCGTGGCCACGGCGGACGAGGACCTGCGCGCACGGCTCGCCGACGGCAACCGGCGCTACGAGGAGCGCTTCGGGTGGATCTACCTCGTGCGCGCCGCCGGCCGCTCCGGCGAGGAGATGCTCGACCTGCTCGAGCAGCGGCTGGGCCACGACGAGCGGGCCGAGCTGGCCGTCGTCCACGCCGAGCTGCTGGACATCGCCCTCCTGCGGCTGCGGGCGGTGCTCGCGTGAGCACCCTCAGCACCCACGTCCTCGACGCCGCGCTCGGGGTCCCGGCCGCCGGCCTCGACCTCGTCCTGCGCGACGCGTCCGGGTCGGTCCTCGAGGAGGCGCGCACCGACGCCGACGGCCGGGTGCGCTTCGCCGCGACGGTCGATGCCGGCGACATCGCCCTCGAGTTCGCGACCGGCCCGTGGTTCGCCGCCGCCGGCCGCGACACCCTCTACCCCGTCGTCCGGCTGGACGTCACCGTCGACGGCGACCGGCCGCACCACCACCTCGCCCTGCTGCTGGCTCCGTACTCCTACACGACCTACCGAGGGAGCTGAGCGACATGGCCGACGGTGACATCGTCCTGGGCGCGAACCAGTACGGCAAGGCGGAGTGCCGGCTCGTGCGGGTCACCCGCGACACCCCCGTCCACGAGATCGAGGACCTCAACGTCACCTCGCAGCTGCGGGGGGAATTCACGCTCGCGCACACCGCGGGCGACAACTCCCACGTCGTCGCCACGGACACCCAGAAGAACACGGTGTACGCGTTCGCGAAGGAGCGGGGCGTCGGCTCGCCGGAAGAGTTCCTCCTCGCGCTCGGCACCCACTTCGTCGAGTCCTTCGAGCAGGTCACCGGCGGCCGCTGGGCGGCGGAGTCGTACGCGTGGCGGCGGATCACCGTCGACGGCCGGCCGCACGACCATGCCTTCGTTCGCTCCGGGGAGTCGGTGCGCACGGCGGTCGTCCAGCTCGTCGACGGGCAGGCGCACGTCGTCTCCGGGATCACCGGCTGCACCCTGCTGAAGTCGACCGGCTCGGAGTTCCACGGCTTCCCCCGCGACCGGTACACGACGCTCGCCGAGACCGACGACCGCGTCCTCGCGACGTCGGTGACCGCCTGGTGGCGCTACACCCGCACCGACCTCGACTTCAACGCCGTCCACGAGGCCGTCACCGCGCTGCTGCTCTCGACCTTCGCCTCGGTCCACTCCCTGGCCCTCCAGCAGACCCTCTTCGAGATCGGCCGGGCCGTCCTCACCGCGTTCCCGGACATCGCCGAGATGCGGATGTCCTGCCCGAACAAGCACCACCTCCTCGTCGACCTCGCCCCGTTCGGCCTCGAGAACCGCAACGAGGTCTTCCACGCCGCCGACCGGCCCTACGGGCTCATCGAGGCCACGGTGCAGCGCGAGGGCGCCCCGCAGGTCCCCGAGGCCTGGGCCACCGTGCCCGGGTTCTGCTGAGGCGGCCGGCGTGCGGGTCGACGCGGTGCAGGCGCGCCGGGTGCTCGTGGACGGCGCCTTCGTCCCGGCGACGGTGCTGGTACGCGACGGGCGGGTGGCCGCCCTGGAGCCGTTCGCGCACGACGCCGCGGGCCTGGTCCTGCGGGTGCCGGACACCGCGTGCGTCCTGCCCGGCAACGTCGACACGCACGTCCACGTCAACGAGCCCGGCCGCACCGAGTGGGAGGGGTTCGTCACCGCCACCGCGGCGGCGGCCTTCGGCGGCGCCACGACGCTCGTCGACATGCCCCTCAACAGCGTGCCGCCGACGACGACACCCGAGCACCTGGCCGTCAAGCGCGCCGCGGCCCGCGACGAGCTCATGGTCGACGTCGGCTTCTGGGGCGGGGCGGTGCCGGACAACCGCGGCCGCCTCGCGCCGCTGTGGGAGGAGGGCGTCTTCGGGTTCAAGTGCTTCCTCGCCCCCTCCGGCGTCGACGAGTTCCCGCCGCTGGACCCGGCGCAGTTCCGGGCCGCCCTGGCCGAGGTCGCGGCCTTCGACGGGCTGATGCTCGTCCACGCCGAGGACGCCGCGGCGCTGGCCTCGGCCCCGGCGCCGCCGAGCCGCGCCTACGCCGACTTCCTCCTCTCCCGCCCCGACGGCGCCGAGGTCGAGGCCGTCCGGCGCGTCGTCGACGGCGCCCGCGAGACCGGGGCCCGGGTCCACGTCCTGCACCTGTCCAGCGCCCGCGCCCTCGACGTCCTCGCCGCCGCCCGCGCCGAGGGGCTGCGGGTCACCGTCGAGACCTGCCCGCACTACCTGTGCTTCGACGCCGGCGGCATCCCCGACGCCGCGCCGCAGTTCAAGTGCTGCCCGCCGATCCGGGACGCCGGCAACCGCGAGGCGCTGTGGGACGCGCTGCGGGCCGGGGTGGTCGACGCGGTCGTCAGCGACCACTCGCCGGCCTCCCCGCTCGAGAAGCTGCGCGGCGACGGCGACCTGCAGCAGGCGTGGGGCGGCATCTCCGGCCTCCAGGTCTCGCTCGCGGCGGTGGCCCACGAGGCGGCGCGCCGGGACGTGCCGCTCGCGGACGTGAGCCGCTGGATGTCCCGGAACACCGCCGACCTCGTCGGGCTCGGGCGCAAGGGCCGGATCGAGGTGGGTGCCGACGCCGACCTCGTCGTCTACGACACGGCCGAGGAGGTCCGGGTCGAGGCCGCCCGGCTCGCGCACCGCCACCCCCTCTCCGCCTACGACGGCCTGTCGCTGGCCGGCCGGGTGACGCGCACGCTGGTGCGCGGCGACGCCGTCGACCCCGCCCGGCCCGACCACACGTGGGGCAGGATGCTGCGACGCGCCGGACCGTCCGGTGACGCCGGACGAAACGCCGGTGAAACAGGCGCCGCCTAGCCTCGGCCGGGCCCGCCCGCGAGAAGAGAGGCCAGCCGTGGTGTCCGTCCCCGTGAACCCACCTCCGCGCCTGCTCATGGGGCCTGGGCCGATCACCGTGGACCCGCGGGTGCTGCGGGCGATGTCGACCCAGCTCGTCGGGCAGTACGACCCGGCGATGACCGCCCTCATGACCGAGGTCATGGCCCTCTACCGCGAGGTGTTCCGCACCGCGAACGAGCAGACCTTCCTCGTCGACGGCACCTCCCGGGCCGGCATCGAGGCGGCGCTGGTGTCGCTGCTGGAGCCCGGTGACCGGGTGCTCGTCCCCGTCTTCGGCCGCTTCGGGCTGCTGCTCACCGAGATCGCGGAACGCTGCGGGGCCGAGGTGCACACGGTCGAGGTGCCGTGGGGCGAGGTGTTCACCCCCGAGCAGGTCGAGGAGGCCGTCGCATCCGTCCGGCCGACGGTCGTGGCCGTCGTCCAGGGCGACACCTCGACGACGATGTGCCAGCCGCTGGCCGACCTCGGCGAGGTCTGCCGCCGCCACGACGCCCTGCTCTACTGCGACGCCACCGCGTCCCTCGGCGGCAACCCGTTCGAGACCGACGCCTGGGGCGTCGACGTCGTCACGGCGGGCCTGCAGAAGTGCCTCGCCGGGCCGTCGGGCAGTGCGCCGGTGACGCTCTCGCCGCGGGCGGTGGACGTCGTGCAGGGGCGCCGGCACGTCGAGGCCGGTCTGCGCACCGACGGCGACGAGGGGCGGGGGCGGCGCATCGCGTCGAACTACTTCGACCTCGCCATGGTCATGGACTACTGGGGCCCGCGCCGCCTCAACCACCACACCGAGGCGACGACGATGCTCTACGGCGCGCACGAGTGCGCCCGCATCCTCCTCGAGGAGGGCCTCGACGAGGCCCACGCCCGGCACGCGCGGCACGGGCGGGCGGTGCTCGCCGGGGTGCAGGCCCTCGGGCTCGCCGTGTTCGGCGACGTCGCGCACAAGATGACCAACGTCGTCGCCGTGTGGGTCCCGGACGGCGTCGACGGCGAGGCGGTGCGCGCCTCGATGCTCACCGACTTCGGCATCGAGATCGGCACCTCGTTCGGCCCCCTCGCCGGACGGGTCTGGCGGATCGGGACGATGGGGTACAACGCCCGCACCGACGCCGTCCTCACGACCCTGGCCGCCCTGGAGCAGGTGCTGCGCCGCGCCGGGACCTCCCCGCGCCCGGGCGCCGGGGTCGACGCCGCGCTCGAGGTGTACGGGTGAGCGGCCCCGACGGGGCGCCGCCGCGGGGGAGCGCGGCCGAGGTGCTCCTGCGCTGCGCCGAGCTCGACCGCTACACCGCCACCCCGCCGACGCTGGAGCGGGTCCACCTCTCGCCCGAGCACCGGGCGGCCAACGACGCGACGGCCCGCTGGATGCAGCGGGCCGGCCTGGCGGTCCACGAGGACGCGGCCGGCAACGTGTGGGGTCGGCGCGAGGGTCGCGAGCCCGGTCTGCCCGCGCTCGTCCTCGGCTCGCACCTCGACACCGTCCCGGACGCCGGGAGCTTCGACGGCATGCTCGGCGTCCTCATGGCGGTCGCCGTGCTCGAGCGGCTGGGCGGGCGCTGCGACGGCCTGCCGTTCGCGCTCGAGGTCGTCGGCTTCAGCGACGAGGAGGGGACACGGTTCGGCAAGGCGCTGCTCGGCAGCAGCGCCGTCGCCGGGCTGTGGGACGAGGACTGGTGGGACCTGCGCGACCGGGACGGGACCACGCTGCTCGAGGCGTTCCGCGCCTTCGGCCTCGACCCGCGCCGCGTCCACGAGGCCGCCCGCCGCCCGCAGGACCTGCTCGGCTACCTCGAGGCGCACATCGAGCAGGGCGCCCAGCTCGAGCAGGCCGGCGCCTCCCTCGGCCACGTGAGCACCATCGCCGGGGCCCGGCGCTTCCGCCTGTCCGTGGTCGGTGAGGCCCGGCACGCCGGCGGCACCCCCTACGAGCGGCGCCGGGACGCCCTCGTCGGGGCGGCCGAGGCCGTCGTCGCCGTCGAGCGGCTGGCCCGCGCCTCGAGCACCATCGCCACCGTCGGGCGATTCGAGGTGACCCCGGGCGGGGTCAACGTCATCCCGGGCCGGGTCGTGTTCAGCCTCGACCTGCGGGCCGCCACCGACGCCGAGCGGGACGTGATGTGGCAGACCACGCAGGCCGAGATCCAGGGCATCTGCGCCGCCCGCGGGCTGCGCGTCGAGGCGGTCGAGACGCACGCCGCGTCCGCCGCCCCGTGCGCGCCGTGGCTCGACGCGGCCGTCGTCGCGGGCATCCGGTCCACCGGCGACCCCGACCCGATGTGCCTGTGGAGCCGGGCCGGGCACGACGCGATGGCCATGGCCTCCGTCACCGACGTCGCCATGCTCTTCGTCCGCTGCGAGGACGGCGTGAGCCACCACCCGGCCGAGAACGTCCGCGAGGTCGACGTCGCCCGCGGGCTCGACGCGTTCGAGGCCGCCGTGCTCGCCGTCGCGGACCGGATGCCGGACCGGGTCGCGGCCCGGGCGGGGGAGTAGCCGTGGACCTCGTCGAGGTGTCCTCCTGGCGCCGGCCGGCCGGGCGCGAGGACCTGGCCCCGCGCCCCGGGGAGGCCGTCGTCGCCGGCGGGACCTGGCTGTTCTCGCAGCCGCAGCCGGGGGTGACCGGTCTCGTCGACCTGCTGGCCCTCGGCTGGCCCGACCACGAGCGCCGCGGTGACGGGGGACTGCGGATCGGTGCCACCTGCCCGGTCGGGGCGCTCACCGGCCTGCCGTGGGCCGAGCTCGGCGACCCCGGCTGGGCGGCGCTGGCCGCCGGGGCGGCCGACGCCCTGCTCATGTCCTTCAAGGTGCAGCGCACCGCCACGGTCGGCGGCAACGTCTGCCTGGCCCTGCCCGCGGGCGCGATGACCGCGCTGCTCGCGGCGCTGGACGCGACGGCGGAGGTGTGGACGGCCGGCGGCGGCACCCGGCACGAGCCGGTCGCCGGCCTCGTGCGCGGCCCCGGTCGCACGAGCCTCGCCCCGGGGGAGGTCGTCCGCGGGTTCGACGTCCCCGCCGAGGCCCTGGCCCGGCGCGGCGCGCTGCGCCGGGTCTCGCTCACCGACCACGGACGCTCGGCCGCCCTCGTCGTCGGGACGCGCGGCGCGGACGGCGTGCGGCTCGTCGTCACGGCGTCGACCCCGCGGCCCGTCGTCCTCCACCTGCCGCCCTGGGCCGGACCGGACGAGGCCGCGGCGGCCGCCTCCGGTGTGCAGGAGTGGTTCGACGACGTCCACGGCGCGCCGGACTGGCGGGCGGCGATGACGGCGCGGCTGGCCCGGCAGGTGCTCACCGACCTCGGCGGGCCCGGGTGATGCGGGTCAACGGCACGCCGGTGCCCGCCGAGCCCGGGCCGGGGCAGTGCCTGCGCACCTACCTGCGGGCGGCGGGCCGGCTCGACGTCAAACGCGGCTGCGACGCCGGCGACTGCGGCGCCTGCACGGTGCTGCTCGACGGCGCCCCCGTCCACTCCTGCGTCACCCCGGCGTGGCGCGCGGTGGGCCGCGAGGTCACCACCGCCGGCGGCCTGGCCGACGTCCCGGGCGGGGCGGAGTGGCAGCGGCGCTTCGTCGACGCCGCCGCCTTCCAGTGCGGCTACTGCACCCCGGGGTGGGTCACCACGGTGGCCGGGCTCGACGCCGACAGCCCGGTCGCCGGCCTCGACGACGAGGGGCTGGCCCGTACCTTCAAGGGCAACCTCTGCCGCTGCACCGGCTATCGGTCGATCCGCGACGCCCTCGCCGGGCGGCGGACCGTCGAGACCGCCGACGCGCCGGCCGGCGGACCCGACTCCGCGGACCTGGCGCACGCGGCGGACGACCCGCCGCCCGCCGGGGGCCGGGTCGTCGGCCGGTCGGTCCCCGCGCCCGCCGGCCCGGCGCTCGTCGCGGGCGCCGAGCCCTTCACCCTCGACCTGCCCGACACCGGCGTGCTGCACCTGCGCCTGGTCACCAGCCCGCACGCCCACGCCCGGGTCGTCGCCGTCGACGCCGCGGCGGCGCTCGCCCTGCCCGGCGTCCACCTCGTCCTCACCCACCGGGACGCCCCGGACGTGCTCTTCTCCACCGCCCGGCACGAGAGCCGCCTGGACGACCCCGACGACACCCGCGTCCTCGACGACGTCGTCCGCCACCGGGGGCAGCGGGTCGCGGCCGTCGTCGCGGACACCGCCGCCCTCGCCGAGCGCGCCTGCGCCCTCGTCGAGGTGACGTACGAGGTCCTGCCGGCCGTGCTCGACCCCGAGGCCGCGCGCCGCCCCGGTGCGCCGCTGCTCCACGGCGACAAGGACCCCGTGGCCTCCCGGATCGCCGACCCCGCGCGCAACGTCGCGGCCCAGGTGCACGGCGAGGTCGGCGACGTCGACGCCGGCCTGGCCGCGGCCGCCGTCCGGGTCTCGGGCACGTGGCGCTCGCCGCGGGCGAGCCACGTCAGCCTGGAGACGCACGGGGCCCGGGCCTGGCCGGACGACGACGGCCGGCTCGTCGTGCGCACCTCGACCCAGGTGCCCTTCCTCGTGCGCGCCGAGCTGGCCCGCGTCCTCGGTCTGGAGCCGGACCGGGTGCGGGTGCAGGCGGGACGGGTCGGCGGCGGGTTCGGCGGCAAGCAGGAGATGCTCGTCGAGGACCTCGTCGGCCTGGCGGCCCTGCGGCTCGGGCGGCCGGTGCAGGTCGAGCTCACCCGCACCGAGGCGCTCACCCTGGCCCCGTCGCGCCACCCGATGCGGGTGCGTGTCGAGCTCGGCGCGGACGCCGACGGCGTCCTCACCGCGATGGCGCTCGACGTGCTCACCGACACCGGCGCGTACGGCAACCACGCGCCCGGGGTGATGTTCCACGGCTGCCACGAGTCGGTCGCCCTCTACCGCTGCCCGGCCAAGCGTCTGGACGCCGAGGCCGTCTACACCAACCAGGTGCCCTCGGGCGCCTTCCGCGGCTACGGGCTGGGGCAGGTGGTCCTCGCCGTCGAGTCCGCCCTCGACGAGGTCGCCCGGCGCACCGGCCTCACGCCGTACGAGGTGCGGCGTCGCAACGCCGTCGTGCCCGGCGACGACCTCGTCGTGTGCGGCCCTCCCGACCGTGACGTCGTCTTCGGCTCCTACGGCCTCGACCAGTGCCTCGACCTCGTCGAGACCGCCCTCGCCGGGCCGGACCCCGTCGCGGCGCCCGAGGGCTGGCTGGTCGGCACCGGGGTGGCGGCGGCGATGATCGCGACCATCCCGCCGCGCGGCCACCACGCGAGCGCCACGGCGACGATGGGCGTGGACGGGCTCGTCACCGTCGGCGTCGGGTCCAGCGAGTTCGGCAACGGCAGTGCGACGATCCACGCCCAGATCGCGGCCGAGGAGCTCGGGGTCCCCGTGGAGCGGGTGCGGCTGCGCTCCTCCGACACCGACGCCGTCGAGTACGACACCGGGACCTACGGCTCGACGGGGTCGGTCGTCGCCGGGGTCGCCGTGGCGGCGGCCGCCCGCGACCTGCGGGAGGCCCTCGACGCGGCGGGCGGGGGTCCTCCCCGCGCGCCGGTCACGGGACACGGGTCCCACGACGGCCGGGTCCGCTCGCTCGCCTTCAACGTCCACGGCTTCCGCGTCGCGGTCGACCCGGAGACCGGTGACCTGCGGGTCCTGCGCTCGGTCCAGGCCGTCGACGCCGGCCGCGCGCTCAACCCCGAGCAGCTGCGCGGGCAGGTCGAGGGCGGGGTCGCGCAGGGGCTCGGCATCGCGCGGCAGGAGGAGCTGCGGGTGCGCGACGGGCGCGTCGTCACCGACACCCTGCGCGACTACCTCGTGCCGCGGCTCGGCGACGTCCCGCCCACCGAGGTGCTCCTCGCCGACACCCACGACGCCCTCGGCCCGCTCGGCGCCAAGTCGATGAGCGAGGCACCCTTCAACCCCGTCGCCCCCGCCCTGGCCAACGCCGTCCGCGACGCGACGGGCGTGCGGCCCCACGACCTGCCCCTGACCACCGACCGGCTCTGGCGGCTGCTCGAGCCGCTCCGTCCGCACCCCCGGGAGACACCGTGACCGACGACGACCGCTGGCTCGCCGAGGCCGTCCAGCTCGCCACCCGCAACGTCGCCGAGGGCGGCGGGCCGTTCGGCGCCGTCGTCGTCGCCGAGGGGCGGCTTCTGTCCGAGGGGCAGAACCGGGTCACCCGCGACCTGGACCCAACCGCGCACGCGGAGGTCGTCGCCGTCCGCCGGGCCTGCCGCGCGCTGGAGCGGTTCGCCCTCGACGGCTGCACGCTCTACGCCTCGTGCGAGCCCTGCCCGCTGTGCCTGGCCACGGCGCTGTGGTCGCGCGTGGACCGGGTGGTCTACGCCGCGGACCGGCACGACGCCGCCGACGCCGGGTTCGACGACCGCGAGTTCTACGAGCTGTTCGGGCGCGACCGGGACGGCTGGCCGCTGCCCGTGCAGGCCCACCGGGTGCCGAGCCTCGGCGAGCCCTTCGAGCGCTGGAAGGCGCACGAGGGCCGCACCGCGTACTGACCGGGGCCCGCGGGCCGGCCCGGGGTCAGCGGGCCGCGCGGTCCTCGAGCAGCGCGACGAGCGTCGCCACGCCGAAGCCGGTGCCGCCCTTGGGCGTGCGGCCCGCGGCCTCCTTCGTCGTGAACGAGGGACCGGCGATGTCGACGTGCGCCCAGGAGATGCCCTCGCCGACGAACTCGCGCAGGAAGATCGCGGCGGTGAGCATGCCGCCGTCGCGGTCGCCCTTGTGCGCGATGTCGGCGTTGGGGGAGTCGAGCTTGGCCCGCAGCGCCTGCGGGAGCGGCATCGGCCAGGCCCCCTCGCCGACCGAGTCGGCGGCGGCGACGACGGCCGAGCGCGCGTCCTCGTCGCCCATGACGCCGCAGACGTCGGGGCCGAGGGCGACGACCTGGGCGCCGGTGAGCGTCGCGATGTCGACGACGAGGTCGGGCGACTTCTCGCTGGCGAGGCAGATGCCGTCGCCGAGCACCATCCGGCCCTCGGCGTCGGTGTCGAGGATCTCGACCGAGGTGCCGTCGCGCATGACGACGACGTCGCTCGGGCGCTGGGCGGCGCCGCCCGGCATGTTCTCGGCGAGGCAGAGGTAGCCGGTGACGGCGACCGGCAGGCCGATCTCCGCGGCGGCGAGGACGGCCCCGGCCACGGCCGCGGCCCCGGCCATGTCCGACTTCATCGTCACCATGCCGGCGGACGGCTTGAGGTTGATGCCGCCGGAGTCGAAGGTGATGCCCTTGCCGACGAGCGCCACGGACGCCTTCGCCCCCGACGGCGCGTAGGTCATCGTGACGATCCGCGGCGGGTGCACCGAACCCTGGCCGACGCCGACGATGCCGCCGAAGCCGCCCTTGGCGAGCGCCTTCTCGTCGAGGACGGACACCGAGACCTTGGCCGACGAGGCGGAGGCGTGCTGCTTGACGTCGTCGGCGAAGCTCTGCGGGAAGAGGATGTTCGGCGGGGTGTTGACGAGGTCGCGGGCCCAGTCGCGGGCGGCGCCGACGGTCGCCGCGCGGCGCACGGCCTCGCGGACCGAGCGCCCGCCCCCGGCCGCCGAGACGACGGTGATCTTCGGCCCCTCGACCCTGGGGTCGGTGTCGCGCCCCTTGCGCCCGGCCGGCGCGCCGGTGACCGGCTCGTAGCGGTAGACCCCGGACCAGGCGCCGTCGGCCACGGCGCGCACGGCGTCGGCGTCGGCGCCGGGGAGGGCGACGGCCACGGTGCGCTTGGCGCGCACGCTGCGCAGCGCGGCGGCGGCGGCGTCGCGCAGGACGACGTGGTCGAAGGAGGTGGTCCGGGTGCTCGCCGGGCCGAGCCCGGTGAGGATGACGGAGGTGGCGGTGACGCCGGGGACCGCGACGACGCGGTGCACCTCGCGGGGCTTGGCCGTGGCCTCGAGGTCGGCGAGGACGGCCTGGAGGTGGGTGACCGCCTTGCGCGGCAGGCCGTGCCCGGCGGCGAGCCCCGCACCGTCCTCGCCGCTCACCGTCCCCACGACGAGGGCGTCCACGGGCAGGTCGGCGGCGGTCTTGGTCGTCACGGTCAACGAGGTCATGCCGGGCAGACTAACCGGCGCCGGTGACCGTCGGTCGCGCGCGGTAGCGTGCCTGCATGAGCGACCTGCGGCAGTCCCCGCTCCACGACCGGCATCTGGCGCTCGGCGCGAAGATGGCCGACTTCGGGGGGTGGTCGATGCCCATCGAGTACCCCGGCGGCGGCGTCGTCGCCGAGCACACCGCGGTCCGCGAGCGGGTCGGCCTGTTCGACGTCTCGCACCTCGGCAAGGCGCGGGTGAGCGGACCGGGGGCGGCCGACTACGTCAACCGCTGCCTCACCAACGACCTGCGCCGCATCGGTCCGGGCCAGGCGCAGTACACGATGTGCTGCGCGCAGGACGGGGGAGTGGTCGACGACCTCATCCAGTACCTCCGCTCCGACGAGGACGTCTTCCTCATCCCCAACGCCGCGAACACCGCCCGCGTCGTCTCCCTCCTCGCGGCGGACGCCCCGGACGGGGTCCTCGTCGAGGACCTGCACGCCTCCTACGGCGTGCTCGCCGTCCAGGGGCCGCGCTCGGACGAGGTGTTGCTCGCCCTCGGCCTGCCCGTCGAGCACGACTACATGAGCTTCGCCGAGACGACGTGGGAGGGGCAGCCGGTCATCGTCTGCCGCACCGGCTACACCGGCGAGCGCGGGTACGAGGTCGTACCCGCCTGGGACGTCACCGCGTCGCTGTGGGACGCGCTGCTGGAGCAGGTGCGGGCGCAGGGCGGGCTGCCCGCCGGCCTCGGCGCCCGCGACACGCTGCGGACCGAGATGGGCTACCCGCTGCACGGCAACGACCTGTCGCCGGACATCACCCCGGTCATGGCCGCGGCGGCCTGGGCGGTGGGCTGGGACAAGGAGACCTTCTGGGGCCGGGAGGCGCTGACCGCCCAGCGGGCCGAGAGGTCCGGCCGGCTCATGCGGGGGCTCGTCGTCACCGGGCGCGGCATCCCGCGCTCGCACTGCACCGTCCGCGACGCCGACGGCACCGAGGTCGGGGAGGTGACCTCCGGGACGTTCTCGCCGACCCGCAGGCAGGGCATCGCCCTCGCGTTGCTCGACCGGTCGGTGACCCTCGGGGACGAGGTCGTCCTCGACGTGCGCGGCCGCGACCTCCCGGCCACCGTCACCAAGCCGCCGTTCGTCGAGGCGGGGGTGCGGGCGTCATGAGCGAGCGCTGGACCTGGACCTACGCGGACGCCGACGGCGCACCGGTCACCGCCGGTCCCACCACCCCCTCGCCCTTCCCCACCCAGTCCGACGCCGAGAGCTGGTTCGGCGAGACCTGGCACGACCTGGCCGACGCCGGCGTCGCCAGCGTCACGCTGCATCGCGACGGCGAGGTCGTCTACGGGCCGATGAGCCTCGAGGCCGCGCCCTGAGCCGACGCGTGTCCTGCCGTGGTCAGGAGGGGTACTGGCCGCGCTCGACCTGCGGCTTGGGCAGCCGCTGGCGGCGCATCTGGAACACCCGCATCGCGGCGTAGCCCCAGCTGCCCTTCTGCACGCCGTCGGCGCCGAACTTCGCGACGAGCGCCTTCTTGCAGGCCCGCCACATGAACGCGGTGTCGACGACGACGACGAGCACGAGCAGCCAGGTGAGCAGCTGACCGATGGCGCGGATGGTCGGGTCGGTGACGATGGAGACCGCGAGGACGATGAGCATGGCGGGCAGCAGGTACTCGCCGAGGTTGCGCCGGGCGTCGACGTAGTCGCGGATGAAGCGGCGCTGCGGGCCGCGGTCGCGGGTCGGAAGGAACTTTTCCTCGCCGGTCTCCATGCCCCGGCGCCGGCGCGCCATCTGCTCGCGGCGCTGCTCCTTGTCGACGCGCTTGGCCTCCTTGCGGTCGGTGACGACGAGGGGCCGCCGGCGGGCGGCCTCCTGGTCGCGGCGCTTGGGCGTGGGCCGGTTCTTGGCGCCCTCGCGCTCGGCGTGGGCGTCGCGCGCCTCGTCCGCCTCGGTCTCCGTCGTCCTGCTGCGTCCGAACACGAGGGCAACTCTAGGCGGTCGCGGCGCGCAGGGCTGTCGAGGCCGGGGAGCGCCCGGCGGTGCCGGCGGCCCCGGTCGGTAGGGTCGCGGACGTGACCGACCTGCTCCCCGCCGACCGTCTCGACGCCCTCCGTGCCCGCGTGCACGACCTCATGCCGCAGGTCCGGGCCGACCTCGAGGCGCTGACCCGCATCCCCTCGGTGTCGCTCGACGCCTTCGACCAGGCGCACGTGGAGGCCAGCGCCGAGGCGACCGCCGCGCTGCTGCGCGCCGAAGGCCTGGACGTCGAGATCGTCCGCGAGGGCGGCCGACCGGCGGTCATCGGTCACCGGGACGGCCCGCCCGGGTCGCGCACCGTGACCCTCTACGCCCACCACGACGTCCAGCCGCCCGGCGACGACGCCCTGTGGGACAGCCCGCCGTTCGAGCCCACGGAGCGCGGTGGCCGCCTGTACGGCCGCGGCGCCGCCGACGACAAGGCCGGCGTCATGGCCCACGTCGCGGCCCTGCGCGCGCACGGCGAGGACCTGCCCGTCGGCGTCACCGTGTTCGTCGAGGGCGAGGAGGAGATCGGCTCCGACTCCCTCCCGACCATCCTCGAGCGGCACGGCGAGAAGCTGCGGGCCGACGCCATCGTCCTGGCCGACTCCGGCAACTGGGACATCGGCGAGCCCGCGCTGACGACGACGCTGCGCGGCATGGTGCGCGCCGTCGTCACCGTGCGCACCCTCGACCACGGCGTGCACTCCGGGATGTTCGGCGGGGCCGTCCCGGACGCGCTCATGGTGCTCGTCCGGCTGCTCGCCTCGCTGCACGACGACGAGGGAAACGTCGCCGTCGCCGGCCTCAAGGAGGGCGTCGCCTCCGACCTCGACTACGACGAGGCCCGGCTGCGGCGGGAGTCCGGGCTGCTCGACGGGGTCGAGGTCGTCGGGTCCGGGTCGCTGCTGACCCGGATGTGGACCAAGCCGTCGATCACGACCATCGGCATCGACGCCCCGAGCATCGAGCGGTCCTCCAACACCCTCGTCCCGCAGGCGCGGGCCAAGGTCTCGATGCGCATCGCCCCCGACGAGTTCGACCTCGACGCCTTCGAGCTGCTGAAGGAGCACCTCCTGGCGCAGGTGCCGTGGGGCGCGCAGGTCGAGGTCGAGCTCGAGGAGCGCGGCGCCGGGTTCGCCGCCGACGCCGACGGGCCGGTCTACGACCAGGCGCGCGCCGCGTTCGCCGACGCGTGGGGCACCCCGCCGGTCGACATCGGCGTCGGCGGGTCCATCCCGTTCGTCGCCGCCTTCGCCGAGCAGTTCCCCGAGGCCGCCATCCTCGTCACCGGCGTCGAGGACCCCGACGCCCGGGCGCACGGCGCCAACGAGTCGCTGCACCTCGGCGAGTTCGAGAAGGTCTGCGTCGCCGAGGCCGTCCTCCTCGCCCGCCTCGGCGCGCTCCCGGACTGACCGCCGCCCACCCCCTCAGCACCCCGAGCACCCGAGCAGAAGGAGCAGGACATGGGCCAGGGCACGTACGTCGAGGACGACTTCGAGCGCGACACCAACTACATCGAGGACCGCGTCACGACCGACGGCGCGGGGGAGCACGAGTGGCCGGTCGAGGCCGGCCGCTACCGGCTCGTCGCCGCGCGGGCCTGCCCCTGGGCCAACCGGGCCATCATCGTGCGCCGCCTGCTCGGGCTCGAGGACGCGATCTCGATGGGCATCTGCGGCCCGACCCACGACAGCGACTCGTGGACCTTCGACCTCGACGAGGGCGAGGTCGACCCGGTGTTGGGCATCCCGCGGCTCAAGGACGCCTACGAGAAGCGCTTCCCGGGCTACCCCCGCGGCATCACCGTGCCGGCGCTGGTCGAGATCTCCTCCGGCGAGGTCGTCACCAACGACTTCGCGCCGATGACCCTCGACCTGTCGACGCAGTGGACCGCCCACCACCGCGACGGCGCGCCCGACCTGTACCCGGAGGCGCTGCGCGCGGAGATGGACGAGGTGATGGAGCGCGTCTACACCGAGGTCAACAACGGGGTCTACCGCTGCGGGTTCGCCGGCACCCAGTCCGCGTACGAGGACGCCTACGACCGGCTGTTCACCGCGCTGGACTGGCTCGAGGAGCGGCTCACCGACCGGCGCTTCCTCATGGGCGACACGATCACCGAGGCCGACGTGCGCCTCTTCACGACGCTGGCCCGCTTCGACGCCGTCTACCACGGCCACTTCAAGTGCAACCGGCAGAAGCTCGCCGAGCTGCCGGCGCTGTGGGGGTACGCCCGCGACCTGTTCCAGACGCCGGGCTTCGGCGACACGACCGACTTCGCCCACATCAAGAGCCACTACTACGAGGTCCACCGCGACATCAACCCGACCGGCATCGTCCCCAAGGGCCCGGACCTCGCCGGCTGGGGCACGGCGCACGGCCGCGAGTCGCTCGGCGGCCGGCCCTTCGGCGACGGCACGCCCCCCGGCCCCCCGCCCGAGGGCGAGCGGGTCGACCCCGCCCACAACCCCCACATCGGCCCCGACGGCGTCGTCCACCCCTCCTGACCCCCACCCCCACCCCCACCCGGCCCCGCCCCCCACCCCCGCCCCGGCGGACATTTCGGGGTGACCCCGAATTGTCCGCGATACAGGGTTTCGGAAGCGGGGTCTCGGTGACGAAGCGGGGTCTCGACGGCCCGGCCCTCCTCGGTCGGCCGCCTCACCCGCCGGACATTTCGGGGTGACCCCGAAATGTCCGCGGAGCAGGAGTTCGTAAGCGGGGTCTCGGTGACGAAGCGGGGTGTCGACGGCCCGGCCCGCCTCGGTCGGCGGTGGGGTGGGACGCGGACGGATTCGGGGTGGTCGGCCCCCGGCGGCTAGGGTGGCCATGCGTCCGCGAGCCACCGCGTCGACGCGTCCGGCCGTCACCGAGTGCGGCCCACCCGACCTCCTGTCCTGCCCGACGTCGTGCGGGGCCCGCCCCGGCCTGCCCGGGGCCGACCACCGCCGACCCCGGAGCCACCCGTGTCCCGTCCCGCCCCCGCGGCCGCCCAGGCCGAGCTGTCCCGCTTCCCCCACGAGGAGGCGACGACCTCCGTCCTGGCCGCCCTGCGCTCCCCGAAGCGACTGCGCACCGAGGTGCTCGCGGGCCTCGTCGTCGCCCTCGCCCTCATCCCCGAGGCCATCTCCTTCTCGGTCATCGCCGGCGTCGACCCGCGCGTCGGGCTCTTCGCGTCCTTCACTATGGCCGTGTCCATCGCGGTGCTGGGCGGCCGCCCGGCGATGATCTCGGCGGCCACCGGCGCGGTCGCCCTCGTCATCGCCCCCGTCGTGCGCGAGTACGGCCTCGATTACCTCCTCGCCACCGTCGTCCTGGCCGGGCTCATCCAGGTCGCGCTCGGGCTGCTCGGCGTGGCCCGGCTCATGCGCTTCGTGCCCCGTTCGGTGATGGTCGGCTTCGTCAACGCGCTGGCCATCCTCATCTTCCTCTCGCAGGTGCCGCACCTGGTCGGCGTGCCGTGGCTCGTCTACCCCCTCGTGGCGGTGGCGCTCGCGGTCATCGTCCTGCTGCCGCGCCTCAGCACCGCCGTGCCGTCACCACTCGTCGCCATCGTCGGCCTCACCGCCGTCACCGTCGCCGCGGCCCTCGCGGTGCCGACCGTCGGCGACGAGGGCGCCCTGCCGGACAGCCTGCCCGGGTTCGTCCTGCCCGACGTCCCGTTCACCCTCGAGACGCTGCGTCATCGGTCCCTACGCCCTCGGCATGGCGCTCGTCGGGCTCATGGAGTCGCTGATGACCGCGACCCTCGTCGACGAGATCACCGACACCCACTCCAGCAAGACCCGCGAGTCCTGGGGCCAGGGCGTCGCCAACGTCGTCACCGGCTTCTTCGGCGGCATGGGCGGCTGCGCGATGATCGGCCAGACGATGATCAACGTGCGCGCCTCGGGCGCCCGCACCCGCATCTCGACGTTCCTCGCCGGGGTGTTCCTCCTCGTCCTCGTCGTGGTGCTCGGCGACGTCGTCGGGCTCATCCCCATGGCCGCGCTCGTCGCGGTGATGATCATGGTGTCGGTCGGCACCTTCGACTGGCACAGCATCCGCCCCTCCACCCTGCGCCGGATGCCGCGCAGCGAGACGGCGGTCATGGTCGTCACGGTCGCCGTCGTCGTCGCCACCCACAACCTCGCCATCGGCGTCGTCGTCGGCGTCCTCACGGCGATGGTGCTCTTCGCCCGCCGCGTCGCCCACCTCACCCGCGTGGTCCCCGTGGAGTCGGGCGACCCCGGGGTCCGCGTCTACGCCGTCCAGGGCGAGCTGTTCTTCGCCTCGAGCAACGACCTCGTCACCCAGTTCGACTACGTCGGCGACCCCGAGCGCGTCGTCGTCGACCTCACCGCCGCGCGGGTGTGGGACGCCTCGAGCGTCGCCGCGCTCGACGCGGTGACGACGCGCTACGCCGCCAAGGGCAAGACCGTCGAGGTCGTCGGGCTGGGCGGGCACAGCCGCGACCGGCACGAGCGGCTGGCCGGCCACCTCGGCTCGCACTGACCCCCGACCCGACCCGGTCCGCCGGGGAGGGCGAGGGGCTCAGTCCTTGGCGGTCTCGCCGGGGAGGGCGAGCATGCGGTCCAGGGCCACCCGCGCCCAGTGCGCCGTGCCCTCGTCGACCCGGATGGGGTTGACGACGCGGCCGTCGACGAGCGACTCCAGCGCCCAGACCAGGTGCGGCAGGTCGATGCGGTTCATCGTCGAGCAGTAGCAGACGTTCTTCTCCAGGAAGAGGATCCGCTGCTCGGGGAACCGCGCGGCCAGCCGCCGGACGAGGTTCAGCTCGGTGCCGACCGCCCAGGCCGTGCCGGGCGGGGCCGCGGCGACGGTCGCGATGATGCGCTCGGTGGAGCCCACCTCGTCGGCGAGCTCGACGACCTCGTGGCGGCACTCCGGGTGGACGATGACCTTGACCCCGGGGACCTCCCGGCGTGCGGCCTCGACCGCCTCGACGGAGAAGCGGCCGTGCACCGAGCAGTGGCCGCGCCACAGGATCATCGTCGCGTCGCGCAGCTGCGCGGCGGTGAGCCCGCCCTGCGGCTTGTGCGGGTCCCAGACGACGCAGCCGTCGAGCGACCCGCCGAGGTCGCGCACGTAGGTGTTGCGCCCGAGGTGCTGGTCGGGCAGGAAGAGCACCTTGCCGCCGTCCCCGGCCTGCTCCAGCGCCCAGGTGAGGGCGGTCCGCGCGTTCGACGACGTGCAGATGGTCCCGCCGTGCTCGCCGGTGAACGCCTTGATGGCGGCCGAGCTGTTCATGTACGTCACCGGCACGGTCGCGTCGGCGACCCCGGCCTCGGTGAGCTCGTCCCAGCACTCGCGCACCTGGTCGATGGCGGCCATGTCGGCCATCGAGCAGCCGGCGGCGAGGTCGGGCAGGACGACGGTCTGGGTGTCGGCGGTGAGGATGTCGGCGGACTCGGCCATGAAGTGCACGCCGCAGAAGACGACGTACTCGGCGTCCGGCCGGGCCGCGGCCTCCTTGGCGAGCTTGAAGGAGTCGCCCGTGACGTCGGCGAACTCGATGACCTCGTCGCGCTGGTAGTGGTGGCCGAGGACGAACAGCCGGTCCCCGAGGGCCGCCTTCGCCGCCCGCGCCCGGGCCACGAGGTCGGGGTCGGACGGCGCCGGCAGGTCGCCGGGACACTCCACGCCGCGCTCGGTGGCGAGGTCGCGGCCGTGACCGAGGACGAGCAGGGGCAGCGGGGCGTGCTGGGGCGTGCCGGTGGTGGTCGTCACCCGGCCGATCCTAGGTGCACCGAGGACTCAGGCCATGGTGCGCTGCCCGTCCAGGGCCTCCCGGAGGATGTCGGCGTGGCCCGCGTGCTGCGCGATCTCGGCGGCGAGGTGGACGAACGATCGCCGGGCCGAGCGGACCGCCCCCGGCTCGAACCACGGCGCGGGCGGCAGCGGCCGGGTGGCGTCGAGGTCGACCGAGGCGACGGCGGCGTCCGTCGCCTCGCCGGCGGCCGTGAAGGCGGCGACGAGGTCGGCGAGGGTCTCACCGGCGGCCATCGTGAACGACGCGGTGAACTCCTCCTCGTCGCCCGCCATCGCCGACGGCCCCTCGAGGACGAACCCGGTCCACTGCCGCTCCATGAGCGTGAGGTGCTTGACGAGCCCGCCCAGGCACAGGGTGCCCACCGTCGGGGTGGCGGCCGCCTGCTCGTCGGAGAGCCCGTCGACGGTGCGCAGGAACAGGAAGCGCTGGGTGCGCAGGGACTCCAGGAGGTCCGCGCGCTCGCCCCCGGCGGGAGGGGGCTCGGTGGTCGGGGTGTCGGTCACGGCGGGCTCCTCGGGGGGTCGGCGGGTCGGACCTGCGACGGTACGCCGGGGCACCGACACCGGTCTGGGTCCGCGGCCGTCCGGCCCGATACCCTCGCACGCGTGCGCGTCCTCATCGCCCCCGACGCCTTCGGGTCGACGCTCGGACCCATGCAGGCGGCCGCCGCGATGGCCGAGGGCTGGGGGACCGGAGCCCCGCACGACGAGGTCCGCACCCTGCCGCTGTCGGACGGCGGGCCCGGCTTCCTCGACGTCCTGGAGTCCGCCACCGGTGGGACGACGGTGGCCGTGACCGTCAGCGACCCGCTCGGGCGCGAGGTGCCCGCGGCGGTGCTCGTCGTCGACGACGGACGCCACCGCACCGTGTGGATCGAGGCCTCCCAGGCCACCGGGCTGCACCTCCTCGGCGCCGACGAGCGCGACCCCGGCGTCACGAGCACGTGGGGTGTCGGACAGCTCCTCGACGCCGCCCTGGCCGAGGGCGCCACCCGCGTCGTCGTCGGCGTCGGCGGCGGGTCCACGAACGACGCCGGTGCCGGGATGCTCGCCGCCCTCGGGGCCGGCCCCGCGTCGGTGCTGGCCCGCGGCGGCCTGGCCCTGCGCGACGCGCCGGGGGACTCGCTGCTCGGCCTGCCGGCCGTCCTGGACCGGCTCTCCGGCGTCGAGCTCGTCCTCGCCACCGACGAGGAGACCCCCCTGCTCGGGCTGTCCGGCACGAGCGCCGTCGAGGCGCCGCGCAAGGGCGCGTCGCCGGGCCTGGCCCAGACCCTGGAGTTCGCCCTCGGGCACTTCGCGGACGTTCTCGGCCGTTCGCTGCCCTCGCCCCCGCTGGACCTGCTCTCGGGCCGCCCCCGCCGCCTGGACCGCGAGCCCGGCGCGGGCGCCTCCGGGGGCCTCGGTTTCGCGCTGCTCGCCCTCGGCGCGCGGCCGGTGGGCGCCGTCACCGAGGTGCTGCGCGTCACCGGCTTCGACGTGGCCGCCGCCGGCAGCGACCTCGTCGTCACCGGCACGGCCCGGCTGGACTGGACCGCGCTGCGCGGCTCCGTGGTCTCCGGGGTGGCCGAGGCGACGATGCAGACCGCCCGGCCGGTGGTCTGCATCGCCGGCGAGCTGCTCGTCGGCCGGCGCGAGACGATGACCATGGGGCTCGCCGGCTGCTACGCCGTCGCCGACCAGCCGCACGAGGTCGAGGCCATGGTCGCCGACCCGGTGGCGACGCTGGAGGCGCGCACCGCCCGGGTGGCGCGCACCTGGTCCCCGGGGCGCTGACCCACGAGGACGCCGAGCGGTCCGTCCGGCCCCGCCGGCACGCGGTGGCGGGCCGCGCCGACACCGGCGGACGCGCCCGGACCGGCGGCCCGTCCGGCGCTGTCGGCGAGGAGACGTACAGTGGACGTCGTGTCCGGGAACACCCGCCGACCCCCGGCGGTTCCACCCAGTGAACCGGCTCCGGCCACCTGAACCGACGAGGAGGACTCCTCCATGAGCGACCAGCTCCAGACCACCACCGAGGCCCCCGAGACCGCCGCCCACGGCGTCGTGCTCACCGACCTGGCCTCGTCCAAGGTCGCGTCCCTGCTCGCGCAGGAGGGGCGCGACGACCTGCGGCTGCGGGTCGGGGTGCAGCCGGGCGGCTGCTCCGGCCTCATCTACCAGCTGTACTTCGACGAGCGCACCCTCGACGGCGACCTCGTCCGGGACTTCGACGGCGTCGAGGTCGTCGTCGACCGGATGAGCGCCCCCTACCTCGAGGGCGCGACCATCGACTTCTCCGACACGATCGAGAAGCAGGGGTTCACCATCGACAACCCCAACGCGGGCAGCTCCTGCGCCTGCGGCGACAGCTTCAGCTGACCTCGGCACGCGGACGGGCCCGGACCACCCCCTCGGTGGCCCGGGCCCGTCCGCGTCCCGGCGCCCGGTAGGTTCGCTCCCGTGCAGATCGCCGTCACCGGATCCATCGCCACCGACCACCTCATGACCTTCCGCGGGAGGTTCGCGGACTCGCTGGTCGTCGACCAGCTCGACAAGATCTCGGTGAGCTTCCTCGCCGACCGCCTCGAGATCCGCCGCGGCGGCATCGGCCCGAACATCTGCTTCGGGATGGCCGTGCTCGGGATCCGGCCGCTGCTCGTCGGGTCGGCGGGGGAGGACTTCGGGGAGTACCGCAGCTGGCTCACCCGGCACGGCGTGGTCACCGACCACGTGCGGATCTCCGACACCCAGCACACCGCCCGGTTCGTGTGCACGACCGACGACGACATGGCCCAGATCGCGACGTTCTACACCGGGGCGATGTCCGAGGCCCGGATGATCGAGCTCGGCCCCATCCACGACAGGTGGGACCTCGACCTCGTCCTCGTCGCCCCCGACGACCCCGAGGCGATGCTGCGGCACACCGAGGAGTGCCGCGCCCGGGGCATCCCGTTCGTCGCCGACCCCAGCCAGCAGCTCGCCTTCGCCGACGGCCCGTTCATCCGCAAGCTCGTCGACGGCGCCGACTACCTCTTCACGAACGAGTACGAGTCGCACGTCACCGAGACCAAGACCGGCTGGACCCAGGACGAGATCGACGACCGGGTGACCACCCGCGTCATCACCCGCGGCAAGGACGGTGCCGACATCCGGACCAAGGGCGCCGAACCCATCCACGTCCCGGTGGCCGGGGAGGTCGAGCGCGTCGACCCGACCGGGGTCGGCGACGCCTTCCGCGCCGGCTTCCTCGTCGGCCTCGCCGGCGGCCTCGGGCACGAGCGCTGCGCCCAGATGGGCTCGGTGCTCGCCGCCTACGTCCTGGAGACCGTCGGCACGCAGGAGTACACCGTGGGGCAGCGCGGCTTCCTCGACCGGGTCGCCGCCGCGTACGGCGACGACGCCGCCGCCGAGATCGCCCCCGTCGTGCGGTGCGCGCGCCCCTGACCCGCCCCCGCGCCGTGTTCCCGCCGCAGGAGCCCCCGCGCAGCCCGTGGATGCTCGACGCCGCCCGGGCGACCCCGGGGGAGGACCTCGTCGCCGCCGGGGCCGACCTCGAGCCGGGGACCCTCCTGGCCGCCTACCGGCTGGGGCTGTTCCCCATGGGGCTCGGGGCACACGGCGAGGGGACGACCGGCTGGTGGTCGCCGGACCCCCGCGGCGTCATCCCGGCCGGCGGCCTGCGGGTGCGCACGTCGCTTCGGAAGGTGCTCGGCCGCTTCGAGGTCACCGTCGACACGGCCTTCGCCGACGTCCTCGCCGGCTGCGCCGACCCCTCCCGTGAGGGTCGGTGGATCACCCCCGAGGTCGAGGCGGCCTACACCGTGCTGCACGAGCTCGGGTGGGCCCACAGCGTCGAGGTGTGGCAGGACGGCGCCCTCGTCGGCGGCCTCTACGGGGTGTCGGTCGGCGGGCTGTTCGCGGGGGAGTCGATGTTCCACCGGGTGCGCGACGCCTCGAAGGTCGCCCTCGTCGGGCTCGTCACCCGCTTCCACGCCGACGGCGACCCCCGGCGCATCGTCGACGTCCAGTGGGCCACCGACCACCTGCGGCGGATGGGGGCGCAAGAGTGGTCCCGCGAGCTCTACCGGGAGCGGCTGGCGACAGCGCTCACCGCCCCCCAGGTCGACCTGGCCCGCGTTCAGCCGGTGCCGGCGCCGAGGACGAGCACGTAGCGCGTCCACGTGCCCTCGGGCTCGGCGTCGACGTGGTGCCCACGCAGCCAGGCCCAGGCGGGGACGTCGACGGCGGCGATCTCGTCGTCGGCGAGGAGGACGACCGTCGCGCCGGCCGGGAGGTCACGGGCGGCGCGGGCCACCCGGACGACGGGGACGGGGCAGCGGGTGCCGCGGGCGTCGACGACGGGTGGCTCGCCGCCCGGCCGGCCGGCCGGCGGTCCGTCGTCCGGGGCCCGCTCCGGCGCCGTCACAGGTCGGCCACCCCGAGCCGCGCGCGCAGGCCGGCGACGACGTCGGGCAGGAGGGCGCAGAGCCGGTCGACGTCGTCGGCGCGGTGCGGCGAGACCGACGCCAGCGGCAGGGTGACGCGGACGTTGCCGTGGGTGAGCACACCGAGCGCCGCGAGGACGTGGCTGGGGCGCAGGGTGCTCGAGGTGCACGCCGACCCCGAGCCGACGGCCAGGTCGTGCCGGGCCAGCTCGTCGACGACGGTCTCGCCGTCGACGTAGAGGACGCTGAAGGTCACGACGTGGGGCAGGCGGTCCTGCGGGTCGCCGACGACCTGGACGTCCGGCACGGCGCCGGCGGCCGCCCGCAGCCGGTCCACGAGCGCCCGGGCGGAGGTGGCGTCCTCGTCCGCGGCGGCCTCGCCCTGGCGCCAGGCCTCGGCGGCCGCGAGGACGAGCGGCACCCAGGGTGCGGCGAGGGCGCGGCCCTGCTCCGCCTCGCGCCGGGGCCCGGGTAGGCCCCAGCGGGCCCCGGACCGGACGCCGAGCAGGCCGAGCGGGGGGCCGCCGAAGGACGCGGCGTCGGCGACGACGACGTCGCCCGCGCCGGCCGGCAGCGGGTCGCGCCCGAGCGAGGTGGTGGCGTCCAGCAGCAGGGGCACGCCGGCCTCCCGGGCGGCGGCCGCGACCGCCGCGACCGGCTGCCGGGTCCCGACCTCGCCGTTGGCGGTCTGGAGCACGACGGCGGCGGTCCCGGGACGCGCGAGGGCGGCGACGAGGGCGGCGACGTCGACGACCCCGGACCGAGACACCGGCACCGGCGCCTCGTCGCCGGTGCGGACCAGCACGGCCGTGCGCTCGACCGCCGAGGCGACGACCCGCTCGCCGACCCGCCGGCGGGCGTGCCGCAGCCCTTCGAGCCCGACGGAGAGGGCGTCCTCGGCGCTCGCGTGCACCGAGAGCTCGTCGGGCCGCACCCCCAGCGCACCGGCGAGGACCTCGCGGGCGGTGTCCAGGAGGCCGCGCGCCCGGCGACCGGGCCCGTGCCGGCGGGTCGGGTCGGCCCAGGCGAGGTCGGCGGCGGCGCCCAGGGTGGCCGCGGCGAGGGGGTGCAGCGGGCCGCGCGTGGCGTCCAGGCAGCCGGCCGCGACACCCCCGGGGGGACCGGCCGGGAGAGGGTCCGAGGTGGTGTTCGCCACGGTTCGACAATAGGGCCCCAGCCTGGGCCGGACCGGGGGGGTGCAGTAGGCTCTGACCCGTTCTGTCCACTCGACCAAAGGGTGAAGCGGTGCGCCAGCACGACCTCCTTCCGCCCCGACGCCCGGCCCGCCGGATCGGCACGTGGGCCGCTCTCGGAGCGCTGTCGGCCACCGTGCTCGGCGGGTGTGCGAGCGGCGACCTGCGCGGTGACGCCTCGACCGGTTGGCTCCCGCACGCGGTGACCGAGGGCGGGGAACGGGTGACGAACCTCTGGATCGGCGCCTGGATCGCCGCCATCGCCGTGGGCCTGCTCGTCATCGGCCTCATCGTCTGGTGCATGGTCGCCTACCGGCGCCGCAAGGACGACGTCGAGCTGCCGGTGCAGCTGCGCTACAACATCCCGATCGAGATCCTCTACACGGTCGTGCCGATGCTCATGGTCATCGTGCTCTTCTACTACACGGCCCGGGACGAGTCCGCGCTCATCGACACCAGCCAGGAGCCGGACGTGACGGTCAACGTCATCGGCAAGCAGTGGAGCTGGGACTTCAACTACGTCGAGGCCGACGTCCACGAGGTCGGCACCCAAGCCATCCTCACCGGTGAGCCGGGCGCCGAGGAGACCATCCCGACGCTCTACCTCCCGGTGGGCGAGCGCACCGAGTTCGTCCTCACCACCCGCGACGTCATCCACTCGTTCTGGGTGCCGGCGTTCCTCCAGAAGATGGACATGATCCCGGGGCGGGTCAACCGCTTCCAGGTCGTCCCGACCCAGGAGGGGCAGTTCAAGGGCAAGTGCGCCGAGCTCTGCGGGGCCTACCACTCGCAGATGCTGTTCAACGTCAAGGTCGTCTCCCGCCAGGAGTACGACGCGCACCTGGCCGACCTGCGGGCCGCGGGCCAGACCGGGCTGCTCAACAACAGCCTGAACCGCTCCGAGCTCATGGACGACCAGGTCGTCACCGACGGAGGGAACTGACCCGATGAGCACCGCCTCCGACACCCGGATGTTCCGGGAGGCCACGACGACGAGCACCACGCGCCGCGTGGCCAAGGGCTCGGTCGTGGTCCGCTGGATCACGACCACCGACCACAAGGTCATCGGTCACCTGTACTTCATCACCTCGTTCATCTGGTTCCTCCTCGGCGGCGTCATGGCGCTGGTCATCCGCGCCGAGCTCGCCGAGCCCGGCCTGCAGATCGTCGACAGCCCGGACCAGTACAACCAGCTGTTCACGATGCACGGCACGATCATGCTGCTGCTCTTCGCGACGCCGCTCTTCGCGGGCTTCGCCAACGCGCTCATGCCGCTGCAGATCGGCGCCCCGGACGTGTCCTTCCCGCGCCTGAACATGTTCGCCTACTGGCTGTACCTGTTCGGCGGCCTCATCGCCGGCGCCGGCTTCCTCACCCCGAACGGCGCCGCCGCCTTCGGCTGGTTCGCCTACGCCCCGCTCTCGGACAACGTCTACAGCCCGGGCGTCGGCGGTGACCTGTGGGTCTTCGGCCTCGCGCTCAGCGGCTTCGGCACCATCCTCGGCGCCGTCAACTTCATCACGACGATCATCACGATGCGCGCACCCGGCATGACGATGTTCCGGATGCCCATCTTCACGTGGACGGTGCTCATCACCTCGATCCTCGTGCTCATCGCCTTCCCGGCGCTGGCCGCCGCGCTGTTCGCGCTCGGCGCCGACCGTCGCTTCGGCGCCCTGATCTTCGACCCCTCCGGGGGCGGGGCGATGCTCTGGCAGCACATCTTCTGGTTCTTCGGGCACCCCGAGGTCTACATCATCGCGCTGCCGTTCTTCGGCCTGATCTCCGAGATCCTCCCGGTGTTCTCCCGGAAGCCGATCTTCGGCTACAAGACGCTCGTCTACGCGACGATCGCCATCGCCGCCCTGTCGGTGTCGGTCTGGGCGCACCACATGTACGCCACCGGACAAGTGCTGCTGCCGTTCTTCGCGATCATGACGATGCTCATCGCCGTGCCCACCGGGGTGAAGTTCTTCAACTGGATCGGGACGATGTGGGGCGGCAAGATCGAGTTCGCCACGCCCGTCTACTGGGCCATCGGCTTCCTCGTCACGTTCCTCTTCGGCGGGCTCACCGGGATCATCCTGTCCAGCCCGGCCCTGGACTTCCAGCTGTCCGACAGCTACTTCGTCGTCGCGCACTTCCACTACGTCGTCTTCGGCACCGTCGTGTTCGCGATGTTCGCCGGCTTCTACTTCTGGTGGCCGAAGTTCACCGGCCGCATGCTCGACGAGAAGCTCGGCAAGATCCACTTCTGGATGCTCTTCGTCGGCTTCCACACGACGTTCTTCGTCCAGCACATCCTCGGCGCCCAGGGCATGCCCCGCCGGTACGCCGACTACCTCCCCGAGGACGGCTTCACCCTCGGCAACCAGATCTCGACGGCCGGCGCGTTCCTCCTCGGCGCCTCGATGATCCCGTTCTTCTACAACGTGTGGAAGACCTGGAAGACGGCGCCGCTCGTGGAGTCCGACGACCCGTGGGGCTACGGCGGCTCGCTGGAGTGGGCGACGTCCTGCCCGCCGCCGCGGCACAACTTCGACCGCATCCCGCGGATCCGCTCGGAGCGTCCGGCCTTCGACCTGCACCACCCGGAGGCCGCGCCCCCCGGCAGCCACCACCCCGACCGCGACGCGTCCAAGAAGAGCAGCCTCGTCTCGGCGCTCGGCCCGGCCGACATCGAGGACGAGGGGTTCACCGACGAGCCGCGCCAGAACACGGAGGACTGACCGATGCGCGCGATGGAACGGATCGGCATCCTCGTCGGCGTCTTCGCCTTCACGATGGCCGTCATCTACTGGGCCTGGACGGCGTCCACGGTCATCGGTGTCGAGTGGGTCGGGGTCATCGGCCTCATCCTCGCCGGGCTGCTCGGCTTCATGATCGCCTGGTACCTGTGGATGACGCGGCGCAAGCTGGACCAGGACCCCTCGGACGACCCGCTCGGCGACATCGACGAGATCCAGGGCGACTACGGGTTCTTCAGCCCGCACAGCTGGCAGCCGCTGTTCCTCGGCGCCTCGGCCGCGGTGTGCTTCCTCGGCCTCGCCGTCGGCTGGTGGCTCTTCATCATCGGCGCCTTCTTCGCCATCCCCGCGCTCGTCGGCTGGACCTTCGAGTACTGGAAGGGCCCCAACGCCCTCTGAGCCCGCCGCGCGGCCCACGACGGGCCGTGCCGCGGCGTCCGTGGCTCCCGGACGCCCTCAGTCCCAGCCGAGGTCGTGCAACGCGTCGTCGTCGATGCCGAAGTGGTGGGCGATCTCGTGGACGACCGTCACCGCGATCTCGTCGGTCAGCTCCTCGGTGTCGGCGCACATCCGGGTCAGCGGTCCGCGGAAGAGCAGGATGCGGTCGGGCAGCGCGCCGGCGCCCCAGCCGTCGCCGCGCTCGGTGAGCGGCACGCCCTCGTAGACGCCGAGCAGGTCGGGGTCGTCGGCGGGCGGCTCGTCCTCGACGAGGAACACGACGTTGTCGAGCATGGCCATGAGCTCCTCCGGGACCTCGTCGAGGGCGTCCTCGACGATGGCGTCGAACTCCTCCGGGCCGATCGGCTGCACGGGCGTGTCCCTGGTCGTCCCGCGCCGCTCAGGCCCACGGGGCGGGCAGGGCGTGCAGGGCTGGAACCGCCAGCGGCACGCCGTTCCAGGACGCGGTGACCGTGCCGTCGACGCAGCGCAGGTGCAGCACGTGAGGGGACTCCACGGCGCAGACCGACGTCTCGAACACCCCCGGCGCCGTCCACGCCCCGGCCGCGGTCCAGGGCCCCGTGACCGGTGCCCACGCGCCGTCCCCGCACGGCACGTCGAGGACCTCCTCTCCCTCGTCGACCCGCAGGCTCCACCCGTCGTCGGCGGGGGACACGGTGACGGCGGCGAGCCGGGGGACCTCCTCGGTCGGCTCGTGCGTGAAGACCCACGGGCCGGGACCGTCCGGCACGGAGGCCGGGACGGGGTGAGGCAGCGTCAGAGCCCCCAGGTGGGCCGTGAGGGCCTCCTGGGCGTCCGCGGACGGCGGGAGGGGTCCCTCGGACAGCGCGGGCAGCAGGACCTGCCAGATCGCGTCCAGCGTCTCCTGGGTGCGCTCGGTGCAGGAGGTGAGGGCGAGGACGAGGTCGGCGCCGGGGACGACGACGGCGAACTGCCCGTACGCCCCGTCCGCCCGCCAGGCGTCGTGGGTGCAGCGCCACATCTGGTACCCGTAGCCCTGGCGCCAGTCGGCGGTCTCGGGGTGGTGCGAGGTGTCGGTGTGCACCGTCGTCATCGCGGCCGCCCAGCCCGGGGGGAGGACCTGGCGGCCCTGCCAGGCGCCGTCGTGCAGCACGAGCTCGCCGAGACGGGCCAGCGCGTCGGTGGTGACGTGCAGGCCGGAGTAGCCGGCGTCGGCGCCGCCCGAGCCCAGCCAGGCCGCCGGCCCGATGCCGACCGGGTCCAGCAGCCGCGGCCGCAGGTAGTCCAGCAGCCGGGTGCCGGCGGCCCGCTGCACCGCGAGGGCGGCCAGGCGGGTCGCACCGTTGTGGTAGACGAACCAGCCCCGCTCCTCCTCCGGCTCCAGGGCGAGGACGCGCTGGACGAAGGGCACCGGCTCCTCGGCGCGCCAGAACAGCGTGTCGGCGCGGTGGCCGGTGCGCATGGCCAGCAGGTCGTGCAGGGTGAGCTCGCGGGTGCGGGGGCCGGCGTCCGCGGCGGCGGCCTCGTCGGGGAAGAGGTCGACGACCCGGTCCTCGAGGCGCAGCAGGCCCTCGTCGACGGCGAACCCGACGGCGCACGCGGTGAACGTCTTGCTCACCGAGTAGACGAGCTGCACCCCCTCCGGCCGGTACGGCGTCCACGAGCCCTCGGCGACGACGTGGCCGTGGCGCAGCACGAGCACCCCGTGCGGCTCCAGCCCGGACCGCTCCCAGCGGCGGACGAGCGCGAGGAGCGCCTCGCTCGGCACGCCCTGGCTCTCCGGGGTGGCGCGGGGGAGTGGCACGGTGTCGGTCCCGGACGGGGCGGGCTCGGTGTCGGTCACGGGTCCACCCTAGGCAGCACGGCCCGCGGTCGGCCCGCGACCTGCGCGGGACACCCGCCGGGCCCCGGTCCGGGGACGACGGGTGTCCCGCCGGACGACGAGGGGCCGCACCCCGGTCGGGATGCGGCCCCTCGTCGTGCTCCGGTCCGGCCGGGTCACTCCAGGCGGCGCGCCAGCGCGTCGTCGCGCGAGGAGGACTCGATCTCGCCGGCGGGCGTCGGACCCTCGATGGCCTCGGCCTCGTGGCCGTGGTGGTGGGCCGCGGCGAGCTCGGCGGGCGTCACCGGGTTGACGGCGTCGGCGAAGTAGAACCGCGACATCGCGCTGCGGACCCGGTCGGAGCGGGCCGCCGGGCGGGCGACACCGTGCTCGTCGGCGGTGGCCGCGATCTCGAAGGGCCGCACGGCCTCGTGCTGGACGAGGATCCACTGGTCCTCGGGCAGCTCCGCCTCGTGCCGCTCGAAGAAGCGGCCGTCGGGGGTGCGGATGATCGTCCCGGACTCGCGTCCGTGGAGGACCTGCTCGCGGTCGCGTCGCTGCAGGGCCAGACAGGTCCGCTTGGTCACCCAGAAGACGATGGGCGGCAGGACGAACAGCCCGATCCGGAAGAACCACGTGATGTCGTTGATCGACAGCCCGAGCTTGATGGCCATGATGTCGTTGCCGGCCGCGAACATGAACACCGTGTAGGCGGTGATGCCGGCCATGCCGATGCCGGTGCGCACCGGGTTGTTGCGCGGGCGGTCCAGCAGGTGGTGCTCGCGCTCGTCCTTGGTGACGAACCGCTCGACGAACGGGTAGGCCCCGAGCACGATGTAGACCAGCGGCAGCAGGACGAGGGCGCCGAGCGCGATGTTCAGCGACAGCGTGTACTCACCCCAGAGGTTGAACTCCAGCCACCCGGGCAGCAGCCGCAGCGCGCCGTCGGCGAAGCCCATGTACCAGTCCGGCTGGGACCCGGCCGTCACCGGCGAGGGGTCGTAGGGCCCGTAGCCCCAGATCGGGTTGATCTGCACGAGGGCCGAGATGAGGGCGAGGACGCCGAACACGATGAAGAAGAAGCCACCGGCCTTGGCCGCGTACACCGGCATCACCGGGTAGCCGACGACGTTGTCGTTCGTGCGGCCGGGGCCGGGGAACTGGGTGTGCTTCTGCAGCGCGACGAGGGCGATGTGGACGGTGAAGAGCCCGACGAGAATGGCGGGCAGCAGGAGGATGTGCACCGAGTACAGCCGCGGGATGATCATCTCGCCGGGGAAGGGCCCGCCGAAGATGCCGTACACGAGGTAGGACCCGATGACCGGGGCGGTCTGGACGAAGCCGGCCATGGCGCGGATGCCGGTGCCGGAGAGCAGGTCGTCGGGGAGGGAGTAGCCGGCGAAGCCCTCGATGATCGACAGCAGCGCGAGCACCGAGCCGATGACCCAGTTGATCTCGCGGGGCTTGCGGAAGGCGCCGGTGAAGAACACCCGGAACATGTGGACGACGACGGCCACGGTGAACATCAGCGCGGCCCAGTGGTGGATCTGGCGGATCATGAGACCGCCCTTGATGTCGAAGCTGATGTGCAGCGTCGAGGCGTAGGCCTCGGACATCTCCACCCCGCGCAGCGGGACGTACGAGCCGTCGTACACGGTGAGCCCCGCGCTGGGGACGTACCAGAAGGTGAGGAAGGTCCCGGTGATCAGGCAGATGATCATCGAGTACATCGCGATCTCGCCGAGCATGAAGGACCAGTGGTCCGGGAAGACCTTCTTCATGAGGTAGCCGACGGGCTTGGCCGCGCCGGTCCGGTCGTCGACCCAGCCGGCGAGGCCGCCGACCTTGCGGGCGGCGGCGCTCGGGGGCGCCTGGTAGGCGGAGTCGCCGTCGCGCAGCGCATCGGCCGGACGTGGTGTCGACGTGGTCGTCATGAGTTCCGCTCCCAGAAGCTGGGCCCGACCGCTTCGTCGAACGGCTGGGCCGAGACGAGGTACCCCTCGTCATCGACGGTGATCTTCAATTGTGGCAGCGGACGCTTGGCGGGACCGAAGATGACCTTGCAGTCCTGCGTGACGTCGAACGTTGACTGGTGGCACGGGCACAGCAGGTGGTGGGTCTGCTGCTCGTAGAGGCCGACGGGGCAGCCGACGTGGGTGCAGATCTTCGAGTAGGCGACGATCCCCTGGTAGCCCCAGTCGCGCTCCTTCTGGCTCTTGATCTGCTCCGGGTCCAGCCGCATGAGGAGGACGGCGGCCTTGGCCTTCTCCTCGAGGAGGTGCTCGGCCCCGCCCTCGTGGGTCACCGGGTCCGGCAGCAGGCCCTGCGGCATGACGTGGAACACCGAGCCGATGGTCACGTCGGACGCCTTGATGGGCAGGTTCTCGGGGTCCTTCATGAGCCGCAGCGGACGGAACGTGGGGATCTCGCCCGGGCCCGACGGGCCGCCGTTCCACCAGGTGAGGGAGAGGCTCTTGCGGGGCATCTCGCCGAGCGATCCCGCGACCTGGAGGACGATGGGCAGGGCGAACAGGCCCATCGCCCCGCCGAGGGTGTACTTGATGAGCGGGCGGCGCCCGATCTGCGACTTGCCACCCTCCTGGGTCATGACCCGGACGGCCTCGGCCCGCTCGGCGTCCCCGGCGCGCATCGGGTGGCGGTCCTCGACGACCTCCTCGTCGGGCATGAGCGTCTTGGCCCAGTGGACGGCGCCCAGGCCGATGCCGAGCAGCGAGAGGGCGAGGGTGACCCCGAGCGCGGCGTTGGACGCGCTCGTCACCCCGACACCGGGGATGAAGACCGTCTGGTTGACGTCGATGACGAAGTAGAGGACGAGGAAGGCGAGTGTCGCGAGCATCGAGATGCCGAAGAGGGTGGCGACCTGCTTCTCGGCCCGCTTGGCGGCGGCCTCGTCGAGGTCGGCCATCCGCGGGATGTGCGCGGGCAGGCCGGGGTTGGCGAACCGCTCGGGCACGCCGCCGGCCCCGACGACGTGACCCTCGTCGAGGCGCACGGCACCGCCGTGGCCGTCCTGACGGGCCACCTCCGTGCCGGTGGTCTCGTGGTCCTGCTCGTTCATCGGGTCCGGACTCTCTCGTGGGGGACGGGCGTACGGGGGCTCACGCGGGTCAGGCGGCCTTGGAGCCGAGCCAGACGGCGCAGCCGACGAGGATGCCGAGGCCGAAGACCCAGGCGAAGAGGCCCTCGGTGACCGGGCCGAGCGACCCGAGCGTCATGCCGCCGGGGTTCTCCTGCTCGTCGATGGTCGTGAGGAAGGCGATGACGTCGCGCTTGTTCTCGGGGGTGATGTTGGAGTCGTTGAAGACCGGCATGCTCTGCGGGCCGGTCTGCATCGCCTCGTAGATGTGCGTCGGGGTGACGCCCTTGAGCGACGGCGCGTACTTGCCGCGGGTCAGGGCGCCGCCGGAGCCGGCGAAGTTGTGGCACATCGCGCAGTTGACGCGGAAGATCTCGCCGCCGAGGGCGGGGTCGCCCTGCGTCGGGTCGACCGCCTCCTCGCTGGGCACGGCCGGTCCGGGGGCCAGGGAGGCGATGTACGCCCCGAGGTGGTCGATCTGCTCCGGGGTGAACTGCACCTCGTCCGAGGCCGCGGCCTGGACGCCGGGCTGGGTCATCGGCATGCGGCCCGTGCCGACCTGGAAGTCGACGGCGGCGGCGCCGACCCCGGCCAGCGGCGGGCCAGCGATCTTGTCGCCCTGGCCGGTGGCGCGTCCCTCGGCGTTGAGGCCGTGGCAGGAGGCGCAGTTGGCGCGGAAGAGGGCCTTGCCCTCCTCGACGGACTGGGCGGGCAGGGCCCGGGTCGTGGCGTCGGCGGGCTCGGGGGCCACGGCGGCGTACGCGGCCCCGGTGAGGAACAGGCCGAGCATGAGGAGGACGGCGATCGCGGCCGGGTGTCGGCGGCGGGCTGCCAGTGCGTTCACGACGGGGGCGCTTCCTTCTCGTCTGCTGCGGTCGGGGGTCAGCCCACGCCGGGCGCGGGGAGGAGGTAGATCATCGCGAAGAGGGCGATCCACACGACGTCGACGAAGTGCCAGTAGTAGGAGGTCACGACGGCGCCGGTGGCCTGGGCGTGGCTGTAGCGGCGGGTCGTGAAGGTGCGCCCGATCATGAGGAGGAACGCGATGAGGCCGCCGGTGACGTGGAGGCCGTGGAAGCCGGTGGCCAGGTAGAAGATCGAGCCGAAGGGGTCGGAGGAGAGCGTCACGCCCTCGGTGACGAGGTTCGCGTACTCGAGCACCTGCCCGGAGACGAAGACCGCCCCGAAGATGTAGGTGAGCACGTACCACTCGCGCATGCCCCAGTTCTTGTACGGGCTGCGGTACAGAGGGGTCCCGGCGGGGCGGGCGGCGACGCCGCGCTCGGCCTGCCACACCCCGAGCTGGCACCACACCGAGGAGATGACGAGGATCAGGGTGTTGACGGCGGCGTAGGGGACGTCGAGGCCCGCGACGCTGTCCCGCCAGATCTCGGGCAGGTTGCCCCGCAGGGTGAAGAAGAAGGCGAAGAGCGCGGCGAAGAACATCAGCTCGCTGGACAGCCACACCATCGTCCCGACGGCGACCATGTTGGGGCGCGTCGCGGGGCCGGAGCCGGCGATCGAGGGGACCGGCCCGGTGTGCTTGAGCGATGCTGCCGTTGTAGACGCCACGCACGCATTATGCCGACTCACCCCCGGGCTTGCCGAGGCGACCCCCCGTAACCCTCGACACGTCGTGCGGCCCGCCCGGCCGCGTGCCGGTCGGGCCGCCGCCCGCCAGGTCGGGGGCGCCGGAGCGCCCTCGCTACGATGCACGTCATGAGCGACACCCACGCCGCAGCGGGCGCCTCCGCCACCTCCGCGACCGACGGCGTCCACCGGGTCCGCGTCCTGCTCTACAGCGACGACATCACGACCCGTGACGCCGTGCGCGCCGCCGCCGGGCGTCGCCCGGACCGGGACGTCGAGATCAGCGGGTGGCACGAGTGCGCCACCGCGGAGGCCGTCATCGAGGCGATGGACGCGGGCGGCGTCGACGTCGTCGTGCTCGACGGCGAGGCCGCGCCGGTCGGGGGGCTCGGACTGTGCCGCCAGCTGAAGAACGAGATCTTCCGCTGCCCGCCGATCCTCGTGCTCACCGGGCGCCCACAGGACGCGTGGCTCGCGGGCTGGTCGCTCGCGGACGACGCCGTCCCGCACCCGCTGGACCCGATCGCGGTGGCCGAGGCGGTCTCCCGCCTCGCCCGCGAGCGGGTCGCCGGCGGCTGAGCGCCGTGCCGAGCCCGGAGGCCGCACCCACCTGGCCCGACCTCATCTCCGCGCTGCTGCGCGGTGAGGACCTGCGGACCGAGGAGGCGGCCTGGGCCATGGACCAGATGATGCGCGGCGAGGCGACGCCCGTGCCGGTCGCCGGCTTCCTCGTCGCCCTGCGGGCCAAGGGCGAGACGGTCGACGAGCTGCGCGGGCTCGCGGACGTCATGCTCGCCCACGCCCACCGCATCGAGGTGCCCGGCCCGAGCATCGACATCGTCGGCACCGGCGGCGACCGCATGCACTCGGTGAACATCTCGACGATGGCCTCGGTCGTCGTCGCGGCCACCGGGCTCACCGTCGTCAAGCACGGCAACCGCGCCGCGTCCTCGTCGTCGGGGTCCGCCGACGTCCTCGAGGCCCTCGGGGTCGACCTCGGCCTCACGCCCGACCGGGTGCAGGCCGCCGCCGGCCGCGCCGGCATCACCTTCTGCTTCGCCGCGGCCTTCCACCCCTCGATGCGGCACGCGGCGCCGGTGCGCAGCGGGCTCGGCATCGGCACGGCCTTCAACGCGCTCGGGCCGCTCACCAACCCCGGCCAGCCGACGTACGCGGCGGTGGGGGTCGCCGACGCGCGCCTCGCCCCGCTCATGGCGGGCGTGTTCGCGGGGCGGGGACGCCCGGCGGCGGTGTTCCGCGGCGACGACGGGCTCGACGAGCTGACCCTGGCGACGACGTCCACCGTGTGGTGGGTCGCGGGCGGCGAGGTCACGACGCTCACCGTCTCCCCGGGCGACGCCGGCCTGGCCGAGGCGCCGGTCGAGGCGCTGCGCGGCGCCGACGCCGCCTTCAACGCCGACGTGGCCCGCCGGGTGTTCGCGGGCGAGGCCGGGCCGGTGCGCGACGCCGTCGTCCTCAACGCCGGGATGGCGCTGGCGGTGGCCGCGGGCCTGGAGGGACCGCCCACCCGCGAGTCCCTCGTCGCCGCGCTGCGCGACGGGGTGCGGCGGGCCGAGGCGGCCCTGGACGACGGGGCGGCGGCCGCCCTGCTGGAGCGCTGGGTGGACGTCACCCGCGAGCTCGCGGCCGGCTGAGCGGGGTCCCGGGGTCCCGGGGTCCTGCGGGCCGCAGGGGTCGGGGCCGGCCGAGGCGGAGGCGGACCGCCGGGCCCCGGACGACGACGGCGCCCTCGGTGGGCGCCGGGGAGGTCAGTCCTCGATGCCGAGGCTGAACGCCGACTCCAGGTCGTGGGAGGAGTAGGTGCGGAACGCGATGTGGGTGTTGGTCCCGGTGACGCCCTCGACCTTGTTGAGCCGGTCGGCGATGACGTCGGCCAGCGCCTCGTGGCGGCGGACCCGGACCATCGCGACGAGGTCGGCGTCCCCCGCCACCGAGTAGACCTCGGTGACCCCGTCGAGGTCGGCGATCTCCTGGGCGACCTCGGGGATCCGGTCGACGTCGGCGGTGATGAGGACGATGGCGGTGATCACGCCGCCAGCCTAGCCAGTGCGCCCGGGGCCGACCCGGCGGGAGAGCAGGTCGTGGAGCACGTCGTAGTGCCGCTCGGCGCCGCGCTCCTGGTACATCGAGGTGTCGGCCATCGTGTAGCCGTGCGGGGCGTCGGGGTAGACCTCGTTGCGGGCGGTGAGGCCCGCCTCGGCGATGGCGACGCCGAGCGTGGCCACGGCCTCCGGCGGCATCGAGCGGTCGCCGTCGGCGTGCCCGAACGCGAGCTCGGCCCGCGCCTTCGCGAGGGCGAGGTGCGGGCTGTCGGCGTCGTCCGTGACGAGCCCGCCGCCGTGGAAGCCCCCGCACGCGGCGACGTCGTCGGGGTGGTCCGCCGCGGCGTAGACGGCGAGCCGGGCGCCCATGCAGTACCCGGTCGTGCCCAGCGGGCCGTCGTCGACGCCCTCGAGCCCGCGCAGGGCGGTGACGTACTCGGCGATGTCGGCCCGGGCCAGGTCCGTGGTGAGGCGGCGGACCCGCGACATGGCCTGCGCCATGACCGCGTCGCGGCCCTCGGGCGTGCGGGCGTCGGCGGTGGGGGCGAGGTCGGCGACGGTGCCCTCGCGGTGGAAGACGTGGGGGGCGAGGACGACGTAGCCCCAGCCGGCGACCCGCTCGCACATGGCGGCGATCTGCGGGCGCAGGCCGATGGCGTCCGTGAAGAGGAGCACGCCGGGACCGTGCCCGGACTCCGGGCGCGAGACGTGCGCCTCGGCGGTGCCGCCGGCGACCGGGAGGGCGAGCAGGTCGAGGTCGGTCATGGTCTCGACGCTACGCCACGGCCCGCGGCCGGCGAGGGGCCCGCGGGGTCAGCGGGTGGCGGCGAAGCCGGCGGTGGCGCGGCGGGAGGCCTCCAGCGGCTCGAGCTCCTCGCGGACGGCGGCCGCGCCCGCGACCGGGCAGGTCCACAGCCCGTCGACGTCGACGACGCGCACCCCCGGGGCCTCGAGCCAGCGCAGGATCTTCTCGCTCTCCTCGGGGTGGGCCGCGGTGGCCGGGGCGCGGGAGGCGGGCACGACCTCGGCGCTGGCGCGCAGCGCCTCGATGTAGGGCATGGGGTCGGCGCCGCGCGGGGAGCTGGTGCTGCCGGCGAGCCGTCCGTGGCGGACGCAGACGACCTCCCAGCCGCCGGTGACCGAGCGCCGGGCGGCGACGAGCTCGGGGATGCGGGCGAGGGGGTCGAGGCGTTGGCTGCGGGTGGCGCCGCGGACGAGGGCGACGAGCCGGTCGCGGACGACCTGGGCGTCCTCGAACCGCTCGACGGCCGACAGGGTGGCCATCCGCTCCTGGAGGGCGTCGAGCAGGTCGCGGGTGCCCCCGGACAGCAGGTCCGCCGCGCGCCCGACGACGACGGCGTAGTCCTCGACGCTCTGGGCGCCGGTGCACGGGGCGCCGCACCGGCCCATCTCGGCGAGGGCGCAGGCCGGCCTCGGGGTCGTGGGGGAGAGCCGGCCGACACACTGGCGCAGGGGCAGCACCTCGTGGACCGCGGCGACGGCGGCCTCGGCGGCGTGCCGTGAGCCGAACGGACCGACGTAGCGCGCGTCGTCGTCGGCGACGGCGCGCACGACGGACAGCCGCGGGAAGGGCTCGACGGTGAGCTTGACCCACAGCGCCTTCTCGGGGTGGCGCGAGCGCCGGTTGTAGCGCGGCTTGTGCTCGGCGATGAGCCGGAGCTCGCGGACCTCGGCCTCGAGGGTCGTCGCGCAGACGACCGGGCTCACGGACTCGGCGAGGCGGACCATCTCGCCCATCCGCCGGCGGTGCTCGGAGGCGGTGAAGTACGAGCGGACGCGGGTGCGGATGGACACCGAGGTGCCGACGTAGAGGACGCGGCCGTGCCCGTCCTTGAACAGGTACACCCCCGGCGCGTCGGGCAGGCCGTCGGCGAGGTGGCGCTTGCGGCGCCGGGCGGGGGAGACCCGGACGGTGTAGTCGAGCAGCTCCTCGAGGGAGTGGACCCCGAGGTTGCCGACCCGCGCGATGAGCCCGTGGAGGACGTCGACGGTGGCGCGGGCGTCGTGCAGCGCCCGGTGGTCGGGGGTGGTGCGGGAGCGGAAGAGGGTGGCCAGGGACGCGAGCCGGTGGTTCGGCACCTCGTCGCGCTTCACGAGCTGGCGGGCGAGGTGGACGGTGTCGAGGACGGGGAAGCCCGGCCACTCGCGCTCGGTGCGGGCGGCCGCGGCCTTGAGGAACGACACGTCGAAGCGGGCGTTGTGCGCGACGAGGACCGCGCCGGAGGCGAACTCGAGGAAGGCGGGCAGGGCGGTGCCGATGCGGGGGGAGTCGGCGACCATGGCGTCGGTGATGCCGGTGAGCACCGAGATGAACGCGGGGATGGGCTCCCCGGGGTTGACGAGGGTCTGGAACTCGCCGAGGACCTCCCCGCCGCGGACCTTGACGGCCCCGATCTCGGTGATGCCGCACTCGGCCGGGCTGCCGCCGGTGGTCTCGAGGTCGACGACGACGAAGGTCGTCGACGACAAGGGGGTGCCCAGGTCGTCGAACGTGCCCTGGACCATCGTCATGTCCGGAACCGTAGGTCGGGGCACCGACAGCCCGTCCGAGGCGCGCGGGGCGAGGGTGACGGGGGTGGCCCTCGGGCCGGCAGGGTGAGCGGCGACGGGGGAGGGGTGTCGGTGGTCGCGTCTAGCGTCGTCCGCGACACCTTGGAAAGGGGTGAGACGCATGACCCGACACGACGTGATGGCGGTCGAGTGCCACACCTGCCCCGTGCGCGAGCTGCACTGCGACGACTGCATGGTGCCGGTGCTGTTGAGCATCGCCGGCAGCCGGACCGAGACCTCGCTCGACCCCCTCGAGCGGGCCGCGGTGACGCGCCTCGTCCGCGCGGGGCTCGTCGACGCCGCGACGGCGTCGGCGGCCAGGGCGCGGCTCGACCCGGAGGAGGCGGGGCGGACCGGCCACGGGCGCGCGGTGGGCTGACGGCCGCCCGGGGACGCCGGGGCGGGGACGCGCCGCACGACGAGGGCGGTGCCGACCACGAACCTACGATGAGACGGTGCCGTCCACCCTCCGTCGTCGACGACCGGTGACCCGGCGGCCGGGGGGAGGAGCGGGTCGGGCGACGGGCGCCGGGGGGCGCGGTCGTGCGCTGGTGGCGTCCGGCGTGGTGGGGATCGTCCTGCTGACCGCCGGCTGCTCCGGGGACGGCGCCACCGAGGCGAGCGGTCCGGGCTCGGGGACGGCGACCGCCTCGTCGGCGGACCCGCAGCCGCCGGGGACCTCGACGGCGTCGGCGGTGCCGCCCGGGGACGGTGGCGTGCCGCCCGGGGCGGGCGAGGACCCCGCGGCGCTGGCCACCGCGGTCGAGGACCTGCTGTCGGCGCGGGAGGCGGCCCTGCGCGCGGGGGACCGGGCGGCCTTCGCCGCCACCGTGGCCGCGCCGGACGAGCCGGACGGGGAGCGGCAGCTGCGCGCGTTCCGGGCGGCCCGCGCGCTGGGCGCGACGCCCCTGGGCCACGACGCCGTCGCCCCGGTCACCGACGCCGCGGCCGTCGACGTCCGGGTGCGCTACCGCGTGCGGGGAGTGGACCGGGCCGACCGCACGAGCACCGTCCGCTACGCCGTCACCCGCACGGCGGCCGGCTGGCGGGTGGCCTCGGAGCGCCCCACCGGAGCGGACGCCGCACCCGCCTGGCTCGCGATGCCCGGCCTCGTCGTGCGCCGCAGCGACCACGCCGTCGTCGCCGGCACGGCCGGGCCGGGCCCCCTGCGCGCGTCGGCGCGCACCGTCGATACGGTCCTGCCCGCCCTGTCCGGCCACTGGTCCGGCACCCCGCGCCGCACCCTCGTCCTCGTGCCCCGGACCGCCGCCGAGGCCGAGGCCCTGCGCGGCAGCCCCGCCCCGGGGACCGGTGAGGTCGCCGCCACCACCGACGGGCCGACGGACGCCGCGGGCCGCGCCACCGGGGACCGCGTCGTCCTCGACCCCGCCGCTCGCGGGCGCCTGACCCCGACCGGACGCGACGTCGTCCTCGCCCACGAGCTGGCGCACGTCGCCGTCCGCGCCACCGTGCCGGGCGGCCCGCCGACGTGGCTCTCCGAGGGCTACGCCGACCACGTCGGCTACGCCCGGGCCGGGCTGCCGCAGCGCGCGCTCGCCGCGCCGCTGCTCGCGGCCGTCCGCTCCGGCGACGCCCCGACGGCGTTGCCGGGCGCGGCCGACCTCGACCCCGCGACGTCGGACGTCTCGCTCGTCTACCTGGCCTCGTGGCAGGCGGCCGAGACCGTCGTCGGCCTCCGCGGGGAAGCCGGTCTGCGTGCGCTGGTCCGCGCCTGCGCCGACCGGCGCGGTGAGCAGGCCGCCGAGCGGACCTGCACCGCGGCCCTGCCCCGTGTCCTGCGGGTCGACCGTGACGGCCTCACCCGACGCTGGCAGGCGCGGCTGCAGCGGCTCGCGGGGACCGCGGGCTGACGGCGTCGGCGGCCAGCGACGCCGCGACGAGCACCGCCACGAGCCAGAACTGGTTGTAGAAGGCCTGCTTGTTGACGAGGTTGACCACCGCGAGCACGAGCGCCATCCAGCGCAGCACCTCGCCGACGTCGGGCCGGCGCCGCCGCACCGCCCACACGGCCGCGCCCACCGCGAGGAGCATGGCCAGGCCGGTGACGACGAACGGCAGCTCGACGCCGTGCCGGTCGAGGAAGTACAGGTACCAGGTGTTCGCGAAGCGGATGGGGTGGAAGGTCAGCAGCGTCGTCACGGTGTCGTCGACGAACGCCGCGGGGTCGGCGACCAGCCACGGCGAGACGAGCACGCCGGCCGCCGCGCCCGTCACCAGCGTCCGCCGCCACCCGAAGGCCGGCCAGACCAGGAGCAGCGGCGCGAGCAGCGCCAGGTGCTGCTTGCTGGCGCACGCCAGCGCCAGCGGCACGACGGCCCACCAGGCGTGCCCGCGGCGGACCAGCACCGCCCACCACACGAGCAGCGCGGCGAGGACCGGCTCGGTCCAGGCCTGGTCGACCTGGGTCAGGGTGCCGGGGGCGAGGACCACGAGCGCGACGAGGGTGGCGCCGCGCACCGGGTCACCGCCCCGCCCGCCCGCGAGGGCCCAGAGACCCGCGAGCAGCACGAGGGTCCACACGGCGAGCATCCAGCGCACGTCCCCCGCGACCCAGCGGCCGGGTGCGGTGAGCACCGCCATCCAGGGCAGGTAGGTGAAGTGGTCCTGCACGCCGGGGGAGTCCGACCACTGCGCGGTGTAGATGTTGCCGAGCCGGGCCGTGACGTCGGCGCCCTGCTGGAGGATCACCCAGACGTCGATGCGCGGGGCGGGGTCGGCGCGCACGACCACCGCGGCGAGGACGGCGTGCACCGCCCCGGCGAGCAGCGCCGCCGTGCCGGCCATCGGCCGGGGCAGCGCCAGCAGCACCGCGCAGCCCAGCGCGCCGGCGGCGAGGACGGCGAGCGCCGCACGCTCGGCGCCGTCCGGGAGGTAGGAGAACAGCGGGACCGCGAGGGTGACGGCCACCGACCCCGCGATCACGGCCGGCCCGAACCACCGGGGCAGCCGGAGCACGGTGCGCCGCCACAGCCAGACGCCGAGCAGCAGCGTGCCGGCGGTGAGGACGAGGACGATCTGCACCCGGAACCGGGGCACGCTCCACTGCGCGACCCCGAACCAGGCCAGCCAGGTCAGGGCCAGCAGGACCGGACCGAGCAGCCCCCGCGCCGTCGTCGTGCCCTCGCCGTCGCCGGGACGGACCCGCCCGTCGGCGCCCGCCGCGTCGCCGGCGACGGCCGTGGGACCGGCCGCGGGGTCAGCCACCGTAGAGGGCGTCGACCTCGTCGCCGAAGTCGCGCATCACGACGCCGCGCTTGAGCTTCAGCGACGGGGTGAGGTGCCCGGACTCCTCGGTGAAGTCGGTGTCGAGGATCGCGAACTTACGGATGGACTCCGCCTTGGACACCGCGGTGTTCGCGTCGTCGACCGCCCGCTGGATCTCCTCGCGGACCCGGTCGTCCGAGGCCGCCTTGGAGAAGGGCAGGTCGTCCAGGCCGTTGTTCTGCGCCCACGTCGGGTACATGTCGGCGTCGAGGGTCACCAGGGCGGCGATGAACGGCTTGCCGTCGCCGACGACGATGCACTGGCTGACCAGCGGGTGGGCCCGCAGCCGGTCCTCGAGGACCGCGGGGGCGACGTTCTTGCCGCCGGCCGTCACGAGGATCTCCTTCTTGCGGCCGGTGATCTTCAGGTACTCGCCGTCGACGAGCTCGCCGAGGTCGCCGGTGCGGAACCACCCGTCCTGCAGGGCCTCGGTGCTCGCCTCGTCGTTGCCGCGGTAGGCGCGGAAGACGCCGATGCCGCGGATCTGGATCTCGCCGTCGTCGGCGATCCGCAGGTCGGTGCCCGGCAGCGCCTTGCCCACGGTGCCGACGCGCATGTCGTCGGGCCGGTTGACCGTCGCCGGCGCCGTGGTCTCGGTGAGGCCGTAGCCCTCCAGGATCGAGACCCCGATGCCGCGGAAGAAGTGGCCGAGCCGGGTGCCGAGCGGCGCCCCGCCGGACACGGCGTACTCGACGCGACCGCCCATGGCCTCGCGCAGGCGGGTGTAGACGAGCTTGTCGAAGACGGCGTGCCGGACCCGCAGGCCGAGCGGCACCGTGCCGGCGTCGAGGGCCTCGGACCAGGCGATGGCGGTGGCCGCCCCGCCGGCGAAGATCTTGCCCTTGCCGCCGGCCTCGGCCTTCTGCTCGGCGGAGTTGTAGATCTTCTCGAAGACTCGGGGCACGGCGAGGACGAAGGTCGGCTTGAACGCGGTGAAGTCGTCCATGAGCGCCTTGAGGTCCGAGGAGTGCCCCATCCGGACCCCGGAGGAGACGGCGAGCACCTCGACGAAGCGTGCGAAGACGTGCGCGAGGGGGAGGAAGAGGAGGGTCGCCGCCCCGTCGCGCTTGACGACGGGCGCGATCTCCTCGGCGGTGTTCTCGGCGAGGGTGAGGAAGTTGCCGTGGGTGAGCTCGACGCCCTTGGGCCGTCCGGTCGTCCCCGAGGTGTAGATGACGGTGGCGAGGCTGTCGCGGTCGAGATCCGCCCGCCGCGCGGCGAGCTCGTCGTCGCCGACGTCGTCCCCGTCGCGGCTCAGGGTGGCGACGTCGCCGTGGTCCAGGCACCACACGTGCGACAGGTGCTCGACCCGTCCGCGCACGGACTCGACCGAACGCAGGTGCGCCTCGGTCTCGACGAGGACGCCGACGGCCCCGGAGTCGGAGAGGATCCACTCGACCTGGTCGGCCGAGGAGGTTTCGTAGATCGGCACGGGCACCGCACCGGCGGACCACAGCGCGAAGTCGGCCAGGGTCCACTCGTAGCGGGTGCAGCTCATGATGCCGACGACGTCGCCGACCTCGATGCCGGCGGCGATGAACCCCTTGGCCAGCGCCGCGACCTCGGCGGCGAAGGTTGCGGAGGTCACCGAGGTCCAGCCCTGCTCGGAGCGGACCGAGAACGCCACCCGGCCGGGATCGTCGGCGGCGAGCCGCCCCGGCAGGTCGCCGAGGCTCCCCTCGCGCGTCTCGGGCAGGACGAGGGGGGTCGACGTCTCGTGCACCGTCGGGCTCCTTCGGACGCGGGGGCGGGCCCTCAACTCTAGGCCCCAGGCGGCGGGTAGCCTGCGGGCCATGGCCGACCGCACGCGCTCCTCCGTCGACATCGCCGCGGCACCCGGCGAGGTGCTCGACGTCATCGCCGACTTCGAGACCTACCCGCAGTGGGCCGAGCAGGTCAAGGAGTGCCGGGTCCTCAGCGAGGACGGCGACGGCTGGGCCGACCAGGTCGAGTTCGTCCTCGACGCCGGCGCCATCAAGGACCGCTACGTCCTGGAGTACGACTGGAACGTCGGCGAGGACGGCACCGGCGTCATCTCGTGGCACCTCGTGCGGGCCGACCTGCTCAAGGGTCTCACCGGCAGCTACACCCTCGAGAGCGTCGGCGAGGGCACCCGGGTCACCTACGACCTCGAGGTCGACCTCACGATGCCGATGATCGGGATGCTCAAGCGCAAGGCCGAGAAGCACATCATCAGCACCGCGCTCACGGAGCTGAAGAAGCGCGTCGAGGGGTGAGCGCGGGGATGACCGCGCAGCGCTGGTCCGACGACGTGGGGAGCGTCGCCGAGGAGGCCGGACGGCTGCTGGAGAGTCTGCGCCGCGCCGGGTCCGACGCCGCCGAGGCCGCGGCCGCGCGCGGACCGGCGGCCGGCGACCCCCCGGCCGCGGGGGAGGCCTCGGCCGAGGACCGGGGGTCGTCCTGGTCCGCGGCCACCGGCGGCGAGGAGCCGGGACCGGCCGGCGCCGGGTCCGGGTTCACCTGCGAGGACCCGGTGTGCCAGTGGTGCCCGGTGTGCCGCGCCTCGGCCTTCGTGCGCCGCCTCAGCCCCGAGACCCTGAGCGGGCTCGCCGAGCTCGCGGGCTTCGCGGCCACCGTCCTCGGCGACCTCGCGAGCGCCCGCGCCCGTGACGCCGCCGCCCGGGGCGAGCCCACCGCACCGGACGGCCACCCGTCCGCGCCGGACGACTCCGCCGCGGGCCCCGCGCCGGACGGCGACGCCGCGGACGAGCACCCGGAGGGCCGTCGTGGCTGACGGTCCGCTCGCCATCGGCGTCGACATCGGCGGCACCAAGGTCGCGGCCGGGCTCGTCGACGCCACGGGCGCGGTGCTGGCCCGCGCCCGCCGGGTCACGCCGGACCGCTCGAAGAGCCCGCGGGTCGTCGAGGACACGATCGTCTCCGCCGTCGAGGAGCTGCTGGCGTCCTCGGCCGACGTCGTCGCCGTCGGGATCGGCGCCGCCGGGTTCGTCGCCGCCGACCGCGCCACGGTCGTCTTCGCGCCGCACCTGTCCTGGCGCAACGAACCGCTGCGCGAGGCGCTCGGGTCGCGGCTGGACCTGCCGATCTTCGTCGACAACGACGCCAACGCCGCCGCCTGGGCGGAGTACCGGTTCGGGGCCGGCCGCGGCGAGAGCTCGCTGGTCCTGGTCAACCTCGGCACCGGCATCGGCGGCGGCATCGTCCTCGACGGCCGGGTGCTGCGCGGCCGGTTCGGCATCGCGGGCGAGTTCGGGCACATGCGCGTCGTGCCGGACGGGATCCGCTGCGAGTGCGGCAACCGCGGGTGCTGGGAGCAGTACGCCTCCGGCAACGCGCTGGTCCGTGAGGCCCGGCTGCTCATGTCCGCCGGCAGCCCCGTCGTCTCCGACCTCTTCGAGCGGGTCGGCGGCGACCCCGGCGAGCTCACCGGACCGCTGGTCACCGAGGCCGCCCGCGACGGCGACCCCCTGGCCCGCGAGCTCCTCGCCGAGATCGGGCGTTGGCTCGGCGTCGGCATCGCCGACCTCGCCGCCGCCCTCGACCCCGGCACCTTCGTCATCGGCGGGGGCGTGAGCGCCGCCGGCGAGCTGCTCCTCGCGCCCGCCCGGGACGCCTACCGCCGCCAGCTCACCGGCCGCGGCTACCGGCCCGAGGCGCGGGTCGTCGCGGCCGAGCTCGGGAACGAGGCCGGTCTCGTCGGGGCCGCCGACCTCGCCCGGGTGGGTGCCGCGGCCCTGGCCTGGGCCGAGGCGGGCGACCCCGCGGAGCGGGGGCACCGCCCGGCGGACGGGGCCGACGACGTCCCGCCCGGGGACGCCGCCCCCGTCGTCGCGCCCGGCTCCGGCTGACCCGACGTGGGCGGCGCCACGACGGTGCGGGTCGCGACGTACAACACCCGCGACTTCCTCGACGACCACCGCCTCGCGGCCCGGATCGTGCGGGCCGTCGACCCCGACGTGCTGTGCCTCCAGGAGGTGCCCCGCCGCCTCGGTGCACCGCTGCGGCTGCGCCGCTTCGCCGCCGCCTGCGGCCTGCGCCGGTGCGGACCGCACCGCGGGAGCGGCGGGACGACCGTGCTGCTCTCGCCGCGGGTCACCCTCGTGGCGGGCTCGCACCACCGCCTGCCGGTGCGCTGGCCCGACCGCACGCGCGGGTGGGCGCGGGCGCGGGTGCGGCTGGCCGACGGCACCGAGCTGACCGCCGTGTCCGTGCACCTCGGGCTCAAGGCGCCGGAGCGGGTCCGGCACGCGAGGTCGGTCCTCGCCGCGCTCGACGGGACCGCGCCGCTCGTGCTCGCGGGCGACCTCAACGAGGGCGAGGACGGCGACGCCTTCCGGCTGCTCACCGGGGCCGGCGGTCTGCGGGTCGCTGGGCCCGCCGGCCCGACCTACCCGGCCCGTGCCCCGCGCCGGCGGCTGGACGTGCTGCTCGCCTCGCCGGACCTCGTGCCCGCCCCGACGCGCGCGGTGTCGGTACCTGAGGGGGTGTGGGCCCGCGCCAGCGACCACCGGGCGGCCTGGGTCGACCTCGAGGTGCCCCGGCCGAGGTGAGCCCGGCGACGACCTGGACCGGCGGGTCGGGTCAGACCCGGGCGCCGTCGTCGTCGCCGTCGCGGTTCGACGGGCTGCGCAGCACGAGCAGGGCGAACCCGACGAGGCTCAGGGCGAGGCCGGCGAGGAACCACCGGGTGCTGTGGAACGGGCGGGCCATCGCGACGTAGACGAGGCACAGCGGCCCGGCGACGAGCCCGAGGACCGCGCCCCAGAAGTGCAGGTCCTCCTGCGGCGGCAGCTGCACCGACGGCGGCTCGAAGTGCTCGTCGTCGTCGGGGCCCGGCGCGACGACGGGCGGGGCGTCGGGGTCCGGCGGCTGGACGACCCGCCACGACGAGGCGTGGACGCCGGTGATGGGCGAGGGGTTGACGACGGGACGCCGCGGCGGGGGCTCGGCGGCGGGGGGCTCGGGGTCCTCGGCCCGCGGCGTGTCCTCGCGCGGCGCGGGTCCGGCGGCGTCGGACGGCGCGTCCGGGCGGGGGCGGGGGTCGGGTCGGGCGGGGGTGCCCGGGGCGGACGTCGCGTCGTCGGCGACGTCCCAGCGCGCGACGATGGAGGCGAAGCGCTCGTCGACGTCGCGCTCGTCCATCTCACCGGGGCGGTCGTTCACGGGTGCCCCTCCTCCTGCTCGGTCCTCCCGCAGATCTTCGCACGCCCGGCGGGGAGGAACGGTCGCGGGCGTGCGTTCTCGTGCCACCTCGCCGTCCACGGCCGGTGCACTAGGCTGCCGAGGACACGCGCAGAAGGGTGGTCCGGTTGTTCTACTGGTTCCTGAAGACGGTCGTCCTCGGGCCGGTCCTCCGCCTCCTCTTCCGACCGTGGGTCGAGGGCGCCGAGCACATCCCGGAGTCCGGCGCGGCGATCTTCGCGAGCAACCACCTCTCGTTCTCGGACTCGATCTTCCTGCCGCTGCTCGTGCCGCGGCGGATGACCTTCCTCGCGAAGTCCGACTACTTCACCGGCGTCGGCCTCAAGGGCCGGCTCACGGCGGCGTTCTTCAAGGGCGTCGGGCAGCTGCCCATCGACCGCTCCGGCGGGCGGGCCAGCGAGGCCGCGCTCGGCTCCGGGCTCAAGGTCCTCACCCGCGGCGACATCCTCGGCCTCTACCCCGAGGGCACCCGCAGCCCCGACGGCCGCCTCTACAAGGGCCGCACCGGGGTCGCGCGGATGGCGCTCGAGGCCGGCGTCCCCGTCATCCCGGTCGCGATGATCAACACCGACAAGGCCCAGCCCACCGGCACGAAGGTCCCCAAGCTCGTCCGCATCGGGGTGCGCATCGGCCGCCCCCTGGACTTCTCGCGGTACGAGGGGATGGAGGGCGACCGGTTCGTCCTGCGCTCGGTCACCGACGAGATCATGTACTCGCTCATGGAGCTCTCCGGCCAGGAGTACGTCGACATGTACGCGACGGCGATGAAGGACCGGATCGCCCGCGAGAAGAAGATTAAGGCCAAGGAGGCCGCCGAGGCCGCCGCCCCCGGCCGCGCGGTCGGCGAGCTCGAGGACACCCTCGACCACCAGGGCCTGCGCGACGACGACGCCGGCGAGGACGACGGCCGGCAGCGGCGCGCGAGCTGAGCGTTCCCGTGGGGGTCCTGGGGCCGCGCTCGTCCCGCACCGGGCGCCGTGAGCCGGTCGTCGTCGAGGCGTTCCACCGCGGCCTCGACGTCTTCCGCCCGCTCGCCGTCCTCTACGCGGCGGTGCTCGCCTGGCAGCGGCACGAGGACATGGTCCGGCCGTGGGTCGCCGGCGTCGCGCTCGGGATGATGCTCGCCTGGTCCCTCGCGCTGCTGTCCTACCGCCGGCGGGGCCGGGCGGTCGTCGTCACCGAGGTCGGCATCGCCGTCGCCGCCGTCCTCGCGACGCCGCTGGCCGACGGGGCGGCCGCCGTCGCCGCCGGGCAGTTCACCCTCCCGACGGTGTGGGCGGCGGGCTCGGTCGTCGGCACCGCCGTGACGGTCGGGGCCCGCGGCGGGCTGCTGGCCGCCGCCGCCGTCGCCGTCGCCGACCTCGTCGAGATCGCCGGGCGGCCGACGCAGTCGACCATCCACAACATCGTCATCCTCGTCCTCCTCGGCAGCCTCATCGGCCTGGCCGTCGACCTCGCCCGCTCCGGGCAGGCCCGCGAGGAGCAGGTGCTCCTGGAACGGGAGCGGCTGCGCGAGCGGGAGCGGATCGCCCGGGTCGTCCACGACGGGGTCCTGCAGTCGCTGGCCTACATCCACCGTCGCGGCAGCGACCTCGGGGGAGAGGCGGCCGAGCTCGGCGGGCTCGCGGCCGACCAGGAGCGGGCGCTGCGCCGGTTCGTGTCCGGGGCGGGGGCGCCCGGCGGCGGGGTCGCCGACCTGCACGGCGCCGAGGGGGCCGAGACCGATCTGCGGCTCGTCGTCAGCGCCGTCGAGCGGCCGGGGGTGTCGGTGGCGGTGCCCGCCGACCCGCTCGCCGTCGACCCCCAGGTGGCGCGCGAGCTGGCAGCGGTCCTCGCGGCGGTGCTCGACAACGTCGACCGGCACGCCGGCGACGGCGCCCGCGCCTGGGTGCTGCTCGAGGGCGACGCCGAGGGCGTCGAGCTCACCGTCCGCGACGACGGCGCCGGCGCCGACCTCGCCGAGCTGCACGCCGCCGCGGCGCGTGGGCGGATGGGCGTCAGCGGGTCGATCCGCGGCCGGGTCGAGGACCTCGGCGGTTCGGCCACGTGGACCACCCGTCCCGGGGCAGGATGCACGGTGCGCATCGTCGTGCCCCGCCGCCCCGAGGAGCAGAGATGACCGACCTCGCCGAGGACACCGCCTCCCCGAGCGTGCTCGTCGCGGACGACCACCCGCTGTGGCTCGCCGCCCTGGAGCGCGACCTCACCTCGCGCGGCGTCCGGGTCGTCGGCACGGCGGCCGACGGACCGGCGGCGGTGCGCCGGACCCGGGCGACCCGCCCCGACGTCCTCGTCCTCGACCTCAACCTGCCCGGCCTGCGCGGCGACGAGGTGTGCCGCGCGCTCGGCGACCTCGAGACCCGCGTCCTCATCCTCTCGGCCAGTGGCGAGCAGCAGGACGTCCTCGACGCCATCAAGGCCGGGGCCACCGGGTACCTCGTGAAGTCCGCCGCGCCGGCCGAGATCCTCGCCGCCGTCCACGCGACCGCCCGCGGCGAGGCCGTGTACACCCCGGGGCTCGCGGGGCTCGTCCTCGGCGAGTTCCGGCGGCTGCGCTCGGCCGGGTCCGACCCCGCCGCCGACCGCGACCCCGAGCGCCCCATCCCGCAGCTCACCGCGCGCGAGACCGAGGTGCTGCGGCTCGTCGCCACCGGGCTCGGCAGCAAGGAGATCGCCGCCCAGCTCGGGCTGTCGCACCGGACCGTGCAGAACCACGTGCAGAACACCCTCGGCAAGCTGCACCTGCACAACCGGGTCGAGCTCGTCCGCTTCGCCCTGGCCCACGGCCTCGAGGACGACGACCCGGCCTGACGCGTGGCGCCGGGGTCCGTGATCCGGGCCGGACCGGTGGCCGCCGTCCACCCCACCTACGATGGCCGGGTGAGCACGACGACGACCCCCGACGCGCTGCCGGCCCCGGCCGGCGGCGACGACCTTCCGGCCGCCCAGCAGCCGGTCTGGCCCGACCCGGTGGCCCTCGAGGCGGCGGTGTCGACGCTCGGGACCTATCCGCCGCTCGTGTTCGCGGGGGAGTGCGACGTCCTCAAGGAGCGCATGGCCGCGGTCTCGCGCGGCGAGGCGTTCGTCCTCCAGGGCGGCGACTGCGCCGAGACCTTCGCCTCGGCGACGGCCGACAACATCCGTGACCGGGTCAAGACGATCCTCCAGATGGCCGCCGTGCTCACCTACGGCGCGTCCGTCCCCGTCGTCAAGGTCGGGCGGATGGCCGGGCAGTACGCCAAGCCGCGCTCCAGCGACAGCGAGACCCGCGAGGGCGTCACCCTGCCGGCCTTCCGCGGCGACATGGTCAACGACTTCGAGTTCACGCCCGAGGCCCGCACCCCGGACCCGCAGCGGCTCGTGCGGGCCTACCACGCGAGCAGCGCCACCCTGAACCTCGTGCGCGCCTTCACGACCGGCGGCTTCGCCGACCTGCGCCACGTCCAGGAGTGGAACCGCGGCTTCGTCGCCAACGCGGCCTTCGCGCGCTACGAGCGGCTGGCCAAGGACATCGACCGCGCGCTGCGGTTCATGAGCGCCTGCGGCGCCGACTTCGACCGGATGAAGACCACCGAGTTCTTCTCCGCGCACGAGGCCCTGCTGCTGGACTACGAGCGGCCGCTGACCCGCGTCGACTCGCGCACCGGCGACCTCTACGACACCTCCGGGCACTTCGTGTGGGTCGGCGAGCGCACCCGCGACCTCGGCGGCGCGCACCTGGACTTCGTCTCGCGGATCCGCAACCCGGTCGGGGTCAAGGTCTCCGCGAACGCCGACGTCGACGACCTGCTGCGGGTCATCGACCTCCTCGACCCCGAGCGCGAGCCCGGCCGGCTCACGTTCATCACCCGGATGGGCTCGCGCCGGGTGCGCGACGCGCTGCCGACCATCGTCGAGCGGGTCACCGCCTCCGGCGCGCCGGTCACCTGGGTGTGCGACCCGATGCACGGCAACACCTTCGAGTCCTCCTCCGGCTTCAAGACCCGCGACTTCGAGGACGTCGTCGACGAGGTCCGCGGCTTCTTCGAGGTCCACCGGGGGCTCGGCACCCACCCGGGCGGCATCCACGTCGAGCTCACCGGCAACGACGTCACCGAGTGCATCGGCGGGTCGGAGAAGATCCTCGACGCCGACCTCGGCACGCGCTACGAGTCGGTGTGCGACCCGCGCCTGAACCACCAGCAGAGCCTCGAGCTCGCCTTCCTCGTCGCCGAGATGCTCGGGCAGGACTGACCCCGCCGATGCCCGACGTCGCCGTCGACCTCCTGTCCGACACCCTCACCCGGCCGACGCCCGCCATGCGCGCGGCGATGGCGGGCGCCGACGTCGGCGACGACGTCTTCGGCGAGGACCCGACCGTCCGCGCCCTCGAGGAGCGGGTCGCCGGGCTGCTCGGGCACGAGGCGGCGCTGTTCACCCCGACCGGGTCGATGGCCAACCAGCTCGGGCTGCGGCTGCACGTCGCGCCGGGCCAGGAGCTCGTGGCCGACCAGCAGGCGCACGTCGTGCGGGCCGAGCTCGGGGCGGCGGCGGTGTTCTCCGGCATCACGAGCCGCACCTGGCCCAGCGTGCGCGGGCTGCTCGACCCGGCCGGGCCCATGTCGCTCGTCACCACCGGCGTCGGGCCCTACCAGGTCGAGACCGCGCTCGTCGTCGTCGAGAACACGCACAACTTCGGCGGCGGGACGGTCCAGCCGCTCGCCGCGATCCGCGAGGTGCGGGCGGCCACCCGCGAGCGCGGGGTGGCCATGCACCTCGACGGCGCGCGGCTGTGGAACGCCCACGTCGCCTCGGGGGTGCCGCTCGCCGACTACGGCGCCGAGTTCGACACCGTCTCGGTGTGCCTGTCCAAGGGCCTGGGGGCTCCGGTGGGGTCGGTGCTCGTCGGGTCCGCCGAGGCGATGGCCTCGGCCCGCGTCTGGCGCAAGCGCTACGGCGGCGGGATGCGGCAGGTCGGCATCCTCGCGGCCGCCGGGCTGCACGCGCTGGACCACCACGTCGAGCGCCTGGCCGACGACCACGCCCGGGCCCGGCGCTTCGCGCAGGCCTGCGCCGACGCCGCGCCGGGGGTCATCGACCCCGAGGGCGTGGAGACGAACATCGTCGTCCTCGACGTCGGGGCGGCGGGGCTGGGCTCGGCCGCGTTCGTCGAGGGCATGGCCTCCCACGGGGTCCGCACCTACGCCGTCGGCCCGGCCGCGGTGCGCCTGGTCTGGCACCTCGACGTCGACGACGCCGGTACCGACACCGCCGTCGCCGCCGCGCGAGAGGTCCTCGCCTCCGCCTGAGCCGGTCGCGCCCGACGGGCCGACGACACGTCGCGCCTTTTACCCGCCCGACCCGCCGGAACCCGGCCCCGGCCTCCGTCTGCGTGTCGTCCGCCCGTCCCCCGGTCGCGCCCGTCCCGCCGTCAGACGTCGTGGTGCAGGGCCTCGACCGGGGGGTCGTCGGCGGCGGTGGCCCCGCGACGCCGGCGCCGGGCCAGGACGCCGCGCAGCTCGACGAGGTACATCGACGCGACGACGAGCCCGCCCCCGACGAGGAGCCGGGTCGTGGCGTCCTCGCCGCCGAGGAGGACGGCGAAGAGGGCGGCGAACACCGGCTCCATGGCCATGACGATCGCGGCGCGGGTGGCGGTGAGGTGCGCCTGGGCCCAGGTCTGCGCCCACAGCGCGGCCGCGCCGGCGACGACCGCCATGTAGAGCAGCGAGGCCCACTGGCCGGTCCCGTCCGGCAGCGTCAGCCCGCCGGGCACCGCCGCGACCGCGGTGATGCCGGCGATGACGCCCGCCTGCACCGTCGCCAGCCCGACCGCCGCCGACGGCGTCGACCAGCGACCGAGGACGACGATGTGCCCCGCGTAGAGCACGGCCGACGCCAGGGTCACGCCCTCGCCGTAGCCGACCGAGAACCCCCGCAGCGACAGGACGGCCAGCCCCGCCGTGGTGAGCAGCGCGGCGCCCCACGTGACCGCGTCGATCCGGTCGCGCAGCAGCAGCGCGGCGAGCACGGGGGTGAGGACGACGTAGGTGCCGGTGACGAACCCGGAGACCGAGGCGGCCGTGTGCTGGAGGCCGACCGTCTGCAGCAGCTGGGCCAGGCCGTAGAGCACGCCGAGCCCCGCCCCGAGCCGCAGGTCGGCCCGGGACAGGGCGAGGGTCTGTCGCCGGAACAGGACGAGCATGACGAGCGCCGCGATGGCGAAGCGCACCGCGATGAAGTCGGCCGCCGGCACGGTGGCGACGAGGTCGCGGATGAGGAAGAAGGTCGAGCCCCACACCGCGGTGACGGCGAGGAGCATCAGCGTCGCCACGCGGGCGAGCCGGACGGGGTCGGTCACCGGCGGCTCAGACGATGGTCACGGTGACGGTGCTGCCCTCCGGCGCCAGGCCGTTCTCGGGGTCCTGGAAGCGCACCGTCCCGAAGATGCCGCCGAGCGCCTTCTTCACCTGCACCTCGAAGCCGGCCTCCTCGAGGATGCGCCGGGCCTCGGGCAGCTGCTTCCCGACGACCGCGGGCACCTCGACCATGACCGGCCCCTTCGAGACGACGAGGCTCACGGTGTCGCCGCGGTAGAGCGTGCCGTCGCGGGGGGACTGGGAGACGACGTCGCCGGCCGCCACGGTGGCGCTGTTCTCCTCGGACCGCTGCACCTCCAGGCCGGCGTCCTGCAGCGTCGCCGTCGCGGCGTCGGCCCCCTGACCGGTGACGTCGGGCACGGGGACCGGCCGGCGGCCCTTGCTGAGGACGAGCGCGACCTTCGTGTCCGGCTTGACGCTGGCGCCGGCCTCGGGGCGCAGCGAGAGGACCTGGCCGTCGGGGACGGTCTCGCTGTAGCGCTCGGTGACCCGGCCGAGGGCGAGATTGCGCTCGCCCAGCTGCCGGCCGGCCTCCTTGCGGGTCATCCCGGCGACGTCGGGCACCTCGTAGCGCTCCGGACCTCGGGACACGGTGAGGACGACCTGCTCGCCCCGGCCGACCGTCGACCCGACGCCGGGCTCGACGGTCATCACCGTGCCCTTGGCGACGTCCTCGGAGAACGCCCGGGTGACCGTGGGGTCGAGGTCCGCCTGCTGGACGGCGGCGACCGCCTGGTCGAGGGGACGCTGCAGGACCGACGGCACGGTGGCGACGGCGCCGGGGCCGAGGAGGAAGAACCACGCGGTGAGGGCGGCCAGGGCGACCGACGCGACCGCGGCCGGCCACCAGGTCCGGCGCCGGTGGCCGCGTCCCGCGACGACGACGCCCTCCAGCGGCGGCGGCGGGACCGACAGCGCGTCGGTGCCGGTGCCGGACCGGGGGCCACGGGGGCCCTGCGGACGGCGGGGCCCCCGTGGTCCGCGCGGGTCGCGGCCCGCCCGGGCGACGGCACCCACCGGCAGCGCGGCGGTGGAGGTCGGCACCGACGCGGCGGCCAGGGCCTCGGAGCCCGCCGGGCGGGCGTCGAGGGCGGTCGGGGTGAGGCCGGTGCGGGTGCGGCGCACGAGCGCCAGCAGCTCGCCGGCGTCCCGGGGACGGTCGTCGGGGTCGCGCGAGGTGGCGACGGCGACGAGGTCGTCGAGCACCGGCGGCAGGCCGTCGACCCGCTCGGAGGGGACGGGGACGCCGCCGTGCACGTGCTGGTAGGCGACGTGGATCGGGGTCTCGCCGGTGAACGCCTTGGCTCCGGTGAGCATCTCGAACAGGACGAGGCCGGCGGCGTAGACGTCGGAGCGGGCGTCGGCGATGCCGCGCTCGACCTGCTCGGGCGAGAGGTAGGCGACGGTGCCGAGCAGCACCCCGCTGGAGCTCGTCATCGTCTGGCTCGAGACCGCGCGGGCCAGCCCGAAGTCGGCGACCTTGACCGTGCCGGCGCCGGTGAGGATGACGTTCTCGGGCTTGACGTCGCGGTGGACGAGCCCCTTGGCGTGCGCCTCGCCGAGTGCCTGGAGCACCGGGTCGAGGACGTCGAGCGCGGCGCGGGGCGAGAGGGGGCCCTCGTCGGTGAGGACCTCGCGCAGGGTCGGCCCGGCGACGTACTCCATGACGAGGAAGACGTGGTCGCCGTCGCGGCCCTGGTCGAACACGCCGACGACGTTGGGGTGCGACAACGACGCCGCCGAGCGGGCCTCGCGGCGGAAGCGGCTCACGAAGGTGTCGTCGTGGACGAGGTGGGGGCGCATGACCTTGAGCGCCACCTCGCGCTCGAGCCGGGTGTCGACGCCGAGGTAGACCGTGGCCATGCCGCCGTCGGCCAGCCGGGACTCGACGCGGTAGCGCCCGTCGAGGAGGTGCCCGATGAGGGCGTCGCCGGTCGGTGACACCGCACGAGTGTACGTAGTCACGGCCTCACCCCCTCGTGCCCACCGGGTCGCTCACATCGTCGCGCGCAGCGCCATGACGGAGCGGACGTAGTGCCGCGTGTCCGCGTACATCCCGCGGGACTGCACCGAGGCCAGGCCCTGGTAGTAGGCGGCGACGGTGGTCCTCGTGCTCGACGTCGACCGGCCGAGCGCGCGGAGCATGACGACACCGGCGGTGACGTTGTCCTCGGCGTCCAGCAGGTCCAGCCGCCGCCCGACGAGCGAGGACGCCCAGTCGCCGGCGGAGGGGATGACCTGCATGACGCCGACGGCGTTGGCGGGGCTCACGGCCCGCTGGTTCCAGCCCGACTCCTGGTAGGAGATGGCGAGCGCGAGCCGCGGGTCGACCCCGTGCCGGCGGGCGGTGCGGGCGACGAGCTCGCGCACCTGCGAGCGGCTCGGCACCGAGCGGGTGGCGAGCGTCGCGTGGTTGCGGCGGGCGGCGGCGACGACGGCGTCGGGGTAGGTGACCCCCGCGAAGCTGTCGGGGACCGGGTGGGCGCTGGAGGCGCCGGGGATGCGCAGGCGCTGCCCGACCTGGAGCAGCGAGCGGGTCGACACGTGGCTGGCCGCGGCGATGCGCCCGGCGGTCGTGCCGTAGCGCTGGGCGATGTCGCTCAGGGTGTCGCCGGGGCGGACGGTGTAGGTCCGGCCGGCGCCGCCCGTCGAGCGCTTCGTGGCGCGGGCGGCGCTGGTGCGCGGGGCCGAGCGCGAGCCCCGCACGACGAGCCGGTCGCCCGGGTGGATGAGGGTGCGGGCGGTGAGGCCGTTGGCCTTGAGGACGCCCGACACCGAGGCGCCGTAGCGGGCGGCGATGCCGCTGACGGTCTCGCCGGGGCGGACGACGTGCGTCGTGCCGCTGCGGGCCGGCGTCGAGCCGGAGCGGGCCGCCGAGGTGCGGGGGACCTGCAGCCGGTCGCCCGGGTGGATGAGCCCGGGGTCGCGCACGTGGTTGCGGGCCACGAGGGCGCCGATGGTCGTGCGGTGCCGGGCGGCGATGCCGTCGAGGGTGTCCCCGGGACGGACCCGGTAGGTGGTCCAGCCGTGCGGCGCGACCCGGGCGGGGGTGACGAGCGTCGTCACGGCCTCGGCCGGCGGCATGGCGGGAGGGGGAGCGGCGGCGACCATCGACCCTGTCCTTCGTGGCGTGGGGTGCAGCCCCGGCTCGTGGGGCTGGTGTGTGCAGTGGGGCAACACGGTACCCGAGTGACGCGTGGGACGCAGGAGCCTCGCGGGACCGGTTCCGGACCGGGGTCGCCGCGGGCACCGGGGCCGGGACGGGCTGCCGGTCCGCTGTGGCACGCTGGCGTCGTGAGCGACCCCGTGCCCGAGCCCGCCCCGGACGTCGAGACCCTCGTCCCCTCCTGGCTCACCGTCCCCGACCTCGCCGAGCGGCTGTCGATGCGGCTCTCGGACGTCCGCCGCCTCATCGAGGAGCGCGAGCTGCTGGCCCTGCGGGTCGGCGAGCGCCGCGTCGTCGCCGTGCCCGCGGGCTTCCTCGACGACGAGGGCGTCATCCCCGCGCTGCGCGGCACCTTCACCGTCCTCGCCGACGGCGGCATGGACGACACCGAGATCGTCCGCTGGCTGCACACCCCCGACGGGACGCTGCCGGTGCCGGGCACGCCGCTGGACGCCATCCGGGCCGGGTTCAAGACCGAGGTCCGCCGGCGCGCCATGGAGGAGGCGTTCTGAGCCCCGAGCCCGCCTGGGTCGAGCACGCGCTGTGGTGGCGCGTCTACCCCCTGGGCGCCGTCGGGGCCTTCCCGCAGCCGCCGTCCGGCCCCGTCGCGCCGGACGAGCACCGGCTGCTGCGCCTGCTCCCGTGGCTGGACCACGTCGTCCGGCTCGGCGCCGGCGGGGTCGCGCTCGGCCCGGTCTTCGCCGCGTCCGGCCACGGCTACGACACCCTCGACCATCGCCGGGTCGACCCCCGGCTCGGCACGGACGAGGACCTCGAACGGCTCTGCGCGGCCGCCCACGAGCGGGGGCTGCGGGTTCAGCTGGACGGCGTCTTCAACCACGTGGGGCGCGACCATCCGTGGGTCGCGGCGGCGCTCGCCGACGGCCCCGGCAGCGAGGCCGCCCGCCGGGTGCGCCACACCGTGGGCGAGGACGGGGCCCTGCACCTGCACTCCTTCGAGGGGCACGACGCCCTCGTCACCCTCGACCACGGCTCGCCGGAGGTGCGGGCCGAGGTCACCGACGTCCTGCGCCACTGGCTGGACCGCGGCGCAGACGCCTGGCGCCTGGACGCGGCCTACGCCGTACCGACCGACTTCTGGGCGGCGGTGCTGCCGGAGGTCCGCCGCACCCACCCGGACGCGTGGTTCGAGGCGGAGGTCATCCACGGCGACTACGCCGCGTTCGTTGAGGCCAGCACCGCCGACACCCTCACCCAGTACGAGCTGTGGAAGGCGGTGTGGTCGAGCCTGGAGGACGCCAACCTCCACGAGCTCGACCACGCCCTCGGGCGCCACGACGCCTTCCTCGACACCTTCGTGCCGGTGACCTTCGTCGGCAACCACGACACGACGCGGATCGCGAGCCGGGTCACCGACGCCCGGCACCACCCGCACGCCGTCGTGCTGCTCGCCCTGCTCGGCGGCACCCCGGCCGTCTACGCCGGCGACGAGCTCGGGCTGCGCGGGGTCAAGGAGGACCGGGCCGGGGGCGACGACGCCGTCCGCCCCGAGCTGCCGGCCGACCCCGCGGACACCCCGGGCGCGGACCCCGCGGTGCTCGCCCTGCACCAGGAGCTGCTCGGCCTGCGCCGGCGCCACCCGTGGCTGCACCGGGCGCGCTCGCGCGCGGTCTCGCTGACGAACACCCGGTACGTGCTGGAGGTCTCCGCCGACGGGGAGTCGCTGCGGGTCGCGCTCAACCTCGACGACGAGCCGCTGGACGCCGGGGCCGGGACGGTGCTGGCCGCCGACCCGGCCACCCGCGAGCGGGGCGGGCCGGTGGCGCCGCACGGCTGGGCCGTCCTTGCCCCGGAGGCGTAGCCGCCCCGGACGCATCGCCGCCCCCGGCGGGCGTGGGCCGGCCCGTGGGGTCGGACCCGGTGCGCTCAGGCCGAGCGCGCCGTCGCCGTCGTCACGAGGTGCTCGAGCACCCCGCGCGCCTGCGCGTCGAGGTCCTCGGCGTCGGCCAGCGCCTGCCGGGCGGAGGCGGCGAGGCGGGTGATCTCCTCCTCGAGGACCGCGACCGCCCCGGAGCCGGTGATGACCGAGCGCAGCTCGTCGACCTGCTCGTCGCACAGGTCGGACCGGCCGAGCAGCGCGTCGACCCGCTCGCGACCGGCGGCGTCGGTGCCGGCCAGGGCGTGCGCGAGCAGGACGGTGCGCTTGCCCTCGCGCAGGTCGTCGCCGGCGGGCTTGCCGGTCTCGCCGGGGTCGCCGAAGACGCCGAGCAGGTCGTCGCGCAGCTGGAAGGCGCGGCCGACGTCGAGGCCGTAGCGGGAGAGCGCGGCCAGCCCGGCGTCGCCGAGCCCGCCGACCGAGGCGCCGATGAGCAGCGGGTGCTCGACGGTGTACTTCGCGCTCTTGTAGCGGATGACCCGGCCCGCCCGCTCGACCCGCTCGGCGTCGCCGAGGCCCGCCCACGGGCGCATGGACTCGACGACGTCGAGGAACTGCCCGGCCATGAGCTGGGTGCGCATCCGGTCGAAGACGGCGCGGCCGCGGGCCAGGTCCGGCCCGGGCAGCCCGCACGTCGAGTACATCTCGTCGGTCCAGGTGAGGCACAGGTTGCCGGCGAGGACGGCCCCGGCCAGGCCGAACCGCTCGTCGTCGCCGGACCAGCCGCGGTCGGCGTGCCGCGAGGCGAGGGCGCGGTGCGCGGCGGGACGGCCGCGGCGGGTGTCGGAGTCGTCCATGACGTCGTCGTGGATGAGGGCCGCCGCCTGGAAGACCTCCATCGCGGCGGCCAGCCGGACCAGCGCCTCGGAGTCGGCCGCGCCGCCGGCCCGCGCGCCCCAGTAGAGGAAGGCGGCCCGCAGCCGCTTCCCGCCGCGCAGCAGGTCGGCGACGGCGCCGAGGAGGTCCTCGACGTCCGGCCCGAGCTCGGCGAGCACCCCGGCCTGGCGCTCCAGCTCGGCGTCGAGGGCGGCCTGGACCCGCCGCCGCAGGTCGGCGGTGTCGAGCACGCTGGTCACGAGGGGCTCCTGGGCGGTCCGCGGTCGGGTCGGATGACGGCTCCCCGAGCCTACGGCGTCGGGGCTGACGTACCCTCGGCGCCATGGCCCAGCACGGCGGTGGAGGACGTCCCGCGCACCTCGTCGCGTCCATCCCGGACCGGCTGCGCTCGCCCCGGCCGTCGATCAGCTTCGAGTTCTTCCCGCCGAAGGACGACGCCGCGGAGGCGTCCCTGTGGGACGCGATCCGGCGCCTGGAGCGGGTGAGGCCGGCCTTCGTCTCCGTGACCTACGGGGCGGGTGGGACGAGCCAGGACCGCACCGTCCGGGTCACCGCCCGGATCGCCGACGAGACCTCGCTGACCCCCCTCGCCCACCTCACCTGCGTCGACCAGTCCCGCCGCGAGCTGCGGCGCGTGGTCGGCCACTACGCCGACTCCGGCATCCGCAACGTCCTCGCGCTGCGCGGCGACCCGCCGGGCGACGTCGGCGGCTCGTGGACCCCGCACCCCGACGGCCTCGCGCACGCCGAGGACCTCGTCCGGCTCGTGCGCGGCCTCGGCGACTTCACCGTCGGGGTCGCGGCCTTCCCCGACGTGCACCCCGACAGCCCGGACCTGGACCACGACGTCGACGTCCTCGTCCGCAAGGCCGACGCCGGCGCGACGTTCGCCGTCACCCAGATGGTGTTCGACGCCGACACCTACCTGCGCCTGCGCGACCGGGTCGCCGCCCGGCGCGACCTGCCGGTGACGCCCGGGCTCATGCCGGTGACGAGCTACCGGCAGATCCAGCGGATGTCCGAGCTCATGGGCACCCCGCTGCCGCCGACGGTGGTCGAGCGGCTCGAGGCCGTCAAGGACGACACCCGGGCCGTGCGCCGCGTCGGCGTCGAGATCGCCACCGAGCTCGGCCGGCGGATGCTCGACGAGGGCGCGCCGGGGCTGCACTTCATCACGATGAACCGCTCGACCGCGACGCTCGAGGTGCACGAGGCCCTCGGCCTGTGAGCCTCCGGCGCCGCGGGCCCGCCGGTGACGGGGCCGGGCCGTTCCGTCGGAGCGACCTCCCGCACTAGTGTGGACGTGTGGCGTTCGTCCGGCTGGCGTTCTTCCCCGGCGGCACCGCCGCGCACGAGCAGGTGCTCGCCGACGCGCTGGTGGGCGCCCCCGAGCCCCCCGGCCGCCTCCTCTTCGCGAGCGGCGCGGTCGAGGGCGGGTGGCAGGTCGTGCAGGTCTGGACCTCCCGCGAGGAGCTGGACGCGTTCAACCGCGACTGGTTCCTGCCGGCCTGGCGCGAGGTCGCCGGTGCCTCCTTCCCCGCACCGCCCGAGGTCCGGGACGTGCCGGACGCGCGGGTGGGGCCGGCGTGACGGACCCGGGGGAGGTCCGGGCTCAGGCGACGTCCATCGCCTGTCCGCCGGTGATCCGGATGAGCTCGTCGTAGGTCGTCCCGAACACGGTGTGGCTGTGCCCGGCCGCGGCCCAGACCCGGTCGTAGCGGCCCAGCGTGACGTCGACGACGGTGCGGATGCGCTGCGGGTGCCCGACCGGGGCGACGCCGCCGATGGCCATGCCGGTGTGCTCGCGGACGAAGTCGGGGTCGGCCTGCTCGACGGTGGCGAGGCCGAGGAGCCCCGCGACCTTGCCGGTGTCGACGCGGTGCCCGCCGGAGGCGAGGACGAGCAGCGGCGCGAGGGTGCCGTCCTGGTCCCTGCTCGTGAACACGAGGCTGTTGGCGATCTCGGCCGGCGTGACGCCGAGGGCCTCGGCGGCCGCCTTCGCCGTCCGCACCGCGTCCGGCAGCTGCCGCAGGTCCGGGCGGACGTGGTGCAGCGCGAGCGTCCCGAGGACGGCCGAGACCGCCCGGCGCGTCGTGAGGTCGCGGGGCGGTGCGAGGGCCGGGGCCGGGTCCTCGGGGGCCGGGGCGGCCGGCTCGGGCGTCATGCGGGAAGCGTAGTGAGCGCGGCGCCGCCGGGCCCGGAACGTCCGGTCGGCCCCGCGGCCGCTGCGCCGACCGGTCGCCCCGCGGGGCCGACCGGTCGCTAGGGTCGCCGGGACGGGGACGTCGGGGGATGTCGCACCGGGGGCGGCCGGCTCCGACCTCCGGACGACAGCACCACCGCACGGAAGGACCGGACCATGAAGTACGTCATCCTCATCCACTCCAACCCGCAGCCCTGGGGCCACCCGACGGGCGAGTTCGTCGCCGAGAACCAGGCCCTGCCGGCCGAGCAGCGGCAGCGGCTGGACGCCGACTTCGAGACCCTCCTGGGCCAGATGCAGGAGTCCGGCGAGCTGCTCGGCGGCGAGGCCCTGGGCGACCCCCGCAGCGCCAGCCTCCACCGCTGGGTCGACGGCGAGCGGGTCGCCGTCGACGGGCCGTACTCCGAGGGGCGCGAGCACTTCGCGGGGTTCTTCCTCGTCGACGTCGCCTCCGAGGAGCGGGCGCGGGAGATCGCCGCACGCTTCTCCGGCCCGGGCGAGACCGTCGAGCTGCGGCCCACCATGTGGCCCGGCGGCGACGAGCGGTGACCGCCGGCGTCGAGGACGTGGTGGCGCGGGAGGCGCCCCGCGTCCTCGGCGCGCTCGTCCGGCGCCACGGCTCGCCCGAGGACTGCGAGGACGCGCTGCAGGAGGCGCTGCTGGCCGCGGTCGAGCGGTGGCCGCGGGAGGGCCTGCCCGACGACCCGCGGGCCTGGCTGCTGACCGTCGCCCGGCGCCGGCTCGTCGACGCCGTCCGCTCCGGCAGCGCCCGGCGCCGCCGCGAGGAGCGGGACGCCCGCACCGGCCCCGGCGAGGTGCTGGACCCGTTCGCCCCGGACCGGGCCGGGCGGGACGGCACCCTGGCGACGCTGCTCCTGTGCGCCGACCCGGCCCTCAGCCGCGCCTCCCAGGTGGCGCTCACGCTGCGGGTCGTCTCGGGCCTGAGCACCGCGCAGGTCGCGGCGGCCTTCTTCGTCCCGGAGCGGACGATGGGGCGCCGGCTGGCGCGGGCCAAGGAGACGCTGCGGGCCGCGCGGGCGGCGTCCCCGGACCTCCCGGCCCGGGCCGGGGTCGTCACGCCGGAGCGGCTGGGCGCCGTGCGCCAGGTGCTCTCGGTGGTCTTCACCGAGGGCTACACGTGCAGCAGCGGCGAGGCGCTCACCGACGTCCGGCTGGCGGACGAGGCCGTGCGCCTGGCGCGCGAGCTGCACGCCGCCGTCCCCGACGACACCGAGACCGCGGGGCTGCTCGCGCTCCTGCTGCTCACCCACGCCCGGGTGGCCGCCCGCACCGACGCCCGCGGCGACCTCGTGCCGCTCGCGGAGCAGGACCGGACCCGCTGGGACGCCGCACTCGTCGCGGAGGGGGTCGGGCTCGTCGAGCGGGCGCTCGTGCGGGGGCCGGTGGGTCCCTTCCAGCTCCAGGCCGCGATCGCCGCGGTGCACGCCGAGGCGGCGGCGTGGGAGGCGACCGACTGGCCGCAGATCCTCGTGCTCTACCGGATGCTCGTGGCCCTCGCGCCCGACCCGCCGGCCCGGCTGGGGCTGGCCGTCGCGGCGGCCGAGGCGGGCTCGCCGCAGGACGGGCTGGACGTCGTCACCGGGCTGCTGGAGGACCCCGGGCTCGCCCGCGGGCACCGGGTCCACGCCGTCCACGGGCAGCTGCTCGCGGCGGCGGGGGACCACGCCGCGGCGGTGGCGGCGCTGGAGCGCGCGGCCGCGCTCGCGACGAGCGTGCCCGAGCAGCGCCACCTGCACCGCCTCGTCGCGCGGGAGCGGGCGGCCGCGGGGGAGTGACCCGGGGCCGCGGACGGGGCGCGCCGGGAGGCTCGATCCGGGCGCGCGGCGGGGCCCGGGAGGGCCCGGACGCGGTGTCCGCGGAGTGCGCGGAACGGGTTGACGGGGTGTCGGTGCCGAGGGTTACAGTGGACACCCGATCGAACACGCGTTCGAACATCCGTCACCCGTCCACCGGTCCCGCGAGGGTCGCCGGGCGGTCGGTCCTGCCCACCGGAGGTTGCCATGACCCGCCGACACGACGAGATCGTCACGGTGCGCACGACGTGGGGCCGACCCGACGTCACCGTGGTCGTCGACACCGGCACCCCCGGCGCCGGCGACGAGGGCGGCGGCCCCCGGCCCCCGGCCCCCGCCGCGCCCGGCGACGACGGGGCGGGCGGGGTGCCCGGCGTGGAGCCCGGACCCCGGTCCTTCGTGTGGCGGGGGCGGCGCTACGCCGTGTGCGCCGTCCTGGACACCTGGCAGGAGCGGCGGGCCTGGTGGCGCGAGGTCGGGGACCTCCCCGGCGCGCGCGTCCCCGACACCGAGCGCCGGGTGTGGCGGGTCGAGGCCCGCCCACCGTCCGGCACCGCCGGGGTCTTCGACCTCGGCCGCGACGACGACCACTGGCTCCTCCTGCGGGCCCACGACTGAGGAAGCAGCCACCGATGCCCCACGCCGCGACGACCCTCGACCTCCTCGAGCGCGCCCGCGAGTCCGTCACCTCCGGGTACGCCGCCTCGGCCACCTCGGCCCGCTACCTCGCCGCCTCGCTCGCCGCGCTGCGGGCCGCGGCCGCCGTGCTCGCCGCCCGCCCGGCCCGGCCCGCCGGCCCCGGACCGCACGACGTGTGGGCGCTCACCGCGCGGGCCGCCCCCGAGCTCGGCGAGTGGGCGGAGCTGTTCGCCGGGGCCACCGGCCAGCGGGTCGGCGTCGAGACCGGGCTCGTGCGGGTCGGCGTCCGCGAGGCCGACGACCTCCTCCGCGACGCCGAGACCTTCGTCGACCTCGTCGCCACCCGGCTCGGGGTCCCGGTCGTCCACGGCACCGGGCGCCGGCTCGCGCCGGTCCGCCCGGCCTGACCCGGCGCGAGGAGTCCTCGATGACCGCTCCCGACGGGTTCGCCCACCTCCACGTCGCCTCGGGGTTCTCGATGCGCTACGGCGCCTCGACCCCCGAGGACCTCGTCGCCCGCGCCGTCGACCTCGGCCAGGGCACGCTCGCGCTCACCGACCGCGACGGCCTGTACGGCGCGGTCCGGTTCGCCCGGGCGTGCGGCGCGGTGGGCCTCGACCCCGTCCTCGGCGTCGACCTCGCCGTCGACGACCTCGTCGCGGGGCCGCGGGCCCCCCGGGTGCGCACCCCGGTCCGCGGCGGCGCCGTCGTCGACCCGCGCCGCCCGCGGGTCACCGTCCTCGCCCGCGGCCGCGGCGGGGGAGCGGCCCCCGGGGCGGGCTGGGCCGCCCTCTGCCGGCTCGTCACCGCCACCCACCTGCGCGGCGAGCGCGGGGTGCCCGTGACGACCCCCGACCTCCTCGCCCACTGGGCCGCCCCGGCCGGCACCCCGGCCCGCGTCGCGGCGGCCGCCGTGGACGGCGACGGGCCGGCGCGGCTCGTCGTCCAGCTCGGACCGGACTCCGACGTCGGGCGGGCCGCGCTCGCCGGGCAGCAGTCCCGGGCCCGCGACCTGCTGGAGCGCTGGCGGACGCTGCTGCCGCGCGACGGGCTCGTCGTCGAGGTCGTCCTGCACGGCGGCCCCGACGGCACCCCCGGCTGCCGCAGCCACGCCGCCCGGCTCCTCGGGCTCGCCGACGCCGCCGGCGTGCCCGCCGTCCTCACCGCCGCCGTCCGGCACGCCGAGCCCGGGCAGGTCCGCACCGTCGACGTCCTCGACGCCGCGCGCCGGCTCGTCGTCCTGGACTCCCGCCACCTCGACCGGGTCACCGACGCCGGGCACCTCGCGGGCACCGGCGCCATGCGCGAGCGGGCCCTGGTCGTCACCTCCGGGGACGCCGCGCGGGCCGACCGGCTGCTCGCGATGACCGCCTCCCTCGCCGCCGAGTGCGTCCTGCACGACCGCGACGACCTCGGCATCGGCGCCGTCCACCTCCCCGAGCCCGAGGTCCTGGACATCGAGCCCGGCACCGACCCGATGGACGTCCTGGCCCGCCGCTGCCACGCCGGGGTCGGCCGGCGCTACCCGGGCGCCTCCGACGCCGAGCGGCAGGTCGTCCTGGACCGGCTCGACGCCGAGCTCACCGTCATCCGCTCGCTCGGCTACCCGACGTACTTCCTCACCGTCGCCGAGGTCACCGACCTCGTCCGCGCCCGCGGCTGCCGGGTGGCGGCCCGGGGCTCGGGCGCCGGCAGCCTCGTCAACCACCTCCTCGGGATCAGCGGCGTCGACCCGATCCGCTACGGCCTCCTCATGGAGCGCTTCTGCTCCCCGCTGCGCGCCGAGCTGCCCGACATCGACGTCGACGTCGAGTCCGCCCGGCGCACCGAGATCTACGAGGCCGTCCTCGAGCGCTTCGGCGGCGAGCGGGTCACCTGCGTGTCGATGATGGACACCTACAAGGTCCGCCACGCCGTCCGCGACGTCGGCGCCGCGCTCGGGATGCCGCCGCTGGAGGTCGACGAGATCGCCAAGGCGTTCCCGCACGTCCGGGCCAAGGACGCCCGGCACGCCATCGCCGACCTCCCCGAGCTGCGCAGCCGCGGCCTGGACTCCCCGCGGATGGGCGCCTTCTTCGACCTCGTCGAGGCCCTCGACGGCCTGCCCCGGCACATCGCGCTGCACCCGTGCGGGGTCGTGCTGTCCAACGCCGGGATGCTCGACCGCACCCCGGTCGAGGCGTCCTGGCTCGGCTTCCCGATGAGCCAGTTCGACAAGGACGACGTCGAGACCCTCGGCTTCCTCAAGCTCGACGTCCTCGGGATCCGGATGCAGTCCTCGATGGCGCACGCCGTCGCCGAGGTCGAGCGGGTGAGCGGGCGGCGCATCGACCTCGACGACGAGACCCAGGTGCCGCTCGACGACGAGAGCACCTTCGAGCTCATCCGCACCACCCGCACCCTCGGGATGTTCCAGATCGAGAGCCCCGGCCAGCGCGAGCTCGTCGGCAAGCTCGGCCCGAGGGAGTTCGAGGACCTCGTCGTCGACATCTCGCTGTTCCGGCCGGGCCCGGTGAAGTCGGACATGATCACCCCGTTCCTGGAGTCCCGGCACGGGTGGCGCGAGCGGCGCTTCCTCCACCCGAGCCTCGTCCCGGCCCTCCAGGAGACCGAGGGCGTCGTCGTCTTCCACGAGCAGGTGCTGCTCATCGTCGCCGAGACCACCGGGGTCACCCTGGCCCAGGCCGACGAGGTCCGGCGCTCGATGGGCACCCCGAAGGGCCAGCAGGACGTCGAGGCCTGGTGGCGCCCGGCGGCGCGGGCCCGCGGGTACACGGCGGAGGAGCGGGACCGGATCTGGGAGGTGCTGAGGAGCTTCGCGTCCTTCGGGTTCTGCAAGGCGCACGCCGCGGCCTTCGCCCTGCCGACGTACCACTCGGCCTGGCTCAAGGCCCACCACCCGGCGGCCTTCCTCGCCGGCATCCTCACCCACGACCCGGGCATGTACCCCAAGCGGCTGCTCCTGGACGACGCCCGCTCCTTCGGCATCCCGGTGCTCGGGCTCGACGTCAACGCCTCGCGCGGGACCTACCGGATCGAGCCCGTCCTCGACGCCGGCGACCCCGACCCCGGGGACGACGCCCCCGACGGCGTCGCGGGCTGGCGGCGCACCCCGCAGCCGTACGGCATCCGGCTCTCGCTCGCCGACGTCAAGGGCATCAGCGAGGCCGAGGTCGCGCGGGTCGTCGCCGGCCAGCCGTACTCCGACCTCGGCGACTTCTGGACCCGGGCCCAGGTGAGCCGGCCGGTCACCGAGCGGCTCGTCCTCGCCGGGGCGTTCGACGCCCTCCACGGCACCGCCGGGGGCAGCGCCGTCGGCCGGCGCGGACGGGTGACCCGCCGCGACCTGCTGCTCCACGTCGCCGAGCTCGACCGCTGGGAGCGCGGCACCGGCCGCTCCCGCGGTCCCCGCCGCACCGGCCGCCCGGCTCCGGCGGCGCACCCGGGCGGGGCGCGTCCCGGCGGGCCGCAGCGCCCGCCGCGCCCCGGCACGGTCGACGGGCACCGGCTGACGCTGCCGCGCTCCGCGGTGGCCGAGGTGCAGGGCCCCGGCGACCCCGGCCTCGACGTGCGGGCGCGGGCCGCGGCCCAGTCGCAGGCGGCCCGGGAGGTCGTCCCCGCCGACGCCCGGCCGACCCAGCTGACCCTCGACCTCGGCGACCGGCCGACCCTCGTCGCCGGCACCGGGCTGCCGGAGATGACCGGCCCGGAGCGGGTGCGCGCCGAGCTCGACGTCCTCGGCCTCGACGTGTCCGACCACGTCGTCGCCTTCTACGAGCCGCTGCTCACCGCGTTCGGCGTCACCCGCAGCCGCGACCTCGTCGGCTCCCGCAGCCGCAGCGAGGTGTGGGTCGCCGGGGTCAAGGTCGCGACCCAGACCCCGCCGGTGCGCTCCGGCCGGCGGGTCGTCTTCCTCACCCTCGACGACGGCACCGGCCCGTCGGACTGCACCTTCTTCGAGGACGTCCAGGGCCCGTACGCCGGCGTCGTCTTCCACAGCTGGCTGCTGCTCGTGCGCGGCGTCCTGCGGCGCACCGGCGACCGGGGCGTCTCGATCCGGGCCACCGGCGCCTGGGAGCTCGCGGGGCTGTGGGACGCCTGGCAGCTCGGCGGGCTCGGGGCGGTCCGGGCCGCGGTCGACGCCGGGGAGGCCGACGCCCGCGCCCGGGCCGAGGCGGCCGAGTCCGCCGCCCGGGAGGCCGCCGAGCGCACCGGGCGCCGGGTGCTCGTCCACGCCTCGGGGTTCCGGCAGTCGCCGTACGCCGACATCAAGCCCGCCGGGGCCGACCCGCGCGCCGGCCGGGGCGTCCCGGTCCTGGACCACCCGGGCGGCTTGCCGCGCCCGGTCACGGTCACCCCGCCCGGGGACGTCGTGCCCGCCTCGCCGCCCACCCCCGCGCTGCCCTCGCGCAAGCTGTGGCACGCCAGTCCGGGAAGCTCGGGACACTAGGGTGGGCCCCACGGCAGCACCCGCGCCGTCACCCCGCCCCCGACGAGGAGACCGACCGTGGCCGACGAGCGTGGCCGACCCCCGCGACCCGGGCCGGCGGGCTCGCGGACGAGCGCGGTCCAGCGCGTCCTCGACGCCCACGTCGCCTCCTCCGCCGAGCGCCTCGGGCGTCCGCTGCGCGTCCTCGACCTCGGCGGCGGCACCGGCGGCACCGCCGTCCCGCTGGCCGTCGCCGGCCACGACCTCACCGTCGTCGACCCCAGCCCGGACGCGCTGTTCTCGCTGCGCCGCCGGGCCGCGGAGCACGGCGTCGAGGACCGGGTCCGCGCCCTCCAGGGCGACGCCGACACCGTCCGCGACCTCGTCGGCGAGACCGGGGGAGCGGGGGACGCCGGGGCCTCCGGCGCCGTCTTCGACCTCGTGTGCCTCCACGGCGCCCTCGAGGTCGTCGACGACCCCGACGCCGCCGTCGGGGCCGTCGCCGCGCTGCTCACCCCCGGCGGCACGTTCAGCCTCGTCGTGGCCCAGCGGCTGCACGCCGTCCTCACCAACGCCCTCGCCGGCCGGCTCGACCGGGCCCGGGCGGTCCTCACCCGTCCCGACGGCCGCTGGGGCGAGGACGACCCCGTGCCGCGCCGCTTCGACTCCTCCGCCGTCGTCGACCTCGTCCGGGCCCAGGGCCTCACGCCGGTGCACGTCCAGGGGGTGCGGATGTTCGCCGACCTCGTGCCGTCCGCGCTGCTGGACTCCGAGGCCGACCGCACCGCCCTCGTCGCGCTCGAGGAGGCCGCGGCCGGCTCGGAGCACCCGCTCGGCGCCCTCGGCAGCGCCCTCCACGTCCTCGCCACCCGCGACTGACCCACTCCCGCACCCCGCGAGGGTCCCGGGCGTCCGGGGCCGAAGGGGGAGGGGGAGGCGATGAGCCGCCGCCAGTTCGCGCTCCCGGAGCGGGTCAGCCCGGCGCCGCTCGACGACACCGGCTGCACCGTCCTGCACGTCGACATGGACGCCTTCTACGCCTCGGCGACCCTGCTGTCCCACCCCGAGCTCGTCGGGACCCCGGTCATCGTCGGCGGCGGCACCCGCGGCGTCGTCCTCTCCGCGACGTACGAGGCGCGCCGGTTCGGGGTGACGAGCGCGATGCCGATGTCCCGCGCCCGGCGGCTCTGCCCGCAGGCCACCGTCCTGCGCCCCGACCACGACCTCTACGCCGCGATCTCCGCCGGGGTCATGGAGACGTTCCGGTCGGTGACGCCGCACCTGGAGCCGCTCTCGCTCGACGAGGCGTTCCTCGACGTCTCCGGCGCGGTCCGGCGGCTCGGCAGCCCGGCGACGATCGGGCAGCTGATCCGGGACACCGTCCACGACGAGCAGGGCATCACCTGCTCGGTCGGCGTGGCCCCGAGCAAGTTCGTCGCCAAGCTCGCGTCGAACCTCGCCAAGCCCGACGGCATGGTCGTCGTGCCCCACGACGAGGTCGTCCCGTTCGTCCAGCAGCTGCCCGTCGCGGCCCTCTGGGGGGTCGGGGACCGCACCGAGGAGTCGCTGGTCCGGCTCGGGCTGCGGACCGTCGCCGACATCGCGCACACCCCCCTGGCGACCCTCGAGCGGGCGATGGGGACGGCCACCGGGCGGCACCTGCACGAGCTGTCGTGGGGCCGCGACCCCCGCCCGGTCGAGCGCGAGCAGCGGGAGAAGAGCATCGGCAGCGACGAGACCTTCGAGGCCGACCTCGACGACGCCGTCCTCATCCGGCGCCACCTGCTCGCCCTCAGCGAGCGCACCGCCGGCCGGATGCGGGCCGCCGGTCTCACCGGTCGGACGGTCACCCTCAAGGTGAGGTTCAGCGACTTCACGACGATCACCCGCTCCCGGACCCTGCGCGAGCCGACCGACAGCGGCCGCGCGGTCCACGAGGCCGCGGTCGGCCTGTTCGACGCTCTCGGCCTGCAACGGGCCCGGATCCGGCTCGTCGGGGTGCGGATGTCCGGGCTCCTCGAGGTGCGCCGGACCCCGATCCAGGGCGTCATCGGGGAGCCCGAGCACGGCTGGCGGGACGCCGACCGGGCCGTCGACCGGGCCCGCGCCCGGTTCGGCTCGGGGGTCGTGCGACCGGCGAGTCTCATCGAACCTCGCACATCGGCTTCCGTGCGGCGACCTCGCGATTTATCCTGATGGTTCAGAGCCACCGAGGACGCCTCACCTGGCGTCCCGGGACGACCACGGGAGGTTCCGTGCCCCTTTCGGACCACGAGCAGAAGATGCTCGACCAGATGGAGCAGGCGCTCGCGGCCGAGGACCCGAAGTTCGCCTCGCAGATGCAGGGCAGCGGGCTGGCCTCGCTCCAGCGTCGGCGCTGGGTGATCGGTGCCGTCGGCGTCATCGCCGGTCTGGGGCTCGTGCTCGTCGGGGTCAACACCACTCCGTGGATCGGTGCCGTCGGCTTCGCCGTCATGGTCGCCGCGGCCGTCTTCGCCGCCACCCCGCCCCGCAAGGCCCGCCTCGGCGTCGTCCGCGACGGCGAGGTGCACCCCGCCAAGGGCGGCAGCCGCAAGAGCCGCAAGAGCGGCGGACTCATCGACCGCCTCGACGAGCGCTGGGAGCGCCGCGAGAACAACTGGTGACCCTGCGTCACGTGGCCGCCGGAACCCTGGCGGCCGGGTCGTTGCTGGCCGTCCTCGGCCTGGTCCTCGTCCCCCTGCCCGGCCCGGGACTGCTGCTGCTGGTCCCCGGGGCCGTCCTCCTCGCCGCCGGAGGCGCCGCCCAGCTCGTCGTGCGCTCCCGCCAGCGCGCGGACCGCGAGCTCGTCGACGTCAGCTGAGCAGCACGCCGACGACGTACAGGCCGGCGACGACGAGCGCCGCGGCCATCTCGATGCCCCACCCCTGGAGGATCGCGAGGACGGCGTGCCGGGTCCGCGCCCAGGACTCCTGACGGCCCGAGCCCCGGCCGGTCTCGACGAGCCAGATGCCGCCGACGAAGCCGACGACCGCCCCGATCACCGGGACGAGGAAGAAGCCGACGACGGCCAGCAGGACGGCCACGACGATCGTCGAGGTCGCGACCCCCCGCTCGCGCATCCGGCGGCCGGGGACGAGGTACTGCAGGACCGCGCCGGTCCCGGCGACGAGCAGCCCGAGGACGAGGACGACCCAGCCGACCACGCTCTGCGTGGCGAGGGCCCACACGCCGAGCCCGGCCACCACGAGGAGGAGGCCGGGCAGGACGGGAACGACGATGCCGACGATCCCGAGGGCGATGAGGAGGGGCGGCAGGACGACCCAGGCGTCCTGCCCCAGCCGCTCCATCAGTCGTCGGCGACGCTCGTCACCGGGGGCTCGGTCAGCCGGTCGCTCTCGTCGAGGATCTCGGCCTTGTCGGCGAGGGCCGGGACGTGCTCCCGGCCGTGGTGGGCGCAGAACAGCAGCTCCCCGCCCGCGTGCAGGCGAGCCCGCACGTAGGCCTGGGCGCCGCAGCGGTCGCAGCGGTCTGCGTTGGTCAGGCTTGGTGCCAGTGCGGCGTTCACGTCGGCCTCCTCGGCTCGCTCGGGGTCTGCCCGGGGTTCGTGGTCACCACCCTGTTCGGATGGCGTCCTGTAGAACAGTCAAGCACGCCCGATGCTTCCCGGAGGCCAAGGGTCGGCGAACCGGGCCGGTGGTGTCGAGATCGTGACCTTCCGGCCGAGCCGGCCCGGTGCGCCCGGCCCC
>NZ_SAYU02000059.1 GCF_004025965.2 Phycicoccus flavus | reverse complement strand
GGCCGTGGTGGCCGGCGCCCCGTCCGGGCGTGCGGGTGAGTCTCAGCCGTTGACGGCGCGCTTGAGCTGCGCGGCGGCCTTGAAGCCGACGGACGTCGACGCGGCGATCTGGATCTCCTCGCCGGTCTGCGGGTTGCGGCCGGTGCGGGCCGCACGCTCGCGGGTCTCGAAGTTGCCGAAGCCGGCGAGCTTGACGTCCTCGCCCTTGGCGAGCGAGTCGGAGATGATGTCGAGGGCGGCGCTCACGACGTCCTCGGCCGCGCTCGCGGAGAGGTCGGTCTTGCCGGCGAGGGCCTGGGCGAGTTCCTTCTTGGTCATGGTCGTGCTCCTTCTGGCGATGGGACTTTCCTCGAAAACCTAGCAAGAACGGGGCGCTACCTCGCGCAGGGCACCCCGGGAAGTCCCGCGGCGCGCCGCGGGGAGGCCCCTCAGACCGCCGGCGGCCAGGGGTCCCCCCACCCGGTGTCGCGGGCCTGGCGGTAGCGCTCCCGGTCCCTCCGTGTGACGACCTCGGGGCCGGCCGTGCCGTCGGCGCGGCAGACCTCGAGCCCCACCAGCCCCTTGCGCGTCTGCGGCCGCCGCAGCACCCGGCCGGGGGCCGCCGTCACGGGCTCGCGGGTGGCGAGGACGTAGGACAGCTTCTCGTCCTCGTGCCCGAGCGTGGCCCCCTTGAGCCGGCGGTGCAGCGCGCTGCGGTCCAGCCGGGCCGCGACGTGGCACCAGTCGCCCTCCCGCGCCGCGACCGGGCAGGCCAGCGCGTGCGGGCAGGGCGCGGCCAGGTGCCAGCCGAGCGCGAGCAGCCGGTCCCGCGCCGCGAGCACGGCCGCGTACCCGCGCGGGGTGCCGGGCTCGACGACGAGGACCCGGGGCGCGGCGGCCGCGAGGGCGTCGACGACGGCGGGCCGCAGGTCCTCGGGCAGCTCGCCGAGGACGTAGGACAGCGTGGCCAGGTCGCCGGCGGGCAGCGGCGCGCGGTCGGCGAGGTCGGTCCGCGTCCACGTCGCGCCGGCCACCACCGGCGGTCCGTGCCGGGCGACCCGGCGGCCCAGGACCAGCGCGTCGGCCGAGGAGTCGACCACGACCACAGACTCCAGCCCCGGGACGGCGCCCGCCACCGCCCAGGCCGCGGCGCCGGTACCGCCCCCGACGTCGACGAGCCGGCGCACCCCGTCCAGCGCTCCGACGCGCGAACCCTCGCGCAGGGCCCGCGCCACCGCGGCGTGGGTGGCCGGCATCCGGTAGGCGGCGTAGGCGAGCGCCGACGTGGGGTCGGCGAGGACCTGCGCCGACGGGGGCGCACCGGACCGGTAGACCTCGACGAGCCGGACGGTCGCGCGCCGCAGCGCCGAGGGGTCGGCGCCGTCGAGGACGGCGTCGAGCGCGCGGGAGAGGGCGGGGGCCACGCCGGACATCCTCCCCGGCTCAGACCAGCCCGACCTCCGCGGTCCGCTCGAAGCCGTCGTCGACCGCGACGACGGTGCGACCGGTGGCGGCGACGATGCTCGCGACGACGGAGGCGCGGTAGCCCCCGGCGCAGTGCACCCAGACCTCGCCCTGCGGCACCTCGTCGAGCCGCTCGACGATCTCGTGGATCGGGATGTTCACGGCGCCCTCGATGTGCCCGGCGGCGAACTCGCGCTCGCGGCGGACGTCGAGGACGGCGACCCGGCGGTGGTGCAGCACCTCGGCGAGGTCGGCGAAGGTGGCGCGCCGCAGCGTCGCCAGGGGGGCGTCGGTCCAGTCCTGCGGGCTGCCGGTGGCGCTGCCCGCGAGCTCGTCGACGCCGATCCGCACGAGCTCGCGCTGCGCCTGCGCGACCTGCTCGGGGCTCTCGCCGAGGACGGTGAGGTCGGCGCCCCACGGCACGAGCCAGCCGACGTACGTCGCGAACTGCCCGTCGACGCCGAGGTTGAACGTGCCGGGGACGTGCCCGGCCGCGAAGGCGCTCCGGGTGCGCAGGTCGACCACCCACTCGCCGGCCTCGATGCGCCGGCGGATCTCGGCCTTGTCGGCGGGCGCCGGCGCCCGCAGGTCCGGCGCGTCCGGCCCGGCGAGGTTGGCCGGGCCCATGTGCGCGTAGTAGGCGGGGAAGACGTCGAGACCGTCCAGCAGGTCGCGCACCCACGACTCCTCGGCCTCGGTGAGCACCGGGTTGCTCCGCCGCTCCTCGCCGATCGTCGAGCTCGTGGCGTCGGACTGGCTCGAGGAGCAGAAGCTGCCGAAGCCGTGGGTGGGGAGCACGGCGGCGTCGTCGGCGACCTGCTCGGCCAGGCGCCGGGCCGAGGCGTACTGGTGGTGGGCGAGGGCGTCGGTGTGGTCCGGGCCGAGCAGGTCGGGGCGGCCGGTGGACCCGTAGAGCAGCGAGCCGCCGGTGAAGACCGCGACGTCCCGTCCGCCGGAGGACAGCGCGTAGGACAGGTGGGTGAAGGTGTGGCCCGGCGTGGCGAGGACGGTGAGCGTCATCGACGGGGAGACCTCGATGACGTCGCCGTCGCGCACCGGGTGGCGCTCGTAGGCCACGGGGTCGTCGGCGTTGACGTGGTAGGTCGCGCCGGTGCGCTGGGCGAGGGCGAGACCGCCGGTCACGTAGTCGTTGTGGATGTGCGTCTCGACGACGTGGGTGACGCGCACCCCCTCGCGCTCGCAGAGCTCGAGGACCCGGTCGACGTCGCGCTGCGGGTCGACGACCGCGGCGACCTCGCCGTCGTGGGCGACGTAGCTGCGGTCCCCGAGGGACGGGGTCTCGACAGGGATGATCTCGACCATCGCGGGTGTTCTCCTCACTGAAGCGGATGCGCCACGGAATGTACCCCTTGGGGTATGTGGTCGTCATTCGCGGACGCCATCGCCAGCAGGACCAGAAGGAGAGTGCCCCATGGCCACCGTGAACCTCACGACCGCCGAGTTCGAGAAGACCGTGACCCAGGACGGGGTCGTGCTCGTCGACTTCTGGGCCTCGTGGTGCGGCCCGTGCCGCCAGTTCGCCCCGACCTTCGAGGCCTCGAGCGAGAAGCACGACGACGTCGTCCACGCCAAGGTCGACACCGAGGCCGAGCAGGAGCTCTCGATGATGCTCCAGATCAGCTCCATCCCGACCCTCATGGGGTTCCGCGACGGGATCCTCGTCTTCCAGCAGGCCGGCGCGCTGCCCCCCGCCGCGCTGGAGCAGGTCCTGGACGGCATCCAGGCGCTGGACATGGACGAGGTGCGCGAGAAGGTCGCCGCCCGTCAGGCCGGTTGACCCGACCCCTCGCCCGGCGGCCCGTCGATACCCTGCGGGGTATTATGGGCCGCCGGGTCCGTCCCCCCGCCAGGAGCACGTGATGACCACGACGAGTCGCCGGACCACCGACCCGCCCGCCGCTACCATCGACGCACTGCCCGTCCCCGCCGCAGGAGGCGCCGCCATGGAGCTCGACCCGGAGCAGATGCAGGCCGTCGTCAAGCGACTGCGGCGGGCCCAGGGCCAGATCGGCGGCATCCTCAAGATGATCGAGGACGGCCGCGAGTGCCAGGACATCGTCACCCAGCTCGCGGCGGTGTCGAAGGCGCTGGACCGCGCCGGCTTCGCGGTCATCGCCCTCGGTCTCAAGCAGTGCATCACCGACCCCGACGGCGGCTCGATGGACGTCGAGGCCATGGAGAAGCTCTTCCTCTCGCTGGCCTGACCGCGCCCTCGTCGAGCGCCTCGGCCTGATACCCTCGGGGGTATGCGGACGACGGTCGTCCGCCCCGACGCAGCGAGGAGACCGCCATGTGCCGACGCGTGACGTGCAAGACCTGTGGCAAGCCGACCTGGGCCGGGTGCGGCCAGCACGTCGAGCAGGCCCTGGCCGGGGTGCCGCGGGCCGACCGCTGCCTCGGGCACGCGCAGGAGCCGAGCAGCGGCTTCCTCGCGCGGGTGCTCGGCCGCTGAGGGCCCGCCGGCGTCAGGGCACCGGGCGCGCGGCGCCGCGGACGAACCAGCCCCAGATCCGGAGGGGGCCGGGTCCGACGTACTGCGCCCGCCCGGTCACGACCTCGAACCCCGCGGCCGCGAGCAGCCCGCGGACGTCCCGGTCGACGTGGCACCCGCCGGCCAGCGCTCCCCACACCGGCTGCACCGCCCGCTGCGCGCGGACGGTGCCGGCGTCCGGGGCCAGCCCGTGCTCGACGAAGTACAGCGCGCCGCCCGGTCGCAGCACCCGGCGCACCTCGGTGAGGGCGCCCTCCACGTCCGGCACGGTGCACAGTGACCAGGCCGAGACGGCGGAGTCGACCGAGCCGGCGGCGAGCACCGAGAGGTCCGCGGCGTCCCGCACGGGCCGCTCGACCGGCCGGCCGAAGGCGGCGACGCGCTCGGCGGCGAGCTCCCACGCCAGGTCCGACGGCTCGGCGGCGAGCACCCGGGTGACCGCGGCCGGGTAGTGCTCGAGGTTCGGGCCGGACCCGAACCCTATGTCGAGGACCACGCCGCTCGCCCGGACGCAGACCGGGGCGCGCCAGCGGCCGGCGTCCTCGCCCTGCAGCCCCCGGTGGTTCACCCGCGGCAGCACCCGCTCGGTCCACCACCGTCCCTCTCGCACGCGACCAGTCTGGCGGTCGGTCCCGGTCAGCGCGACGGGTCCACGAGGACGATCCCGCGCGAGGGGGTCTCGCCGAGGGTCGTGAGCAGCCGCCCGGCCTCCGCCAGCCCCACCGGGTCCCCGGGCGCCCGCAGCGCGTCGAGGTCGACCGCCCCGGCCGCGACGTCGGCCAGCAGCCCGGCGTAGTCGGCGGCGGCCATCCCGTGGCTGCCGAGCACGTCGAGCTCCCAGGCGATGACCCGCTCCATCGGCACCGCGGCGGCCCCGGCCCGGGGCGGCAGCAGCCCCACCTGGACGTGCCGCCCACGCCGCCGCAGGGCGAGGATCCCGGCCCGGCACGTCGCGGGCGAGCCGACGGCGTCGACCGCGAGGTGCGCCCCGCCCCCGGACCAGCCGGCCACGGCGTCGACGAGCGCGGCCTCGTCCGCGCCGCCGTCCAGGGTGTGCTCGGCCCCGAGCGCCGCGGCCCGCTCCCGGGAGCCGGCGTCGACGTCGACGGCGCAGACCCGCGCCCCGCGGGCCACGGCCACCTGGACGGCCGCGAGGCCCACCCCGCCGCAGCCGAGGACGAGCACCGTCTCACCCGCGGCGACGCGCCCGCGGGCCACGACCGCCCGGTGCGCGGTGGCCACCCGGCACCCGAGGCCGGCCGCGACCGCCGGGGGCACCGCCTCCGGCAGGGCGACGAGGTTGGTCGCCGCCGCCCGCACGGCGACCCGCTCGGCGAAGCTGCCGGGGTCGGTGAACCCGGGCTGGCGCTGGTGCGGGCACACCTGGCCGTCGCCGGCGGCGCACGTCGGGCAGGCCCCGCAGGCGAGGACGAACGGGACGGTGACGGCCCGGCCGGTCCACGCGGGGTCGACGCCCGCGCCGACGGACTCGACGACGCCGGCCAGCTCGTGGCCCGGCACGTGCGGGAAGGCCGTCACGTCGTCGTCGTGGCCCGCCCACGCGTGCCAGTCGCTGCGGCAGAGCCCGCCGGCGAGCACCCGGACCACCGCCCCGCCGGGCTCGGCGACGGGGTCGGGCAGGTCGGCGACCCGCGGGTCGGCGCGGAAGCGGTCGTAGACGAGGGCGCGCACCGGCGTCAGCCTGCCCCATCGGGCTGATGGTGGCCGAGCACATGTCCTGGACGGCAATGTGGCCGCACGCCCCACGGCCCGGCCCGCGAGGACCCGGCTACGGTCGCCGCATCGGTTCGGGCGTCAACGGATTCGTTGCAGCAATGGCGCGAGCGCCCACCGGAGGAGGACCCCGTGTCACGTCGTCTTGGGCTCGCCGTCGCGAGCGCCGTCGTCTCTCTCGCCCTCGCGGCCTGCGGCTCCCCGGGTGAGCCCGGCGCCGCGTCCTCCGGCGACGCCTCCGGCTCGGCCGGCGGCTCGCCGATCGAGGTCGGTCTCGTCTACAGCAAGTCCGGTCCGCTCGCGACCTACGGCGAGCAGTACCGGCAGGGCTTCACCGCCGGCCTGGACTACGCCACCGACGGCACCGGCGAGGTGAACGGCCGCCCCGTCGAGGTCACCGAGTCCGACGACGCCGGCGACCCCGCCAAGGCCGTCGCCGCCGCCACCGACCTCATCGGCAAGGGCACGAAGGTCATCGCCGGCTCGACCTCGTCCGGCGTCGCGCTGCAGGTGGCGCCGCTGGCCCAGGACAACAAGGTCCTCTTCGTCTCCGGCCCGGCCGCGGTCGACGCCGTCACCGGCGCGAGCAAGTACACCTTCCGCTCCGGCCGGCAGACCTACCAGGACGTCGCCACCGCGGGGACGATGATCGGCGACGTCGAGGGCAAGAAGGTCACCGTCCTGGCCCAGGACAGCGCCTTCGGGAAGGCGAACATCGCCGCCGTCACGAGCATCCTCGGCGACCAGGGCGCGACGGTCTCGGCCGTCGAGGTACCCGCCGCCGCAACCGAGTTCACGCCGTTCGCCTCGAAGATCAAGGCCGCCAAGCCGGACCTGCTCTTCGTCGCCTGGGCCGGCACCAACGCCACCCAGATGTGGACGACGCTCTCGCAGCAGGGCGTGTTCGACGTCACCACGGTCGTCACCGGCCTGGACATCAAGCCGACGCACGCGCTGTTCGGCGCGTCCGCGACGAAGATCGACTTCCTCTCGCACTTCTTCGACGGCGCCGCCGACAACGAGGCCTACCAGGCGCTCGCCGACGGCATGGAGAAGGAGGGCGGCAGCGTCGACCTCTTCACCAACGACGGCTTCGTCGCCGCGCAGATGATCGTCCACGCCCTCGAGGCGAGCCCGGACGACACCGACGCCATGGTCGGGGCGCTCGAGGGCTGGACCTTCACCGGCCCCAAGGGCGAGATGGAGATCCGCGCCGAGGACCACGCCCTCCTCCAGCCGATGTTCACCGCCTCCCTGGAGAAGGACGGCGACGCCCTCACCGCCACGCCGGAGGAGACCCTGGACCCCGAGCAGGTCGCGCCGCCGGTCACCCCGATCCAGTGATCGGGGCGGAGGGCGTCGGCTGGCGGGTCGGCGGGGCGCAGATCCTCGACGACGTGAGCCTGACCGTCGCGGCCGGGGAGCTCGTCGGGATCATCGGCCCCAACGGCGCCGGCAAGTCCTCGCTCGTCAACATCCTCTCCGGCGTGACCCGCCCCTCGAGCGGGCGGGTCACCCTGGACGGCGCGGACGTCAGCCGGCAGTCGGCCACCCGGCGCGCGCGCTCCGGCCTGGCCCGCTCGTTCCAGACCTCGGCGCTCTTCGACGGCCTCACCGCCGGGGAGAACGTCCGGCTCGCGGTCCAGGGCGCCGGCGGCTCGCCGCTCTCGCCCTTCCGCGGGGCCCGGTCGGTGCCGGCGACCCGGGTCGAGGAGCTGCTCGAGCGGGTGACGATGGGCGGCACGGCCGGCACCCTCGCCCGCGACCTCTCGCACGGCGGGCGGCGCAAGCTCGAGCTCGCCATGGCCCTCGCGGCGAAGCCGCGGGCCCTCCTCCTCGACGAGCCCATGGCCGGCGTCTCCGCCGAGGACGTCGACGGCCTCACGGCGATCATCGGCGAGGTGCGCGACTCCGGCGTCGCCGTCGCGATGGTCGAGCACCACATGCACGTCGTCCTCGGCCTCGCCGACCGGGTCGCCGTGCTCCACCACGGCAGCCTCCTCGCGGTCGGGAAGCCGGACGAGGTGACCGCCGACGAGCGGGTCCAGCAGGCCTACCTGGGAGAAGCACTGTGAGCAGCGTCCTCGTCCTCGACGACGTGCACGTCCGCTACGGCGGCTCGCACGTCCTCCAGGGCGTCTCGTTCGAGGTGCCCGCCACGGGCGTCACCGCCCTGCTCGGCCGCAACGGCGTCGGCAAGACGACGACCCTCAAGGCCGTCCTCGGGCTGGCCCCGCGCACCGGGTCGGTCCTCCTGCGCGAGCGCGACATCGTCCGCGAGCCGACCCACCGCATCGTCGCCGGCGGCATCGGCTACGTCCCCGAGGACCGCGAGGTCTTCGGCGGACTCACCGTCGAGGAGAACCTGCGCCTCGTCGGGCCCGCGGAGGGCGCCGACGCCGCGATCGTCCGCGAGCTCTTCCCCGACCTCGTCCAGCGCCGCACCCAGCGCGCCGGGACGCTCTCCGGCGGGCAGCAGCAGATGGTGGCGCTGGCGCGGGTGCTGCTGCGCGAGAACGACCTCCTCCTCGTCGACGAGCCGACCAAGGGCCTCGCGCCCAAGCTCGTCACCGAGGTCGCAGACGTCCTGGCCCGGGTCGCCGAGTCCACGCCGGTGCTGCTCGTCGAGCAGAACCTGCCGCTCGTGCGCCGGATCGCCGACACCGTCGTCGTCCTGGACGCCGGGCGGGTCGTCCACCGCGGCGACGCCCGCGAGCTCGTCGAGGACCAGGCGCTGACCCAGGAGCTGCTCGGGGTCTCCATGCGACGGGAGGGCGCCGCGTGAGCACCTTCCTCCTCATCGTCGTCACCGGGCTCGGCCTCGGAGCGCTGTACTTCCTCGCCGCCAGCGGCCTCTCCCTCATCTACGGGCTCATGGGCGTGCTGAACTTCGCCCACGGCGCCTTCATGACCGCCGGCGCCTACGCCGCCTGGGTGACGATGACGCGGCTGCCGTCGTCGATGGGGGTCGGCCTGCGGCTGCTCGTCGCCGTCGTCGTCGCCCTGCTCGTCGGGGCGATCGTCGGGGTGGTCGTCGAGGTCGTCCTCATCCGGCCGCTCTACCGCCACCACATCCAGCAGGTGCTCGTCACCGTCGGGCTCTCGCTGGCCGCCGTCGCCGCCGTCCAAGGCATCTGGGGCGCCGACCCGCGCGCCGTCGCCCGGCCGGAGGTCATGACCGGCACCGTCGGGCTCCTCGGGGCGCGCATCCCCGTGGACCGCTTCGTCTACCTCGCCGTCGCCCTCGCGCTGTTCGGCGGGCTGCTCGCGCTGCTGCGCTACACCCGCCTCGGCCTCGTCATCCGCGCCGGGGTCGAGAACCGGACGATGGTCGAGGCGCTCGGCATCGACGTGCAGCGCACCTTCACCATCGTCTTCGGGCTCGGCGGGGCGGTCGCCGCGCTGGCCGGGGTGCTGTTCTCGCAGTACGCCGGGTCGGTGTCGCCGGGGCAGGGCGGCTCGCTGCTCATCTACGCCTTCATCGTCGTCGTCATCGGCGGCATGGGCTCGCTCACCGGGACGGCGGTCGCCGCGTTCGCCGTCGGCCTGGTCCAGCAGCTCGCGAACTACTACGCGGTGAGCGGCGTCGGCGACCTGTCCGTCGTCCTCCTGCTCGCCCTCGTGCTCCTCGCGCGCCCGTCCTCCCTGAAAGGGGCGACCGCATGACCCGCCCTACGCCGGCCACGCTGCTGCGGGTCGGGCTGCCCCTGCTGCTCCTCGCCGTGCTGGCCTACCTGCCGTACGTCCCGGCGAGCATCCCGGGGCTGCTGCCCGGCCGCATCAACGGCCCGGGGTCGATGCAGCTCCTCGCCACCTGCCTCGTGTTCGCCGGGTTCGCGCTGTCCTACGACGTGCTCTTCGGGCGCACCGGGCTGCTGTCCTTCGGGCACGCCCTGTTCGTCGCGGCCGGCAGCTACCTGCTGACCGTGTCCCTCTCGACGTGGTCGCTGCCGCTGCCCGTGGCCATCCTCGCCGCGCTCGGCGGCACGACGATGCTGGCGCTCGTCGTCGGCGGGGTCGCGCTGCGGGTCGGCGGCATCGCCTTCGCCATGGTCACCCTGGCCTTCGCGCAGGCGGCGTCCATCATCGTCCTGCGCGACCCGGGCGGCGTCACCGGCGGCGAGGAGGGCAAGGCGCTGAACCGCGACGCCGTGCCGTCCATCCTCGTCGGGGTGCAGAACGCGCCCTACCGGTACTGGCTGGCGCTCGCGTTCGTCACCGTCGCGTTCGTCCTCGTCCGGCTGCTCGTGCGCAGCCGGGCCGGGCACGCGATGGCCGCCGTCCGCGAGAACGAGGGCCGCGCCGCGGTGCTCGGGCTCACGACCTACCGGGTCAAGCTGCTGGCCATCGTCGTCGGCTCCTTCCTCGGCGGGCTGGGCGGCGTCGTGCACGCGCTCGTCCTCGGCGGGTCCTCGCCGTCCCTGACCTCGGCGGAGTTCACGCTCTCGCTGCTCGTCATGGTCGTCCTCGGCGGCGCCGGGTCGACCTGGGGCGCCGTGCTCGGCGGGTTCCTCTACCACTACGCCGACGCCCGGCTCGTCGAGGCCGGCGGCTCGGGGGTCTTCGACGTGCTGCCGGACACGCTGCGCGCGGTCCTCTCCCAGCCGCTGTTCATCCTCGGCGCGTTCTTCGTCGTCGTCGTGTACTTCGCGCCGAGCGGCCTCACCGGGCTCGGCGGGCGACTGATCCGGAAGACTGGAGCGTCATGACCGTCACCGACCCCGCGTTCGTCATCGAGCTGCCCGAGGGGCACCTCGCCGTCCACGACCTCACGCCCGGGCCCGTCGACGACGACGCCCGCGTCGTGCTCGCCGTCCACGGCATCACCGCCAACGGGCTGTCCTGGCAGCGGGTCGCCGACGGCCTGGCCCGGCGTCGCCCGGGCGCCGTGCGGGTGCTCGCGCCGGACCTGCGGGGGCGCGCGGCCTCCCGCGAGGCGCCCGGGCCCTTCGGCCTCGCGGTGCATGCCGAGGACCTCGCGGGCATCGCGTCGGCCTTCGCCGCGGCGCCGGTGCTCGTCGGACACTCGATGGGGGCGTACGTCGCGGCGCTGGCGGCGGCGCGGCACCCGGCCCGGTTCTCGGGCGCGGTGCTCGTCGACGGCGGGTTCGCCTTCCCGCCGCCGCCCGGCCTGGACCTCGACGCCGCGCTGGCAGCCGTCCTCGGCCCGGCCATGGCCCGGCTCTCGATGCGCTTCGGCTCGGCGGAGGAGTACCTCGCCTTCTTCGACGAGCACCCGGCGCTCGGGCCGCTGCTGCGCGGCCCAGCGGGTGAGGTGGCGCGGCGCTACATCCTCCACGACCTCGTGCCTGGGCAGGACGGTGACGGCTGGTGCAGCTCGTGCGTCCTCGACGCCGTCCGGGCCGACGGCGCCGGCGTCCTCGCCGACGACGAGGCGCACGACGCCGGGCGTCGCGCGGTGGTCGAGCACGGGCTGCCCGTCGAGCTGGTGTGGGCTCACCGCGGCCTGCTCGACGAGCCGCAGGGTCTCTTCGACGCCGAGCGCGTCGCCGCCCTGAACCTGCCCGAGGCGCTCACCGTCACCGACGTCGACGCCAACCACTACTCGGTGGTCCTCGAGGAGCCCGGCGTCACCGCCGTCGTCGACGCCGTCGAGCGCACCCTCGCCGCCCGCCCCTGACACCCCCACCCCCACCGCCCACCCCTGACACCCCCTCCGCCTGCCCCGGACACCCCCACCGCCCACCCCACCCCCGGCCACGCTCCTCCCGCGAACGTGTGTGAACACGCCGCGCTTTCGCGGCGTGTTCACACACGTTCGCTGCAGAAGGGGGACGGGGTGGGGCCGCAGGCCGGTGGCCCAGAGGCAGAACCCGACGGCGGCGAGCATCCCGAGGGTCGCGAGGACGGCACGACGGCGCCCGGGCCGGACGCCCCCTCTCCCCGCCGATGTGTGTGAACGCGCCGGGGATCCCCGGCGTGTTCACACACGTTCGCGGCAGGGGCCGGGGAGGGCAGGGCCGAAGGAGGGGTGTGAGCGAGAACCGCGGCCCTGGACGGGCTCTCCCCGCCGCTGCGCGCCGTCGTCGAGCTCGTCGCCGTCGACGGCCTCACCGTCCCCGAAGGCCGCCCGGTCGCGCTGCCACCGCCCCCGCCCCCAGCCGCGGTTTGTCGCCTCCCGGCCACGGGTAGCCAACGAGGGAGAAGCCCGTGCGGCCCCGAGGCGAGGAGAGACCCGTGAGCGACACCCGAGAGAACCCGACCGGCCGCATCGCGGTGGTCACCGGGGCGAGCGCCGGCGTCGGCCGCGCCGTCGCCCTCGAGCTGGCCGGCCGCGGCTACGACGTCGCGCTGCTGGCCCGCGGCCAGGCCGGGCTCGACGCCGCCGCCGAGGAGGTCCGCGCCCTCGGCCGGCGTGCGCTGCCGGTGTCGACCGACGTCTCGGACCACCGCCAGGTCGACGCCGCCGCCGAGCGCATCGAGGCCGAGCTCGGACCCATCGACCTCTGGGTCAACAACGCCATGACGACCGTCTTCGCGCGGCTGCGCGACATCGAGGCCGAGGAGTTCGAGCGCGCCACCCGGGTCACCTACCTCGGCCAACTGCACGGCGCCCTCGCGGCGCTGCGGTACATGCGTCCCCGCGACCGGGGGACCGTCGTCTTCATCGGCTCGGCCCTCGCCTACCGCGGCATCCCGCTGCAGTCCGCCTACTGCGGAGCGAAGTTCGCGGTCCGCGGGCTGCACGACTCGCTGCGGTGCGAGCTCCTGGAGGAGGGCAGCAACGTGCGGACGACGATCGTGCACCTGCCGGCCGTGAACACGACGCAGTTCGGCTGGTGCCTCGCCAAGGTCGACCGGCACCCGATGCCCGTGCCCCCGATCTACGAGCCCGAGCGGGTCGCCCGCTCCATCGCCGACGCCGCCGAGGCGCTGCCGCGGCAGAAGGTCGTCGGCACGTGGAACTGGATGGTCGTGCAGATGGCGCAGCTCATGCCCGGCGTCGGCGACCACTACATGGCCCGCACCGGGGTGAGCGGCCAGCTCACCGACCAGCGGATCGACCCGGGCCGCCGCGACAACCTGCACACGCCCGTGGACCGCGAGGAGGACCACGGCCCGCGCGGCATCTTCGGCGACCAGGCCGACGGGGTGCTCACCCCGAGCTTCCTGCGCTCGCTGCCGAGCCAGGCGCTGTCCTTCGCCCTGGCCATCGGCGACCGGGCGCTGGAGACGGCGCGGCAGCGTCGCCCGCTGCCGCTCACCCGCCTGCCGGCCGCCCGGCGTCAGTCCATGGCCCCCCGCCCGTCCCGCGCCTCGGCGTAGAGCGCGGCCGCGTTCACGAGGGCCAGGTGGCTGAGGCCCTGCGGGAAGTTGCCGAGCAGCCGCGGGACGGCGGGGTCGTACTCCTCCGCGAGCAGGCCGAGGTCGTTGGCGGCCCGCAGCGTGCCGTCGATCTGCTCCGCCGCCCCGTCGAGGTCGCCGGCCCGCACGAGGGCCTCGGCCAGCCAGAACGAGCAGGCGAGGAACGCGCCCTCGACGTCCTGCTGCCCGGAGTAGCGCCACACGAACGGCCCGTCCATGAGCTCCTCGCGGACGGCGCGGACGGTGCCCGCCATCTCCGGGCCGCGGGGGTCGGCGAACCCGGTCCGGGCGGCCAGCAGGCACGCGGCGTCGAGGCCGTCGCTGCCGGCGAAGAAGGTGTAGGTGCCCCGGTCCTGCGACCAGCACTCGGCCCGCACGTACTCCTGGGTGGCGTCCCGCTCGGCCGCCCAGCGCGCGGTGTCGCCGCGGACCTGGCCGGCGTCGGCCAGCCGCAGCGCGCGGTCGAAGGCGACCCAGCTCGCCATCTTCGAGATCGTGTAGTGCCGCGTCTGGCCCAGCTCCCAGATGCCGGCGTCCGGCTCGCGCCACAGGGTGCAGAGCTCGTCGGTGAGCTCGGCGACGACCCGGCCGCCGTCGGCGTCGAGGTCACCGCCGGAGCGCACGTAGATCCACAGCGCCTCCAGCAGGTCGCCCCAGCCGCCCAGCTGCAGCTGGGAGACGGCGGAGTTGCCGTGCCGCACCGGCGTCGAGCCGCGGTAGCCGGGCAGGTCGAGCTCGGTCGTCCCCTCGGGGCGCGTGCCGTCGACGCGGTAGAAGGGCTGCAGCCGCGGGCTCGTCGTCGCCGCCATCCGCAGCAGGGCCGTGACGGCGGCGTGCGCGTCCTCGACCATCCCGACCCGCAGCAGGGCGTCGACGGTGAAGGACGCGTCGCGCATCCAGCAGTAGCGGTAGTCCCAGGTGAGCCCGCCGCCGATCCGCTCGGGCAGCGAGGTCGTCGGGGCGGCGAGGATCGCGCCGCCGACGGGGTCGACGAGGGCCTTGAGCACCCGCGCGCTCGTGTGCACCTGGTCGCGCCACCGGCCCTCGAAGCGCACCCCCTCCGACCACGTCGCCCAGGTGCCGGCGGTGCGGCCGATCCGGGCCTCGACCTCGGTGCGGGAGGGTCGCGGCAGCGGCGCCGAGCCCACGACGCCGACGACCGCGACGAGCGCGTCCTGCCCCGCCGTCATCGTCATCGCCCCGCGCACGCCGTCCCCGTCCGGTGCCGCGTCGCCCGCGTCCCAGGACTGGACGGCGAGCGCGACCTCGTCGACGACGGTCCGCAGGCGCCCGCGGTCCTCCTCGAACGGCCGCAGCCCCCGACCCAGCAGTGACGCGGGCCGGAACTCCCACTCGACGTCGACGACGCCGGAGCGGCAGTGCACCCGGCGGGCGAGCTCGACCCAGGGCAGCAGGGCGCCGTTGTGCAACGAGAGGGCGTCGGTGACGACGAGCGTGCCGTCGGCGGTGGTGAACGTCGTCTCCAGGACCATCGAGGCGCCGACGTACCGGCGGGTGACCTCGGCGTCGGCCACCGGGCGCAGGACGAAGCGGCCGCCGTCGGGGTCGAGGACGGCGTCGCACAGCCCGAGCCGCGGGTCCTGCGGCATCGTCCACCAGTCGACCGTGCCGTCCCGGGCGACGAGGGCCATCGAGCGGCCGTCGGAGAGCAGGGCGTGGTCCCCGATCTCCGGCTGGTCGGCGGTGGACGGGGACGCGGAGGAGGTCGAGGTGCTCACTCCTGTCGCTTACCCCGTCCCGGCCGGATCCACCGCGGGGCCCCGGGTGTCGTCGACCGGTCAGCCGTCGGTGCGCAGGAGGGCGCGCAGGCGCAGGGCGAGCTGCAGCTCCAGGGAGCGCTCGGGCTCCTGCCAGTCGGCGCCGAGCAGCGCCGACACCCGGTCCAGCCGCTGGGCGACGGTGTTGACGTGCACGTGGAGGGCGGTGGCCGCGTGGCGGGGGCTGCGGCCGGCGCCGAAGTACGCGGCGAGGGTGCCGACGAGGTCGGTGCCGCGGCGGGCGTCGTAGTCCAGCAGCGGCCCGAGCTCGCGGGCGACGTAGGCCCCGACGTCCGGGTCGGAGCCGACGATGAGCCCGGCGAACCCGAGGTGGGTGGCTGCCGCTCCCTCGCCGTGGCGGCCGAGGGCGACGAGCGCGGCGACGGTGCGCACCGCCTCGTCGTACGCCTCGGGCACGGACTCGACGCCGGTGAGCGGTCCGACGCCCGCCACCGTCACCGGCCCGCGCCGGCCGAGGCGGGCGGCGAGGTCGCGCGCGGCCCGGTCCGCGTCCGCACCGGGCACGAGGGCGACGACGTCGGCGTCGTGCACCCCGACGAGGGCGCCCTCGCCGACCGCCGCCGTGGCCGACAAGGCGAGCGCGCGCACCGTCGTCCCGGGGTCGGCCCGCAGGACGAGCAGGCAGGAGGGGACGTCGGGGTCGGTGCCGGCCGAGCGCGCCAGCTGCTCGCGGTCCTCGGCCGGGCCCCGGGCGGCGACGAGCTCGGAGACGACGCGGTTGCGGGCGGACTGCCGGGCGTCCGCCGCCTGACGCTCGAAGAGCAGGACGAGGGCGGTGACGACGCCGGCGCGCTCGACGGTGCGCCGGTCGGCGTCGGTCAGCGACCCGGCGCCCCCGACGTACAGGGTGGCCAGCCGTTCCTCGGCGGTCGCGACGGCGAGCCCGTAGATACCGTCGTCCTCGACGAGCCGGCCGGCACCGAGGTCGCGGAAGCCGTCCGGCACCATCGCCCCGGGGGTGTCCGAGCGCACCCCGCCGTCCTCGTCGACGAGGGCCGCCCACCCGCTGAGCAGGTCGGCGAGGGAGTGGGTGAGGTCGTCGACACCACCGCCCTCGAGGACGAGGGAGGCGAAGCGGTCGTGCGCCGCCGCCGCCTTCTCGACCCCGTCGGCGTACGAGCGCACGGTCTCGTGCGCCTCGGAGAGGGCGGCCAGCGCGGACTCTGCGTCGACGAGGGCGCGGGTCTGGACGATGGCGACGGCGGCGAGGGTCGCGAGGTTGCCGAGCAGCCCGACCTCCTCGCGGGTGAACGGCCGCGGGGTGCGGTTGGCCGCGAAGAGGACGCCGACGAAGTCGTTCTCGACGAGCAGCGGCGTGCCGCAGATGGCGATGATGCCCTCCTCGGACACCGCGCTGTCGATGGCGCCGGTGTGCCGGAAGCGGTCGTCGTTCCAGTAGTCGGCGGTCCAGTACGGCTTGCGGGTGGACGCGACGAGCCCGCCGAGGCCCGCCCCGAGCTCGAGGCGCACCGACTGGAAGGCCGCCGACACCGAGCCGTCGGTGGCCCGCATGTACGTGTCGCCGGCGGTGTCGTCGTAGAGGGTGAGGTAGGTGAGGTCGGTGCCGAGCAGGGCCCGGGCCCGGCGCACGATGGCGTCGAGGACCTGCCCGGGGTCGCTCTCGGTGACCAGCGCCCGGGCGGTGTCGAGCAGCGCGGTGAGGCCGGCCTCGCGCCGCTGGTGCACCTCGCGGGCCGCGGCGACGCGCAGGGCGAGGTCGCGTGCCGGGCCGGTGGCGTCGGCGGCCGCGACCTGCGCCACGGAGGCGTCGTCGGCGAGCAGCGCGAGCAGCCGAAGGGCGCCGCCCCCGGCCTCGGTGTCCTCGCCCGCCACGTCGCCGATCCTAGGTTCGGGGGCGCCCGCGGGGCCGGTCAGTGGGCCGTCCACCCGCCGTCCATCGTGAACGAGGAGCCGTTGAGGGACGCCGACGCCGGCCCGCAGAGGAACAGCGTGAGGGCCGCGACCTCCTCGGGCTCGACGAGCCGCTTCACGGCGACCGGGTCGAGCATGACCTGCTCGACGACCTCGTCCTCGGGGATGCCGTGCTGCCGGGCCTGGTCGGCGATCTGCTTCTCCACCAGCGGGGTCCGCACGTAGGCGGGGTTGACGCAGTTCGACGTGACGCCCTTGCCCCCACCCTCGAGCGCGACGACCTTCGAGAGCCCCTCGAGACCGTGCTTGGCCGCGACGTACGCCGACTTGTAGGGGCTCGCCCGCAGCCCGTGGACGCTGGAGACGTTGACGACCCGCCCCCAGCCGCGCGCGTACATGTGCGGCAGCGACCGGCGCACCAGCCGGAACGGCGCGACGAGCATGAGGTCGACGATGAACGAGAAGCGCTCGGGCGGGAAGTCCTCGACGGGGCTCACGTGCTGGACGCCGGCGTTGTTCACGAGGACGTCGACGTCCGGCGGCAGGTGCTCGATGCCGTCGAGGTCGGTGAGGTCGGCGACGAGCGGCTCGATCCGCTCGACCCCCGAGAGCGCGGCCAGGCCGGCCTCGTCGAGGTCGACGGCGTGGACGGTGGCTCCCGCGGCCGCCAGGGCCCGGGCGACGGCCTCCCCGATGCCGCTGGCGGCGCCGGTGACAAGGGCGGTCCGCCCGCCCAGGTCGGCGGTGGTCGACGGGGCGGCGACATCGCTCATGGCGTTGGACACTAGAGAGGACCCCCCGCCCGACCGGTGTGGCCGCGCGCCACAATCCGCCGCGATGTGTGTGGGGCCGCGACCGCCCGTCCCCGCCGCCCCGGAGGAGCCCGATGACCCCGCGCCGTCCCGCCACCCGCCCCCTCGCCGTCGCGGCCGCCGTGCTCCTGGCGCTCGGTGCCGCCGGCTGCTCCGGTGCCGGCGGGGTGAGCGTCACCGCCGGGCCCACCGCGCAGAGCGCGCCCGCGAGCGGCAGCCAGGTGGGGACCGAGGAGTTCGCCGCGGCGCTCAAGCGGCCCGGGACGACGCTGCTCGACGTGCGCACCCCGGCCGAGTTCGCCGAGGGGCACCTGCCCGGGGCGGTCAACATCGACCTCTCGGCGCCCGACTTCGCCGACCGCATCGCCGCGCTGCCGCCGGACGCGGCCTACGCCGTCTACTGCCGCACGGGCAGCCGGTCGGCCGAGGCGGTCTCGCGGATGACCGACGCCGGGTTCACCGGCGCCTTCGACCTCGCGGGCGGCATCAGCGCCTGGCAGGAGGCCGGCGGCGAGGTCGTCGACGACTGACCGCGGACCGACCCGCGCAGGCATCACGGTTCGGCCACGACCGGGGCGGAACGTCGCGACGACGCCGCGCCCGGCGGCAGACTGACGGGGTGACGGAGGGGACCGTCCGGGCCGTGGTCCGTCCACCGCGTCGGTTCGGTCCCCGTCCCCGTCCTGGACCCGTGCCGGGGTCGCCACACGGGAACCCGGCTCCGGCACGGGGACCGGACCCTCAGTGCGGCAGCAGGACCCCGGCGAGGACGAGCCGCCGCCGCAGGTCGGCGGGCAGGCCGCTCGGTTCCGCCCCGGTGAGCACGGCCGCCACGGACTCTCGCTCGTCGGCCGCCACCTCGACCCGCCCGACGCGGGTGACGAGCACCGTGCCCTCCCAGCGGTGGGCGAGCCCGTCCCGCAGCCGCCACCGCGGCCCGACGTCGGCCCCGCCGGCCTCGTGCTGGGCGAGCACGTCGAGCGGCTCGGCGCGCTGAGCGGAGCGGGCGCGGCGGGCCAGGGCGGCGGCGAGCTCCTCGGCGGTGAGGGCGTCGACGGCGCGCAGCACCGCGGCCCGCACCGTGTCGCGGGCCGCGGCGACGGTCGCGGGGTCGAGGACGTCGGTGCCGACCGGCAGCGCCGTCCGCAGCGACGGGTCCGCGTCCAGCCGCCGCGACGTCGCCGCGAGCGCGTCCTCGGCCAGGTGCCGACCGGTCCAGACGTGGACGCCGAAGGTCAGGTGGATGCTCGTGCCGCCGAGCGCGGTGGCCGAGTGCAGCCAGCCGCGGGGCAGGTACAGGGCGTCGCCGGGGCGCAGGACGGTGTCGACCACCGGCTCGACCGCCGAGGCCGCCCGGACCGCGTCGCGGCGGTCGGTCCAGGGCTCGTTGCGCAGCGGGCGCTCGTGGACCGGCGGCCGGACCCGCCAGTGCTTCTCGCCGGCGACCTGGACGACGAAGACGTCGTGGACGTCGTAGTGGTCGTCGAACCCCTGGTTCTGCGGCGGGGTGACGTAGGCGTTGACCTGGACCGGGTGCCCGAGGTCGCTCGCCAGATCGCGCGCCGCCCGCGCGACGGGCTCCCAGGTCCGGTGCAGGCCCTGGAGGACGATCGTCGCGCCGTCGGCGAAGAGGCGCAGCACCTTGTCCTCGCTGACCTGGTCCGAGATGCCGGCGCCGACGCCGCCGCCGAGGGTGAAGTCGCGCGGCTCGAGGGTGGCACCGTCCCGGGCCATCCGCAGGAACGGGGTGCGCAGCGCCCGCCGGGCCAGCAGCTCGTCGACCGCGGCGGCGTCGAAGCCGTGGGCGGGCGCCGGCAGGTCCGCCGCACGGCTGAGCAGCGGCGCGGTGTCCCAGTGCTCGGCGGCGAACCGCTCGCGCGAGAGGGCCGTCACGGCGGCGAGCCCCCGACCGGGCTCCGGGGGGAGCGCGGTCGGGGGCTCGGGCGCGAGCGCGTCGGTCATCAGGACCCGTCCGCGCCGCCGTCCGCGCCGCCGTCGGACTCACCGGGCACGCCGGGCTCGCCGGCCCCGCTGTCGGCCGGACCCTCGGCGCCGCCGTCGGCGCCGCCGTCCTCCTGGCCGGGAACGGTCTGCTCGCCCGCGCCGCTGTCGGCGGGGCCCTCGGTGCCGGCGCCGCCGTCAGCGCCGCCGTCGGACTCGCCGGGGATGCCGGGCGCGCCGGCCTCGCTGTCGGCCGGGCCCTCGGTGGGGTTCTCGCTCATGGTGACCGCCTCTCGTTCGGGTGCCGCGTTGCACCGTGTCCGGTCATTCCAGCAGGTCAGTGCGGGTGGTGGGGGTTTCTTGCCGGGACTGCGACGATGACGCATGGCCGTCGACGTCGAGCTGACCGAGATCCGCGACTTCCTCGCCCGGCACGAGCCCTTCGCGGGGCTGCCCGACGAGGTGCTGCGGCGGCTCCCGGCCCGCCTCACGGTGCAGTACTTCCGGCGCGGCACCGAGCTCATCGGGCGGGGCCGGGACAACCACGACCTCTTCGTCCTGCGCTCGGGCGCCGCCGACGTCCACGACGCCGCGGACACCCTCGTCGAGCGCGGCGAGGAGGGCACCTCGTTCGGGTCGATCACCCTGACCCGGGGCAACCCGTCGACGTTCTCGGTCACGGCCATCGAGGACTCCCTGGCGCTCGTCGTCCCCGGTGAGGTCTTCCACGAGCTCTGCCGCGCGCACCCCGCCTTCGACGCCTTCTTCGACGAGCAGCGCCGCAGCCGGATGCGCGGCGCCGTCGCGGAGCTGCAGACGTCGGCCACCGGCTCGGCCATCCTCAAGACCCGGCTGCGCGACCTGCTCGGCCGCGACCTCGTCACGGTGCCGGTCACCGGCACGGTGCGCGAGGCCGCCGGCGTCATGGCCGCGCGCGGTGTCTCCTCGATCCTCGTCATGGACGGCGAGCGGCTGGCCGGCATCCTCACCGACCGCGACCTGCGCAGCCGGGTCCTCGCCGCCGGTGTCGACCCGGCGTCGCCGGTGACCGAGGTGATGACGCCCGACCCCGTCACCGGGTCCGCGGACGCGCTGGCCTTCGAGGCGCTGCTGCAGATGACCGCCCGGCACATCCACCACCTGCCGCTCGTCGACGACACCGGGCGGCCCGCGGGCATCGTCACGACGACCGACCTGCTGCGGATCGAGGAGGCGAGCCCGGTCTACCTCGCGGGCGACATCGCCAAGCAGCCCGACGTCGCCGGCGTCGCGGCGGTGTCGGCCCGTCTGCCCGGGGTGGTGCGCGCGCTCGTCGAGCAGGATGCCTCGGCCGACGACATCGGACGGGTCGTCACGGCGGTCGGCGACGCCGTCGAGCGGCGCGTCATCGCCCTGGCCGAGGCCGAGCTGGGACCCGCCCCGGCGCCGTACTGCTGGGTGGCGCTGGGGTCCCGGGCGCGGCTGGAGCAGGCGCTCGCCGCCGACCAGGACACGGCGATGGTCCTCGACGACGCCGTGGCCGAGGCCGACCTCGGCTGGTTCACCGCGCTGGCCGAGCGGGTGGTCGACGGGCTGGAGCGCTGCGGCTACCCCCGCTGCCGGGGCGACGTCATGGCGACCAACCCGCGGTGGCGCCGGCCGCTCGCGGCGTGGCAGGCCGAGTTCACCTCCTGGCTCACCGCACCGACGCCCGAGGCCGTCCTGAACTCCTCGATCTTCTTCGACATGCGGCCGGTGCACGGCGACACCGACCTGCACGCCCGGCTGCAGCAGCACGTCCTGCGGGCGACCCCGGGCGCGAAGACCTTCCTCGCGCATTTGGCCAAGCAGGCCGGCGCTCACGAGCCGCCGCTCGGCTTCTTCCGCGGCTTCGTCCTCGAGAAGCACGGCGAGCACCGCGACACCCTCGACATCAAGCGTGGCGGGATCCTCGGCGTCGTCGAGCTCGCGCGCGTCCACGCCCTGGCCGTCGGCTCGCCGGCCGTCGCCACCCGGGCCCGGCTCGAGGCCGCCCGCGCCGCCGGCGCCCTCAGCGGGGAGCTGGCCGACGACCTGCGCGACGCCTTCGAGTTCATCGGGTACGTCCGGCTGCGCCACCAGTCCGCGCAGGTGCGGGCCGGGCTGCCGACGGACAGCTTCGTCGCGCCGGACGACCTGTCCGGCTTCGAGAAGCGGCACCTGCGCCAGGCGTTCTCGATCATCCGCTTCGCCCAGCAGGCCCTCGGCCGCCGCTACCTCACCACGATGGTGTCGTGAGCCCGTTCCGCCGCAACGTCGCCGCGCGGCGCGCACGTGCCCTGCGGACGGCGGCGCCCGGTCCGCTGGCGGACCTGCTGCGCTCGCCCTCGCCCCCGCGGGACACCCCCGTCGCGGACCTGCCGCTGCTCGCCGTCGACCTGGAGACAACCGGCCTGGACCCGCGGACCGACCACGTCCTGTCGGTCGGCTGGGTGCCGGTGGACGGGGGCCGGGTCGTCCTCGGCGGGGCGGGCGGCGCGGTGGTGCGGGCCGCGGCGGACGTCGGGCAGAGCGCGACGGTGCACCGGCTCACCGACGACGTCGTCGCCGGGGGAGCGGCGCTGGAGGCGGTGCTGGCCGACCTGCTGGCCGTGCTGCGGGGCCGGGTGCTGCTGGCGCACTTCGCCCGGGTGGAGACGACGTTCCTCGGCGCCGCGTGCGAGCGGCTGTGGGGCGCCGGCCTGCCGGTGGAGGTCGTCGACACCCTCGACCTCGAGCGGCGCGCGGTCTCCGGGGCGTGGGGCGGCGAGGTCGAGACGGGCGCGCTGCGTCTCTGGGCGGCCCGCGAGCGGCGGGGCCTGCCGGCCTACGGCGCGCACGAGGCCCTCACCGACGCGCTCGCCTGCGCCGAGCTCTACCTCGCGCAGGTGGGCGAGATCGGCTCGCGCGGAGCCCGGCCCGCGACCCTCGGCGACGTCGTCGCGAGGTGAGCGCGGGCGGGCTCCCCGGTGGCGTGCGTGTCGCTCAGAGAACGCGCGGGGCGCTGGTCTGCGCGAGGTAGTCGACCTCGAAGGCCGCACGGGCCTGGTCGCGGTCGACGCGGACGTCGCTCGGACGGTGGGCGGCGCGGTGGTGACGGAGGGTGGCGGCGATGTTGCGGGCCTTCTGGACGGCGAGAGCGGTGCTGGTCATGCCCCTATTCTGCGCTTCCGGAACGTTCAGTACCACGTGGCTCTGCTGCAAGACCCCGTAGTCCTGCTTATGATTCAGGCATGCTCGACCCGCACCGGCTGACCGTGTTCCGTGCCGTCGTCGCCAGCGGTGGCGTGCAGGCCGCCGCGGACAACCTGGGGATGACGTCGTCGGCCGTCAGCCAGCACCTGGCCGCCCTCCAGCGCGAGACCGGACTCGTCCTGTTCGAGCGGGCCGGGCGCGGCATCGTCCCGACCGAGGCGGCGCTGGTCCTCGACGCCCAGAGCGACGACGCGATGAGCGAGTGGTCGCGGCTGGACCGGGTCGTCGGCGACCTGCGCGACGGCCGGTCGGGACGGCTCTCCATCGGCTACTTCGCCTCCGCGGGGTCGGCGTGGATGCCGACCCTCGTGCGCCGGCTGTCGGCCGAGTACCCGGACCTGGTCCTCGAGCTCGTCCTCAACGAGGTCGGCCAGCGCGGCCGGCTCCCGGACATCGACCTCGTCATCGACCCGCCGGACACCCCGCCGCCGCACGGCCACCGCCGCGTCGACCTCACCGAGGACCCGTTCGTCGCGGTCCTCCACCGCGACCACCCGCTCGCCGGCCGTCCGTCCGTCGCCCTCACCGACTTGCGCGGCGAGACCTGGATCAGCAACGACCTGCCCCGCTCGGTCGGCCACCGGATCCTCGTCGCCGCCTGCGCCGCCGTCGGCCTCCGTCCGCGCTTCAGCGTGCAGGCTCAGGACCACCACACGGCCATCGGCTTCGTCGCGGCCGGCGTCGGCGTCTCCGTCATGCCCGGCCTCGCCGCCCGCTCCCTCCCCGCCTCCGTCGTCCGCGTCCCCATCGACCCGCCCGCCCCCGTCCGCCACCTCGCGGCCGTCGTCCGCCAGCTCGGCGCCTCCACCGCCCCCGCCGAGCGCGCGGTCCAGCTGTTGCAGGACCTCATCGCCCACCCCAGCGGTCTCCGCGGCCGTACCCTCGGCCGATGACCCTCCCCCCGGCCCCCGACCTCGGCTGCCTCCTGGTCCGCACCGACTACTCGTCCGACGAGGCCTGGACCGCTGCTCTCGAGGACGCCAGGGCGGTCCACGACGACATCGGCTCGGGCGCCCTGCTCGAACCCCTGGAGTCCCCCGAGCTCGACGGCCTCGGCCCCGACGACCTCTTCCAGGTCGCCGTCGCCGACGCGCAGACGATGCGCGACTGCACCCTGATCTTCGTCGACCTCCACCCCGGCGAGGACGGCGACGCGGCCACCTTCCGCTGCACGCCCGAGCAGGTGGAGGGCGTCGTCGCCAACCTCACGCTGAGCAACATGGACTTCCACGAGTACGCCGACGCCGCGGACGAGGACGGGGTCTTCCGCGGCTTCTGACCGATCGGTGAGGGCGGGATCTCGGGCGGCAGCCGGAGGGGCGTCCACCGACGGCGTCAGAAGGGGATGGGGACGTCGTCCCACGCGTCGTCGCGCGGGCTGAGTTCTCGCGGGGGTTTCGACGAGGCCGATGTCGGTGGCGATTCCGGGACGGTGCGGTGGGCGGGTTCGGTGGTGCGGGTCCGCCCGGAGGGGTCGGTCCAGGTGAGCGTGCCGTCGGGGTGGAGGGTGGGTCGCCAGTGGCCTTGCTGCTTGAGGCGGTGGTGGCGTCGGCAGAGTCCGGCGAGGTTGGCCGGGGTGGTGGGGCCGGCCGGCCAGGGCCGGACGTGGTCGAGGTCGCAGCGTTCGGCGGGGCGACGACAGCCGTACATGCGGCAGGTGCCGTCCCGGGTGGTGACCAGCTGCCGCATCCGCGCGGGTGGCCGGTAGGCGTCCGTGGTGATCGAGGCCAGGGTGCCGGTGTGGGCGTCGAGGACGGCCCGCGCGACCTGGAGCGGAAGGCTGGACAGGATGCCGGCGACGGTGGTGGCGTCGACCCAGCCGAGGCCGGGCAGCTGCACCCCGGACACGAAGGCAGTGGCGCCGGTGTCGGTGCCGAGGCGGGTGGGGGCCATCTCGACCGCGGTCGGCACGCCGGAACCGGACTCGGTGTCGTAGTCCGCGAACTCGTACCAGCCCAGGTCTTCCTGGGTGTCAGCGGGCAGGTCACCGATGCGGACCTCCTCACCGGTGGTGGCGTCGATGATCGTCTCGTCCGGGTCCCGCGGCGAGAACGTCCGCACCGTCGGGACCGGAGCCGGGTCGGGGGCTGCGGTGACGACGGGGACCCCGAGGGTGACCTGCGCGTTGACGGTCACGTTCCGCAGGAGCAGGTCCCCGAAGGCGTCCGCGCGGGACTCCGGGACCGACAGGGTGTCGTCGACGCCGCGGTACTCCGCCGCCAACGACTCGACCGCGCTCCACGCGGCCCTACTCGTCGCGGTCGGGAGGAGGGCGAACCACTCGGTGAGGCCGTCCTCGCTCGGACACACCTCCACCGTCCGCACCTTCAGCGTCTTCGCGGCGTGCTCCGCGACCTGGTCCGCCGCGACCCGGGCAGCGATCCGGCGGGTCTCGGACGACACCCGCGCCGGGTCCATCGCAGCCAGCCGCGGCGCGAGCGAGGCATCCATTCGCAGGCACGCCTCGACGTCGAGGCCGGCGGTGGCGTCGAGGACCTTGTGCGCCGTCACCGCCGCCACCTCCCCGTCCAGCACGAGCTCGAGGACCTGCGGGAACCGGGCGGACAGCTTCGCCCCCAGCCGGACCTTCCGCCCGGCCACCCCCTCGGTCACCCCGGCCTCCATCGCCAGCATCGACGGCGCCATCCCGTCGACGAACCCCACCGGATGGGTGCGCTCGATTACCCGGTCCGAGACCATCCGGCACTCGAACCGCGCCCCGAACGCGGCGGCCACGGCCTGCGCACCCTCCGCCGCGTTGATGACTCCTTGGAGCTCCCCGGCGACCTCGAACGCCTCCCGCGGATCCAGGCTCCGCCCGTTCTCGGCCAGGTCCTTCGCGAGCAGGACCGCATCGCCGCGTAGTGCGGCGATGCGGTTGCTGACGTCCCCCCGGTCCATGCCCTGATCTTACCCGAACACAAGTACGACGACAAGCATTGGACTACGTGTAAAACACTGCAGCAGAATGATATTGCGAGAATTTTTGCGCTGTTCAGCCACGTGTCATCGGGCCGATCGGACGCCCCTTCTCCGGTGCCGCAGACCCGGGAGAAGCTGCCCGGAGGGACCGCGAAAGGTGCTCTGTCCAACAAGTCCGAGGCCGTCCGACAAGCGACTCCGGCTGGGAGGGACGAGGGCAGCGGTGGGTGGGCAGCC
>NZ_SAYU02000058.1 GCF_004025965.2 Phycicoccus flavus | reverse complement strand
CCGGGCAAGATCGAGAAGATGGGCTACAAGGGCGTCGACACCACCGAGCTCGTCCTCACCGGCCACCGCACGACCGACGCCCAGATCCTCGGCGGCGAACCGGGGCGCGGCTTCTACCAGATGATGGACGGCGTCGAGGTCGGCCGGGTCAACGTCGCCGCCCGCGCCTGCGGCCTGTCGCGGCGCGCCTTCGAGCTCGGGATCGCCTACAGCCAGCAGCGGGAGACCTTCGGCAAGAAGATCGCCGAGCACCAGGGCATCCTCTTCCGGCTGGCCGACATGGCGACCAAGATCGAGGCCAGCCACCAGATGATGGTCAAGGCCGCCCGGCTCAAGGACGCCGGGCACCGCAACGACCTCGAGGCCGGGATGGCCAAGTACCTCGCGAGCGAGAACTGCGCCGACGTCGTCGAGCAGTCCTTCCGCATCCACGGCGGGTACGGCTACAGCAAGGAGTACGAGATCGAGCGCCTCTACCGCGAGGCGCCGATGCTCCTCATCGGCGAGGGCACCGCGGAGATCCAGAAGATGGTCATCGGCCGCCGGCTCCTCGAGGACTACCGGGTCCGCTGACCGCCCCGTCGCATCGTCCGCACCCAGCCCGCGTTCAGCAGGTACCCAGGTGGCGGTGCGACAATCGAGGCATGAGCAGCCAGCCGATGCGTCCGGGCCTGCGCGCCGCCCTGTCGCTGGAGTACCCGATGAGCCTCGGGGTGCACGACAGCTACGAGCAGGCGCAGAAGGCCGTCGACTACCTCTCCGACCACGAGTTCCCGGTGCAGGACGTCCTCATCGTCGGGACCGACCTCAAGCAGCTGGAACGGGTCACCGGCCGGCTCACCCGGGGCCGCGTCATCGGCGCCGGCGCCCTGTCCGGCATGTGGCTCGGTCTCTTCGTCGGCATCATGTTCGCGCTCTTCGACCCCAACGGCCTCAACCTGCTGAGCGTCCTCGGCACCGTGCTTTTCGGTGCCCTCTTCGGGGCGATCTGGGCGACCGTCGGCTACCGCCTCACCCGCGGCCAGCGGGACTTCACCTCGGTGAGCCAGGTCGTGGCCAACAAGTACGAGGTCCTGTGCGAGCACAAGCACGTCGCCCGCGGCCGCGAGCTCCTCACCCAGATGGACCCGATGAGCGCGGCGCAGCAGGAGGTCCGCCGGGCCCAGGAGGAGGAGCGCGAGCGGATCGCCGCCGAGCAGCGGCAGGCGCCGGCCTCGGGCCCTCCCCAGCTGTGACCCGCGGGCGTATCGTCCCCCCATGGCCGACGAGCGTCCGTCCCTGAAGCCCCTCGAGGGTCCGTTCACCTCCGTCCTCTGCGTCGTCGCGCACCCCGACGACATCGAGTACGGCACGGCCGCGGCGGTGCACCGCTGGGTCGAGGAGGGCGCCACCGTCGCGTACTTCCTCCTGACCCGCGGCGAGGCCGGCATCGACACGATGGACCCGGACGAGGCCGGCGAGGTCCGCGAGGCCGAGGAGCGCGAGAGCGCCCGCCGGGTCGGGGTCGAGACCGTCGAGTTCGGCGACGCCGCCGACGGGGCCATCGAGTACGGCGTGCCGCTGCGACGGCAGATCGCCGCCGCCATCCGCCGGCACCGTCCCGACCTCGTGATCGGTCAGAACTGGGCGGAGTTCTTCGGACCCAACATGGTCAACCAGGCCGACCACCGGGCCGTGGGCCTCGCGACCGTGGACGCCGTGGCCGACGCGGGCAACCGCTGGATGCACCGCGACCTCGTGGCCGACGGCCTCGAGCCGTGGAACGGGGTGAAGGTCCTCGCCGTCGCCGGGGCCCCGCAGCCCACGCACTACGTCGACGTCAGCGGCGAGCCGTTCGAGGTGTCGGTGCACTCCCTCGAGGCGCACGACGCGTACAACGCCGCCCTGCCCGCCGACTTCCCCGCCCCGCGCGAGCTGCTGACGATGATCCTCGGCGGCGGGGGCGAGGCCGTCGGGCTCGACAAGGCGTGGACCGCGCAGGTCGTCATCGACCGGCGGAGGCCGTTGGGCGAGTAATTCGACTCTCGCCATGCCGACGGTCGTCATCTCCCGGTGGTCATGAGCGGCAGGCGATACTCTGCTTGGCATGCTTACGCGACTTGAAGTCGACGGGTTTAAGAACCTGCTCGATTTTTCGGTCGACTTTGGCCCCTACACGTGCATTGCGGGTGTGAATGCGGTGGGCAAATCGAATATCTTCGATGCCATTGAGTTCATATCCCTGCTGGCCGACAACTCATTTATGGAGGCGGCGCAGAAGTTGCGCGAGGTTGGGGCCCGGACCATGGATCCATCGTCTCTTTTTTGGCAAGACCATAAAGGGCAGTATTCCAACATGCTTTTTGCCACTGAGATGATAGTTCCGCCAGAGGTGGAGGACGACTTTGGCAGGACGGTTCGTCCAACCACCTCTTTCTTGCGGTATGAGCTGGAACTTCGATACCGCCAGCCGGACGAAAAGGCGGTAGCACAATTCGGCTCAATCGAACTCGTTCGGGAAGAACTTCGCCACATCAAACTGGGAGACGCTCCGGGCCACCTCCCGTGGCCCCACAGCAAGAAGAATTTTCGAGACTCCGCCGTCTTTGGCCGCCGTTCAGGGATTGCATACATCTCGACCCAAGATGATCACGGCGAGGGGGTAGTTAATGTGCACCAAGATGGGGGCAGTAGAGGACAGCCGCGGACCTCCCCTGCAAATCGAGCTCCGAGAACCATCGTAAGCACGACGACAGCCTCGGACGACCCCACGATTCTTGCCGCGCGAAGAGAGATGCAGCAATGGCGAGTGCTGGCGCTCGAACCTTCTGCGATGAGGGCGCCAGACGCGGTGATGGGCGTAAGTGAAATTGCTGCCAACGGCGCTCACCTTGCTGCGGCCCTCTTCCGTATGGCGGCCGATGCGGGAGACGATGTGTATGGGGAAGTTGCTGCGGAAGCTGCTGCACTGGTCGACGTTCGTCTCGTAAATGTTGACTACGACAGCCATCGAGATCTGCTCACACTTCAGGCTCAACTTGGCACGGGGCCGGTTCTGCCGGCGCGGTCGCTATCGGACGGCACTCTTAGGTTCATAGCGCTCTGCATCATCGGTCTTGACGACCACTTTGGGGGGGTGCTGTGCATGGAAGAACCCGAGAACGGAATTCATCCTTCACGCATTCAAGCCATGGTTGAACTTGTACGCGACCTCGCCGTTGATCCATTCTCCAAGGTTGATGTAGAGAACCCACTTCGGCAAGTAATCGTGAATACGCACTCACCCTACTTTGTTCAGTTTCAGGAAGCGAACGACCTCATGCTAGCGCTGCCAGTGACTGTGAAGCGCGGCGCCCAAGCAGCAACGTCGATTAGGCTCTTGCCTATAAAGGGTACCTGGAGGGCTCCGCGAACTAACGATTCGGTAACTCGTCCTACCATTGTGGACTACCTTATAAATCCACCGGGTACGCAACTAAAGTTGGAGCTGCCGGAAGCGGCTGGAGGGTGACGAGTTTCGCTTTCATCCGCGAGGGGCCTTCCGACGACGGCATGTTGCCGCATTTTCGACAAATGCTTGCCGATCGCGGTTGGGTAAATGTTGTCGGCAACTCGCGGCCCTACCGGGGAAGCCCGTTGGATTGTTTGACAGCTTGGCGTGCCGAGGGGTCTGGCGATGCGGTGGTCTTCTTTCATAAGGACGCCGACTCGGCAGACGGTGCCCCTGTGAGGTTCGAGATTCGATCGGCCGCCAAGCGCCTCGACCTTAGGTGCGTCGTTCCGGTCGTCCCAGTGCAGGAACTTGAAGCATGGTTACTGCTGTCAGAGAAAGAGATTCGCGCGGTGGCTGGCCGTCCCAAAGGGCGGGTACCCCTCACAATGCCCAAGCCGTCGAGGATCGAAGGTACGACTTCACCGAAGGAGGTGCTGGGGCAAGCTCTACTCGACGCTTCCGAGACGAGAGGCAGGCGACACGAACGCGAGAGGGCCCGTTTCGGGGCGCGTCGCAGGTCGCTGCTGGAGCGGCTGGACATTCACGGAGAGGTGCGGCGACTCCCGTCTTGGGCCCAGTTCGAAGCCGACCTAGACGCAGTTGTTCGTGGTAGCAGTGACTAGGCCGCGCGGCCGGGCTCAGGCCGTCCAGCGGGCGAGCTGTCGCGACTGGACCATGAGGCGGCCCGTGGCGTCGTGGACCAGCGCGTCCTCGTCGAGGAAGCCGGCCTCGACGTGCCGGGTGCCGACCTCGACCGTCAGCGGGCCCTCTCCGCTGCGGGCCCGCACGTGGGCGGTGAGCTCGACGGTCGGCACCCAGCCGCTCGCCCCGAGCGCGTTCCAGGCGGCGGGCGGGGTGACGTCGCAGGCCACGAGCGCCCCGAGCTGGTCGGCGGGCAGGGTCTCGACGACGGCGCGGATGCTGCCGGTGCCGTCGGGGGTGCCCCGGGTGAAGCCGGTGGTCGCGAGGTCGATGCGCTCGCCGGACCGGGCGGCGACGCCGGGGGTCGCGAAGCCGCCGAACTCCATCTCGGGGGTGCCGGCCCGCGGGGTGAGCCGGGCGCCCGCGGCGTCCCACGGCTCCTCCCGACGCCAGGTGGGACCCTCGATGCCGGTGCGGTCGCCCACCGAGGCCATCGTCGACAGGACGACGTCGTCGCCCTGCGTCGCCGTCGCCGTCACGGTCGTGAAGCGGCGGCTGCCCCCGACGCGAATGACCGAGAACCGGATTGGCTCGAAGCGGGCCTTGCGCAGGTAGTGCGTCGTGATGGTGAAGAGGTCCGGGGCCCCGGTGGCGGTGAGGACCGCCCGGCCCATGAGGGCGAGGAGGTAGCCGCCGTGCGGGATGCCGAAGACGTCCCAGCCGGCCGCGACCCGGCCGACGAGGGCGTCGCCGTCGACGTCCATCGCCAGCGCCTCCTCGAAGCCGGCGACCGGTCCGTCGTCCATGCTGCCTCCCCGTCCGCGCTGCTGCTCGGGCGCCGTGAGCCGGTCAGCCGCGCAGGCGGCGGACCCAGGCCTCGACGTCGTCGGCGGTGCGGGGGATGCCACCGGAGAGGTTCTCGCAGCCGTCCTCGGTGACGAGCACGTCGTCCTCGATCCGCACGCCGATGCCACGGAAGCGCTCGGGGGCCTTGAGGTCGTCGGCCTTGAAGTACAGCCCCGGCTCGACGGTGAGGACCATGCCGGGCCGGAGCTCGGCGTCCATGTACTCCTCCCGGGTGGCGAGGGCGCAGTCGTGGACGTCGAGCCCCAGGTGGTGCGAGGTGCCGTGCACCATCCAGCGCCGGTGGTACTGCCCGTGCTCCTTGTCCAGGGTGTCCTCGACCGAGACGCCCTCGGGCAGCAGGCCCCAGGCGTGCAGGTGCTCGGCGACGACGCGGATGGCGGCGGCGTGCACGTCGGAGAACTTGTTGCCGGGGCGGACGGCGGCCAGGCCGGCCTCCTGGGCGGCGAGGACGGCCTCGTACACCTCGCGCTGGGCCTCGGTGAACGTGCCGTCGGTGGGCAGGGTGCGGGTGACGTCGGCCGTGTAGAGGCTGTCGACCTCGACCCCGGCGTCGATGAGGACGAGCTCGCCGGGCTCGACCGCGCCGGTGTTCTTGATCCAGTGCAGCGTGTTGGCGTGGTCACCGGCCGCGCAGATCGCGTCGTAGCCGACGCCGTTGCCGCGGTGGCGTGCGGTGCGTCCGAAGGTCCCCTCGAGCCAGCGCTCGCCGCGCCCCTGCGCCACGGCCTCGGCGAGCTCGGCGACCATGGCGTCGAAGCCCTCGTGGGTGGCGGCGACGGCGGCGCGCATCTGCTCGACCTCGTAGTCGTCCTTGACGAGCCGGGCCAGGGACACGGCGTGGGCGAGGGCGTCGTCGGCCTCCTCCAGCGACTCGCGCTCGGCGCCGTTCTCGACGCGGGCGTCGTCGAGCCGGGCGGTGAGCTCGCGGTCGGCGTCCCGGACGACCCGGACGGTGAGCTCGCCGGCGTCCTTGGCCACGGCGTCGACGAGGCCGTCGACGTGCCGGGCGGTGAGGCCGAGCTCGCGCTCGACGTCCTCGAGGGTCGGGCGGGCGCCCACCCAGAACTCGCCGTAGCGGGAGTCGGCGAAGAACTCGTCGCTGTCGCGCTCGGCGAGCGGCCGCAGGTAGAGGACGGCCTCGTGGCCGCCGTCGTCCAGCGGCTCCAGGACGAGCACGGCGTCCGGCTCGCGGTCGGCCCCGAGGCCGGTGAGGTAGGCGAAGGCGGTGTGCGGCCGGAAGACGTAGTCGCTGTCGTTGCTGCGCACCTTGAGGCCGCCGGCCGGGACCACCAGCCGCTGCTTCGGGTACGCCGCGCTGAGGACGGCGCGGCGGGCGGCGGCCCAGGAGGCGGCGTCCGCGGGACCGTCGACGGTCGGGCGGCGCGGGGCCCAGTCCTCGCGGATGAAGGTGCGCAGCTCGTCCGTCGTCGCGCGGGCGCGGTTGTCGGCCTGCTTCTGCTCTTCGCTCATCTCCGCATCGTCGCACGGGCCCCCGACGTGCCCCGCCCCGCGTGCCACACTGCGCGGATGGGACGGCGGGAGGCTCCGGGACGGGGGCGGTCCGGGTGAGCGGGGTGGACCCGCTGCCGGACCGGCTGCGCGCCCACTTCCGCCACCGCGAGCACCTCTACGGCGTGCTGCTGGAGGAGATGGCCGACGACTGGGACCGCGGTGGGGTGACCCGCGAGCTGTTCGAGGGCTGGGAGGACGCGGAGATCCGGCAGTTCCCGCAGCTGCGGCTGCTCGCCGGGCTGTTCCGGATCGTGCTGCGCGGCGACGCACCCCAGCTCGTCCCGTACTACGAGGTGCTGGGCGGCGACGCCGACCCGGAGGAGGCCTGGCCGGCGGTGCGGCCCGTCCTCGCCGCGCACGTCGGCGAGCTGCGGGAGGCGCTGACCGAGACCCCGCAGACCAACGAGCCCGCCCGGACCGTCGCGCTGCTCGTGGGCCTGTCCGAGGCCGTGCGGCGGACCGGCCTGCGCGAGGTGCGGCTGCTCGAGCCCGGCGCCTCGGCGGGTCTGGGGCTGCTCGTCGACCACTACCGCTTCGAAGGCGACGGCTGGTCCGCCGGTCCCGAGGACTCGCCCCTCGTCGTCACCGGCTGCGGCGCCCGCGGCCTGGACCCCGAGCCGTTCCGGGTGCGGGAGCGGCGGGGCTGCGACGTCGCCCCCATCGACGCGGGGACGACCGAGGGTGCCGACCACCTGCGGTCCTTCGTGTGGCCCTGGATGCTGGGCCGCCACGAGCGGCTCGCCGGCGCCCTCACCGTGGCGCGGCGGCACGGGGTGACGGTCGACCGGGCCCGCGCCGCGCCGTGGGTGCGCGAGCAGCTGGCCACCCCGCCGGCCGACGGCGTCCTCACCGTCGTGTGGCACTCGGTGACCCGGATGTACTGGCCGCGGGAGGAGACCGAGGCGGTGACCGCGGCGGTCGAGGAGGCCCGCTCGCGCATGCCGCTGGCGCACGTCGCGATGGAGACGCCGTGGGCGGCCTGGGCGTCGGTCGCCGCCCGGGACGTCGAGCACGCCCCGCGGATCGAGCTGGACGGCGAGGTCCTCGGGACCTGTGGCCACCACGGACCGCCGGTGCGGCTCGGCGACGGGGGAGAGCCGGGGAGCGGGGCGCCGTCGTGACCGGCCGGCCCTGACCGACGGCCGAGCCGCTGCCGCCGGGGCCGTCGACCCTCGCCCGGTCCCGGGCCGCTCAGTCGTCGTCGACCCAGTCCAGGGTGCGCTCGACGGCCTTGCGCCAGCCGGCGTACCCGTCGCGGCGCTGGTCCTCGGACCAGGTGGGCTCCCAGCGGGTGTCCTCGTGCCAGTTCGCGCGCAGCTCGTCGGTGCCGGACCAGAAGCCGACGGCCAGGCCGGCGGCGTAGGCGGCGCCCAGGGCGGTCGTCTCGGCGACGACCGGCCGCGACACCGGCACGCCGAGGACGTCGGCCTGCAGCTGCATGCAGAGGTCGTTGGCGGTGACGCCGCCGTCGACCTTGAGGGTCGTCATCTCGACCCCGGAGTCGGCCTCCATCGCGTCCGCGACGTCGCGGGACTGGTAGCAGATCGCCTCCAGCGTGGCCCGGGCGAGGTGCGCGTTCGTCGTGAAGCGGGACAGGCCGACGATGGCGCCGCGGGCGTCGCTGCGCCAGTAGGGCGCGAACAGCCCGCTGAAGGCCGGGACGAAGTACGCCCCGCCGGTGTCGTCGACCTGGGCGGCGAGGCGCTCGATCTCGGAGGCGCCGCTGATGATGCCCAGCTGGTCGCGCAGCCACTGCACGGCGCTGCCCGTGACGGCGATCGAGCCCTCGAGCGCGTAGACGGGGCCGGCGTCGCCAAGCTGGTAGGCGACGGTGGTGAGCAGGCCGTTCTCGCTGCGGATGAGCTCGGTGCCGGTGTTGAGGAGCAGGAAGTTGCCCGTGCCGTAGGTGTTCTTGGCCTCGCCGGGCTCGAAGCAGACCTGGCCGACCGTCGCCGCCTGCTGGTCGCCGAGCACCCCCGCGATCGGCACCTGGGCGGACCCGCGCCGCGCCGCGGTGGCGCCGAAGGCGTCGGGGTGGCTGCTCGGGTGGATGTCGGGGAGCATCGCGCGGGGGATGCCGAAGAAGCCGAGCAGCTCCTCGTCCCAGTCCAGCGTCGTGAGGTCCATGAGCATCGTGCGGCTGGCGTTGGTGACGTCGGTGACGTGCAGACCGCCGTCGGTGCCGCCGGTGAGGTTCCAGAGCACCCAGGTGTCGGGGGTGCCGAAGACTGCGTCGCCGCGCTCGGCGGCCTCGCGCAGGCCGTCGACGTTCTCGAGCAGCCACTGCACCTTGCCGGCCGAGAAGTACGTGGCCGGGGGGAGGCCGGCCTTCTCACGGATGACGTCGCCGCGGCCGTCGGCGTCGAGGGCGCGGGCGATGGCGGCGGTGCGCGTGTCCTGCCAGACGATGGCGTTGTGCAGGGGTCGGCCGGTCCTGCGGTCCCAGACGATCGCGGTCTCGCGCTGGTTGGTGACGCCGATGGCGGCCAGGTCGTCGCCGCTGAGGCCCGCGCGGCTCAACGCCGTGCCGATGACGGTCTGGGTCCGGTCCCAGATCTCCAGCGGGTTGTGCTCGACCCAGCCGGCGCGCGGGAGGATCTGCTCGTGCTCCAGCTGGTGGCGGGCCACCTCGCGCCCGTCGTGGTCGAACACCATGAACCGGGTGCTCGTCGTGCCCTGGTCGACCGCGCCGATGAAGTCCGCCATGGCCCGACCCTACTGAGCACCGGCGCCGGCGGGGCCGTCGTGCATCCTGCCGGGGATCCTGCGCACCGACCCGTCGTCACGTCGCGGAAGTCGTGCGCGGTCGCGGTCGTCGCCGCGACCTGCGACGACTTCCGCGACCCGGGGCTGCCTGTGGATGACGCCCGTGGCGGGACGGGCGGAGGACCGACGATGTCCGGATGCTTGCCGAGGCCGCTGCGGAACGGCTCCGGGCCTACGCCACGGCCCGGGGCGGGGTCTTCACGAGCGCCCACGCCGCCGCCCTCGGCGTCGACGACCCCGCGCTACGCCGGCTCCGGCGCGCCGGGGCGGTCGTGCGGGTACGACGGGACGCCTACGTGCTCGGCGGCGCGTGGTGCGCCGCGGGGCCGGAGGCTCGGCTCCGCCTGCGCACCAGGGCAATCCTCCTGACGCGACCCGGTGACGTCGCGTCCCACGAGTCGGCGCTGGCCCTGCACGCGCTTCCCCTGCTCGGGCCACCCCTCGGAGCGCCGCTGGACGTCGTCGACGTCCTCGCGGACGTGGGACGGACGCGCCTGAGCGCCGGGCTGCGGCCGCATCCCCGGGCCGGGCTCGACCACGTGGTCGCGGACGGCTACCGGTGCGTCCCGGTGAACATCGGGCTGGCGCAGGTCGTCCTGCGATCGGGCCCGACCGCCGGCCTCGTCCCGCTCGACGCCGCCCTCCACGGCGGGCTCGCCTCCAGGGCCGGTGTGGCGGAGGCCTTCGACGTCCTGGCGACTCCGGGAGCAGGGCGGCGACGGGCCGACGACGCGCTGCGACGCTGCAGCGCCCTCGCGGAGTCGCCGGGGGAGACGCTCACCCGGCTCGCGCTCGTCGACGCCGGACTCGAGGTCAGACCGCAGGTCGCCGTCCACGGCGACGACGGACAGCTGGTCGGACGCGTCGACCTGCTCGTCGGGGAGAGGGTCGTGGTCGAGTTCGACGGCGCCGTGAAGTACGCCGGGGCGCAGGGCCGGGACGCCCTGGTCGCGGAGAAGCACAGGGAGGATGCCCTGCGCGAGCTCGGGTACGTCGTCGTCCGGGTGACGTGGGCCGACCTGCTCCGTCCGGAGCTGGTCGTCGCTCGGGTGCGGCGTGCCATGTCGCGGTTGTCGTCGTGAGTCGCGGTAACCACCGCGACCGAGGACGACAACCGCGACCGAACGGGGGGACGGGCGGCCGGCCGCAAGATCTGCGACAGGGCGGGCCGGGCGGGCGGCAGGCGGTCGTCGTCGGTCGGGGCATCGGACATCGTGCGGCGGTGTGGGGAAGGGCACGCGGGCGGCCGGTACCGGGCGGCGGCGTCGTCGCGGGAGGATGGGCCGGCAGCGCGGCGGACGGTCCGTCGCGGCAGCAGCGAGGAGGCCGGCCGTGCAGTTCGGGCGCAGCTACGAGGAGTTCGAGGTCGGCGCGACGTACAAGCACTGGCCCGGCAAGACCGTCACCGAGGCCGACGACCACGCCTTCTGCCTGCTGACGATGAACCACCACCCCCTGCACCTCGACGCGCACTACGCGCAGGAGACGACGCAGTTCGGCAGGAACGTCGTCGTCGGCAACTACGTCTACTCGATCCTGCTCGGCATGTCCGTGCCCGACGTCAGCGGCAAGGCCATCGCCAACCTCGAGGTCGAGTCACTGCGGCACGTCGCCCCGACCTTCCACGGCGACACCCTGTATGGCGAGACGACCGTGCTCGACAAGCGCGAGAGCACGAGCAAGGACGACCGGGGCGTCGTCCACGTCGAGACCGTCGGCTACACCCAGGACGGCACCGTCGTCTGCGTCTTCCGCCGCACGGTCATGGTGCCCAAGCAGTCCTACCTCGACGCCCGCGGCGGCGAGCAGCCCGGACGGCCGACGCCGGTCCCCGACCGGAACTGGCCGGGACCGGCGTCCGCCGACGGCTGACAGCGTCAGTCGCTGCGCCGCACCGTGTGGGTCCTCCCGGAGACGTCGTCGGTCCAGCGGATCGCCGCGACGTCCGCGCCGGAGTCCCCCGTCGCCACGACGAGCACGTAGCGACCGCTACCGCCCAGCGAGTCGCCGGTCCAGTCCGCGCCGTTCCCGACCACGCGCCCGGCGCGGTCCAGGACGGTGACCGACGCGGGCGGGTCCGGCAGCACCGCGCACACGGCGGACCCGTCCTTCGCGCAGCCGACGAGCACCCCGTCCGGGGTGTTCTCGTCGTAGCGCAGCACCACGGGCGCGGGGGCCGGACCGTCCTCGACGAGGCGCTGAAGGAGGACGGTGGAGCGTTGCTGCGGGTCGACGGCCTGGTCGGTCACGGCGTCCAGCGAGTACCCCACCCGCGTCCCGCGGACGACCAGCGCCGGCCGCATCGAGGCGACGTGACCGCCGGTGGCGTCGGTCCACCACAGCTCCGCGACGTCGCCGGGGTCCTCTTTCGGGCTGCGCCAGGTCTGGGTGACGACCGTGCCCGCGCCGTCCGGCAGCTCGGCGGTCCGTACGGGCGTGGCGCTCCCGCGAGTTGCCAGCGACTCGAGGTCGACATCGCGCGATCCCGGGGGCAGGAGGGCGACGAAGAAGCCGTCGAGCTCGGTGCCCACCTCGCTGCTCCCGGAGAGGACCGGCACCAGGCCGTGGTCGGTGAAGCGGGCCGTCGGGACGGACAGGGTCGCGTCGTCGCCCACGGCCCCGAGCTCGCCGGTGGCCCGGTCGAGGTAGACCACCTGGTCGTCCACGACGGCGCTCGGCAGCTGCGTGCCGTGGTCGGTCCACACCGCCTTCCCGTCGCTCCAGTTCAGCGCGGCCAGGGTCGCGAGCCGCGGAGACCTCTCCGCCCGCCAGACGACCGCCTGGTACGGAGTTCCCGGCAGCGGCGCGACGTCGGAGTACACGCCCCCCACGTCCCCGAACCACTGCGGCATCAGTCGGGTCGCGGCCGACGGGACGACGCCGGCGACGACGAGCGGTCGCCTCGACACGACGTCCCACCCGGACCACGTGCCCCCGGGCCGCACGGACCCGGCGGGGACCGGTGCGTCCGACCCCGGGACGACCGCTGCGATCGACCCGGTCGCGGTGTCCAGCCGCACCGTGTACGTGTCGCCCTGCAGGTCGACCCGGGCGGACACGACGCCGATGTCGGCCATCGTCGTGCGGGTGGCGGGCACGGGCGCGGCGCGGTCGGCGGAGTCGTCGAGCGCCGCCCAGGTGCCCCCGGCGACGACGAGCGCGGCGGCCAGGGTGCCCCCGACCATCGCCACCCGGCGGCGGCGCACGACCCTCCGGCCGCCGCCGAGCACCGCCGCGGCGTCGACGTCGTCGAACGCCCCGGACTGGCTGTCGGTGGCGTCGTGGAGCAGGGTGCGGATCTCGTCCTCGAAGGTGTCGGGGCTCATCGCGCGCCTCCTTCGGAGGTGGTCAGCTGGGTGCGGAGCGCGGCGAGACCGCGCGAGGCGGCCGACTTCACGGCGCCGCGGGAGATGTCGAGCAGGTCGGCGACGGCCTGCTCGGAGAGGTCGGTGTAGTAGCGCAGGACGACGACGCGCCGCTGCTGCTCGGGCAGGGTCGCGAGGAGCCGGACGACGAGGTCGCGGTCCTCGGTGGTGGTGCGCTCGGGCCGGCCCGCCTCGGGGACGTCCTCGACCACCACCTCGCCGCGCCGGCGGCGCCAGACGTCGGTGCGCTCGTTGACCAGGACCTTCCTGGCGTACGCGAGGGCCCCCTCCGGCCGCACCCGCGGCCACGCCACGTAGGTCTTGACCAGCGCCGCCTGGACGAGGTCGTGCGCGGCGTGGTGGTCGCCGGTCAGCAGCCAGGCCGTGCGCAGCAGAGCCGGCGAGCTCTGCTCCACGAAGGCCGTGAACGCGGCGTCGCGCTCGGCCCGTCCGCCGATCCTCATGTCCCCTCCCGATGTGGTGTCACAGCCTGTTCTACGCAGCGGGGGGCGGAAGGGTTGCCTCGCCGTGGCGGGAAGATCCACGCCACTACGCTCCAGGGGTGATCGACCTGCACACCCACTCGACCGCCAGCGACGGCACGGAGAGCCCCGGGCAGCTGGTGCGGGCGGGCCGGGCCGCGGGCCTGACCACGATGGCGATCACCGACCACGACACCACCCGTGGCTGGGCCGAAGCCACCGCCGCCGCCCGCGAGGCCGGCATCGCGCTCGTCCCCGGCATCGAGGTGTCGTGCGCGCGGGGGCACCGCTCGGCGCACCTGCTGGCCTACCTGCCGGACCCGGACGCCCCCGCCCTCGTCACCGAGCTGGAGCGGGCGCGGGAGAGCCGCGAGGGCCGCCTGGACCGGATGGTCGAGAAGATGGCCGCCGACGGGCTCCCCGTCTCCGTCGAGTCGGTGCGCGCCGAGGTGCAGGAGGGGGCGACGCCGGGCCGGCCGCACATCGCCGACGCCCTCGTGCGGGCCGGTGCCGTCGAGCACCGCGACGACGCCTTCGCCCGGTGGCTCGGCGACTCCAGCCCCTACTACGTGCCGCACTACGCCCCGGACCCGGTGCGGGCGGTCGAGGCGGTGCGGGCCGCCGGCGGCGTGCCGGTGCTCGCCCACCCCTACTCGCGCACGCGGACCGGACGGGTCGACCCGGAGCTCGTCGAGGAGATGGCGGCCGCCGGGCTCGCCGGCCTGGAGGCGCACCACCGCGACCACGACGAGGACTCGGTCCGCGCGCTCGTCGGGCTGGCGGGCACGCTGGGGCTGCTCGTCACCGGGTCCAGCGACTACCACGGCACCGGCAAGCACAACCGGCTCGGGGAGAACACGACCGCGCCCGAGGTGCTGGAGGCGATCGAGGCCCGGGCCACCGGCGCGTCCGTCGTGCGGCCCTGACCGTCTGCCGGACCGTGCGCCCGGCCCGGGAGGGGCGTCCGTAGCCTCGGAGGGTGGCCGACTACGTGCTCCTGTTGTCCTGCCCCGACCAGCCCGGGATCGTCGCGACGGTGACGGCCCTGCTCTACGAGCACGGCGCGAACATCGAGGAGAGCCAGCAGTTCGACGACGTCCGCAGCGACACCTTCTTCATGCGGATCCGCTACTCCGCGGCCGAGGCCGGCGACCCGGGTGCGGACGGCTGGGGCGAGCGGTTCTCGCCGGTGGCCGGCCGCTACGCCATGGACTGGTCGGTGCGGGCCGCGGACCGTCCCTACCGCGCGGTCCTCATGGTCAGCCGGTTCGGCCACTGCCTCAACGACCTGCTCTTCCGGTGGCGGTCGGGCGCGCTCAACCTCGAGATCCCGGCGGTCGTGTCCAACCACCGCGACCTCGAGCCCCTCGTGTCGTCCTACGGCATCCCCTTCCACCACGTCCCGGTGACGGCGGACACCAAGGCCGAGGCCGAGGAGCGCCTGCGCGAGGTCGTCGAGGCGTCCGACGTCGACCTGCTCGTCCTGGCCCGCTACATGCAGGTGCTCTCGGACCGCCTCGCAGCCGACCTCTCCGGGCGCGTCATCAACATCCACCACTCCTTCCTGCCGTCGTTCAAGGGCGCCAAGCCGTACCACCAGGCGTTCGAGCGGGGGGTCAAGCTCGTCGGGGCGACGGCGCACTACGTGACGGCCGACCTCGACGAGGGGCCGATCATCGAGCAGGACGTCGTCCGGGTCGACCACCGGATGGCGCCCGAGGAGCTGGTCCGGGCCGGTGAGGAGGTCGAGTCCCGGGTGCTGGCGCGGGCGGTGCGCTGGCACTGCGAGTCCCGGATCCTGCTGAACGGCACCTCGACGGTCGTCTTCAGCTGACCGGTCGCGCGGCGCGGCCGGTGGTCGCGGCGAGGGTCGCGGGCCGGTGTCGGACGGGGTCGGGCTCAGAACCGGGTCAGCCGCCGGTGTCGGACGGCGTCGCCTCGTGGCCGGGGCGGCCGTGCGTGCGCCGGTCCTGCTTCATCTCCGCCTCGAAAACGTGGCGACGCCCGCCGGTCAGCGCCTCGCGGGCGGCGCGCTCGTGCTCACGGAAGGCGGCGTAGTACCCGTCGTCGTACTCCTCGACGACCTGGAAGGACCACCGCCCGGCGAGGATGTTGCGCCCGACGAGGTCCTCCTCGACCCGGTCCGCGATTTCGGTGTGGCCGGCGTCGCGGAGCGCGTCGACGGCCTCCCCGAGGGTGAGGTCGGCGGTGCCGGAGCGCCGGTGGAAGGCGTAGAGGTGCCCGCGCGCCTCCTCGACGACCTCCAGCGCCTCGGAGAGCTTGCCGAGGGCCGCGACCGTGGCGTCGCTGGTGCCGTCCGGGCGGGCGTGGTCGTCGTCGAGGGCCATGTCCTCACTCTGGCACCGGCGGACGTGAGGGCGCGGCGCACGCGGCCCCCTTCGACAGCCGTGGGCCTGTGGAAAACTCCGCGGCCCGGATCGCCGGTCCGGGCAGGGTGGGCGACATGAGCTTCGAGAACCTCCCCGACACCTGGTCCACCCTCTCCCTCGACGACCCCGCGCTCGCCGCCGACGTCGTCGACCTCGTCGTCGGCCACGCCGACCGGGTCGGCGGCTGCGTCGCCCTCCTCCTGCTCGACGAGGGCCTGCGGCTGCGGCAGCCGTGCGTCGTCGGCGACGTCCCGGACGACGCCGACCCGGCCCACATGCGCCCGTTCGTCACCGAGCTGGCCGGCATGGTCGCCGCCGAGGTCGGCGCCCTGCTCTTCGCGCGCGGCCGCGCGGGGTCGGGCTACCTCACCGACGCCGACCGCGCCTGGCACGAGACGGTCGTCGCCGCCTGCCGGGAGGGTGGGGTCCGGCTCGTCGGCGCCCACCTCGCGACACCGGCGGGGGTCCGCTCCTTCCCGGCGCCGCTGGACGAGGCCGCCGTCGCGTCGTGAACGGCGGCCCCGTCGGGTGCGGTGGTCAGCCGGCGGGCTCCTCCAGCCGCAGGAACTCCAGGTGCCGCTCGTAGTGGTCGAGGCAGTCGTGGATGACCTGGGCCTGCGTGTAGCCCATGACGTCGTAGCCCTGCCCGCCGTCGGACAGGTGCACCTCGAGCCGGGCGTAGGTGTCGCGGGCCTGGAGCATCCGGCCGCCGTACGTCGGCACCGCCGACATCTCCAGCGCCACCCGGTAGACGAACGGGGTCGGGTCGTCGCCGTCGGTCCGCAGCGTCACCGCCGGGAGACCCCCGGCCCCGCCGTCCGCTCCCGGGCCGCGGTTCGCCGCGTCGGTGTCGCAGACGGTGGCGACCCCGAGCGTGCTCAGCTCGGCGGCCACCTCGGCCAGGGCCGGGGTGACGACCTCGCGCAGGTGCCGCTCGGCCTCCTCCCGGTCGACGAAGTTCGTCGCCCGCACCAGCCGCGTCTTCCACGACGCGCTCGCCTGGGCCGGCTCGGACTCCCGCGCCTGGGCGCTGCGGGCCGACAGCAGGGCGTGCATCGTGTGGTCCCGGCTGTCGGCCCGGTGGCCCTCCACCCGCAGCGCGCGCAGCAGCCCGACCATGACGAGCACGAGGACGACCGCGAAGGGCAGGCCGAAGATGATCGTCGCGTACTGCAGCGCGACGATGCCGCCGACGAGCAGCATCGCGACGGTGAGCAGGCCGGTGGCCGCCGCCCAGGTGATCCGCAGCCACGGCGCCGCGTCCTCGGTGAGCGACCCGAGGCGGCTCGTGAGGTTGGCCATGACCAGCGCCCCGGAGTCGGCCGAGGTGACGTAGAAGAGCAGACCGACGAAGAAGGCGAGGGCGATGACGACCTGCCCCAGCGGGTAGCCGGACACGAGCTCGTAGAACCCGATGCCGGTGAAGTCCTGCGCGGTCTCCGCGAACGCGGTGTCGCCGCCCCGGATCCGCTCGATGGCGGCGTTGCCGAAGATCGAGATCCACATGACGATGTAGAGGAACGGGATGACGAGGGTGCCGGCGACGAACTGTCGGATGGTGCGGCCGCGGGAGATGCGGGCGAGGAACAGCCCGACGAACGAGGCCCAGGCCACCCACCAGGCCCAGAAGAACAGCGTCCAGTAGCTCATCCACTCGGCGTTGTCGACGAAGGGGAAGGTCTCCATCGTCTTGGCCGTGAAGGTGCGCACGAAGTCGCCGACGTTGGCGACGGTGGCGTTGAGCAGCAGCTCGGTCCGGCCGGTGACGAGCACCCACGCCGCGAGCCCCAGCGCGAGGACGACGTTGAGCTGGGACAGCAGCCGGATACCCTTGTCGACACCGGTCGTCGCCGACACCGCGGCCATGACGACGGCCAGCACGGCCAGCGCCACCTGCGCGCCGGTGCCCAACGGCACGCCGAAGAGGACGTTGAGCCCGACGTTGAGGAACACGACGCCGATGCCGAGAGAGGTCGCGACCCCGAAGATCGTCCCGAGCACGGCGGCGGTGTCGACGGCGTGCCCGAGTGGTCCGTCGATGCGCCGGCCGAGCACGGGCGCGAGGGCCGACCGGACGGCCAGCGGCAGGCCGCGGCGGTAGCAGAAGTAGCCGAGGGCCAGCCCCATGAGGGCGTACATGCCCCACCCGGTGACGCCGTAGTGGAACAGCGTCCACACCGTCGCGTCCCGGGCCGCCTCGATCGACTGCGGCTCCGGTCCGCCGGCCGGCGGGGACATGTACTGCGTCGCCGGCTCGACGACGGAGTAGAACATCACGTCGGTGCCGATGCCCGCGGCGAAGAGCATCGAGGCCCACGAGAACGTCGAGAACTCCGGGCGCGAGTGGTCCGGGCCGAGACGCACGTGGCCGTACCGCGAGAGGCCGAGGTAGACGACGAACGCGAGCACGGCGGTGGCGAGCAGCACGTAGAACCAGCCGAACCACTGGGTGACCCAGGTCGTGACGTTGCCGAAGCCGGTCTCGGCCGAGCCGGGGCTGACCAGCGCCCACACCGCGACGAGGAGCACCCCGACGAGCGAGGCGACGAAGACCGGCATCCGCACCGGTGGGCCGCCGAGCGAGGCCGGGCCGACCGGCGGGGGAGCGGACCCGCCCGGGGGTGGGGAGCCGGGGTCGTCGGGGGTCGTCTCGCCGGGCGGGGCGTCGGTCGTGGCCATCGTGTCTCCTCGCGGGGGTGGGGCGGTGCGGTGTGGGGCGGGAGGTCGGGGCGCCGGGGTGGGTCCGGCCGGTGGGGTGCGGGCGATGGGGGGCGGGCGGTGGCCGGCGGGTCAGGTGCCGGCCGGCGGGTCCAGCGGGCTGCCGGCGCGGTGGTCGTACCAGGGGGCCTGCGACGGGGGGAGGGGGGTGTTGCCGGCGATGAGGTCGGCGGCCTTCTCGGCGAGCATGACGACCGGCGCGTAGATGTTGCCGTTCGTCACGTAGGGCATGGCGCTGGCGTCGACGACCCGCAGGCCCTCGGTGCCGTGCACGCGCATCGACGTCGGGTCGAGGACCGACAGGTCGTCGGTGCCCATCCGGGCGGTGCAGCTGGGGTGCAGCGCGGTCTCGGCGTCGGCCCGGACCCAGTCGAGGATCTCCTCGTCGGTCTCGACCTGCGGCCCGGGGGAGATCTCCCCGCCGTCGTAGGGCGCGAGCGCGTCCTGGTCGAGGATGTCGCGCGCCACCCGGACGGCCTCCACCCACTCGCGCCGGTCCTGGTCGGTGGAGAGGTAGTTGAACTGCATGGCCGGCTTCATCCGCGGGTCCGTGCTGCGGATGGCGAGCCAGCCCCGGGCGTCGGAGTACATCGGCCCGATGTGCACCTGGTAGCCGTGCCCCTCCACCGGGCTGGAGCCGTCGTAGCGTATGGCGATGGGGAGGAAGTGGAACATGAGGTTCGGGTAGTCGACGTCGTCGTTGCTCCGGGCGAACCCGCCGCCCTCGAAGTGGTTCGTCGCGCCGTAGCCCTGCCGCAGGAACAGCCACTCCGCCGCGAGCTTCGGGCGGTTCTTCCAGGCCAGGCCGGGGGCGATGGACACCGGCTGGGTGCACGCGTGCTGGATGTAGACCTCGAGGTGGTCCTGGAGGTGCTCGCCGACGCCCCGCAGCCCGCTGACGACGTCGATGCCGAACGGCCGCAGCAGCTCGGGGTCGCCGACGCCGGACAGCTGGAGCAGCTGCGGAGTGTTGATCGCGCCGCCGGCCAGGACGACCTCCCCGGCGCGCACGACGTGCCGGCGACCCATGACGGTGTACTCGACGCCGACGGCCCGGGTCCCCTCGAAGAGCACCTTCGTCGTCAGGGCGAGGGTCCGCACGTGCAGGTTCGGCCGGTGCAGCACCGGGTGCAGGTAGGCACGCGCGGCCGACAGGCGGCGGCCGCGGTGGACGTTGCGGTCGAACGGGCCGAACCCCTCCTGCCGGTAGCCGTTGACGTCGCTCGTGCGCGGGTAGCCGGCCTGCTCGGCGGCCTCGAAGAAGGCGGTGAAGAGGGGGTTGGTCGCCGGGCCGCGCTCGAGGACGAGCGGGCCGTCGCCGCCGCGCCAGGTGTCGGCGCCGGCCAGGCAGGTCTCCATCTTCTTGAAGTAGGGCAGGCAGTGGGCGTAGTCCCACGTCTCCATGCCCGGGTCGGCGCCCCAGCGCTCGTAGTCGCGGGGGTTGCCGCGCTGGAAGATCATCCCGTTGATCGAGCTGGAGCCGCCGAGGACCTTGCCCCGGGCGTGGTAGACCCGGCGGCCCTTCATCTCCGGCTCGGGCTCGGACTCGTACTTCCAGTCGTAGAACCGGCTGCCGATGGGGAAGGGCAGCGCGGCCGGCATGTGGATGAACGGGTCGACCTTGACGTCGCTGCGGCCGGCCTCGAGGACGAGGACCGAGGTCCCGGGGTCCTCCGAGAGGCGGTTGGCCAGGACGCAGCCGGCGCTGCCCCCGCCGACGACGACGACGTCGACGGTGTCGGGGACCTCGGCCAGGGTCGTGCGGTCGCGCAGGCGCTCGGCGGTGTCGCGGCCGCGGCTCCAGGCGGTGCGGGCGGTGGTCGACAGGCGCTCGGTCGTGCTCATCCGAACCACCCCGTGGGCGCCGGCGTGGTGTTCTCCCACACGTGCTTGGTCTCCTGGTACTCCTCGAGGCCGAGTTCTCCGAGCTCGCGGCCGATGCCGGACTGCTTGTGCCCGCCCCACTCCGCGGGGGCGACGTAGGGGTGGTAGTCGTTGACCCACACCGTGCCGAGCCGCAGGGCCCGGGCGACGCGGCGGGCCTTGTCGCGGTCGCTCGTCCACACCGCGCCGGCCAGGCCGTAGACGGTCCCGTTGGCCAGGGCCACGGCCTCCTCCTCGGTGCGGAAGGTCTCGACCGTGAGGACCGGCCCGAAGGACTCCTCCTGGACGACGTGCATGTCCAGCCGGCAGTCGTCGAGCACGGTGGGCAGGTAGTAGTAGCCGTCCGCGAGGGCGGGGTCGTCGGGGCGGCCGCCGCCGCAGCGCAGCGTCGCGCCCTCGGCCAGCCCCGTCGCGACGTAGTCCTCGACCTTGGCCAGGTGCTGGGCGCTGGTCAAGGACCCGGTCTGCGCGTCCTCGTCGAAGGGCGGGCCCATCCGGATGCCGCGCGCCCGCTCGACGACGGCGTCGACCACCTCGTCCTTGACCGACTCCTCGACGAGCAGCCGGGCCCCGGCCGAGCAGACCTGGCCGGAGTGGAGGAACACCGCGGTCATCGCGTTGTCGATCGCGGCCTCGCGGTCGGCGTCGGCGAAGACGATGTTCGGGTTCTTGCCGCCGAGCTCGAGGGCGACGCGCTTCACGGTCCCGGCGGCCTCGCGCATGAGGTGCTTGCCGACGGCGAGGCTGCCGGTGAAGGACACGAGGTCGACGCGGGGGTCGGTGCTCAGCGGGCCCGCGCAGCCCGGCCCGGTGCCGAGCACGAGGTTGGCGACCCCCGCCGGGACCCCGGCCTCCTGCACCGCCCGGACCATGAGCATCGTGCTGTGCGGGGTGATCTCGCTCGGCTTGAGGACGAAGGTGTTCCCGGCCAGCAGGCACGGCGCGACCTTCCAGCTGGCCTGGAGGAGGGGGTAGTTCCAGGGGGTGACGAGCGAGCAGACGCCGATGGGCTCGCGGTGCACGACGGAGTGGACCCCCTCGACGCCGGGATCGACCTCGCGGGGTCGCTCGACCTCCTCGCCGCGGCCGGCGTAGTAGCGGAACACCGAGAGGACGTCGTCGACGTCCAGGAGGGCCTCGGCGTACCGCTTGCCGGTGTCGAGGGCCTCGGCCCGCGCGATCTCCTCCGTGTCCCGCTCCAGGACGTCGGCGACCCGCCCCAGGGCGGCGGCACGCTCGATCGGCGGCACGTCGCGCCAGCGCCCGTCGTCGGCCGCGGCCCGGGCGGCGGCGAGGGCCGCCAGGGTGTCGGTCTCGTCGGCCTCGTCGACGTCGCCGACGTGCGAGCCGTCGGCGGGGCACGTGATGGTGCGCGCGGCCGCCGGAGGCGGCCGGCACCCACGTGCCGTCGATGAAGAGGTCGGGCATACGGGGTCCTTCCCGTCGAGGGGGTCGCGCGGAGTGCCCAGACTCGCGACCCCCGCGGACCGGCGTCAAGCGGCGGGGCGTCCCCGCCGGTCAGGGGGCCTGGGTGCGGCGGCGGTGGGCGGCGGCCTTGGTCCGGTTCTGGCAGCGCAGCGAGCAGAAACGGCGGTGGGTGTTGCGGGAGCGGTCGACCCACACCCGGTCGCAGCGCTCGGCCGCGCACACCCCGAGCCGGGACCCGAGGTCGCCCCCCACGGCCATGGCCAGGCCGGCCGCCATCCCGGCCGCCCAACCCCGGTCGAAGCTCGTGTCCGGGCCGTGGAAGTGGATGGCCCAGCCGCCCTCGCCGTCCGGGATGAGCTCGGGGTGGGCCTGCGTGCGCCGCAGCATGGCGTTGACGAGGGCGGCGGCCTCGGCGTCGGCGCCGGCGTCGAGGGCCTCGACGACGCGGCGGGCCTCGGTCACCTCCGCGCAGACGTTCTGCACCTGTGCGCGACCGGGCCGCGGCTCGTAGCCGGGGTAGCGCACCGCGCCGACGACGGCCTCGCGCAGCGCGTCGCCGCGGGGGGCCTCGTGGGGGTGGCCGCCGTCCTCGCCCGGGGTCACGGCGTTGACGAGCCGGACCGTGCTGTCGATGACGGCGTCGACGTGACTGTTGAACCGCATGTCGCCAGGCACCTAACGTCGGGAGCGTGTCACTGGTCAATCAGTCTACGTCAGTCATGTCGGTCATCCCGGTGCTCGTCGCCGCGCGTGTCGTCAACCGTCTCGGCGGCGCCGGGATGGCCTTCCTCGGGGTGCGGCTGACCCGCGACCTCGGCGTCCCCCTGGGGACCACCGGCACCGTCCTCGCCGTCTTCGGGCTCGCGACGATCCCCTCGCGCGTCCTCGGCGGGGTCGTCACCACCCGGTGGGGTCCGCGGGCGGCGCTGGTCGGCGGGCTCGTGGCGTGCGCTGTCGCCCAGGCCGTCATCGCGGCCGGGTCGTCCCTGCGCGTCGTCGCCGCGGGGGTGGTGCTCCTCGGGCTGGCCTACGAGGTGGTCGAGCCGGCCACCCAGACGGCCGTCGTCACCGGCGTCGACCCCGCCCGCCGGGCCTCACGCCTCTCGCTGCTGTGGGCGTGCATCTCGGTGGCGGGGGTCCTCGCGGGCGTCGTCGCGGCGCTGGTCACCCGGTGGGGCGTCGGCGCGCTGTTCGCGGTCGACGCCGCGACGAGCCTGGCCGCCGCGGGCCTCGTCGCCGTGCTGCTGCCCGCCCTGCCGGCGGTCCGGGTCCGGCGGGCCTGGCGGGCCGCGCTGCACCGCCGGCTCCTGGCCTGGACGGCGCTCTGCTGCGTGCCGACGACGGTCGTCATGGTCGTCGTCCTCGTGCTGCCGCTCGTCGTCGAGCAGGACGGGCGGCCGCCGTCGACGACCGCCTGGCTCCTCGCGGCCGCGGCGGCGGTGTCCCTCGCCACGCAGCGGATGCTGGCCCGGGTCGAGCCGCGACTGCCCGCGCACCTCGTCCTCGCCTCGGGGTACGCGCTGCTCGGCGTGGCGCTGCTCGTGTGGGCCCTCGGCGGGCTCGCCGCCCTCGTCGTCGGTGCGGTGCTCGAGGGGGCGGCGGGCACCCTCGTCGTCGGCACCCAGCAGGCGGTCGCCTCGCGCCTCGCCCCGGCCGGGTCCGAGGCGGCGGTGATGACGGTGCAGGGGCTGTCCTGGGGCGTCGCCACCGTCGTCGCGCCGGTGCTCGGCACGGCCCTGCTCGGGGCGGGCGCGCACGTGCTGTGGCTGACCGGCGCGGCCGTCGCGCTGGTCCTGGCCGCCGGCCACGTCCGCCCGCCCGCCCGCTGGGCAGCACCGGCGGGGGTCGCGGGGTGACAGGATCGGGCGATGGGAATCGAGGAGGTCGCGGACGGGCTCTACGCCCTGGCCCCGGAGGACTTCACCGCCGCCCGGAACGCCCGCGCCAAGGAGGCGCGGGCCGCCGGCGACCGGGACCTCGCGTCGGCGGTGCAGGCGCTGCGGAAACCGACGGTGGGGGCGGCGTTGCTCAACCTCCTCGTCCGGGAGCGGCGTGAGGACGTCGAGCAGGTCGTCGACCTCGGGGAGCGGCTGCGGGCGGCTCAGGGCACGCTCGGGCCGAAGGAGCTGCGGACCCTCGACGACGAGCGACGCCGGCTGACCCGGGCGCTGGCGCAGCAGGCCGCTGCCCTCGCCGCCGACGAGGGTCGCCGGGTGTCGGCGTCGGTCACCGCCGCCGTCGAGGAGACGCTGCGCTCGGCGATGGTCGACGCCGACGCGGGGGCCGGGCTGCTCACCGGCCTGCTCGTGGACACCTTCAGCTCGACCGGCCTCGACCCCGTCGACCTCTCCCGGGTCCTCGCCCTCGGTGGCGGGTCCGCGACGGCCCGCCGCCCACCGGGCCGGACCGCCCCGACGGGGCCGGACCCGGAGCGGGTCGCGGCGGCGCAGGAGGCGCTCGAGGAGGCGCAGGAGGCGGCTCGTCGGGCGGGGGAGGAGGCGGACGGCGCCCGCCGGCGCTCCGCCGAGACCGGTCGCCGGCGGACCGAGCTGGCCGCCGAGCTGGTGGCGGCCCGCCGCCGCGTCGCGGAGCTTGAGCAGCAGGTCGAGGCCGCGGGCGAGGACGAGCGTGACGCCCGCCGGGCGCAGCTCGCGGCCACCCGGGCCGAGCGGTCGGCGGTCGAGGCGGCCGACAAGGCCCGTCGCCGCCTCGACGCCCTGACCTCCTGACCCCCGCCGCGGTGCGCAGTCCGCCCAGCGGTGCGGCGGAGCGGGGTCCTGACCCCGGTTCCCCGCACCGCCGCCGCCTCGACGCGACGGACGACACCTGGCCCTCGCCCCTACCTCGACTTTCCCGCCCCATCCGGGAAACCCGGGGTTCGCAGTGCCGGACCAGCCTTGCGAACCCCTGACAAGCCGGATGGGGCGGGAAAGTCGGGACGAGGGCGTCGGGGGGGGGGGGGGGGGGGGGGGGGCGGGGGGGGGGGGGGGGGGGGCGGTCAGACGGCCGGGGGAGTCCTCAGCACTCGATGACGTTGACGGCGAGGCCGCCGCGGGCGGTCTCCTTGTACTTGACCTTCATGTCGCGGCCGGTGTCGCGCATCGTCTTGATCGCCTTGTCCAGCGAGACGACGTTCGAGCCGTCGCCGCGCAGCGCGATCCGGGCCGCGGTGATGGCCTTGACGGAGGCGACGGCGTTGCGCTCGATGCACGGGATCTGGACGAGCCCACCGACGGGGTCGCAGGTGAGGCCGAGGTTGTGCTCGATGCCGATCTCGGCGGCGTTCTCGACCTGCTTGGGCGTGCCGCCGAGCACCTCGGCCAGCGCCCCGGCGGCCATCGAGCACGCCGACCCCACCTCGCCCTGGCAGCCGACCTCGGCGCCGGAGATCGAGGCGTTCTCCTTGTACAGCGAGCCGATGGCCGCCGCGGTGAGGAAGAAGTCGACGACGCCGTCGTCGTCGGCACCGGGCACGAAGCGGGTGTAGTAGTGCAGGACGGCCGGGATGATGCCGGCCGCGCCGTTCGTCGGCGCCGTGACGATGCGCCCGCCCGACGCGTTCTCCTCGTTGACGGCGAGCGCGTACAGCGTCACCCAGTCCATCGCGGCCAGCGGGTCGCCGGCGTGCTCCCGGCGCAGCTGGATGGCCAGGCGCGGCGCGCGGCGCTGCACCTTGAGCCCGCCGGGCAGGACGCCCTCGGTGCGGCAGCCGTTGTCGACGCACTCCTGCATGACGTGCCACAGGTCCAGCAGGCCGGCGCGGACCTCGGCCTCGGTGCGCCAGGACGTCTCGTTCGCCATCATCACGCCGCTGACCGGCAGCCCCGACTCGCGGCAGCGCTCGAGGAGCTGGTCGCCGGTGGTGAACGGGTAGCGCACCGGCGTGGAGTCGGGGACGATCTCGTTCTGCCCCACCTCGTCCTCGTCGAGGACGAACCCGCCGCCGACCGAGTAGTACTCGCGGGTCCGCAGCGGCTCCTCGTCCTCGGCCGGCTCGGCGGAGGCGAAGGCGGTGAAGCGCATCCCGTTGGAGTGGAACGGCAGGGTCGCCCGGCGGTGCAGGAGGATGTCGGCGTCGGGGTCGCACGCGACGTCGCGCTCCCCGCCGAGCCGCAGCAGCCCGGACGCGCGGACCTCGTCGACGCGCCCCTCGGCCGCGCGGGGGTCGGTGGTCTCCGGGGCCTCGCCCTCCAGCCCCAGCAGCACGGCCTTGAGTGAGCCGTGCCCGTGTCCGGTGGCCCCGAGCGAGCCGAACAGCTCGCCGCGGACCCGCCCGACGCGGGGGAGGAGTCCGTCGGACCTCAGGCCCTCGACGAAGGTGAACGCCGCCCGCATCGGGCCGACGGTGTGCGAGGAGGACGGGCCGATGCCGACCGAGAACAGGTCGAAGGAGGAGATGGCCATGGTGTCCTCGA
>NZ_SAYU02000057.1 GCF_004025965.2 Phycicoccus flavus | reverse complement strand
GGGTGCGGACGAGGTCGAGGTCGTGCAGGCGCAGCCCCCACACCGTCCGGTCGTCGTCGAGGCCGAGGACGAGCCGGACCTCGTGCATGATCCGGCCGGGGAGGCGGCGGCCGGGCCGGGTGACGGACCACTCGCCGTCCATCCGCAGGTGGCTGTGGAGGGTGAGCCCGGCGTCGGAGCCGTCCTCGTCCCCGAGAGGGCCGAACCGGGTGAGGAGGTGCTTGCCGTGGGTCTCGTGGTCGAGCACCTCCCGGCCCGCGAGGTCGGCCGTGGCGAGCCGTGGGTGGCGCAGCTGCGAGCGCACGACGACGTGCCCGGTGAGCTGCCGGTCCAGCCGGCGCGCGAGCCGGTACACGCTGTCGCCCTCGGGCACGGCACCATCCTGCGACCGACCACCGACACCACCTCCGTCAGCGCAGCCGGACCTCGACGAGGCCGGCGACCGCACGGGCCAGCCGCGCATCTCTGGTGAGCAACGGGCAGCCCAGCGCCTCGGCCAGGACGACGTAGGCCGCGTCGTAGGCGCTGACGTTCGCCCGCAGGTCGAAGGCACGGTCCCGGAGCGCGGCGGCGTCCGGCCAGCGCCGTACCGGCAGGGCGTCGTAGTCGGCCAGGAGGTCGCGCGCGCGGTTCACGCCGAGGTGCCCGCCGAGGACGAGACCCCGCACGGCCGAGCCGACCTCGTAGTCCAAGAGCGATGGGGCGTGCAGCCGGTTGCGGGCCAGCTCCTCTTCCAATGCCTCTCCACCGTCGACCGCGGCCAGCGCGTCGACGACCGCAGCACAGTCGACGACGATCACGTGCGGGGGCGCCCCCCGCGGACCTCGCGCTCCGCCCGCGCGTCCCGCACGACGTCGAGGGCGGACACTTCGGCTCGCTCTGAGCGGCTGCGCGCCCGCTCCAGGACCTCGGCGACGGTCGGGGTGGAGACTTCACGGGCGATGACGTCGAGCAGGTAGGCGTTGAGCGACCTCCCCTCCCCGGCCGCACGGGCCTTGAGCGAGCGGCGCGCGTCCTCGGGGACGTCACGGATCTGGAGCAGCGAACCCATGTCTCGAGGATACCCTGATACCCATACAGTGTGTATTGACGCCGGGGATCCCGGGACATGGACGGCGGGATTGTTCAGGTCAGGTGCGGCGGGGGTTCGGCGCCGCTGCGGCGGCGGACCGACTCGGCGTAGACATATGGACGGATGCGCAGGATCGGGTCGTCGGAGGGCTCGATGCCGTCGACGAGGCGCATCGGGTCGTGGACCAGGACGTCGTCGCCGGTTTCGCGGGTGTCGTCCGGGCCGGTGACCTCGACGACGCCGAGGTCCGCCCACTCGCGCTCGGCCGGCCAGGCGGTGCTCGGGTCGGTGGTGTCGTCGCCGTCCTCGGCCAGCTGGGCGAGCAGCCGGTAGCGGATGGGCAGCGCGCCGGCCACGCCGTCGAACAGGTAGTCCTTGGCGACGCCCGCGAGCTCGTCCTCGCCCAGCGGGTGCGAGCCGGCCTCGGGGTCCAGGCGCCAGCGGACGAAGCGGCCCTCGCCGTCGGCGTTGACGAGCCGGAAGGCGTTGATGGAGTTGAAGACGACGGTGGCCCAGCTGCGCGGCGGCATCCCGACGGCGCCGACGACCTCGCCGGCCGCGGCGCACTTCGGATTCTCGGCGAGGAAGCGCTCGGCGGCATCCGGGCCCTCGTGCTGGGCGCGCAGCAGGTCGCGGAACGCCTCGGGTGTCGGGGCCGGGAACACCGGCCAGTCCTGGCAGACCAGGTCCGTCGTCGAGCCGTCGTCCAGGTAGAACTTCACGGCCATGCCGCGCGGGTCGCCGACGGTGTCGTCGCGCTCCTCGGTGCTCGGGAAGCCGTTGGAGAACCGCACGGTCACCCGCACCGGGTCACCCTGCAGGTGCGCCGCCCGCGACAACTCGCGGGCGCGTGGTGTCGCCGTGAACGTCCCGGCGAGCACGACCCCCTTGTGGTGGGTGATCCGCTGCCCGTCGATCGAGCCGAGGACGGTCGTCACCGTGTCCGCGAGGTCCGTGGCGAGCCCCGTCGGTCCCGGGTCCCGATGCTCCGTGGAGGCGTGCTGGTCCGGGTGCGCCGTGGTCATGTTCGGACCTCCCGCGTCGACGAGGGTGGATGCTCGTCATTCTGCGCCCGGCCCCGTGACCTGGCAAGACGGACACCGCGGGCGCGGCGAGGGCCCCCGGCGTGGTCAGCCCTTGCCGACGAGCGGGCCGAGGGCCTTGCCGGCCATCTCGACGACGCCGGGCTCGTGCCCGTTGGCCACCATGTTGAACACGATGCCGTCGACACCCTGATCCAGGACGCGCTCCTTGACCAGCCCGGCGACCTCGTCGGGCGTCCCGACGAACATCCGGTCGGTGACGCGGCGGCGCTGCTCGTCGTCGAGGGAGTCCAGGTCCGTGCCGCGGGCGGCGAGGTGGTCGTGCAGGAGCCGCTCGGCGTCGTCGGCGCGCTCGGCCATCATCACGAACCCGAGGTAGCTGGTCTCGAGCGTCGCGCGGTCGCGGCCGGCCTCCTCGCAGCGCTGCGCGAGCGCGTCGAGCTTGCGCGGGATCTCCGCGGTGTCGCAGATGAGGTTGAGGTGCGCGGCGTGCCGGGCGGCGTACTTGAAGGTCTTGCGCTCGCCGCTGCCGCCGATGAGGATCGGCAGGTCGTCGCGCACCCGCGGCTCGTTCATCGCCGACTCGGTGCGGTACCAGTCGCCCGAGACGGTCGGGCGCTCGCCGCGCAGCATCGGCTCGAGGATGGCCAGCGCCTCCTCCAGCCGGTCGAACCGGTCGGTGAAGGTGCCGAACTCGAACCCCAGCTGCTGGTGCTCCAGCTCGAACCAGCCCGCGCCGAGCCCGAGGACCGCGCGGCCCCCGCTCATCACGTCGAGGGTGGTGACGGCCTTGGCCAGGAGCGTCGGGTTCCGGTAGGTGTTGCCGGTGACGAGGGTCGAAAGCTGGACGTTCTCGGTCGCCGTCGCGAGCGCGCCGAGCAGCGTGTACGCCTCGAGCATGGGCTCGCTCGGGTCGCCGAGCCCGGGCAGCTGGTAGAAGTGGTCCATCACGAAGACGGCGTCGAAGCCCGCCGCGTCGGCCTCGCGGGCCTGCTGGACCACGGTGGGGGCGATGCGGATGGGGTCGCCGCCGGGGTAGCTGAAGCTGGGGATCTGGTAACCGAGTCGGATGCTCACCCGTTCGACGCTACGCCCGGAGGGGGCCGCCGTAGCGGGCGGTGAGGTGCCAGATCTGCTTGACCAGCTGGGGGTGGTGGGTGCCGGTGCGGGCGGCGTCCCCGACGACGCGGGCGTCCAACACCCCGTCCCGTGCGACGGCGTGGCCGAGCGCGGTCACCGCCGGGGTGGGCCGTGAGGCCGCCGGCGCTCGTCCCGGTCTCGAACTGCGAGCGGTAGACCCCGTCCCGGGCCAGGGCGTCGATGGTCAGGCCGGCGCCGGCGACCCGGTCGGGGTGGAAGTTCAGGGTCACCCGCAGCGACCGGTCCAGCGGCGCCCCGGTGCTGCGGGCCTCGACGTGCGCGAGGGCGCACCCACCGGGTCGGCTCGGTCACCGCGTGTCGCCGGCGGCGGCGAGGTCCTTGCGCAGGTGCACGTCGTCGCGGCCGGGGGTCGGCAGGGCGTCCCAGCGGAAGGTCTCGACGTAAGCGAGGCGGCGGTAGAAGTCCGGCGCCTGGAACGTGAAGGACGTCGCGAAGACGTGGGTGCAGCCGCGGGCCCGCGCCTCGGCCTCGAAGGCCTCGAGCAGCGCGCGGCCGATACCGGGCGTCGCGGCGGCGTTGTGGGCGTCGAGCTCGTCGCCGAGGCGCTGGTCGAGGGCGGCGTCGGCGCCCCCCGTGTGGATCTCGGGCATGGCCCCCGATGCTGCCACGGCCACCGCCGACGGGTCAGTACCCCGCGTCGTCCAGCGCGCGGGCGGTCAGCTCGCGGCCGAGGGCGATCATCTCGCCGGCGCGGTGGAAGTCCATGGTCCGGCAGGCGTCCGAGGGCACCGAGACGAGGACGTCCGGGGGGTTGCTCGCCATCCGGTAGCGGGTGATGAGCGCGGCCATGGTGTCGAAGGAGCGGTTGAAGATCTCCGCGGACGCCAGGTCGCGGGGGGCGGGGGTGTAGCCGGGGCCGGCGGGTCCCACGGCGGGCGGCCCGCCGTCCGTCACCGCCTCGACCTCGGCGACGGCGTCGACCGCGCCCGGCGCCGTGGCCGCGTCGTGCGAGCCGGCGATGAGCGCGCTCATCCGGTGGGTCAGCGAGCGCACCGAGCCGGCGAGCGGCCCCGGGGTGCGCACCGGCGCCACCGCCATCCCCGTGCTGTGCCCGGCCTGGAGGCTGACCGCCACGGTGAGGTCGGACATCACCGCGGCCGTCGGCTCGATGGGCACCGGGTTCATCAGGCCGCCGTCGACGAGCAGACGGCCGTCGACGACGATCGGCGTCACGAGGCTCGGGATGGCCACGGAGGCCCGGATCGCCGTCGCGACCGGCCCGCGCTGGAACCACACCTCGCGCCGGTGGTTGAGGTCGGTGGCGACGGCGGTGAAGGGGACGGCCAGGTCCTCGATGAGGGCGCCGCCGAGGATGTCGTTGACGCGGGTGAAGATGCGCTCGGCCCGGATGGCCCCGCCGCCGCCGAGGTTCATGTCCAGCAGCCGCCACACGTCGCGCTGGGTGAGCCCGGTGACCCAGTCGGTGTACGCGTCGAGCCGCCCGGCCGCGGCCAGCCCGCCGACGAGCGCGCCCATCGACGTGCCGGCGACGGCGACGACCTCGAGCCCGCGCTCCTCCAGCACCTGGAGGACGCCGATGTGGGCGTAGCCGCGGGCGCCCCCGGACCCCAGGGCCAGCGCCACCCGTCCTGCCATGCCGCCCAGGCTACGTCGGACCGGACGTGGCGGGCCCGGGCTCCAGGTCCAGGCCGTGCCCCCGCAGGTCGGCGCGCAGGGTCGGGGCGTCGGCGTAGAGGAGTGCCGACCAGCCGGCGGCCCGGGCGCCCTCCACGTTGGCCGGCGAGTCGTCGACGAAGAGGGTGGCGGCGGGGTCGAGGTCGAACGAGGCCGCGTGGTGCCGGTAGATGCCGGGGTCGGGCTTGACCAGACCCACCTCGCCGGACACGGTGACGCCACGGGCCCGCCGCAGGACAGGGAACCGCCGGCAGGCCTCGGCCCAGGTGTCGGCGGCGAAGTTCGTGAGCAGCGTGACGTCGGTGCCGAGCTCGAGCAGCGCCTCGTAGACGGCCACGCCGGCCTCCAGGGGATGCGGCACCATCCGCGCCCACGCGGGCCGGTAGGCGCGGATTCGCACCTCCTGGTCGGGGAAGCGGGCGATCGCCTCGGCCTCGCCCTCGGCCCAGGACCGGCCGCGGTCCTGCTCGGTGTTCCAGGCGGGCCCGCAGACCTCGGCGAGGAACCACGCCCGCTCGGCGTCGTCGGGGACGAGGTCGCGGTAGGCGAGGTCGGGGTCCCAGTGCAGCAGGACCCGGCCGACGTCGAGGACGACGTGGCGGACCGGGCTCGCGCCGGTCACGGGGCCGGGTCCGCGGGGATCGGACCGGCCTCGGTCCGGCGGCCGGTCGTGAGCTCGACGGTGACGTCGAAGAACGCGGGCACGCCGGCGTCCCGCAGGTCGGCGAGCAGCTCGGACGTCGGCGGCGGGTCCAGCGGGCTGCGGACGTTGACGGTGAAGCCGGCGGTCTCGGTGTCGACGCTCGTCACCTCCGCCCCGGGGATGGTCGACACCCACCGCCGCGCCCCCTGGTCCACCCGGTCCCCGAGGTCGGCGAGGTAGAAGACGAGCGCGGTGTTGACCCCCAGGGGCACGAGCACGACGAGCAGCAGCGCGGCGAGCCCGACGTAGCTGCGGGCCCGCACCCCCGTCCGCTCCCCCTCGCGGACCTCGGCGTAGCCGAGCACGGCGAAGAGCACGGTGCCGGCGAGGACGAGGGCGACGACGTTGCTCGTGAACAACAGCGCCGCCCCGAACGCGGCCCCCCGGTCGCCCTCGCCGAGGCAGACGCCGACGACGGCCAGCGGCGGCACGAGCGAGATGGCGATGGCGACGCCGGGCAGGACCGCGGCGACGTCGCGGCGGGCCAGGCCCAGCGCCCCGGCGAACCCCGTGGCGACGGCGGCGACGAGGTCGAGCACCCCCGGCGAGGTCCGGCCCGTCACCTGGCTGTTCGTCGTGAGGTCGACGGTGCCCGGCGCGAGGGCCGCGAACAGCCACCCGGTGGCGACGACGAGGACGATGCCGCCGATGACGAACCGCCCGGCCTTGAGCCGGCGGCGCAGGACGATGCCGAGCGCCATCCCCATGATGGGCGTCGACAGCGGCGCGATGATCATGGCGCCGATGACGGTGGCGGTGGAGTCCGACAGGACGCCGGCGGTGGCGATGACGGCGGAGAGCGTGAGCATCGTCCAGAACGCGGTGTACGCCGCACGCCGGTCGCCCGAGCGCAGGTCGAGGTCGGCGCTCAGCTCCTCGAGGCTGCGGCGCTGGTTCGCCGGGATGACGAGCCGGCGCAGGCTGAGGTCCATCCCGGGAGTATGGCCGCTCGCCGCGACCCGGCGCGCGGGCTCGGCCGATCCCCGGCGCGGCGCCCGGCGAGCCCCTCGCGCCGCGCACCTCGCCTGCGGGACCATGGCCCGCGTGAGAGGAGCCCCGATGCCCGACGCCCCGACGTCCCCCCGCGCCACCCCGCGACGACGCGCCGTGCCCGGCCGCCCGGCGGTGGTCGTGGCCGTCGCGGTGGCCCTGGCCGCCGGGGCCTGCTCCTCCGGCGACGAGCAGCCCTCGGCCGGCACCTCCGCCGCCTCCCCCACGTCGGCCCCCGGCTCGGCAGCCCCCACGACCTCCGCCCCCGAGACCTCGCCCTCACCCTCGGAGCCGGCGCCGGCCACGACGTCGGCGTCCCCGTCGCCGAGCGGCTCGGTCACCCCCTCGACCACCGACTCCGCGCCGGCCGAGGACGGGTTCGGCCTCCAGGAGCAGCGCTCGCCGGCCTGGCCGCGGCTCGGACCCAGCGTCGGCATCGGCGTGGCCTCCCGGGTCGGGCGGCACGCGGGCTACGACCGCGTCGTCTACGAGTTCACCGGCACCGGCACGCCCACCTACCGGGTCCGCTACGTCGACGAGCCCAAGGACGACGTGAGCGGCGACCCCGTCGACGTGCCCGGCGACTCCTACCTCTCGGTGGGCCTGACGACGGTCGAGACGCCCGGCGGGGACGACGCGCCGCCGCGCGACCCGTCGCCCCGCAGCCTCGAGGGCACGGTCGTCACCTACGCCCCGGCCATCTGGGGCGGCTTCGAGGGCCGGGGCGACGGGTTCATCGGCCTGCGCGGGGAGCGGCGGCCGTTCCGGGTCACGACCCTCAGCGACCCGACGCGTCTCGTCGTCGACATCGCCAAGTAGCGCTCGCGCCGCGGCGGCGCCGGCCGGGACTCCTCAGAGGTCGAGGTCGCGGTGCCAGGACTGGGTCTCGTAGTCGGTGACCCACCCCAGCGAGGTGTAGAGCCCGTCGGCGCCGGTGGGGCTGTCGGCGTCGACCTCGAGCCCGACCCGGTTGCGACCGCGCTGCGCGGCGTCCGCGATGACCGCGTGCAGCAGCGCCTTGGCCACGCCGCGCCCGCGGGCCCGGCGGTGCACGCCGATGTAGTCGACGTAGCTGCCCTCCGCCCCGCTGTCGTCGGCCGGCACGACGGTCGACACGACCGCGCCCGCTGGCTGCGGGCCGTCGTCGGTCTCGACCGTCGCGAGCCACCAGTGGTCCCAGCGGTGGCCGGGCTCCTCGCGCTGGCGCATGACGAACTCCGGGAAGCTCTCGCGGTAGGAGCTGAAGTGGTCCTGGAAGGACTCCTCGAGCACCCGGTGGATGGCCTGGAGGTCCTGGGCGACGGGGAGCCCGTCGTCGTGGCGCTCGGGCTGCCGGACGACGACTCCCTCGCGCGGGGCGGGGAGGCCGCCGACCTCCTCGGGCCGCACCGGCCGGGTCATCTGCAGCCAGGTGCGGGTGCGCCGGTAGCCCGCCCGGTCGAGCCAGCCCTGCTGCCGGGCGTCGTCGGCGTAGGCGCCGGAGTCCAGCAGCGTCGTGCGCAGCCCGCGCATGGCGGCGATGTCGAGCGCGTGCCGCTCGGCGCAGGCGAACAGGTGCCCGGCGAGGTCGGCGGCCTCGTCGTCGGGCAGGCCGGGGCCGACGGTGACGTCGACGAGCGTGCGGCCGGCGGCCCGGTCGTGCACCGACAGCCAGGCGAGCAGCCGCTCCTCGGGGTCGCGCACGAGGATCTGGCGCCGCGTCCACGAGCCGACGCCGACGAGCTGGGCCAGCACCGCGTCCGGGTCGACGCCCGAGGACCCCTTGGCCGCGCGCTGGTGCTCGGCGAGGAGGCCGGCCACCTCCGGGGCGTCCTCCGCCACCGGGCGGGAGGTGAGGTAGCGCGCGGGCAGTCCGTCGATGGTGACCTCGGCGTCGTTCATGGCGTCCATCCTTCCAGCCCGCCGGCGGCCGCCTCGCGGCGCCGCGACGCAGGCCCGGGGACGGGCCGCGGTGCGCCGGATCCCCCGTGGAGGAAATGCGAGGGCGGACGGCCTCGTTGCACCGGTCATGACGACACTCGCGATCATCGGAGCAGGTCAGGGGCTCGGTAAGGCCGTCGCCCGTCGGTTCGGCGCGGAGGGCTTCGCCGTCGCGCTCGTCGCGCGCAACCGGGGCCGGGTCGACGCCCTGGCCTCGGAGCTGGAGGCCGAGGGGATCCGGGCGCAGGGCTTCACCGCCGACGTCCGCGACCCCGCGTCCCTGCGCGCCACCCTCGAGGAGGTCACCGAGACCATGGGCCCGATCGAGGTCCTCCAGTACAGCCCGCTGCCGCAGAAGGACTTCATGCGCCCCGTGCTCGAGACCCGGCCGGAGGACCTCGTCGGCCCGGTCGAGTTCTCCGTGTACGGCCCCGTCGCCGCCGTCCAGCAGGTCCTGCCCGGCATGCGCTTCCTTCCGGAGGACGCCAGCCCGTCGATCCTCTTCGTCAACGGCGGCTCCGCCGTGACGCCCGGCCGCACCGTCACCGGCACCTCGGTGGCCTTCGCCGGCCAGCGCGCCTACATCGACCTGCTGCACGACGAGCTCGCGGACGAGGGCATCCACGTCGCCCAGCTCGTCATCGGCGGGCAGATCGTCGAGGGCGACCCCGAGAAGGACCCAGCCGTGCTCGCCGACCGGCTCTGGCAGCTGCACACCGGGCGGAGCGACGCCCGGGTCCAGATCTCGGCCGACTGACGCCCCCGCGGGGGCGGGCGGGTCAGTGGGCGCCGAGGCGGCGGGCGGCGAGGACGGCGAGGGCGCGCGCGACGCCGACCACCTCGTCGAGGGCGACCGACTCGCGGGTCGAGTGCGCCAGCCGGACGTCGCCCGGGCCGTACTGGAGGGTGGGGACGCCCTCGCCCGCGTAGAGGCGCAGGTCCGAGCCGTACGGCGCGGCCCCGACGCCCGGACGCCCGGCGCCGACGGCCTCGACGGCGTCCGCGACCTCGTCGGCGAAGGGGTGGCCCGCGGGCAGCCGGCCGGAGGCGAAGCGCCCGCCCGGCCACGACACCCGCGGCGGGTGGTCGCGCAGCCACGGGTCCCCGGCGGCGGCCTCGGCGACGGCCCGCTCGAGGTCGGCGGCGGCGGCGCGGGTGCTCTCGCCGAGCGCGACGCCGAGCCGCCCCTCGGCGACGAGCAGGTCGGGGACGCTGCTGGCCCAGTCGCCGGCCCGGACGGTGCCGACGGTGATGGCGTACGGCAGCGGGTTGCCCTCGAAGAGGGGGTCGGCGTCGGCGTTGCGCGCGGTCTCCAGCGCCCGCAGCGCCTCGTGGACGAGGACGAAGGACTCGACCGCGGACTGCCCTTCGAGGCGGGTGCTGCCGTGGGTGGCGCGTCCGGGCACCTCGATGCGGAAGGTCAGCGCCCCCGCGTTGGCCGTGAGCAGCCGGCCGCCGGTGGGCTCGGTGATGACGACGGCCTCGCCGAGGTGGCCCCGGCGCAGCGTCGCGAAGGCGCCGAGGCCGCCGTCCTCCTCCCCGACGACCGAGTGCAGCGCCAGCGGCCGCTCGGTGCGCACGCCGGACCGGTGCATCGCACGGGCGACGGCGAGGTTCACCGCGAGCCCGGCCTTCATGTCGCAGGCGCCGCGCCCGTGCAGGCGGCCGTCCTCGACGGTGGCCGCGAACGGGTCGTGCGCCCAGGACCACAGGTCCCCGACCGGGACGACGTCGACGTGCCCCTGGAGGACGAGCGCCGGGTCGCCCTCGCCCGGGGTCGTCCCGACCAGCCCCCAGGCCTCGTCGCGGGGGGCCTCGGTGCCGGGGAAGCCGGGGTCGGCGCGCAGGGCGTCGAGGTCCTCGGACCACAGGTCCACCTCGAGCCCGGCGTCCTCGTACCAGCCGCCGAGCAGTCGCTGGGCCTCCCCCTCCTCGGCGCTGCCGGTGATGCTCGGCACGCGGACCAGGGCGGTGAGGGTGTCGACGAGCTCGGCCTCGTCGAGGGCGTCCAGGACGCGTCGCTCGACGTCGCTCGGCGGGTGGCCGGGGGGCGGGGCGCTCATCGCGGCACGGTAACGCGGCGAGTAGCGTCGGGGCGGGCCGGGTCCGCACGAGGACGCGGCCGGACCGGCGAGGGACGGGAGGCGGTCGATGGGCGCGGGGCACGGGCACGGCGCCGCTCCGGCCGGGCACGCCGGGGCCGCGCACCGCTGGCGCCTGCGGGTCTCCTTCGTCCTCGTCGCCGGGTTCTTCGTCGTCGAGCTCGTCGCCGGCCTGGTCAGCGGCTCGCTGGCCCTGCTCAGCGACGCCGGGCACATGGCCGCCGACGTCGTCGCCCTCGGCGCGGCGCTCGTCGCCACCCGGATCGCCTCCCGCCCGGACACCACCGGCCGCCGCACGTTCGGGTCCTACCGGGCCGAGGTCTTCGCCTCCGGGCTCGCCGTCCTGCTCATGCTCGGGGTGTCGGTCTACATCGTGGTCGAGGCGCTGGGGCGGATCGGCTCCGCGCCGCAGGTCGCCAGCACGGCGATGCTCGTCGTCGGCGGCCTCGGGCTGGCCGTCAACCTCGTCTCGCTCCTCCTCCTGCGCGGCGGGGCCCAGGAGAGCCTCAACGTCAAGGGCGCCTACCTCGAGGTCGTCGCCGACGCCGTCGGCTCGGTCGGGGTGATCGTCGCCGGCGTGCTCGTGGCCACGACGGGGAACGCGGCCTGGGACACCGGCGTCGCCCTGGCCATCGCCGTCTTCGTCGCCGTGCGGGCCGTGCTGCTCGGCCGCGAGGTCGTCGCCGTCCTGGCCCAGCACGCCCCGCCCGGCATCCACCCCGGGGAGGCCGAGCAGGCGCTGCGTGAGGTCCCCGACGTCGTCGACGTCCACGACCTGCACCTGTGGACCCTCACCTCGGGCATGCACGTCGCCACCGCGCACCTCGTGTGCGTCGACGGCGCCGACCCCGGCGACGTCCTCGCGGCCGCCGGCGGCGTCCTGCGCGAGCGCTACGCCATCGACCACGCGACGCTGCAGGTCGAGCCGCGCGGCACCCGCTCGTGCACCGAGACGAGCTGGTAGCCCCGGAATGACGCGCCGCACGGCCGGGTTGGCCCTGCGGTGACGTCCCCCGCCGCCGCCCGTGTGCCCCGCTCCAGCGTCGGGCTGCGCAGCGAGCGCGGCCCGGTCCTGCTGTCGGTGATGCTCAGCACCGGCCTGGTCGCCATCGACGCGACGATCCTCGCCGCCGCCGTCCCCGCCGTCGTGCGCGACCTCGGCGGGCTCTCCCAGTTCCCGTGGCTGTTCTCCGTCTACGTGCTGGCCCAGGCGGTCTCGATCCCGGTGTACGGCAAGCTCGCCGACCTCGTCGGGCGGAAGCCGATGCTGCTCGTCGGCATCGCGCTGTTCGTCCTGGGGTCGCTGCTGTGCGGGCTCGCGTGGTCGATGGGGGCCCTCGTCGCGTTCCGCGCGGTCCAGGGCATCGGCGCCGGGGCCATCCAGCCCATCGGGATGACGGTCATCGGCGACATCTACTCCGTCGCCGAGCGCGCCACCGTCCAGGGCTACGTCGCGTCCGTGTGGGCGATGGCCTCGCTCGTCGGTCCGACCCTCGGCGGGGTGTTCTCGGAGTACCTCTCCTGGCGGTGGATCTTCTTCGTCAACCTGCCGCTCGGGGCGGTGGCGGCCTGGATGATGTGGCGCCGCTTCGCCGAGACGCCGCGGACCCGGGCCGGCCGGCCCCGGTTCGACGTCGTCGGCACCGCACTGCTGCTGCTCGGCACGGTGGCGCTGCTCGTCGCCCTGCTCGAGGGCGGGGTGCTGTGGCCCTGGCTGTCGGTGCCCACCGCGGTCCTGCTCGCGGGCGCCGTCGTCCTCCTCGGCGCCTTCGTCGTCGTCGAGCGCCGGGCACCGGAGCCGGTCCTGCCGCTGTGGGTCTTCTCGCAGCGGGCGGTGTCCGGGGCGATGGCGGCCTCGCTCGTCGTCGGCGTCCTGCTTCTCGGGCTCACCTCGTACGTGCCGCTCTACGCGCAGGCCGTGCTGGGCACCGGCGCGGTCGTCGCCGGGTTCGCCCTGGCCGGGATGACGGTCGGGTGGCCGATCGCGGCGTCGACCGCGGGGCGGCTGTACCTGCGCATCGGGTTCCGCCGGACGATGCTCCTCGGGTCGGTCGTGGCCGTCGTCGGGGCCGCGGGGCTGCTGCTCGTCGACGGGGACAGCTCGGTGCTGGCCCTCGGGGTGCCGTGCTTCGTCATGGGCCTGGGCTTCGGCTTCGTCGCGAGCCCGTCGGTCGTCGCGGCGCAGTCGTCGGTGCCGTGGAACCAGCGCGGGGTCGCCACGAGCGCGACGATCTTCGGGCGCTCGATCGGCAGCGCCGTCGGGGTCGCCGCCTTCGGCGCGGTGGCCAACACCGTCGTCGCGAACCGGCTCGGCGGGCCGCCGTCGGACCTGGAGTCCCTGCCCGCCGACGTCCTCGGCCCGGCTCTGGACACCGTCTGGGTCGCCGCCGCCGTCGTGTCGCTGGCCCTGGTCGCCACCGCGCTCGTCATGCCCCGCGAGGTCCGCGAGGTCCCCCTCGACCACTGACCTCGCCGGCCCTCCGGGGCCGCGCGTGGGTCAGGTGCTCAGGGCGCCGGCCCGGACCGGGTGGGTCTCGCGCGCCCGGAACCACGGGACGGCGGCGAGCAGGGTGATGACGCCGGTGACGGCGAACGCGAGCCCGAAGCTGCCGTGGTCGACGAGCGTGCCGGCGATGACCGGACCGATGATGGCGCCGGTGTCCTGGGCCATCTGGAAGGCGGCCAGCGCCGGCCCGCCGTTGCGCTCGCGCCCGACGACGTCGGCGAGCGACGCCTGCTGCGCGGGGTTGAGGGTGCCGGCGCCGAGCCCGGCGGCGAGGGAGAGGCCGAGCAGCACCGGCAGGCTGTCGGAGAACCCGGTGAGGGCGGTGAAGACCCCGGAGACGACGAGCCCGCCGACGATGTAGGGCTTGCGGCCCACCCGGTCCGAGGTCCGGCCGGCGAAGGTCAGCCCGACCGCGTTGCCGACCGCGAACACGGCGAGCGCGGCGCCGGCGACGAGCGCCTGCCGGCTCTCCCTCGTCGCCTGGTCCAGGCTCTGGTCGACGATGACGGCGGCGGCGAACAGCGGCAGGATCGCGTTGCGCACCCCGAAGTTGCCCCACCCGTTGGCGAAGGCCGAGCCCACCGCCGCCCGGTAGGCCGAGTCCCGCCAGCCGTCGCGGACCGCCATGACCGGCAGCACCGGGTCCCCCTCCTTGGGCCGCAGCGAGGCGTCCTTGAGGAAGACGAACACGATGCCGGCCGCGACGAGCAGCGCCACCGCGTAGACGATGAACGGCACCCGCAGCCCGAGCCCGCCGAGCAGCCCGCCGACCACGGGGCCGCCGACGCCCCCGATGAGGAACGAGGAGGCGTAGGCCGACGAGACCCGGGCCCGGATCGAGGGCGGGGCGAGCCGGACGATGAGCGCGACCGCGGACACGGTGAACATCACCGACCCGATGCCGCCGAGGCCGCGGAAGACGAGCAGCTGCCAGTAGGAGTGCGCGAAGGCGGTGGCGCCGGTGGAGATGGCGACGATGACGAGCCCGGTGAGGTAGACCGGCCGTTCCCCGAGGCGGGCGATGAGCCGGCCGCCCGCCGGGGCGAACAGCAGCCGGAAGAACGCGAAGGCGCTGACGACGACGCTGCTGGCCGTGGCGCCGACGTCGAAGCTCTGCGCGAACCGCGGCAGCACCGGGGTGATGAGGCCGAAGCCCAGGGCGATGACGAACCCCGCGGCGATGAGGACCCAGATCTCCCGCGGGATGCGGACCCGCGCGTCGGGGGTGGTGACGGGGTCGGCAGGCACGAGCGTCCAGTATGCCCGCGCCCACCGACACCGCCGGCGGCGGTGCGCCGCCGGCGGTGCCGCCCCCTCAGCGGCTGGTCGGGTGGTGGGGCGCCAGGGTGGTCGGCAGCGGCTCGGACCCCTCGCGCCAGCTCCGGCGCCGGGCCAGCGTCCCCAGCGCCAGGGCGGCGGCCAGGGTGACCAGCGCCCAGGGCAGCGCGGTCCGCGCCCGCTCCCGCCAGAGGCTCCCCTCCGTGTCGACCGGCGACCCGGTCAGCGCCCCACCGGCGACGGTGACGCACCCGCCCCCGAGCGAGGAGGACACCCGCACGACGGTGCGGTCGGGGTCCCCCGGCAGCACGACGTCCCCGCTCGTGGCCAGCGGCCGCCCGTCGCGCCACACGACGGGGCACCGGGTGCCCCCGGCCGGCGCGATGCGCACCTCGTCGACGCCTGCGGGGAGCGTGCCCTCCCGGGCGGCCCGGCCCTCGACGTCCGCCCGGGTGAGCGGCACGACGTGGGTCTGGACCGCCGCGGGCGCCGTCTCGGCGTCGGCGGGCCGGGTGGCACCACCGACGAGGAGACGCGTCCCGTCCGGCGACAGCGACGCCGACAGCACGTCGGTCCCCTCCATCCGGTCCCACGGCACCCGGGCGCCGGGCGCCCAGGCGTCCGCGCCGACCGTCCAGGACCACACGCGCAGCGGTCCGCCGCCGTCGGCCGCGACGGCGAGCAGCGTCCGGTCGTCGAGCCAGCCCGCGAGCGCGGCCTCGCGGCCGGCCGCGAGCTCCGGCAGCCGGGACACCCGGCCCTCCCGGTTCACGAGCCGCACCTCCGTGGTCCACGTCGCCGACCGGCCGACGAGCGGGGCGGCGAGCAGCGCCGAGTCCGGCGACCAGACCCCCGGCAGCGCGGTCAGCCCCTCGTTCCGGGCGGTGCGGAGCGTGACCTCGTCGACGACCGACCGGCCCGTGCGCAGGTCGACGACGAGCAGCCCGTCCTCCTGCAGCAGCAGGCCGTCGGGCGAGAGCGACGGGCTCGCCGGCACCGGGAGGGACGACGGCGTCGCCAACGTGCGGACCCGGCCCGTCGGCGAGACGACGTGCCACTCCTCCCGGGCGTCGACCGGCGCGACGACGAGGGCCGTCGCTCCGGGTGGCCCGGTCAGGTCCTCGCGCCAGGGCGGGGCGACGTCGGTCGGGTAGCCGGTCACCGGGACCCCGGGGTCGGCGGCGGGCATCGTCTCGGGGGTGCCGCTGCCGGGCAGGACGACCCCGGCGGCCACGGCGAGCACCGCGGCGACGGCGGCGGCCGCCAGCCCGCGCTCGCGCCACCGGCGGCGGGAGCCGGCGCGCCACAGGTCGGCGGCGGGCGGCGGCTCGGGGTCGTCGGCCAGGCGGGTGGCCAGGGCGTCGAGCTGGACGGTGAGGCGGTCGGGAACGCTCATCGGGACACCTCCTCGCGGCCGAAGGTCTCGGCGAGCTCGGGGGCGAGCTCGCGGAGCCGGGCCAGGGCGTGACGGGTCTGGGACTTCACGGTGTTGACGGAGCAGTCGAGGATCGCGGCGGCCTGCACCTCGGTGCGGTCCTCGTAGAAGCGGACGACGAGCACCGCCCGCTGGCGCGGGGTGAGGCGGCGCAGCGCGTCGGCGAGGGTGAGCCGGGTGTCGGCGTCGACCGAGCAGTCCGGGCTGGACGCGTCGGGTCCGGGCTCGGCGGGGTCGGGCTGGTGGCGGCGCCAGCGCCAGGCGTCGACCGAGCGGGTGTAGAGGATGCGGCGCACGTACGCGTCGGCCGTCGCGGGGTCCACGCGGTGCCAGTGCTGGGCGGCCCGGGCCAGCGCCTCCTGCGCCAGGTCCTCGGCGGAGTGCCGGTCCCCGGTGAGCAGGGCGGCGGTCCGTACCAGCGGCTGCCACCGCTCGCGGACGTAGTCGTCGAAGCCGCTGCGATCGGCCATCTCGGTCCCTCCCCTCGCTGCCCGGCCACCCGGGGCCCTGTCCGGCGACCCGGTTCAGGGGAGAGTACGGACGGAGGCCCTCATTCGGGTGGAACCCCGACCGGCCTCACCGGGCCGTGACGGCGACGACGAGCGGCAGCAGCCCCAGCAGCACGAGAGCGGTGTCGCCCCACCGCCACGGCGCGGGGGCCCACCAGGTGCGTCGCTGGGCGGTGGCGAAGCCGCGGGCGTCCATGGCGACGGCCAGCTCGGCGGCCGCCCGCAGGGTGCGGACGAGCAGCCCCATCGTCGACGCCGCGAGGTGCGCGGCGACGGTCCGCGGGTGACGCGCGGACACGCCGATGCCGCGGACCCGCCGGGCCCGCCCGATCTCGGTCCAGACGGCGCCGAAGGTGTGCACCCGCTGGAGGGCGGCCGCCGTGGCGACGACCGGCCGGTCCGGCAGCCCCAGCCGCTGCGCGAGGTGGTCGCCCAGCCGGTCGGGGTCCAGCCACGGGACAAGGACGGCCGAGGGCAGGACGATGACGACGACCCGCAGCCCGACGGTGCACGCGATGTCGAGGTCGTGGCCCGCGAGCAGCCAGGTCGACCACGCGGTCGTGGCCGCGGCGAACAGCCCCGGCAGCAGCCGTAGGCCGACCGTCCGGAGCCGGTGCGGCGGACCCGGACCGTCGCCCGGTGCGGCGAGCGCCAGAGCCCCGAGCACCACCTGGGTGGCGACGACGAGGAGGGTCGTGCTCCAGTGCGGCGAGAGGACCCCGGCCGGGATGCCGAGGAAGGCGGTGGCCAGCAGGGCCAGCGGACCGCAGCGGGCCACCAGGGGGGTCCGCGTCGGCGGGGGGTCGGGGGGTCGGGGCGGTGCGTCGGTCCGGTGGACGACGTCCGCGCGCCCGACGACGTTCGCGTCGTGGGTGGCCGCGACGACGGCACCGCCGGCGGCCCGGTGGGCGTCGAGCAGACCGAGCACCGCGGCCCAGGTGTGCCGGTCCTGGCCGACGGTCGGCTCGTCGGCCAGGAGCACCGGCGGGCCGTGCAGCAGCGCCGCCGCCACCGCCAGGCGGCGTTGCTCGCCGCCGGACAGCTCGCGCGGGTCGGCCTCCGCGAGGTGCTCCAGGCCGAGGACGGCCAGCAGCCTGTGCGCCCGGTCGTGGGTGGCCGCGTCGTCGTGGCCGAGGGCGCGGGAGGTCGCGAGCACCTCGTCGAGCACCCGGTCGGTGACGATCGTCGAGCTCGCCCACTGCGGCACCCAGGCCAGCGCCCGCGCCAGGTCCGGCGCGTCGAGGTCGGCGGGGACAGTGTCGTCGCCGACGCGGACCGCGGCCTCGGGCGTCGTCGGGAGGAACCCGGCGAGGGCCGCGAGCAGCGTCGACTTGCCCGACCCGCTGGGGCCGACGAGCGTCGTCAGCGTCCCCGGACGGGCGGCCAGTGGGTCGTCCAGCTGGGCGGCCCGGACGGTGCGCGCGGTCCCGTCGAGGTGACGGGTGGTGCGGTCGACGCCGAACGGGGGCGCGGTGAGGGCGGGCGCCCTCGCCGCAGTGCAGAGGCCGGGCGGGACGACCAGCGGCTCCGGCGGCGGCGCGCCGGGCACCCAGATCCCCATCCCGAGCAGGACCTCCCGCTCCGCGGCGAGCACCTCCCGCACCGGACCGTCGGCGACGACCCGCCCGTCCGCGGACAGCACGACGAGCCGCCCGACGAGGTCGGTCCAGGGCCCGAGCACGTGCTCGACGACGACGAGGGTCCGTCCCCCGTCGCGGGCCAGTGCCCCGACGGCGGCCCGGACCTCGGCCGCGCAGGTCGGGTCGAGCATCGCCGTCGGCTCGTCGAGGAGGACGACCGACGGGTCGAGGGCCAACGTGCCGGCCAGCGCCAGCCGCTGGGTCTGGCCGCCGGACAGCGCCGACGTCGGCGTGTCCAGGTCGAGCCCGCCGAGCCCGACCGCCGCCAGCGAGCGCCGCACGACGTCCGGCATCGCCTCCCGGGGCAGCCCGACGTTCTCCAGCCCGAAGGCCACGTCGCGTCCGACGGTGGCGGCGACGACCCCGGCGCCCGGCTCCTGGAGCACGAGCCCGACCGTCCCCGGGCGCGCCCCGGGGCCGGCGCCGTCGACCGTCACCGAGCCCGTCAGCTCACCGGCCTCGACCGACCCGAGCAGCCCGGTGAGCGCCCGCAGCAGCGTCGACTTCCCCGACCCCGACGGCCCGACGAGCAGCACGCGCTCGCCGGGCGTCAGGGTGAGGTCGACGGCGCGCAGCACCGGCTCGCGGCGGCCGTAGGGGCGCCAGGTCAGGCCCGACACCTCCACCCGGCCGCGGGCCGGCGCGGTGACCGTCACGGGGCTCAGACCGCCCGGGACTCCCGGCGTTCCTGGCCGGGCGGGAACGCCGACAGCGCCCCCGCCGCCGCGAGCGCGCGGGTGACGACCCAGGCGAGCACCCCGGCGAGGACGATGCCGGAGAGCGCCATGCAGCCGAGGTAGGCGAGCTTGTCGCGCCACACCCACTCGGCGTAGTAGCCGCCGTTGCCGGCGAACGAGGACAGCACCGGGATGCTCGCCCAGGAGTCGGGGAACCGGCCGGTCTCGTAGAGCCACTCCAGCGGGGTGGACAGGGCGCCGGCCAGGGCCGCCGCGGCGACGCCGAAGAACCGGTACCCGAGGATCGCGAAGGCCAGCTCGGCGCCGAGGCCCTGGAGGATGCCGGCGAAGAGGACCCCGGCGCCCCAGGCCGTGCCGGGGATCATCGAGACGAGGGCGGCGACGACCTCGCAGAACAGCGCCGCACCCGGCCGGCGGACGACGAGCCCGCCGACCACGCCGGCGAGCAGCCAGGGCCCGACGAACAGACCCAGGAGCGGGGCGTACCCGATCTGCAGGGCGGTGACCGGGCCGTTGTAGAAGATCCCCCAGGCCCAGAACGCGACGCCGAACGCCGCGCCGAGGAAGGCGACGGTGAGGATGTCGACGGTGCGCCAGCCCATGAGCGGGCGGGTGGCGGTGATGGAGCGCCGGGTGGGCGGCGGCTCGTAGGTGGTGCTGGTGGTGGCCATGTGCTGCTTCTCCCGTGGTCGGTGATGACCAGGAGGAGGCGGGCACCACCGCCGCGTACGGCGGCAGGGCACGCCCGAGATTTCCCGACTCCCTCCGCCGGTGCTAACCGGTTCAGGTTCGAGGGTCTGCGGCGGACCGCACTCTCAGCGCTCTCGCGCTCCCCTGTCGTTGGACGCCCCGAGCATAACGCGGGCGGCGTTAGAGTGAACAGACCCGGCCGGGCGACCTGTCCGGGCCGCGTCGCACCGCCCCGACCTGCACCGATCCACGAAGGACAGCCCATGGGAAAGTTCGCTTGGAAGATCCTCGGCACCGGGGGACCCATCCTGGCCGGGATCCTGGCGACGAAGGTCGTCAACATCGTCTGGGCCAAGGCCGGGCAGGGGGAGATCAACCCCAAGGACCCCGACGCCCCCGTGCTGCGCGCGCTGTCCTACGCCGCCGCGATGGGTCTGGCCGTCGGCGTCGCCCGCACCCTCACCGAGCGCAAGGCCGCCAACTACTACCGCAACAGCAGCGGCCACCTGCCGGGTGAGGTCGCGAACCAGCCCATCTCCTGACCCCGGCGCCGCCGGCGCGGCGTCAGAGGTCGAGGGCCCGGGCGAGCGGCATGCCCGGCCGGTAGGCGAGGTGCTCGTGCGACGGCGCCTCCAGGACGGCCAGGTCCGCGCGCGACCCGACGGCCACCCGGCCGACGTCCTCGCGCCGCAGCGCCCGGGCCCCGCCCACAGTGGCGGCGACGAGCGCCTCGGCGGCGGTCATCCGCAGCTCACGGACGGCCAGGGCGAGGACGAACGGCATCGACGAGGTGTTGCAGGTCCCCGGGTTGCAGTCCGAGGCCAGCGCCACGCTCGCCCCGGCGTCGAGCAGCCGCCGGGCGTTCGGGTAGGGCATCCGGGTCGAGAACTCCACGCCGGGCAGCAGCGTCGCGACCGTGGTGTCCGCGGCGTCCACGAGCGCGGCGACGTCGTCGTCGGACAGGAACGTGCAGTGGTCGACGGCGGCCGCCCCGAGCTCGACGGCGAGCCGCGCGCCCGGACCGGGGCCGAGCTGGTTGCCGTGGACGCGCAGCCCGAGGCCCGCGTCCCGTCCGGCCACCAGCACCGCGCGGGACTCCTCCCCGGTGAAGGCGTGCGGGCTGTTCGGCTCGCAGAACACGTCGACCCAGCGGGCGTGCGGCGCGCAGGCGGCGAGCATCGGCCCGGTGACGAGGTCGACGTAGGACCCGCGGTCGGCGCGGGCCTCGGGCGGGACGACGTGCGCGCCGAGGAACGTCGTCTCGGCGGTGACCTCGCCCGCCAGGCGCAGCGCCCGGGCCTCGTCCTCGACCGTGAGCCCGTACCCGCTCTTGACCTCCAGGGTCGTCGTGCCCAGCGCGCGGGCCGCCACCACCCGCTCGGCCAGGAGGCCCCGCAGCTCGTCGTCGGACGCGGCCCGGGTGGCGGCGACCGACACCCCGATGCCGCCGCCGTCGTAGGGCTCGCCGGCCATCCGGGCGGCGAACTCGGCGGACCGGTCGCCGGCGTGGACGAGGTGGCTGTGACTGTCGACGAAGCCGGGCACGACGGCCCGGCCGCCGACGTCGACCCGGCGGTCGGCCGCGGGGGCGTCCCCGGCCGGGCCGACCCAGGCGACGGCGCCCGCCTCCAGCACGACGGCGGCGTCCTCACGGACCCCGAGCCGCTCGGCGGCCGGCACCGAGCGGTCGGTGACGGGCACGTCGCCGTCGGGCCCGGCGCAGGTGACGAGCCGGCCGATGCCCGTGACGACCGTCGAGGACCCGGCGCCGGTCACCGCCGCACCGCCCGGACGGCGTCGGCCAGCAGCCGCCCGACGTCGCCCAGCCGGTGCTGCCCGCCGGCCACGACGTGCTCCCCGCCGACGACGACGTCGGTGACGTCGGCCGACGTCGCGGCGTAGAGCAGCTGGTCCAGCGCCGCACCGGCCGTGCGCGGGCTGTCGGTCCGGACGGCGACGAGGTCCGCGACGTGGCCCGAGGCGAGGAGGCCGCCGTCGTCCCAGCCGAGCGCGCGGTAGCCGTCGAGGCTCGCCGCCCGCAGCAGGTCGGCCGGCGCGAACCGGCCGCGCTCGAGGGTGTCGAGGCGCTCGTGCATCTCGAGGCCGCGCAGCTCCTCGAAGGGGTCGACGACGGCGTGCTGGTCCGAGCCCAGCGCGAGGTGCGCCCCGGCGTCGGCCAGGGCCCGGGCCGGGCCGATGCCGTCGGCGAGGTCGCGCTCGGTCGTCGGGCAGAAGACCACCGGGGCTCGGGCGGCGCCGACCCGGGCGACGTCGTCGTCGGTGAGGTGCGTCGCGTGGACGAGCGAGGCTCCGGCGGCCAAGAGCCCCTCGTCGTCGAGGAGGGCGACGGGCGTGCGCCCGTAGAAGGACTGGCAGGCGAGGTTCTCGCCGGGCTGCTCGGAGACGTGGACGTGCACCGGCCAGCCCTGCAGCCCGACGGCGCGGGCCAGCTCGCCGATCTCCGCGGCCGGCACCGCCCGCACCGAGTGGACGGCGGCGCCCACCCGCCAGTCGCCGTCCGGGGCGAGGGCGCCGACGCGCTCGGTCCAGGCGGCGGCGCTGCCGTCGGAGAACCGCTGCTGCTGCGGGTCCAGCGGCACGTGGCCGCCGCCGGTCAGGCCCCCCTCGAGGTAGAGGGTGTCCAGGAGGGTGAGGCGGATGCCGGCGTCGGCGGCCGCGACGACGAGCGCCTCGCCCATCGCGTTGGGGTCGTCGTAGGGGGTGCCGCCGGGGGCGTGGTGGACGTAGTGGAACTCGCCGACCGCCGTGTACCCGGCGAGCACCATCTCGGCGAACGCGGCGGTCGCGAGGCGCCGGTAGCTGTCGGGGTCCAGGTGCTCGGAGAGGGAGTACATCTCCTCTCGCCAGGTCCAGAAGTTGCCGCCGTCGGCGTGCGTGCGGCCCCGCAGGGCGCGGTGGAAGGCGTGGCTGTGGGCGTTGGCCAGCCCGGGCAGGACGAGGCCGTGGAGGACGACGTCACCGGGCTCGACCGGCAGGTCCGCGGTGACCTCGGCGATGCGCCCGCGCTCGGTGCGCACCCGGACGTGCCGCCGCACGCCGCCCGGAAGCATCGCGTGCTCGCACCAGAAGGCGCTCATGCAGCGGTCGGTCCCGCGAGGTCGGCGAGCACGGCGGCCAGGGCACCGACGCCGGCGACGCAGTCGTCCGCGGCGGCCCACTCGTCGGGGCTGTGGCTGACCCCGGTGGGGTTGCGGACGAAGAGCATCGCCGTCGGGACCCCGGCGTTGGCGAGGATGCCGGCGTCGTGGCCGGCGCCGGTGCCGATGATCGGGGCGGCGGCGAGCGTGGCGGCGATCCGCGCGGCGAGCGCGGGGTCGAAGGCCGTCGACGGGGTCCACGACTCCTCGGTGACGAGGGCGTCGAAGTCGGCGACGACGTCGCGGATCTCGTCGACGACGCGGCGCACGGCGACGGCGTCCGGGCCGCGGGCGTCGAGCCAGCAGGTGGCGCAGCTGGGGATGGCGTTGACGCCGCCGGGGACGACCTCGACCTTGCCGACGGTGGCGAGGGCCCCGTGCTGCTCGGCGGCCCGGCGGGCGGCGAGGATGGCCGTGGCGACGCCGAGCATCGCGTCCTCGCGGTCGTCCATGGCCGTCGTCCCGGCGTGGTTGGCCATGCCGGGGACGTCGATGCGCCAGCGGCCGTGCGGCCAGATGTCGCTGCCGACCCCGACGGCCCGCCCGAGGTCCTCCAGCGTCCGCCCCTGCTCGATGTGCAGCTCGACGAAGGTGCCGACCCGGCGCAGGGTCTCGTCGTCGCGGCCGAGGTGCTGGGGGTCGCCGCCGGCCAGCTCGAAGGCCTCGGCGAGGGTCATGCCGTCGACGTCGCGCAGCCCGCGGGCGCGCTCGGGGTGCATGGCGCCGGTGATGACCCGGGAGCCGGCGCAGGCCACCCCGAAGCGGGCGCCCTCCTCGTCGGCGAAGTTCACGACCCCGATCGGCCGGGACGGCGTCACCTGCTGCTCGCGGAGGGCGTCGACGGCGGCGAGCCCGCTGACGACGCCGAGCGGGCCGTCGAACGCGCCGCCCTCCGGCACGGAGTCCAGGTGCGAGCCGACGACGACGCCCGGGTCCCCCGCGGCCACCGCGGCGTCCGGGTCGCCCCACCAGGCCCACTGGTTGCCCATGCGGTCGGTCGTGAGGTCGAGCCCGCGCTCGGCGCACTCCCCCGCGAACCACTCGCGCAGGTCGTGGTCGGTGCGGGTCCAGGCGAACCGCCGGTAGCCCCCGCTCGAGGCGTCCAGCCCCACCGACTCCAGGTCCCCCCACATCCGGGCGAAGGCGCGCGCTGACGCCTCGGGTGCCGGCCTGCTGGACATGGCGACCATTGCACCAACGGAACGGCTGCTGCGGGGCGCAACGGACGCGCGATTTGTCTCGGGGGCAAGACTCCGGCGGCGCCGACCGACGCCGCGACGTCGGGCCCTAGAGTGGCCGGATGGACGACGGGCCCGGGACCGGCGGTGACCGCCCGCCCGTCGACGACGCGGCCGCCCCCGTCGGGGCCGACGAGCGGGCCCGCCGGGCGCTTGCCCGCTCCGGCATCGCCTACGACATCACCCGGCACGGCCGGGTCGGGTCGCTGGCCGAGGCGGCCCGGCTGCGCGGCGTCGAGCCCGCCGGCATCGTCAAGACCCTCGTCGTGCGCCGGGCCGAGGACGACTACCTCTTCGTCCTCGTCCCCGGCGACCGCGAGATCTCGTGGCCCAAGCTGCGGGCGCACCTGGGCGTGAAGCGCATGTCGATGCCCGACGCCGCGACGGCGCGGGACGTGACGGGCTACGAGCGCGGGACGATCACGCCGTTCGGGTCGCTGCGCCGACTGCCGGTGGTCGCCGACGCCTCGATCACCGGCCGCACGGTGTCGGTCGGCGCCGGGGCGCACGGCGTCGCGGCGACGGTCGGGGCGGACGCCCTCGTCGCGGTCCTCGACGCCGACGTCGCCGACGTCACCGACCCCGCCTGATCGGACGGGGTGACGGCGCGGTGGCTCGCGATGACCGGGGGGTGCCGGAGCGCGTGACCGTCGACGTGGGGGACGTCGCCCTGTCGGTGCTGGTCCACCGTTGCCCCGCCCCGCGCCTCCCGCCCGTCGTCCTGGTCCACGGCACCGGCGCGGACGCGAGGACCTGGGACGCGGCGGTGGCGGGGCTCGTGCCGGACCGCGACGTCCACGCCGTCGACCTGCGGGGCCACGGCGCCAGCGGGCGGACCGACGTCTACTCGGTCGCGACCATGGCGGCGGACCTCGCGGCCCTGCTCCGCTCGGTGCCCGGGCCGGCCGACGTCGTCGGGCACTCCCTCGGCGGCCTCGTGGCGCTGCGGGCTGCCGTCGCCGGGCCGGACCGCGTCCGGCGGGTGGTGCTCGAGGACGTCGGGCTGCTGCACCCCCGCCCGTCCGACCCGCCGCCGCGCCCGGACTATGACCCCGGCTTCGACTGGCGGGTCGTCGAGCAGGTCCGACCCGAGGTCGACTCCCCCGCCGCCGACTGGCCCGAGGTCCTCGCGGCCGTCACGCAGCCGCTGCTCGTCGTCGCCGGCGGGCCGCTGAGCTTCGTGCGGGCCGAGCACGTCGAGGAGCTCGCCGCGATCGTGCCGGACGGCCGCGTCGTCACCCTCGGGACGGGACACGAGGTCCACCTCGGCGCACCTGGCGCCTTCCTCGACGCCGTCCGCTCCTTCCTCGACCCGGCCCCGGCCCGACGCACCACCTAGCGGGGTCCGGAGCGGGTCAGGACCCGCGCATGGGGACGCGGACGCCCCGCTGGGCGGCCACCTCGTCGGCGCGGTCGTACCCGGCGTCGACGTGCCGCAGGACGCCCATCCCGGGGTCGTTGGTCAGCACGCGCTCGAGCTTCTGCGCCGCGAGCGCCGTGCCGTCGGCGAGCGAGACCTGCCCGGCGTGGATCGAGCGGCCGATGCCGACGCCGCCGCCGTGGTGGATCGACACCCAGTCGGCGCCCGACGACGCCGAGACCAGGGCGTTGAGCAGCGGCCAGTCGGCGATGGCGTCGGAGCCGTCGGCCATCGCCTCGGTCTCCCGGTAGGGCGAGGCGACGGAGCCGGCGTCGAGGTGGTCGCGGCCGATGACGATCGGCGCACTCACCGCCCCGGAGGCGACGAGGTCGTTGAAGGCGAGCCCGGCCCTGTCGCGCTCCCCGTAGCCCAGCCAGCAGATCCGCGCCGGCAGCCCCTGGAAGGCGATCCGCTCCTGGGCGCCGCGCATCCAGCGGTGGAGGCGGTCGTCGTCGGGGAAGAGGTCGAGGACGGCGCGGTCGGTGGCGGCGATGTCTTTCGGGTCGCCGGACAGGGCGGCCCAGCGGAACGGGCCCTTGCCCTCGCAGAACAGCGGCCGGATGTAGGCAGGCACGAAGCCGGGGAAGGCGAAGGCGCGCTCGTAGCCGCCCTGGCGCGCCTCGTCCCGGATCGAGTTGCCGTAGTCGAAGACCTCGGCGCCGGCGTCCAGGAAGCCGACCATCGCCTCGACGTGCCGCGCCATCGACGCCCGCGCCCGGTCGGTGAACTCCTCGGGCTTCCTCTCGGCGTACCCCTGCCACTCCTCCAGCCCGATGCCCTCGGGGAGGTAGCTGAGCGGGTCGTGGGCGCTGGTCTGGTCGGTGACGACGTCGATGGGGACGCCGCGCCGGAGCAGCTCGGGGAAGACCTCGGCCGCGTTCCCGACGACCCCGACGGACAGCGCCCGCCGCTCGTCCTTGGCCGTGACGACCCGTGCGACGGCGTCGTCGAGGTCGTCCGCGACCTCGTCGAGGTAGCGGTGCTCGACCCGGCGGTGCAGGCGCGC
>NZ_SAYU02000056.1 GCF_004025965.2 Phycicoccus flavus | reverse complement strand
AAAGCGTGCGCAAGGGGGGATTTGAACCCCCACGCCCGTAAGGACACTGCCACCTGAAGACAGCGCGTCTGCCGTTCCGCCACTTGCGCGTGGTGCTCGGATGAGCCGTCCCAGTGTGCCCGATGGACCCCCGATCGGCCAAAGCCGGGTCCGCCCGGAGCCCCGGCCGGCTCGCGAGCGGCGTCAGGACATCGCGGGAGGCTCGGCGCCGGGCGGCGGCCCGGCCTCGCGGTTGCCCCGGGCACGCAGCCGGACCCCGGGCAGCGCCGGTGCCGGGATGCGCGACACCTCGCCCTCGTAGCCCTCGACCCGACCGAACCGCCCCGCACCGCCGTCCGCGCCGGCCTCCCACGCCTCCCGCGCGGCGGCGACCTCGTCGTGGGTGCGGCCGACGAAGTTCCACCACATGACGACCTCCTCGCCGAACGGCGGACCGCCGAGCAGCACCACCCGCGCGCCCTCGTCCCCGGCGACGAGCCGGGGCTCGCGCTCGCCGGACGACGCCGGACGCACCCCGAGCTCGGCGGCGGCGACCTCGACGTCGTCCAGCCGCACCGAGCCGGTGTCGACGAGCACCCCCACCTCGAACCCGGGGTCGACCGGCAGGCCGACCTCGGCGCCCGGCTCCAGGGCGACCTCCGCCCCGAGCAGCGGCGTGTGGACGCGGACCGGCGAGGTGGACCCCCACAGCAACCCGACGAAGACCCGGGCCTCGACGCCGGCGGCGGGCGTCACCGGCTCGGGCACGTGGTGCTCGAAGCGGGGGTCGACGTCGGCGGCGCCGGCGGGCAGGACGACCCACAGCTGGACGCCGTGCAGCAGCGTCGTCGCCGGTGTCGACACCTCGGAGTGCGAGATGCCGCGTCCGGCCGTCATGAGGTTGACCTCGCCCGGTCGCACCGTCGCCACGGTGCCGAGGGAGTCGCGGTGCTCGACCTCCCCGCTGAAGAGCCACGACACCGTCGCCAGCGCGCAGTGCGGGTGGGGCGCGACGTCCATCCCGCCGGTGGCAGCGACGTCGTCCGGGCCGTAGTGGTCGGCGAAGCACCAGGCGCCGACGAACGAGCGCCCCCGCGACGGCAGCGTCCGGCGCACCGTCATCGCCCGCGGACCGCCGAGCGGCACCTCGCGTGGACCCAGCACCTGCACCGACGACGCCATGGGCGGGACGCTACGCCGACCGGGCCGGTCCGCCCACCCCGGACTCCCCGAGGCGGGCAGGGCGGGTCAGGTGGACGAGGGGGCGGCGGGGAGCCAGCCGTCGGGGCCGTCGGAGCCGGCGGCGTACTCCTCCATCGGGACCGTGCCCTTGGCGAACGCCCGCAGCACCGGCTCGACGATCCGCCAGCACTCCTCGGCCGAGGCGCCCTCGACCGACAGCAGCCGCGACCCGTCGAGGATCTGCCCGAGCACCTCGCCGTAGGCCTGCATCCGCGGCGGGGCCAGCGTCGCCGTCAGCGTCTTCTGCTCCAGGTCGAAGGGGTCCCCCTCGGCGTTCATCGTCAGGGTCAGCTCCATCGAGCCGGGCTTGAGGCCGATGACGAGGGTGTCCGGGCCCTCGGCGCCGCGGAGCCCGCCGGGCAGGTGCGCGACGTCGCGGAAGGTCACGACGATCTGCTTGCGCGGGGTCCCGAGCGCCTTGCCGCTGCGCAGGACGAACGGCACCCCGGCCCACCGGTTCGTCGCGACCTCGAAGGTCACCTGGGCCAGCGTCTCGGTGTTCCGCGACGCGTCCACCCCCTCCTCGGAGGTGTAGTCCGGCACGGAGCGACGACCGAGCCGGCCGGCCGTGTACCGCGCCCGCCGGGCCGCCTTGGCCGCGCTGCGCCCCCACGGCCGGGTGGCACGCAGCACCTGGTTCTTCTGCTCGTGCAGCTCCTCGGCGTCCAGGGTCGAGACCGACTCCATCGCGAAGAGCGCCAGGACCTGCAGGAGGTGGCTCTGCAGCATGTCCCGCAGCGCCCCGGCGCCGTCGTAGTAGCCGGCCCGGCCCTCCAGGGCGAGGTCCTCGTCGTAGACGATCTCGACCCGCTCGACGTGGTCGCGGCTCCACACCGGCTGGAGGATGCGGTTGGCGAAGCGCAGCCCGACGAGGTTGAGCACCGTGTTGACCCCGAGGAAGTGGTCGATGCGGAACACCTCCGACTCCGGGACGACGCGGTGCAACAGGGCGTTGAACTCCCGGGCGCTCCTCCCGTCGGTGCCGAACGGCTTCTCCAGGGCGAGCCGGGTGACCTTCGGCAGGTCGACCTCGGCGAGCAGCTCGCAGCAGCGCATCGTCACCGGCGGCGGCAGCGCGAAGAAGACGACGAGCGGGCCGTCGCCGCACGACGCCACGAGCGAGGCCAGCGAGTCGTGGTCGAGGATGTCCGCAGGGGTGTAGGCGGTGTCCTTGAGTACCCGCGAGGTCACGGCCTTCGGCGCGTCCACCGACCCGAAGGCGTCCTCGACGCGCGAGGCCCACTCCGTCGCGGACAGGTCCGAGCGGTCGGCCCCGACGACCCGCACCCGCCGGTCGCGCTCGGCGGTGAGCAGGGTGGCGAGGCCGGGCAGGAGCAGGCGGCGGGTGAGGTCCCCACCGGCGCCGAGCACGAGCAGGGTGACGGGCGGCTGGGAGCGCGGGGCCATGCTCCCGATCATGGCGCACCCCGCTGGACGGGACCTGTGCCCGCGACACCCCGGTTCGCCGCCCGGCCCGGACCCCGCACCCGGCGTCCAGGACCCACGCAGGCGCGGAAGATACCCTGGAGCGACGTCTGCCGACCCGAGACCAGGAGGAGGTGCGCCGTGGGTCTGCTCGACCGCCTCGAGGCGGGCATCGAGCGTGCCGTGCAGGGCACCTTCGCCCGGCACCTGCGCTCGGCCGTCCACCCCGTCGAGATCGCGAGCAACATCCGGCGGGCCATGGACGACCGGGCCGTCACCGGGTCGGGCCGGGCCATCGTCCCCAACGTCTTCGTCGTCGAGCTGAGCCCCGGCGACTTCGACCGTCTCCAGCCGGACCTGCGCGGGGTCGAGATGGACCTCGTCGCCGCCGCCGAGGAGCACTGCGAGGGCCAGCGCTACCAGCCGGCCGGCCCCTTCGACATCGTCTTCGAGGAGCACGAGGACCTCGAGACCGGCGTCTTCCGGCTGCGCCCCTCCAAGGCCTCGCGCCCCCGCGCCAGCGGGATGACGGGCCAGCAGCGCCCGGTCCGCCCGTCGCCGGGCCGCAGCGAGGGCCCCGCGGTCCCGCCCCGGCCGGAGACCCCCGCCGCGCGGGCCGCCGCCGAGGACGAGCCCACCCGCGCCCAGCAGCCCCGCGAGGCCGCCCCGCCGCCCCCGCCGCGCCGCAACAACCCCGCCGACCGGCCTTGGCTGCACATCGACGGCGACCGCTACCCGCTCATGGGCGCGATGACGATCCTCGGCCGCGACGACAGCGCCGACATCATCCTCGACGACCCGGGCATCTCCCGGCGGCACAGCGAGCTGCGGGTGACCCTCGACGGCCCGCACCACGTGACGACGGTGCGCGACCTGGGCTCGACCAACGGCACCTTCGTCAACGGCGAGCGCATCACGAGCACCCACCTCGAGGACGGCGACCGGATCACCGTCGGCCGCACCTCGATCACCTTCCGTGCGGGTCGGCGGTGACCTAGCCCATGCTCAGCGAGCTCACCCTCACCGTGCTCCGGCTCGGTCTCCTGGTCCTGCTGTGGATGTTCGTGTTCGCCGTCGTCGGCGTCCTGCGCGGCGACCTCTACGGCACCCGCGTCGACCGGCGCGGCAGCAGCCACACCCCCGCCCGCGGCAACCCGCAGATCCCGCCACCCGCCGAGGGCCGTCGCGCCCGCCCGCCCAAGCCGCCGCGCGGCGCGCGCAAGGGCCCGACCCGCCTCGTCGTCACCGCCGGGCCGCTGTCCGGGACGACGCTGCCGCTGCGGGCCGCCGGGACCCTCGTCGGCCGCAGCCCCGAGTGCGCGCTCGTCCTCGACGACGACTACGCCTCGGGCCGGCACGCCCGGATCTACCAGACCGACGACGGCACCTGGATGCTCGAGGACCTGCGCTCGACGAACGGCACCTACCTCGGATCGACGCGCATCACCGAGCCCCGTGAGGTCGCGGCCGGCAGCGTCCTGCGGATCGGGCAGACGATGCTCGAGCTGCAGAGGTAGCCGATGCCCTTCGCCTTCCACTACGCGGCGCGGTCCGACGTCGGCATGGTCCGGTCCAACAACGAGGACTCCGGGTACGCCGGCCCGCACCTGCTCGCCATGGCCGACGGCATGGGCGGGCACGCCGGCGGCGACGTCGCGAGCTCGACGGTCGTCGCCGCCCTCGTCGACCTCGACGGCGAGTCGCTGTCGGGCAGCAAGGCGAGCAGCGCGCTACTGGACCGCATCCACCGCGCCAACCACGAGATCGGCCGGCGCGTCCAGGACGACCCGAAGCTCGAGGGGATGGGCACGACGCTCATCGCCATGCTGCGCACCGGCGAGACGATCACGCTCGCCCACATCGGCGACTCCCGGGCCTTCCTCGTGCGCGACGGCGTCGTCAGCCAGGTGACCAAGGACCACTCCTTCGTCCAGAACCTCGTCGACGAGGGGCGGATCACCGCCGACGAGGCGAAGACCCACCCGCAGCGCTCGCTCGTCACCCGCGTGCTCACCGGCAACGACGACGACGAGCCCGACCTCGTCGTCCGGCAGGGCCGCGCCGGCGACCGGTACCTCATCGCCTCCGACGGGCTCACCGACTACGTCGCCCGCGAGACCGTCGACGAGGTCCTCGTCGGCACGGACCGGCCCGACGAGTGCGCCGACCGGCTCGTCGCCCTCGCGCTGCGGGCCGGGGCCCCGGACAACGTCACCGTCGTCGTCGGCGACCTCGTCGACATCGCCAAGGAGACCGCGACCCCGACCCAGCCGCAGGTCGTCGGCGCGGCCGCCGTGCGCCGCTCGGGCACCCGCCCCATCCCGACGACGCCCGCGGCCAAGGCGGCGGCGCTCACCAAGGAGGCCACCGGCGGCGAGGACGACCTCACCCTGGCCGAGGAGGGCCCGCGCGGCCGCGGCGGTCTGCTCCTGAGGGTCGCGGCGGCCGTCGTCGTCGCGGCGGTCGTCGTCGCCGGGGGGTCCTACGCCGCGTACGCCTGGTCGCAGCGCCAGTTCTACCTCGGCGAGGAGGACGGCGTCGTCACCGTCTTCCGGGGGGTCGACCAGACCCTGGCCTGGGTGTCGCTGTCCTCGCCGGACTACTCGACGACGATCTCGGTCGAGGACCTGCCGGCGTCCTACCAGCAGAGCCTCGAGGAGGGCATCGAGGCGACGGGGCGGTCCGACGCCGACGCCCGCGTCGACGAGCTGCGGGTGCAGGCCGCCGCCTGCCGCTACGCCAAGACGGTGGGCGAGCAGTGCCGCACGGTGTCGCCGACGTGGACCCGGCCGACGCCCTCGCCCACGCCCTCGCCCTCCGGGTCGCGCAGCGGCACGGCCTCCCCGAGCCCGCGACCGACGTCGACGGGCCTGCCCGACCTGCCCGACCCCACGTCGAGCCCGACGATCCCCCCGCCGGCATGAGCATCGTCTCGTCGGTCGCCCCGCGCAGCGGGCGCACGACCGAGCTGATCCTCCTCCTCGGGGCGGTCGGCATCGTCGGCCTCGCCTACGTCAACCTCGGCCTGGCCACGACCGGCTCGATCCCGCCGGGGTTCGCCGCGCTCGGGCTCGGCTACCTCGGGGTGGCGCTGGCCTTCCACGTCGTCCTGCGCTGGAAGGCGCGCTACGCCGACCCGCTGCTCCTGCCCATCGTCACCCTGCTCAACGGCCTCGGCCTCGTGATGATCCACCGCATCGACATCGCCCGGGGCCGCGACATCACCGACGGCGTCGCCCTGCGGCAGCTCATGTGGAGCGCGCTGGCCGTCGCCATCGCCACCGCCGTCCTCTTCGTCGTGCGCGACCACCGGATCCTGCGCCGTTACACCTGGATCGCCGGCGCCGCGGGCTTCGTCCTCCTGCTGCTGCCGCTCATGCCGGTCATCGGCAACTCCGAGTTCGGCTCGCGCATCTGGATCCGCCTGGGCCCCCTGTCCTTCCAGCCCGGTGAGGTCGCCAAGCTGCTGCTCGCGGTGTTCTTCGCGGGCTACCTCGTCCAGACCCGCGACGCCCTGTCCGTCGCCGGCCGCAAGATCCTCGGGCTCACCCTGCCGCGGGCCCGCGACCTCGGGCCCATCCTCATCGCCTGGCTGGCGAGCCTCGGGGTGCTCGTCTTCGAGCGCGACCTCGGCTCGTCGCTGCTGTTCTTCGGCCTCTTCGTCGCGATGCTCTACGTCGCCACCGAGCGGGTGTCGTGGATCGCCATCGGCCTCACCCTGTTCGTCGCCGGCGCCTACCTCGCCTACCTGATGTTCGGTCACGTCCAGACCCGCGTCCTGCTCTGGCTGCACACCTTCAGCCCGGACGCGCTGGAGACCTCGGACCAGCTGGCCAAGGGCCTCATGGGGATGGCCGCCGGCGGGATGGTCGGCACCGGCCTGGGCCGCGGACGACCCGACCTCACCTACCTCGCCGAGTCCGACTTCATCATCCCGAGCTTCGGCGAGGAGCTCGGGATGATCGGCCTCTTCGCGATCCTCGTCCTCTACGTCCTGCTCGTCGAGCGGGGGCTGCGCACCTCGCTCGGTACCCGGGACGGCTTCGGCAAGCTGCTCGCCGCCGGGCTGTCGTTCTCGCTGGCGCTGCAGTGCTTCGTCGTCGTCGGCGGGGTCACCCGGGTCATCCCGCTCACCGGCCTCACCGCGCCGTTCCTGTCCTCCGGCGGCTCCTCGCTGCTCGCCAACTGGACGCTCGTCGCCATCCTCCTGCGGATCTCCGACCACGCGCGCCGGCCGCTGCCCGACGAGCGGCAGCAGGCCGCGGTCGGCGAGGCCGCCACCCAGGTGGTGAAGGTGCGGTGAACGCCCCCGTCCGCCGGCTGTCCTTCCTCGTCGGCCTGCTCTTCGCCAGCCTCCTGGTCTCGACGACCCTCATCCAGTACGTCTTCGCGGCCGACCTCAACGCGCGCCCCGACAACCGCCGCACCCTGCTTGCGACGTACGCCCGCGAGCGCGGCGAGATCCTCGTCGGGCAGACGCCGGTCGCGCGGTCGGTGCCGACCGAGGACGAGTTCAAGTTCCAGCGCGAGTACCCCGACGGGCCGCTGTACTCGCACGTCACCGGCTTCTACTCCTTCTACGGCGCGGTCGGCGGCCTCGAGCAGTCCGAGGACCCGCTGCTGTCCGGCTCCAGCGACAAGCTGTTCTACCGGCGGGTGTCCGACCTGTTTACCGGCCGGCGCGCCCAGGGCGCGACGATCGAGACCACCCTCGACCCCGCCGTGCAGCAGGCCGCCGAGCAGGGGCTCGGGCAGGCCCGCGGCGCCGTCGTCGCGCTCGACCCGAAGACCGGCGCCGTCCTCGCGATGGTCAGCCACCCCGACTTCAACCCCAACCGCCTCGCCGGGCACGACCTGGCGACCGTCGACGAGAACTACCGGAAGCTCACCGAGGAACCGGACCGGCCGCTGGTCAACCGCGCCATCGGCGGCGACCTGTACCCGCCGGGCTCGGTGTTCAAGGTCGTCGTCGCCGCGGCGGCGCTCAGCGACGGCGAGTACACCGAGGACTCGGTCCTGCCCGGCCCGGCCGCGCTCGACCTGCCGCTGACCTCGGCGACCCTGCCCAACCACGACGACGTGCCGTGCAGCCCCACGGGCGAGGTCACCCTCAAGCAGGCCATGGTCGTCTCGTGCAACCCGGCCTTCGGCGACCTCGGCATGAAGATCGGGGCCGACGCGCTGCGCGAGCAGGCGGCGAAGTTCGGCTTCGGCGACTCGCCGTCGGTGCCGATGCGGGTGACCCCGAGCTCGGTGCCCGCCGAGCTCGACGCCCCGCAGCTCGCGCAGTCCTCCATCGGCCAGTACGACGTGCGGGTCACCCCCATGCAGATGGCGATGGTCGCCGCCGGCGTCGCCAACCGGGGCACGGTGATGTCGCCCTACCTCGTGCAGTCGGTCATCGGCTCGGACCTGTCGGTCATCGAGTCGGCGGACCCCACCGAGCTGACCCAGGCCGTGAGCCCCCGGGTCGCCGACGAGCTCACCGACATGCTCGTCGCCACCGTCGACGAGGGCACCGGCACCAAGGCGCAGATCCCGGGCGTCCGGGTGGCGGGGAAGACGGGGACCGCGGAGCACGGCGAGGGCCGGCGCGCCCACGCCTGGTTCATCTCCTACGCGCCGGCCGACGACCCGCAGATCGCCGTGGCCGTCATCGTCGAGGACGGCGGGGTGTCCGGCAGCGAGACCAGCGGGGGGTCGGTGGCCGCACCGATCGCCAAGCAGGTCATGGAAGCGCGGCTGAAGTGACGAGGAAGGCACGACATGGCTGACGTCCCGACCCTGCTCGGGGGGCGGTACGAGGTGGGCGACCTCCTCGGCCGCGGCGGCATGGCGGAGGTCCACCAGGGCTTCGACACCCGGCTCGGCCGGCCCATCGCCATCAAGATGCTCCGCAGCGACCTCGCCCGCGACAAGACCTTCATTCACCGCTTCCAGCGCGAGGCCCAGTCCGCGGCCGGCCTCAACCACGCCTCCATCGTCGCCGTCTACGACCACGGCGAGGACCACGTGCACACCGAGTCCGGCGGCTCGCGGATCAACATCCCCTACATCGTCATGGAGTTCGTCGACGGCCGGACCCTGCGCGAGCTGCTCACCGAACGCGAGCAGCTCGAGCCCACCGAGGCCATCCGCATCACCGAGGCCGTCCTCGACGCGCTCGCCTACAGCCACCGGCAGGGCATCGTCCACCGCGACATCAAGCCGGCCAACGTGATGATCGCCGACGACGGCTCGGTCAAGGTCATGGACTTCGGGATCGCCCGCGCCATGGCCGACGCCAGCGCGACGGTGACGGCGACCCAGGCCGTCATCGGCACCGCCCAGTACCTCTCGCCCGAGCAGGCGCAGGGGCAGACCGTCGACGCCCGCTCCGACCTGTACTCCGCCGGCTGCATGCTCTTCGAGCTCGTCACCGGCCGGCCGCCGTTCCTCGGCGACAGCCCGGTGGCCATCGCCTACCAGCACGTCGGGGAGCCCCCGGTGCCGCCGTCCCGGTTCGCCGAGGACGTGCCCGACGAGCTCGACGCCGTCGTGCTGCACGCGCTGGAGAAGCCACGCGACGCGCGCTACCAGGACGCCGGAGAGTTCCGGTCCGACCTCGCGGCCGTCCGCCTCGGGCGTCCGGTGAGCGCCGCCGCGCGCTCCTCCGCCGCCGCCCTCGCGGGGGCGGCCGCCGGGACCTTGGCCGGCGCGGCCGCCACCGAGGCCCTGCCCCGCGGCGGGTCCTCGGCGGCCGGAGCCGCGGGCGCCGCAGCCGCGGCCGCCGACCAGACCGCCGCCTACCAGATGCCCGAGCGCGCGGTCCCGCCCCCGCCGCCGCACACCGACGAGCAGCCCCCCTACGACGAGGACGAGCGCCGCCGCGGTGCCGGGGCGTACATCGCCCTGGCCCTGGCCGTGTTGCTGGCGCTCGGCCTGCTCGGGTACGGCCTCTACTCCTACTTCGGCCCGCAGGACGGCCCGGCCCAGGTCAGCGTCCCCGACGTCGTCGGCAAGCCGGCCCAGACCGCGAACGCCGACCTCGTCCGCGCCGGCTTCCGGGTCGACTCGGTCACGGCGGCGAGCGACCAGGTCGACGAGGGCGACGTCGTGTCCCAGGACCCCCAGGGCGGTCTCCAGCGGGACGAGGGCTCGCTCGTGCGCATCATCGTCTCGTCCGGCCCCGACAACGTCACGGTGCCCGACCTCGCGGGCCGTTCGGAGGCCGAGGCGCGCGGTGTCCTCCAGGACGTCGGGCTGGAGGTCGGCGACGTCACCGAGGAGGACGACCCCGACGTCGCCGAGGGCGACGTCATCTCCAGCCGCCCCGCCAGCGGCGCGGACGTCAAGCCCGGCACAGCGGTCGACCTCGTCGTCGGCTCGGGCCAGGTCGAGGTGCCGAACGTCGTCGGGAGGTCGCAGAACGAGGCCCAGCGCGCGCTGGCGGACGCCAACCTCCAGGTGCGGACCGAGTACCGGCAGACGGGCGACGCCGACGAGGGCACCGTTCTCTCGCAGGACCCCAAGGGCGGGACGTCCGCCGACATCGGGAGCACGGTGAGGATCGTCATCGCCCAGCGCGAGGCGCCGACGGTGACGCCGACGACCGTCACCCCGACCCCCTCGCCGACCCCGACCCCCACGCCGTCGCCGTCCCCGTCCGCGTCGCCGTCCCCCTCCCCGACGGACAGCCCGAGCCCGTCGCCCTCCCCGTCGGTCAGCCCCACCGGCTGACCCGGGTGGTCGTGGGGCCCCGTCAGCCCGCCGCGACCCGGCGGCCGACGTCCCCGTCGTCCCGCACGAGCGGGGACAGCCCGGCGGCGCGCCCGAGGGCGTCCGGGCTGCCGCACCGGGTGAGCCAGGTGGCGAGCAGGCGGTGCCCGCCCTCGGTGAGCACCGACTCCGGGTGGAACTGCACGCCCTCCAGGGGCAACGTCGCGTGCCGGACGGCCATGACCACGCCGCTCGCCGTCCGGCCGTGCGGGACGAGGACGTCGGGCAGCGTGTCCGGTCTGATGGTCAGGGAGTGGTAGCGGGTGGCGGTGAACGGCGAGGGCAGCCCGGCGAGCACGCCGGTGCCGTCGTGCAGCACCCGGCTGGTCCGGCCGTGCAGCAGCTCCGGGGCGCGGCCGACGGTCGCGCCGAGGACCACACCGAGGGCCTGGTGGCCGAGGCACACCCCGAGCATGGGCTGCGCGCGCTCGGCGCAGGCCTCGATCATCGCCGTCGACACCCCGGCGTCCTCGGGGGTCCCGGGACCGGGCGAGACGAGCACGCCGTCGAAGTCGCCGCCGTCGCGGGGCGAGATCGCGTCGTTGCGCACGACCGTGCACGCGGCACCGAGCTGGGTGAGGTAGTCGACGATCGTGAACACGAAGCTGTCGTAGTTGTCGACGACGAGCACCCTGGTCACGCGCCCATCCTGCACCCCGGCGCCCCGCCCGCGACGGCGGACGTCGGTCCGGCCGCGGTCAGCCGCCGACGGTGTTGTCGTTGAACGGCAGCAGGGGGGCGACGGCCGGGAAGACCCACTGGAAGAGGACGACCACGACGAGGGCCGCGAGGACGAGGCACTGCACCGCCCTCGCCCAGCGGGGCCCGGGCAGCGCCCGCCACAACGCGGCGTACATCAGGACCCCCCGGTCGCGGTGCGGGGGACGGGTGCAGCGGCGGGGTCGGGGCCGGCGGGGCCGGCCGCGTCCGTCACCCGGTCCCAGTCCTCGAGGTGCCACCGCGCCCGCGGCACGGTCCGCACGAGCCGCGCGTGGGTCACGTAGCGGTAGGTGGCGCTGTACTTGGGGTGGCACGACGTCATCGTCAGCAGGCGCTCGGTGGGCCGCGCGCCGACCTCGTCCGGGACGGGCGCGATGACCTCGGTCTGCCAGGGCCGGACGATCTCGTCGCCCGTGACCTCGTAGACGAAGACGCGCGGCTTGGTCTCGACGATCACCCGGTCCCCCGGCCGCAGGGTGTCGATGTCGTGGAACGGCCGCCCGTAGGTCGTCCGGTGCCCGGCGACCGCGAAGTTGCCCACCCGCCCCGGCCGGGCCGTGCCCTCGTAGTGCCCGACTCCGAGCGCCAGCTGCGGCGCGTCGACCCCCTCGACCACGGGGCGGGCGTAGTCGGCGCCGAAGCGGGGGACGCGGATCACGGCGAAGGCGCGCGATCCGCCGAGGCCGGGGTAGGTGTCGCCGGTGACGGCGGCGGGCCCGGGCCCCTCCGCGGCGAAGTCGTGCGTCAGCGAGCGGACGATCTGCTGCTGCGCCCGCTCGGCGACGACGTCGGTCCACCACAGCTGCCAGGCGACGAAGAGGAGGACGAGCACCCCGAGCGTGACGAGCACCTCGCCGGTCCAGCCGACGACCCGGCGGATCACGGGGTCGTCGACTCCGGGACCACGGCGAACTTCGGCGAGATGCTGCCGGAGTAGGCGGGGAAGGTCTGCTCGCCGACGTCCTCGACGCCGTAGCCGAGGCCGACGCGCACCGACCAGCCGCGCAGGTTCTCGACCGACGGGTCGCGGTCGAGCGCCTCCTGGAGGCGGGCGGTGTCCCCGATGGCCTGGATGACGTAGGGCGGGGAGTACACCCGGCCCTGGAGGATGAGGGTGTTGCCGACGCAGCGCACGGCCGAGGTCGAGACGACCCGCTGGTCCTGCAGCATCATCGCCTCGGCGCCGCCGGCCCACAGGGCGTTGACGACGGACTGCACGTCCTGCTGGTGGATGACGTAGTCGTCGGGGTCGGCCCCGGCGGGCAGCTCGCCGCCGTCGAGCTTGGCGTCGTCAAGGCTCACCTTGAGCGTGGGCCCGGCGACGGGGGTGCGGCCGGCCTCGGGGGCGATCTGCGTCGACGCCCGCTCGATCCGCTCGGTCTTCTGGTTGCCCGGCGCGAGCGCGGCCGTGGCCTGCTCCACCTGGGCCTGGAGGGCGGAGACGCGGTCGGCCCGGTCGGCGTTGACCCGGGTCTGCTCGCGGATGAGGTCGGGCAGGCGGCCGTAGTCCGAGCGCAGTGTCTGCCCCTCGGAGGCGCGCACGCTGGAGGCGAAGAGCGCCCCGGCGACGAGGGCCGCGACGGGGACGAGCCACGGCCACGGCGAGAGTCGCCGCGTGCGGCCGGCATGGGTCCCGGGCACCTGGCACCTCCTCGCTCGTCCTGGGTGCAACTACGCTAGGTCACGACGCTGAACGAACCGGAGGAGTTCCCGTGCCCGAGTCCAAGGGTCGATCCAAGGCCACCTACACCCCGCCGCCGCGCGCCAAGGCCGCGGACAAGGGGCCCAACCCACGGTGGTTCGTCCCGGTGATGCTCGGTCTCATGGTCCTCGGCCTGCTGTGGGTCGTCACGTTCTACATCACCCAGCAGCAGTTCCCGGTCGAGTCGCTCGGCCGCTGGAACCTCGGCATCGGCTTCGGCCTCATGCTCACCGGCTTCATGATGACCACCCGCTGGCGCTGACGTCCCGCATTCGGTGAGGTCCGTCCACAGGGGTTGTCCACACTGGGGACGAATAACATCCGTGTAACCCGCCGCGGGGGCGGCGAGGTCGCCGCGACCGGCCGGAGCCCGGTCAGGCGGCGAGGTAGCGGACCGCGGTGACCAGCAGCAGGAGGACGGCGATCCCGGCCAGACCGGCCCAGTGCATCCAGCCCAGGTGCCGGCGCTCGCCGAGCGGGCCCTCGGCCCGGCCCCGGCCGAGGTAGGCGAGCACCGCACCGGCCGCGGCGCCGACGACGATGCCGCCCAGGTGCGCCTGCCAGGCGATGCCGGGGTAGACGAAGCCGATGACGGCGTTGATGCCGATGATCACGTACATCCCGGCCGCCGACCGGTTGAGCCGGCGCTGCAGGACGATGAAGGCGCCGAACAGCCCGAAGACCGCCCCGGACGCGCCGAGAGCCCCGGTGCACCAGGCCGACCCCGGCGTGCAGACCCCGCCCGCCGGCGGCGACGCGAGCAGCAACAGGCCGACCGAGCCGCCGAAGCCGGCCAGCGCGTACAGCGCCGCGAACCGGGCCCGGCCGAGCATGGGCTCGAGGTACTGCCCCATGATCCACAGGGCGTACATGTTGAGCGCGATGTGCAGCAGCCCGCCGTGGGCGAACACCGAGGTGACGAAGCGCCAGGGCTGGACGTCGCCGAGCACCGGCACGAACAGCAGGCGCGAGGTGAGGCCGGGCACGACCTGCTGGAGCACGAAGACGACGACGCAGGCGCCGATGAGCGTCATCGTCACCAGCGGCCGCCCGTCGGTGACCGACCCGCCAAAGACCGTCCGGGCCTGGCGCACAGATTTCGCGCCCTCCCGGACGCAGTCGACGCACTGGATGCCGACGGCGGCCGGGCGCTGGCAGTCCGGGCAGGCCGGACGTCCGCAGCGCTGACAGCGGACGTAGGACTCGCGGTCCGGGTGCCGGGGGCACACCGGCACCTGCTCCTCGGCCGGGGGGACCGGCTGCTCGTCGGTCACGGCGGGTTCCTGCCCTGGACGCGGTGCGCCGGGGTCAGTCCTCGATCTCGACGCGCTCGATGACGACGTCGTCGAGCGGCTTGTCCTGGGCGCCGGTGCGGACGGCGGAGATCTCGTCGACGACCGCGCGGCTGGCGCCGTCGGCGACCTCGCCGAAGATCGTGTGCTTGCCGTTGAGGTGCGGGGTCGGCGTCACGGTGATGAAGAACTGCGAGCCGTTGGTGCCCTTGCCGCCGCGGATGCCGGCGTTGGCCATCGCGAGCAGGTAGGGGCGATCGAAGCGCTTGTCGGGGTGGATCTCGTCGTCGAACGCGTAGCCGGGCCCGCCCATGCCGCGACCGAGCGGGCAGCCGCCCTGGATCATGAAGTTCGGGATGATGCGGTGGAAGATCAGGCCGTCGTAGAACGGCGTCGGGTTCGAGCGGCCGGCGTCGTCGGTGTACTCCTGCTCGCCGGTGGCCAGCCCGGTGAAGTTCTTCACCGTCTTGGGGGCCTCGTTCGGGAAGAGCTCGACGACGATCGGACCGTGGTTGGTGTGCAGCGTTGCCTTCATGCTCCGATCCTCTCACGCGGCCCGGCGGCGCCCGACGCGCCATAGGGCGGGACCTGATGTGCCCCGACCCCGCGAAACAGGGCAGGATGGGGGGTAAAGGACGTCCAGCCAAGGAGGACATGTGTTCGGCAGCAAGAGCAGGACCGACCAGGCCAAGGACGCGGTGGCCGATGCCGCGGACCGCGTGAGCAAGACCTCCCGCGACGCGCGGGACGACGCCCGGGACCGGGCGAAGGACCTGCGCAAGCAGAGCAGGAAGCAGAGCAAGAAGCTGCGCAAGAACGCCGAGTCCGAGTACGCGCACGCGCGCACGCAGAGCAAGAAGCTCGCGAAGACCGCCGGGTCGGAGTACGACACCGCCCGCAAGCAGGCCCACGACTACGCGGACGCCGCCAAGGACTACGCCGGCCAGGCGCGCGCCACCGCCAAGGACTACGCCGACGAGGTCGTCCCCAAGGTCGAGCAGGCCCGTGACACCTTCGTCGACGAGGTCGTGCCGAAGATCGCCACCGCCGTGGCCGCGATCCTCGCCGGTGCCGCCACCGCGAAGGACCAGGCCGTCGAGGCCGCCGACCGCGCGCCGGACGCCTATGCCGTGCTCAAGGGCGACGCCACCGTCAAGCGCAGCTCGGGCAAGGGCCGCTGGGTGCTCGTCCTCGCCGCCGTCGGTGCGGGGGCCGCCGCCTACGCGTACAAGAAGAGCACCGAGCGCCCCGACCCGTGGGCCAGCGCCGGCTCGTACACCCCGCCGAAGTCCGCCTCGACGCGGGTCAGCGAGACCGTCGACACCGCGAAGGCGAAGGCCGTCGAGGCCAAGGACGCCGCCGCCGAGAAGGCCGGCGAGCTCAAGGACAAGGCGACGGAGGCGGCCTCCGGCGCCAAGCAGACGGCGTCCTCGAAGACCCAGGAGGCCAAGGCCGCCGCCGGCGGCGAGGCCGACAAGGGCACGGCGACCTGGACCGACGCCACCGACAAGCGCGACGAGATCCCCTCGACCACGGGGACGTCCGAGGGCTCCACGTCCGACCTGTCGACCCCGCACCTCGACGAGGGCACCGACCGGACCTGACCCCGCCGGGGGCCACGGCTCCCGGCCCCGGACGACCACGACGCCGGCCATCCCCTCGCGGGGTGGCCGGCGTCGTCGTCCGTCCGGGACGAGGCCGGACGGGCGTGGGGTCGGCTACTCCTCGAAGCCGCCGCCGTTGGGGTTGCACGCGTCGCCCGGGATGCCGACGGCACCGAGGGCGGGCGGGTTCATCCCGGTCGCGCGGACGAGGAAGGCGACGATGGTGCCGTAGGACTGGGTCCGGAACGGCTCCTCCTCGGTCATCTCGTCGTTGAGGCCGGAGTACTTGCACTCGGACGCCCCCTTGAGGGGGAGGTCCTTGCCGTTGCCGTTCACCTCACCCGCGAAGGCGGGGGTCGCGGCGGTCACCGTGAGAGCGGCGGCGGCGAGCGCCGTGGCGGCGACACGTCGTGCGGACATGGTGGTGCTCCTTCTACGCCTCGGGCTCGGAGGAGGCGTGGCCGGAGCGTAGGACCGGATCGAGCCCGCGGCCCATAGCCCGCTGGAGCCATCCCGCGGCGCCGGTTCGTTCCGGGTCCGGACGCACCGACGGCGGCCGCACCCCGGGGGTGCGGCCGCCGTCGGCGACTCGATCGGACCTCCGATGCCCCTGCATGTGACCGGACGTCCGCTCGTCGTGGTCCAGAGGGCGACACGACGAGCACCCGGACGACGACCTGGCGCTCGGGCTCGCCGCGGTGGTGTCGCGGCAGTGACACCACCTCGCCCGGCTGTCGACCGGACGTCCCACCCGGACAGGAGTGGAACGAAGGTGCGGCGAGCGTAGTCCCGGGCGGCGCGTCAGCGGTATAGCCCGATCGGACCATTCCGCGGTGGTGAACCCGCAGGTGGGGCGGTATCGCCGGGTGTGGATACCGGTGGGGGTACACCTGCCGACGCGCCGCCCGGTGGGCCGTCGGGCTTCAGGCCACCGCCTCGTCGACGAGATCGGCGAGCTCAGCGACGTCGGCGTCCCCGTCGAGCAGCCCGGGCAGGACGGCGGCGTAGTCGCGCAGGTCCTGCGGCCCGACGTACTCCGACCACGGACCCCCGACGAGGTGGTCGGTGAGCAGGGCGACGACGAGGTCCTGCTGGAGCCGGGGCGGGGCGTCGACGAGGTCGTCGGCGCACTCGGCGTCGGCCAGGTCCCCGGTGCGCTCCACCGGCACGCCGCGCTCGTCCTGGTAGCGGACGGTGGCGGTGACGAACGGCCGCGACGAGCGCTGCGACCCGCGCAGGGCCACGTCGTAGAGGGCGGTCGTCGTGTGCCCGGCGAAGACCTCTCCGCCGTCCACGGCGTCGTCGCGGAAGTCCTCGTCCGCGACGGCACGGTTCTCGTAGCCGATGAGCCGGTAGCCGGCGACCTGCCGCGGGTCGAACTCCACCTGGGCCTTGGCGTCGGTGGCCGCGACGACGAGCGAGCCGGTGAGGCCGGTGGCGAACACCCGCTCGGCCTCGGCGGCGGTGTCGACGTAGACGTGCCAGCCGTCGCCCTGGTCGGCCAGCTGCTCCAGGAGGGTGTCGTTGTAGGTCGCGATGCCGACGCCGACCGAGACGAGGTTGACCCCGTGCCGGGTCTCCGCCCCGATCCGTTCGAGGATCCCGCCCGGGGTCCGCTCCCCGACGTTGGCCACCCCGTCGCTGACGAGCACGACGCGGGTCATCCGGCCCTCGCGGCGCATGTCGGTGGCGAGGTCGTACCCGGCCTCCAGCCCCGCGGCCGCGTTCGTCGAGCCGCGCGGCCCCAGCCCATCGATGGCGTCCTCGACGCTCTCCCGGTCCCCGGCGGGCGTCGGCCGGAGGGCGATCTCGGCCTCGGTGGAGTAGCAGACCATGGCGACGCGGTCGGTGGGCCGCAGGTTCGCGACGAGGGTGCGCAGCGCCGCCTTCGTCGTCTCCATCTTCCCGTACTCGCCCATCGAGCCGGAGCAGTCGACGACGAGCGCGAGGTCGGCGTCCGGCCGTTCGCGGGAGTCCGGGACGGCGCTGCTCACCCCGACCCGGACGATCCGGTGGTCGCGCTGGAACGGGAGGGTTGCGGCGTCGATGCTCACCGCCAGCCCGTCGCGCGGCGGGGTGTAGTCCTGACGGAAGTAGTTGACGAACTCCTCGGTGCGCACCTCGCTGCTCGGCAGGCGGGTGCCGTTGCGGGTGGCGTCGCGGAAGCGGGTGTAGGAGCCGGTGTCGATGTCGAGCGCGAACGTCGACAGGGGGTCCCGGGTGGGGTCGGTGAGCCCCTGGTAGCGGAGGTCGCCCTCCTGCTCGCCCGGGGAGGGGTCGGCGGGCTCCTCGGCGGCGCCGTTGGGCCCGGGGGCGTAGGTGCGTCCGCCGTCGTACGCCTGCCCGCTCGAGCCGTTGCCTCCGTCGGACCCGGCGGCGCACCCGGCGAGCGTCACGGCCAGGGCCGCCGCGGTCAGGACTGCCGGTGTGCGGTGCCTCGTGCCCATCGTCGTGCTCCCTCCGTCGCCGCCGCGGCCTCCTCTGTGAGGCCGCTGGCCGTTCGCTGGGAGCGACGCTAGGGAGCGCGGGTTCCGTTCGTCTGCAGCGGTTATCGACGCGTGACCGTTCCGGTGCCGTCCCGTGGCCGACGCGACCGTCCCGTGTCCCGTCCGTGTCCGCGCCGTGACCCGCCGGGCCGTGCCGACCCCTTCGCGGGCCGCGGCCGCGGACCCCCCGGACGCCGGTCTCCGCACCCCTCCAGCCCCGGGTCGGCCCGCCCGTCGGCGCGCCCCCCCAGGACGCCGTCCGGCCGATCTTGTCGCGACGGGGTGACAACGGGCCGTTGACCAGCGAGGATTCTCGGATGGTCCGAACGCCTCGGGCCCGTCGTGGGCTCGCCGTCGCGGCCGTCGTGGTCGCGGGCTGGAGCCTGCCCTGCTCCGGGGCCCTGGCCGCCGACGACCCGAGCCCGTCGGCCTCCGCGAGCCCGTCCCCGTCCTCCTCCCCGGGCGCCGAGCCCAGCGTGCCCAGCGACTCCGACGTCGACGCCGCCCGCGACGCCGCCGAGGCCGCCACGGCCGAGATCGCCGAGCTCACCGATCGGCTCGACGCCGCCGAGGCCCGGCTGGAGGCGCTGCAGGTCCACGTCGCCGAGGCCGTGTCCGCGCAGGACGAGGCCGAGCAGGAGCTCGCCGCCGCCGAGACCGCGTCCCGGGCGGCCATCACCCGGCTCGCGGTGGCGCGCCGGGTGCTCGACGACGCCGACAGCGCGCTGTCCGGCCACGCCGCGCTCATGTACATGCAGGGCGGTGAGCTCGCCAACCTCACGACGATGCTGCTCACGCCGCCGGACGCCATCTCGGACGTCTCCTTCGTGCTCGACCAGGACGCCCACGAGGCGCGCGAGCGGCTCGACGCCGCCACCGCGGCCGAGGCCGAGGCCACCGCCCGCACGCAGGCGCTGTCCGAGGCCCGGCTCGAGAGCGCGCGGGCGCTGCACAAGGCCGACCGCGCCCGCGCCGCCGCGACCCGCGAGGCGGAGAAGGCCGGGGCCGAGGCCGCCCGGCTCAGCGCGCAGCAGGAGGAGATGACCGCCCGGCTGCGGACCCTGCGCAAGGACGCCGACGACCTCGAGGCCCGGCGCGCGCTGGCGGCCCGGGACGGCGCGGCCCTGCTCGGTCTGCAGGTGGCCGGGGCGGCCTCCGGGGCGCCGAAGGAGGCGCAGGACATCGCCCAGCGGCTCGTCACCGACCGCGGGTGGGACGACGAGGAGTTCGCCTGCCTCGTCACCCTGTGGCACAACGAGTCCGGCTGGAGCTGGAGTGCGACGAACCCGTCGTCCGGCGCCTACGGCATCCCGCAGTCGCTGCCCGGCTGGAAGATGGCGAGCGCCGGCGAGGACTGGCTCACCAACCCCGAGACGCAGATCCGCTGGGGGCTGGGCTACATCGAGGACACCTACGGCTCGCCGTGCGGCGCCCTCGACGCCTTCTCCTCCCGCTCGCCGCACTGGTACTGAGGCGGACGGGTCGCCGCACGGGCGGGGCCGCCGGGGCCCGGCCGGCCGTCCGGGGCAGCGACTACCCTGGCCCGCGTGGAGCCGACCGAGGACGCCCCGGCGTCGCTGTACCGGATGGGCAACCACCGCTCCGCCGAGCAGCTGGCCGAGATGGAGCGCCTCGCCGAGGCCGGCCTCTGCCTCTTCTGCCCCGGGCAGCTCGAGGCGACCGGCGCCAACCCGGTCCTGCACCGCACGCCGCACTGGACGGTCACCCGCAACCGCTACCCCTACCGGGGCACCCGGCTGCACCTGCTGCTCGTCCCGACGGTCCACGTCACCGACCTGACCGACCTGCCCGCCGATGCCCAGGCGGACTTCTGGGACGTCCTGGCCTGGGCCAGGGCCGAGTACGACCTCGCGTTCTACGGGCTCGGGGCGCGCAACGGGGACCCCACGTACACCGGCGGCACGATCAGCCACCTGCACCTGCACCTCGTCGTCGGGGACGTCGAGGACCCCGACCACGAGCCGGTGCGGATGAAGCTCAGCTCGCGGGCCGACTGACGTCGCCGCGCGGACGGGGAGAGGAGATCCACCGGTGCTCGACTTCCGGCCGCTGTACCTGGCCGACCGCCTGACGACGGTCAACCCGGTGGGGGACGTCGGTGTCGTCACCCTGTGGACCCCGGTCGAGGCGGCGCTGCGGCAGATCGAGCGGCTGGCCCCCGGCGCCCTCGACCCCGCCACGAGCCGGGTCGCCGTCGTCGCCAACCTCTACGGCGACGGCATGGTCGCGATGTTCTGCAACCTGCTCCACAACCCGCAGATCCGGCACGTCGTCGCCGTCGGGCAGGACCTGGGGCTGGGGACCACCCGGGAGGTCGCGGCGCTGCTGGAACACGGCGTCGAGGAGGCCGAGGTCCTCGGGCGGACCGTGCTGCGGGTGCCGGGCACGAGCCGGCTCCTCACCCCCGTCGACGGCTTCGACGTCGACCGGCTGCGCGAGCAGGTCACCCTCCACGACCTCGGGACGTTCTCCGGGCCGGGCGCGGCCGGGCTCGGCGACCTCCTGGCCGGGCTACCGCCCGCCCCTGGCCCACCGCGCGAGCGGCTGCGGGTCGAGATCCCGCCGGCCCTGCCCGACGACTACCGCTACCTGCCCTCGGAGGTCACCGCCCATCAGGTCGTGCGCCGGGGCCCGCTGGAGTGCTGGACCGAGCTCGTCGTCCGCACGACCCGCTTCGGCCACCCGGTGACGCTGGCCGACGGCCCGCGCCTGGAGCTGCTCAACGCGCGCGTCGTCGTCACCGAGCCGGTCGACGACCCACCCGAGGCGCTGGAGCGGTACGGCTTCTCGCTCGAGCGCTTCCACGCCTACCAGAGGGCGATGCTCGAGGCCGCGCTGCCGCCGGACATCTCCTACACCTACGGCCACCGGCTGCGCGGGTACTTCCCCCAGGGGGACGACGGCGCGGACACGCTGTCCACGGTGATCGAGCGGCTGCGCCGGGACCCCGAGTCGCGCCGGGCGTACGTCTCGCTGTGGGACTCCGAGTACGACCTGCCGCTGAACGGGGCCCGGTCCGGGGTGCCGTGCCTCGTCACCCTGTTCTTCCGCCGGTCGGCGGGGCGGCTCACGCTCACCGCGACGTACCGGTCGCACAACCTGCTCACCGCCTGGCTGCAGAACGTCTACGGCCTCATGGGCGTGCAGGCGTACGTCGCGAAGCGCGTGGGGATGCCGGTCGGGCCGTTGTCGGTGGTCAGCCACTCGCTCGGCCTCGACCCCCGGCACCAGCGCTACGACCTGGCCCGGAGCATGTCGGCCGCGTGGACGCGGGACGAGGACGTCGACGCGGCGACCGGCCGGCACACCCTGCGCGAGGACCCGCACGGCTACTTCGTCGTCACCGTCGACGAGGAGGCCGGGGAGATCGTCGCCGAGCACCGCTACGACGGGCTGCTCGTCAAGCAGTACCGCGCCGACCGGGCGGCCGCGATCGAGCGGGAGGTCATCGGGGACCTCGCGGTCAGCCTGCCCTCGCACGCGATGTGGCTCGGCCGCGAGCTGATGACCAAGGAGCAGGTCCTGCGCGCCCGGACCGGCGGGCGGCGGGCCGGGCGCTCCCGGGCCGCGGGCGGTGGCCCCGGATGACGTCCGCGCTGGTCGTCCTCGATATCGGCGAGACGCTGGTCACCGGCCCCGACCGCGGGCCGGCGCGGCGGGTCGCCGAGCTCGTCGGCGCCGACCGCGAGACCGCCCGCCGGATGCAGCGGGTCCTGATGACGACCGACGCGGCGGGTCCGGACGAGGCCGCCGCGGCCCTGGCCCCGGTGGTGCCGGCCGTCCCGGCGGCGGCGCTGCGGGCCGCGGTCGGAGACGTGTGGGAGGCGCAGCGGCACGACGCCCGGCCCGTGCCCGGCGCGCTGTCCGCCCTCACGGCGCTCGTCGACGCGGGCATCGGCCTCGCCGTGCTGTCGGACATCTGGCCGCCCTACCTCGCCTCGGTCCGCGACGCCTACGGCGCCTTCTTCGACGAGCACGTCCCGGAGGCGCTGCAGACGTTCTCGTTCCGCGTCGGGACGGGCAAGCCGTCGCCCGAGGGGCTCGCGCGCCTGCTGTCCCGGGCGGGCGTGGCCCCCGGCGCCGCCGTCATGGTCGGCGACTCCGTCCGCAAGGACCTCGAGCCCGCCGCCGCCCTCGGGGTCGCCACCGTCCACGTGACCTCCGAGGCCGTGCGGGACGAGAGGTCCTTCGTGCCCTCGCTGCGGCTCGCCTCGGTCGCCGACCTCACGCCCGACCTCGTCGCCGCCGCCCTCGACGCCGGGGTGCGCATCCGGTGAGCCGGGCGCCGGGCGCCCGCCGCCCCGGTCCGGCCGGCGTCCCGGGGGAGGTCCGGAGCGTCCGCCGGCGCGGCGGTAGGGTCCTGACGTCGGGCCCCGACGAGCCGCCCGGCACCGTCTGCCCCCGCCCCGCCAGGCCCCGCCGAGCATCCGTCGTGAGAGAGACCCCGTGACGACTCCCGAGCCCCACCTCGACCCGGCGTACGACCCGTTCGAGCGACGCACGCCGGACGCGCAGTACGGCGACCTGCTGCGCCGGATCTGCGCGCAGGGGGTCAGCGTGCCGACGCGCCAGGGTCCGGCCGCGCTCACGCTCATGCAGCAGACGACGACCTACGACCTGCGCAACGGCTTCCCGCTCGTCACCGACCGCAGTCTCGGCACGTTCTGGACCAAGGCCATCGGGGAGCTCTGCGCGTTCGTCAACGGCGCGACGTCCATCGCCGAGCTCGAGGAGTTCGGCTGCAACTGGTGGGGGCAGTGGGCCACCGAGGCCAAGACGAGCAAGCGCGGGCTCGAGCCGGGCACCCTCGGCCCGGGGTCGTACGGCGGCGCGTTCCACGACTTCCCGGGTCCGGGCGGCCCGTTCGACCAGTTCCAGCACGTCGTCGAGCAGATCCGCGAGCTGCCCGAGCTGCGGACCCACTTCGTCTCGCCGTGGATCCCCGTCTACCAGGTGCGCGGCGAGGGCAAGACGCCCGGCACGACCATCGCCCCCTGCCACGGCTGGGTGCACGTGCGGGTGCTCGGCGACGAGCTGCACCTGCACATGTTCCAGCGCTCGGCCGACGTCCCCGTCGGGGTGCCGTCGAACATGGTCCAGTACGCGGCGCTGCTGCTCATGCTCGGCTCGCTCACCGGGTACCGGCCGTCGACCTTCTACCACACGATGTCCGACGCCCACGTGTACGAGGACCAGCTCGAGCACGTCGGCCGGATGCTCACCCGCCCGGCGCGGCGGCTGCCCACGGTTCTCCTCACCGACGCGGGCCGGGCCGTCACCGACATCCACGACTTCCGGCCCGAGCACTTCGCCCTCACCGACTACGACCCGCACCCGGCCGTGTCCGGGATCCCGGTCTCGACGTGACGGAGGCGGCCGTGGACGTCCGCTCGGTCGAGATGTTCTCGCGCGCGGAGCTGCTCGCGTCCCTGCGCCGGGTCCGGCTGCGCGGGTTCGACGGCGCGCTCGTCTACCGCGACGCGTCGCTCGAGGTCGTCGAGGGGCTCGACCCCGCCTCGGTGGTGCCGGCGCAGAACTACGTCCTGCGCGGCGGTGTGGAGCGGGTCGGCGCACTGCGCACCGCGCTGCGGCCCTGGGGCGTCGACCCCCTGGCCATGGACGGCGGCGCCACCATCGCGCTGGGCCGTCCTGTCGCCGAGGGCACGCCCGCGGCACCGACCGCACCGGAGGACGGGGACGCCACCGTCCGACCGGACCGCCCCGCCGAGGGCACGCCCGCGGCACCGACGGCCCCGGAGGACGGGGACGCCACCGTCGGACCGGGCCGCCCCGCCGCCGAGGGCACGCCCGCGGTACCGACCGCCCCGGAGGACGACGGCGCGACCGCGACCACGGACGAGGACGGGACGACGGTGACCCTGCTCCCGCCGATCGTCGAGGAGTCCCGGGAGCCGGACGGCTCGACCGTGCTGCTCGTGTGCGACGGGCTGCACCGCACGTACCACGCCCTCTCGCACGGCCTCACCCTCACGGCGGTCGTCGTCCGCGGGGCGTCGCACCCGTACTACGCCTTCCCCCTGCCCGGCGGCTGGGACGACGTCACGGTCCTCGACGAGCTGCCCGAGACCCACCAGAAGAAGGTCTACCGGCACCCCGACAACTACAAGGCGCTCTTCCGCGACCTCGGCGGCGTCTTCCCCGGCGTCCAGACCCAACGCCGCCGCAGCAACCCCACGACCCTCACCCCCGGCACCCCCTGACCCCCCGTCACACCCCGCCCCGCCCCGCCCCCGCGGTCGTCCGAACTTTCTCGCCTGATCCCGGAACCTTCGGCTTCGCGCACCTTCCGTTCCCCGGCGAACCCGAAGGTGCCGAGGCGGTCGCCTGACCTTTCTCGCCTGATCCCGGAACCTTCGGCTTCGCGCACCTTCCGCTCGTGGGCGAACCCGAAGGTGCCGAGGCGGTCGCCTGAGCTTTCTCGCCTGATCCCGGAACCTTCGGCTTCGCGCACCTTCCGTTCCCCGGCGAACCCGAAGGTGCCGAGGCGAAGGTGGCTGCTCCCCGGTCGACCCCCCTCGCCGACCCCTCCCGACCGCCCTCGCCGACCCCTCCCGCCGACAAACCGGTCAGCGTGACCCGGCGGGCGGCGTCGACCGGTCCGCGGGGCCCGTCGCAACGTCGACCGCGGCGTCGAGGTCGACGTGGACGACCCGCACGCCGCCCTCGTCGAGGATGCGCTCGCCGTCGAGCATCGAGTACCCGCCGGCGTAGAAGCACCGCGCGATGCCGGCGGCGGCGACGAGCCGGGCGCACCCCGGGCAGGGGAAGGTCGAGACGTAGAGGTCGGCGCCCGCGAGGCTCAGTCCGTCCCGGGCGGCGGCGGCGACGACGGCGGCCTCGGCGTGCAGGGCGGTCGAGAGGTCGATGTGCAGGCCGCGGTGGAAGCTGTTCCGCGGGTCGCCGTCGACGTAGGGCGCGTACTCCGTCGGCAGGTGGTGGTTGTACGCGGTGGCGAGGACCTCCCGGTCGCGGGCGGCGAGCGCGCCCACCTGCCGCCACCAGTCCGAGCTGTGCTCCGCGAGCTCGCGGGTGCGGCCGGCCAGCTCCCGCTGGAGGTCGGTGAGGCCGACGACGGCCTTGGGCCGCGGCTCCTGCTCGGCCAGGACCGAGCGGCGGTCCCAGCGCAGGAAGGTCCTCTCGACGCGCACCTCCCGCACCCGGGACGCGAGGTCGAACCGGTCGACGAGGTCCCGGGTCAGCTCCTCGTCCGGGACGACGAGGACGTCGGCGTCGACCGCACCGGGCAGGTCGCCGACCTCGACGACGCGGACCCGCGGGGCCAGCCCGGTCGCGGTGAGGTACTCGAGCACCCGCTGCGGCCGCAGCGCCCGGATCTCCTTGCGGACCTCGGGGTAGTCGGGGGCGAAGGACTCGCCGACCAGGAGGACCTCGGCCCGCTGCCCGTACTCGTCGAAGAGGCGGTCGTAGCCCCGGTGGATGACCGGCGCGAACAGCAGCAGCTGCGTGGTCACGTCCGCGTCACTCACAAGGAGAGCTCCCGGGTGACCTTCTTCATCATCTCCGGCATGGCGTCCGAGAGGGCCTGGCTGGCGCGGCCGACGACCTCGGGGATGATCGCCTCCATCATCTCGGGCACGAGCTCGCGCAGGCGCTCGCCCTGGAGCTCGGCGAGGCGCAGCTGGAAGAGGCGGAGACGGGCGGACGTGCTGACGGTCGCCATCCGCGGGAGGACGACGACCTCGTCGCAGACGGTGGCCTGGAGCTCGTCGACCTCGTCCGGGGTGTACGTGCCCTCGCTGGCGACGAGGATCTCGGGGCGGACGGCCTTGGCCAGGGCCCACTTGGCCTCGCCGACGTCCTTGAGGACGACGAGGCCGACACCGCGCTGGTGGGTGACCATCCGGACCCGCTCGTCCTGCGGCACGGCCGGCCGGTAGGGGCCCTTGCGCTGGCGGATCTTGGCGTCGGAGTCGACGCCGACGACGAGGAAGTCACCGAGGCTGCGGGCGGCCTCGAGGTACATGCTGTGGCCCTCGTGGAGGATGTCGTAGGAGCCGCTGGTGAGGACGACGCGCTTGCCCTCGCGGCGCAGCATCGCGCAGATGGCCGCCACCCGGTCGAGGTCGGCCGTGGCGCGCCACTCGTAGTTCGAGGCGTCCTCGAGGAGCTTGGCCTTGAGCGTCGGGTCGATGTCCGGCTCGCCCGCCTCGGCGACCGGCGTCCCGGGAGCGCCCTCGGTGGCCGCGTCAGACGACACCGCGTCCCCTTCCCTTCGGCCCCGGTGCGCGGCTCGCCGGGCCCGGGTGGTCGTGCGCTCCGCCGCTCGGGAGCCTCGTTCGCCGCTCAGCCTAGCCCGCGGCGTCGCGGGCGGAGGGGGCGACCGGCGGGCGTCAGCGGGCGGCGAGGGCGTCGTCGAAGGTGAGCCCGGTAGCGGCGCGGACCCGGTCCATCACCTCGAGGGTCGACACCGTGTCGGCCCAGGGCCGCAGCGGCGACCCGCGCTCGCCGTCGACGATCCGTCGGGCGGTCTCGGCCGCCTCGAAGTGCAGGGCGTCGTGCTCGACCTCGGCCTCGGCCTCGGCCCAGGCGAGGGAGGGGCCCTCGTACTGGTGGAGGGTCATCGGGCCGGGCAGGTAGTAGCGGCTGTGCAGGTCGACCCGGGCGTCGGTGCCGATGACGGCGGCCGTCGTCGCGCTGTCCGCGAGGATCGAGGTGTGCAGGGACGCGGTCGCGCCCGACGGCGTGCCCAGCGCGATGGCCAGCGAGCCGTTCACCCCGGTCGGCGCGGGCGTGGCCACGGCGGTGACGACGTCCGGCGCGCCGAGGGTCCAGGTGGCGAAGGT
>NZ_SAYU02000055.1 GCF_004025965.2 Phycicoccus flavus | reverse complement strand
CTCATCCCCGGTACCTCCACAGCGTGCGCGGGGTCGGGCTGCGCCTGTCCGCGCCGCAGGACACCGGGACCGCCGACGGTCCCGCGACCGGCGAGGACGCCACGACCGCGCCGGAGCCCGGCCCCGCGCGATGACCCGCAGGATCGTCTGGCTGGTGGCCGCGACGACGTCCGCCGTCGTCCTGGCCTTCGTCGTGCCGCTCATGCTCCTCGTCCACGGTCTCGCGCAGGACCGGGCGACGACCCGGGCGCGGGACCAGGCCCAGGGCACCGCCACGCTCGTCGCGGCCGTCATGGACCCCGCCGCCCTCGCCCGCTCCGTGCAGGACCGGTCCGCGCAGGGACCCCCCGTGCTCGTCGTCCACCCCGACGGCACGACCGTCGGCGCCTTCCCCGGGCGCGACCCGGTGTCGACCGCCGCGGTGCGGCGCGCCCGCACCGAGCAGGCGGCCTTCACCCAGCGGACCGCGTCCGGGCTCGACGCCCTCGTCCCGGTCCGGACCCCGGAGGGCGTCGAGGTCGTCGTCGCCCACGTGACCGACGACGAGCTCGAGGCGGGCGTCCGCCTGGCGTGGGGCCTCGTCCTCGGCCTGGGCACGGCCCTCGTCGTCGCCTCCGTGCTCGTCGCGTGGCGGCTCGGGCGACGGGTGACGGTGCCCGTCACCGACCTCGCCGACGTCGCGCACCGCCTGCGCGAGGGTGACGCCGAGGCCCGGGCGACGCCGGGCGGGCCCCCGGAGACCGCCGAGCTCGGCCGCGCGCTCAACGCCCTCGCCGACCGGATCCACGAGCTCGTCGCGGCCGAGCGCGAGCACGTCGCCGACCTCGGCCACCGGCTGCGGACGCCCGTGACGGCGCTGCGGCTGGACACCGACCTCGTCGAGGACCCCGACCTCGGGGCGCGCCTGCGCGAGCACGTCGAGGTGCTCCGCCGCAGCATCGACGAGGTCGTCCACGAGGCGCGGCGGCCGCTCGTCGACGGGTTGCCGCAGCCGACCGACCTCGGTGCCCTCGTCACCGAGCGCACCGCCTTCTGGCGGGCGCTGGCCGAGGACCAGGGCCGGCGGCTCGTGTCCGGCGTTCCCCGGCAGCGCGCGCTCGTCGCGCTCGGGCCGGAGTCCGCCGTCGAGCTGCTGGACACGCTGCTGGACAACGTCTTCGCGCACACCCCGGACGGCACCGACGCGCAGGTGCTCGTTGGGATCGGCGGGGGGCTGGTGCGGCTCGTCGTCGAGGACGCGGGGCCGGGGCTTTCCCGCCCCTGGGCCGGCCGCGGCGACTCCGGCGGCGGGTCGACGGGGCTCGGGTTGGCCATCGTCCACCGGCTCGCGGAGAACGCGGGCGGGTCGGTGCAGCTGACCGACTCGGCCCTCGGCGGGCTGCGGGTGGAGGTCGACCTGCCGCTGGCCGACGCCGGCTGAGCGGGCACGCGCGCACGCGGACCGGCGCGCGCGCGTGCGGGTCGCGGTCACGGTGACCTCCGGGCGGTGCGGTCGGCGAGAGGGTCCCGGGTCGCCCGACGGGGCGTCCACGGTGGGTCCATGGTGCTCCGCGTCACGTCAACGCGGCGTCGTGTCGCCGTCAAGAACACGTCAAGCCGACGAGACATGACGTTCCCTTAACAGCAGGATGACGCGCCGTTGTCTTCGCCTCCGTCACACTGGTCACAGTCAGCGGGTCAGAGCCTGCCCGTCGACCGCCATGAGACCGCCCCCGTCCGTGGGTCGCCCAGACACCAAGTGCGCCGGAACCCCTGCACCGCGCGCATCCGTCGGGAGGATCCCGGACGGGGGTGCTCCATGTCCGGGGCCGCCCGCGCCCGCGACCGGGTGGCCGTGGGCCCCGGCCGGCGGGCTCACCAGGGCAGCGGCACCACCGGGTCGCGCGGGTCCTCCTCGGCCAGCCAGCCGCGGGCGTCGTCGTGGACGTACCGCACCGCCGGACCGCTGCCGGCCAGGGCCGCGACGGCGGTGACGAGCCGGTCGACGTGGGCGAGGGTCGTCGCGATGCCCGCGCTGGCGCGCACCGCGGTGGTCGGCGCCTCGGTCCGGCCGGTGGCGGCGGCCTCGTCGCGCAGCAGCGCGTCGACCAGCAGGTGCGCGCAGAACTTCCCGGCCCGCACCCCGATGCCGTGCTCGGCGCTCAGCGCGGCCGCGACGAGACCGCTGTCCAGCCCGTCGATCGTGAAGGTCACGACGGGCGCGCGCTCGAGGTCCTCGCCGAGGAGGGAGTAGGTGCGCACCCCCGGGATGCCCCGCAGGCCGTCGACGAGGCGGGCCGTGAGGGCGGCCTCGTGCTCCTCGACCTCGCGGCGGTGCTCGCGCAGCGTCGCGCAGGCGGCGGCGAGCGCGACCGCGCCGACGACGTTCGGCGTCCCGCCCTCGTGGCGGGCGGCGCCGGTGGCCCAGCGGGTGCCGTCGTGGGTCACCGCCGCGCTGGCGCCGCCCCCGGGCAGGTAGGGCTCCGCGGCGTCGAGGACGTCGCGGCGGCCGACCAGCGCGCCAGTGCCGTACGGCGCGTGCAGCTTGTGCCCGGAGAACGCCACCCAGTCGGCCCCGAGGGACTCCAGGTCGAGCGAGCGGTGGGCCAGCAGCTGGGCGGCGTCGATCAGGACGCGGGCGCCGTGCCGCCGGGCCAGGCCGACGAGGCGGGTGAGCGGCCAGAGCTCGCCGGTGACGTTGGACGCTCCGGAGACGACGAGCAGCGGCTGCGGGCCGCCGGTGCGGCGCGGGTCGAGCCCCGCCAGCGCGGCCTCGACCGAGGCCAGCGCGTCGTAGAGGTGCCGCGGCACGGGCACGCGGTGGACGTCGGCCGCCGCCCACGGCAGCAGCGACGCGTGGTGCTCGGACTCCAGGACGACGACGGGCGTGCCGGCGGGCAGGCAGCGCGCGAGCAGCGTCACGGCGTCGGTCGTGTTGCGGGTGAGGACGACGACGTCGTCGGGCCGGGCACCGACGAAGCGGCCGACCTCCTCGCGGGCGGCCTCGTAGTGGGCGCTCGTGACCCGCGAGAGCCAGCCGGTGCCGCGGTGCACGGAGGAGTAGGTGGCGGTGACGGCGTCGACGGCACGGGCGACGCGCTCGAAGGCCGGGGTGGACGCCGCGTGGTCGAGCGGGGCGTAGTCGACGAGGCGGCCGTCGACCGTCGGGACGAGGCCGGGGGCGACGACGGCGGGCAGCCCACCGCCCACCGGACGGACCCGGGCGGTGCGCAGCTGCTCGTCGGTGAGGATGCCCTCGACCGGGGTGTCGTCGTGGTGCCGGGGCGTGCGGCGGTGGGTGCGCGAGGCGAGGGGCTGGAGGGACATCGAGGACTCCGTCGGGGTCGTGAGGACCCCGGTGGCACCGTGGGTCCGCGCTTGCCGACGCCACCACGGCGCCGACCAGGTCGTCACCCGGAGCACCCCACCGCGGAGGAGGGTTGCCGGCCAGCGAGCCGGGGCTTGGTGCTGGCACTCATGACCTACGCGAGCAGTCTGCAGCCCGTCGTGCTCCCCCGTCGACCGGCGTCCGTCCCCCGAGAACACCCCCAGGGGTTCCCGCCGTCCCCACCCCGTCCACGACCGCCGGGGACGGGGTCAGGCGTCGGGGGCGGCGTGGACGCGGACGCCGTCGACGAAGGTCTGGAGCACGCGGGTGTCGCCGATCTCGGTGGGCGGTCCGGCGAACGGGTCGCGGTCGAGGATGACGAGGTCGGCGAGCGCCCCGACCCGGATGCTCCCGGTGTCCTCGAGCCGGTTCACGTACGCCGACCCGGCGGTGTAGGCGGTGAGCGCGGTCGCGAGGTCGAGCCGCTGCTCGGGGAGGAAGACCGGGTGCTCCGGCTCGCCCTCGCGCAGGGCCTCGGGGACCTGGCGGTTCACGGCGACGTGGATGGCGGCCAGCGGGTCCGCGCTGGAGACCGCCCAGTCCGAGCCCATGGCGAGCACCGCACCGGCCCGGTGCAGGTCCCCGAAGGGGTACTGCCACGAGGTCCGCGGCTCGCCGAGGAAGGGGATGGTGAGGTCGACCATCTGCGCCTCGAGGGCCGCCCACAGCGCCTGCATGTTCACGGCGACCCCGAGCTCGCGGAAGCGCGGCACGTCGTCGGGGTGGACGACCTGGAGGTGAGCCAGGTGGTGGCGGGCGTCGCGCCGTCCGTTGGCGGCCAGCGCGGCCGCGACGGCGTCGAGGCACTCGCGGACGGCCCGGTCGCCGATGGCGTGGAAGTGCAGCTGGAAGCCGGCCGCGTCCAGCTGCGTGGCCGCGGGCAGGAGGGTCTCGACGGGCACGAAGGAGATGCCGGCGTTGTCGGTCCAGTGGCCGTGGCCGTCGCAGTACGGGTCGAGCATGGCCGCGGTGAAGTTCTCGGCCACCCCGTCCTGCATGATCTTCACGCTCGTCGCGCGGAACCGCTGCGTCGACCACGCCGCCCGCCGCTCGACGAGGTCGGCGACCTGCTCCAGTCCGGCGTCCCGGTCCCACCACAGGGCCCCGACGACCCGCGCGGTGAGCCGGCCGGCCTCGTCCGCCGCCCGGTACGCCACCGCCGGGTTCCCGCCGTCGCCGTAGTCGCCGATGATCGCGTCCTGCCAGGCGGTGATGCCGAGCGCGTGCAGGTGCGCCTGCGCCCGCAGCAGCCCCTCGAGCCGCTCCGCGTCGGTCGTCTCCGGGGCGAGCCGCCCGACGAGCGCCATCGCCCCCTCGTGCAGGGTCCCGGTGGGGTTGCCGTCGTGGTCGCGCTCGATCCGCCCGTCGCGCGGGTCCGGGGTGGCGGCGTCGATGCCCGCGAGGCGCAGGGCCGCCGACGACACCCAGGCGCCGTGGCCGTCGCGGTTGGGCAGGAAGGCGGGACGGTCGCCGACGACCTCGTCGAGGAGGGCCGCGGTGGGCGTCCCACCGGGGAAGGCGGACATCGACCACCCGGCGCCGAGCACCCACTCCTGGTCCGGGTGCTCCGCGACGTAGGCGGCGACGCGCTCGCGGTAGGCGTCCGCGGTCGAGACCTCGGTGAGGTCGCAGCGCAGCATGTCGACGCCCGCCCACACCGGGTGGACGTGCGCGTCCTGGAACCCGGGGACGAGCATCCGGCCCGCGAGGTCGACGACCTCGGTGCCGGGCCCGGCGAGCTCCCGGACCTCGTCGTGGCCGACGGCGACGACCCGACCGGCCTCGACGGCGACGGCGGTGGGTCGCGAGCGCACGGCGCGGGCGGTGAAGACCGGGCCGCCGGCGAAGATCGTGTCGACCATCAGCCGCCGCCCATCGTCCGCGCGATGTCGGTGGCGGAGTCCCCGGAGCGCCGCAGCACGAGGGCGACGACGCCGAGGGCCACGAGGGTGAGGACGAGCATGAGCGTCGAGACGGCCGCGATCTCCGGCCGCAGCCCCGAGCGCAGCGCCGAGAGGACGTAGACCGGCCACGGCGTCGTGCCGGAGACCTGGACGAAGGCCGAGACGATGGTGTTGTCCAGGCTGAGCGTGAAGGACAGCAGGTAGCCGGCGAGGACGGCCGGCATGGCCAGCGGCACCGTGACCCGCCGGAAGGTGCGGACCGGCGGGGCGTACAGGTCGCCGGACGCCTCCTCCAGCGACTCGTCGAGCCCGACGAGCCGGGCCCGCACGATGTAGCTGACGACGGCGGTCGCGAAGAGCGAGTGACCGACGACGAGCCGGACGATGCCGCCGTTGAAGACCGAGAGGCCGGCGTCGGAGCCGAGGTAGACGAGCCACGGCAGCAGCGACACGGCGTCGACGATCTCGGGGGTCACGGAGACGAGCAGCAGCAGCCCGATGAACCAGTAGGTCCAGCGGCCGGGCCGACGGGCCAGCGCGACCCCGGCCATCGTCCCGAGGAAGGTCGCGAGCAGCGAGGACAGCACGGCCACCTGGATCGAGACGAGCACCGCGCTGCGGATGGCGGGCCGCTCGGTGAGCGCGGCGAAGGAGCCGAACCCGAAGTGGTCCCAGGCGATGAGGAGCCGGCCCTCGTTGAAGGAGTAGACGATGACGACGACGATCGGCGCGAAGAGGAACGCGAGGACGAGGAACCCGACGGCGGTGAGCAGCCGGTCCCCCCACGAGCGCGGGCGCGGGTTGCGCGGCGGCGGGCCGTCGTCGGCGCGCGGGGTCGCCGGTCCGACGGGGCGGGTGGCCGGGGCGGTCATGCGCCCTCCTCGTCGAGCACGAGGCGGTGCCGGGCCCGGATGGGCAGCGACACGAGCCAGCCCAGGAGCGCGATGACGCCGACGGTGGCGGCGATGACGAGGATGAGGACGACCGCCATCGCCGACCCCAGCGCCCAGTTCTGTGCGGTCTGGAACTGGCTGGCCACGAGCTGGCCGACCATGTTGCCCTTGGCGCCGCCGAGCACGGTGGCCGTCACGTAGTCGCCCATGAGCGGGATGAAGACGAGCACCGTCCCGGCGATGATCCCCGGCCTGGCGAGCGGCAGCGTCACCCGGGTGAAGGTGCGCCAGCGGTTCGCGCCGAGGTCCTTGCTCGCCTCCCGCAGCGAGGGCCCGACCCGGTCGAAGGCGACGAAGAGCGGCAGGATCATCAGCGGCAGGTAGTTGTAGACGACGCCGATGAGCACGGCGGTGCGGGTGTAGAGGACGTCCAGCGGGCCGCCGGTGAGGTGCAGGGTCTGCAGCAGCGAGGACAGCCAGCCCTGGGGGGCGAGGATGACCTGCCAGCCGATGGTGCGCACGAGGAAGTTCGTCCAGTACGGCACCATGACCAGCGCGACGAGCAGGCCGCGCCGCCGCGGGGGCGCCTTGACGGCCATCCAGTACGCCGTCGGCATCCCGACGAGCAGGCAGAGCGCCGTGCCGGCGACGCCGACCCACAGGGTGTTCTGGAAGGTCGCGAAGAACGTCGGGCTGAAGGCCTCGCGGTAGCGGTCGAGGGAGAGCACGTCGTTGGCGTGCGTCCCGAACAGCCCGGGCTTGTAGCCGAAGCTGAACCACACGATCGTCCCGATGGGGACGACGAAGAACGCGACGAGCCAGGCGCCCGCCGGCACGGCGAGGGCGAACCGGGGCACCCGCAGCCGGCGTCCGGCGGCGGGGGCGGTGGGCGGTCCGGCCGGCGGCGCCGGGACCGGGCGCGACGCCGTCGCGGTCCCCCCGAGGGCCTCAGGCACCCGCGGCGGCCTTCGCCTTGTTCCAGATGTCGACCGTGCGCTGCTGGGCGTCGTTCACCTCGCCGGTCTTCATCGTCTCGATCTGCTCGGGGGTGAAGAACACGAGGTCGAGCATCTCCAGGCCCTCGTCCTTGGCCTTGGCCTCGATGTCCTTGGCCCCGGTGTGGTAGCCGATGTAGTCGACGTTGGCCAGCTGGTTCTCGGGCGTGAGCACGTAGTCGATGAAGGCGTGCGCGGCCTCGGGGTGCGGCGCGCCCTCGGCGATGGCCCAGTTGTCCATCCACAGCTCGGTGGCCGGGCTGCCGAGGACCCACTTCCAGTTCTCCGGCGTCTTGCTCTCCATGATCCCGATGCGCGCGTCGCCGTTCCAGACCTGCATGAGCCACTGCGTGCCCTGCGGGATGGCCTGCCCGCCGGGGTAGGAGTCGAAGGCGGCGATGTGCGGGGCGAGCTCGTCGACGACGAAGGTCTCACAGGCGTCGATCTGCGCGGAGTCGGTGGTGTTCCAGTCGATGCCGTTGGCCCAGTAGTAGATGCCGGTGACCTCGGCGGGGTCGTCGAGGACCGAGGTCTTGCCGCTCGCCTCGTTCTGCGCGGCGTCGATGAAGTCCTTCCACGTCGTGAGGTCGCGGCTGATCTTCGTCGTGTCGTAGACGAAGCCGGTGGTGCCCCACGCCTTGCAGATCGAGTAGTTGTTCTCGGGGTCCCAGGCCTGCCCGAGGAAGGCGGGGTCCATGTACTGCAGGTTGGGGATGAGCTCCTTGTTGATCGGGGCCAGCAGCCCGTTCTGCACCATCTGCGGGATGAAGGCGCCGGTGGGGACGACGATGTCGTAGCCGCCGGTGCCCTTGCTCGCGACGAGCTTGGAGATCAGCTCCTCGTTGGAGCCGAAGGAGTCGGTCGTGATCGTCGGGCCCTCGTCCTTGGTGAACCCCTTGAGCACCTTCGGGGCGTCGTAGTCGCCCCAGGAGTACATGGAGATCGCGTTCTCCAGCGGGCCGCCGGTGGCGATCTGGCTCGGCGGCGGGCCGCTCGGGACGACGGTGGCGGCCGCCCCGCCCGAGCCGGAGCCGCTGCCCCCGCCGCAGGCCGACAGCAGCCCGGCGCCACCGGCCGCGGCGAGGCCGAACAGGCCGCGGCGGGTCACCTCGCGCCGGATCCGGGGGACGGCGGAGGTGTGGGCGAGGATGCGCAGGGGGGCGTCGGAGCCGGTCATCGTGGGGGGGTCCTCTCCGGGGCGGGACGTCGGGGTCGAGCGGGTGGTGCGGTGGTGCTGCGGGTCGTGCGGTGCGGACCGGGCCCGTCCCGGTCAGTCGTCGGGGACGGAGGTCGGCGGGGCGGCGGAGTGCTCGCCGTCGTGCGGGAAGACGTGGACGTGGTCGGCCTCCCAGCGGCACCACGCGGTGTCGCCGACGCCGAGGCGGGGCGCGACGGGCGTCGGCCGCCGGACGAGCAGGGTGTGCCCGCGGCCGGCGTCGACGAGGAACTGGCGGGTCTCGCCCTGGTGGGCGACGCCGATGACCTCGCCGCGCACGAGGTTCTCGGCGGGTCCGGTGGGCTCGGTGCCGGTGAGGTCGACGAACTCGGGGCGGACGGCGACCCGGACGCGGTCCCCCGCCCCGGCCTCGACCTCGCGGCTCGTGCGCATCCGGCCCAGGGCGGTGTCGACGACGCCCTCGCCGCGGCTCTCGCCGTCGACGAAGTTCTGCTGGCCGACGAAGCCCGCGACGTAGGCGGACGCCGGCGTGGAGTAGATGGTGTCGGCGTCGCCGAGCTGCTCGATGCGCCCGGCGCGCATGATGGCGATGCGGTCGCTCATCGACAGCGCCTCGCCCTGGTCGTGGGTGACGAAGACGAAGCTGATGCCGAGCCGGCTCTGGAGCAGCTTGAGCTCGACCTGCATCTCCTCGCGCAGCTGCCGGTCCAGCGCGCCGAGCGGCTCGTCGAGCAGCAGCACCGATGGCCGGTTGACCAGCGCCCGGGCCAGGGCGACGCGTTGCTGCTGCCCGCCGGACAGCTGGGTCGGCGGGCGGCCCGCGTACCCGCGCATCCGCACCATCTCCAGGGCCTCCGTGACCCGTTCGCGGATCTGCTGCTTGGGCACCCGGGACTGCTCGAGGCCGTAGGCGACGTTCTCGGCCACCGACATGTGCGGGAAGAGGGCGTAGGCCTGGAAGACGGTGTTGACCGCCCGCTTGTGCGGCGGGACGCCGACGACGCTCGCGCCGTCGACGAGGATGTCGCCGGTGTCGGGGTGCTCGAACCCGGCGATCATCCGCAGGGTCGTCGTCTTGCCGCAGCCGGAGGGCCCGAGGAGCGAGAGGAACTCGCCGCGGCGGACGGTGAGGCTGAGGTCGTCGACCGCGGCGACGTCGGCGTAGAAGCGGCTGACCCGCCGCAGGACGACGGCGTCGGCGGCGCCGGTGGCGGAGCCGTCCTCGCCCGCGGGCCGGGTCCGGGCCTGGCCGTCGGGCGCGGTGGTCCCGGCCTCGGGCCCGGCGTCCGGCTCGGACCCCTGCGGCGCGGTGGTCCCGGCTGCGGTGCTCAAACTCGTCTCCTGCCCTCCTGCGGTTTCCGGAGATTCAACAGCAGGAGACCGCCGAGCACAACAGTGTCGCGTGACAATCGTGTTTCGATCCGTGGACGTTCGCCCCCTGGACCCACGGAATCCGCAGCCCAGGGACGCCGTCCACCGTCCCGGTCCCGTCCGCCGGGTCGGGGGTCCGGCCGGCGTGTCGGGGTCCTCCGCCGGACGGGGCCGGCGCGGGCGGGGTCAGGCGGGGACGACGTTGACGAGCCTCGGCGCGCGGACGATGACGGTGCGGACGCCGTCCGGCGTCGCCTCGAGCACTTTCGGGCGCATGAGCGCGAGCTCTTCGAGGTCGTCCTCGGTGATGTCACCGGGCACCTCGATGCGGTCGCGCACCTTGCCGCGGATCTGGATCACGCAGGTCACCGTCTCCTCGACGAGCAGCGCCGGGTCGGCCACGGGGAAGGCGGCGTGCGCCAGCGACTCCGCGTGCCCGAGCCGGGCCCACAGCTCCTCGGCGATGTGGGGGGCCAGCGGCGCGACCATGAGCACGACCGGCTCGACCGCGGCGCGGGGGACGCCGGTCTCGAGCTTGGTCAGGGCGTTGTTCAGCTCGATGAGGCGCGCGATCGCGGTGTTGAAGCCGAGCTCGGTGAAGTCGGTGCGCACGGCGTCGACCGTCCGGTGCAGGACGCGGGCGGTCGCGTCGTCCAGCGGGGTGTCGACGACCCGCAGCTCCCCGGTCTCCTCGTCGACGACGTTGCGCCACAGCCGCTGGAGGAAGCGCTGGCTGCCGACGACGGCGCGGGTGTCCCAGGGCTTGCTCTGCTCCAGCGGGCCGAGGCCCATCTCGTAGAGCCGGAAGGTGTCGGCGCCGTACGCGGCGTACATGTCGTCGGGGCTCACCATGTTCTTCAGCGACTTGCCGATCTTCCCGAACTCGCGGGTGACCGGCTGCCCCTGCCAGGTGAACGTGCCGTCGGGGCCCTCCTCGACCTCCGAGGCCTCGACCGGCTGGTCGCGGTCGTCGCGGTAGGCGGCGGCCTGGATGTAGCCCTGGGCGAAGTAGGTGCGGAACGGCTCGTCCGAGGAGAGGTGCCCGAGGTCGTGCAGCACCTTGTGCCAGAACCGGGCGTAGAGCAGGTGCAGGACGGCGTGCTCGACCCCGCCGACGTAGAGGTCGACGCCGCCGGGGTCGCGGGTGCCCTCGGGGGCGCCGCCGACGGGGGTGTCGCGCGGGCCCATCCAGTAGGACTCGTTGTCGGGGTCGACCATCGCCTCGGCGTTCGCGGGGTCGAGGTAGCGCAGGTAGTACCAGCACGACCCCGCCCACTGCGGCATGACGTTGGTGTCGCGGCGGAAGGTCCGCGGGCCCCGGCCGTCGCCGAGGTCCATCTCGACCGCGACCCAGTCGGCGTCGCGGGCCAGGGGCGGCTCGGGCTCGCTGTCGGCGTCCTCCGGGTCGTAGACCTTGGGGCTGTAGTCGGGGACGTCGGGCAGCTCGACCGGCAGCTGGTCCTCGGGCACGCCGTAGGCGATGCCGTCCTCGTCGAAGACGACCGGGAACGGCTCGCCCCAGTAGCGCTGCCGGGCGAAGAGCCAGTCGCGCAGCTTGTAGGTGACGGCGCCGCGACCGGCGCCGCGCTCCTCGAGCCAGGCGACGATCCGCTCCTTGGCCTCGGCGACGCCCAGCCCGTCCAGGCTGACCTCGTCGTTGGCGGAGTTCACCGCCGGGCCGTCGCCGGTGTAGGCGGTGTCCTCGTCGTGGCCGGCGGGCGGCTGCACGGTGCGGACGATGGGCAGCTCGTAGGCGGTGGCGAAGTCCCAGTCGCGCTCGTCCTGCGCGGGGACGGCCATGATCGCGCCGGTGCCGTAGCCCATGAGCACGTAGTCGGCGACGAACACCGGCACGCGGGCGCCGTTCACCGGGTTGACCGCGAAACCGCCGGTGAAGACACCGGTCTTGGCCTTGCCCTCGGCCTGCCGCTCGACGTCCGTCTTCGCCGCGGCGGCGGCCCGGTAGGCCTCGACCGCATCGGCGGGGGTCGCCGCGCCGCCGGTCCAGGCGTCCCGGGTGCCCTCCGGCCAGGCGTCCGGCACGAGGGTCGCGAGCAGCGGGTGCTCGGGCGCGAGGACCATGAAGGTCGCGCCGAACAGCGTGTCGGGGCGGGTGGTGAAGACCTCGATGCCGGGGGTGGCGCTCGCGCTGGCGTCGGACGTGGCGCCAACGCTGCCGGCGGCCGCCTCGGTGGCGCCGGTCGTGGTGGCGGTGCCGCTGGCGGCGAGCGGGAAGGTGACGTGGGCGCCCTGGCTGCGGCCGATCCAGTTGCGCTGCATCGTCTTGACCTTCTCGGGCCATTCGACGCGGTCGAGGTCGTCGGCCAGGCGGTCGGCGTACTCGGTGATCCGCATGACCCACTGCCGCAGGTTGCGCTTGAACACCGGGAAGTTGCCCCGGTCGGACCGGCCCTCGTTGGTGACCTCCTCGTTGGCCAGCACCGTGCCGAGCCCGGGGCACCAGTTGACCTGGGCCTCGACGGACTGCACGAGCCGGCGGGCGTCGAGGATCTCGGCGCGCTCGACGTGCGACAGGTCCTCCCAGCCCCGGCCGTCGTCGGCGGGCAGGGGGCGCGCACCGCTGCGGTACTCCTCGACGAGCTCGGCGATCGGCCGGGCGCGACCGGTGCCGCCGACGTCGTTCGGCGCGTCGTGGTCGTACCAGCTGTTGAAGATCTGCAGGAAGATCCACTGCGTCCAGCGGTAGTAGTCCGGGTCGATGGTGCGGATGGCGCGGCGGTCGTCGTGGCCGAGGCCCAGGCGGCGCAGCTGGCGCGCCATGATGGCGATGTTCTCCTCGGTGGTCTTGCGCGGGTGCTGCCCGGTCTGGACGGCGTACTGCTCCGCGGGCAGGCCGAAGGCGTCGTAGCCCAGGCAGTGCAGGACGTTGCGGCCGAGCATGCGGTTGAAGCGCGCGTAGACGTCGGTGGCGATGTAGCCCAGCGGGTGCCCGACGTGCAGGCCGGCCCCGCTCGGGTAGGGGAACATGTCGAGGACGAGCAGGTGCCCGTTCGGGTGCTCGGAGACGCCCTCGGGGTCGGCCCACGGCCCGGCCGGGTTGGGGGCGCGGAAGGTGCCACGCTCCTCCCAGCGGTCCTGCCAGGCGACCTCGATCGAGCCGGCCAGCTCGGCGGTGTAGCGGTACGGGGTGTCGCTCATCTCGTCCTCGTCGTCGTTCGTCTGCGCCCGGATGGGGTCCGCCCATGAAAAAACCCCTCGCACAGGGAGGGGTCGCCGCGCGGGCCGTGGATCGTGGCCGGCGCGGCTACGGAAGGAGCAGGCCGCGTGTCACGCCGTCAGGGTACCGCAGCGCCGCCCGCGCCCTCCGCGCCGTGCCGGTCGGTCCGGCGGGCCGGATCCGCCGTAGGCGCCTCGCCCCGGGCGGGCAACACACCCGTGGTGCGAGACGCTCCCGCACCGGAACCAAACCCGTCCGCCACGGGAGCATTTCGCAGGGGCACTGTTACGGCCCATGAGCCTGCGGGACGAACGCGCAGTCTTCGCGCGAGACAACTCCCGCAGCGGAACGGAACCCGTCCGCCACGGGAGCATTTCGCACGGGCGCTGTTGCGGCCCGTGAGCCGGCGGGACGAACGCGCAGTCTTCGCACGAGACACTCCCCCACCGGAACGAAACCCACCGCGACGAGAGCATTGCGCACCGCCCAAAGTCCCTCCTGGGAGCTTGGTGCGAGACGCCCCCGCACCGGAAGCGATTCCCTCCGCCACGGGGGCATCTCGCACGGCACAGTTGCCGTCCACGAGCCGGCGGGGTTGGGGGACGCACACCTCCCACGCGAGACGCTCCCGCCGCGGAACCGAACCCGTCCGCCACGGGAGCATTCCCCAGAGGCCAGCTACTCGCGCCGGAGCGAGCGACACACCCTTGGTGCGAGACGCTCCCGCCGCGGAACCGAACCCGTCCGCCACGGGAGCATTCCGCGCCATCTGCCTTCCCGCCCCGCCATCCGCTCGAGCCGGGCGGGCCCGGACGACGAGGCGAGCGACTCAGTGGGTGGCGCCCTGGAGGTTGAGGAGGACCACCCCGGCGACGATGAGGCCGATGCCGGCGATCTTGGCCGGGCCGAGCGGCTCGCCGAGCCAGAGCCAGCCGATGACGGCGATCGCGGCGGTGCCGACCCCGGCCCAGACGGCGTAGACGACGGACACGTCCATCCACCGCACGACGACCGTGAGCAGCCAGATCGACAGCACGTAGCCGGCGACGACCGCGGCGCTCCACCCGAGGTTCGTGAACCCCTGGGCGCGCGGGAGCGCGGCGGTGGCGGCGACCTCGACACCGATGGCGGCGAGGAGGATGAGGGCGGCGGTCATGACGGACTCCGGGTCGGGGTGTGTAGCGAGTGCTACATGCGTCAGTGTAGCAGTCGCTACACTGAGGCCATGCCCTCCGCAGGACGACCCGGTTCATCGACGAGCGAGCCGCCAGATGCGACGGTCCCCGTGACCGGTGCCGGCCCCGGGACCGCTCCGGACGACGACACGCAGGGAGCGCCCGTGGAAGGCGACGGGCAGCGACCACGTGCGACGCGCGACCGGCGGACGGCGCCCGCACAGGGCAAACGACAGACGGCGCCAGATGTGGTCGACCAGCGGACGGCGCCCGCACGGGGCAACCGACAGTCGGCGCCCGTGGAGGGCGACCGGCGGGCGGAGATCGTCGAGCGCGCGACGGACTACGCGCTGGAGCACGGGCTCGTCGGCCTCAGCCTGCGCCCGCTGGCCGCCGCGCTCGGCACGAGCGACCGCATGCTCCTGTACCACCTCGGCAGCAAGGACGCCCTCGTCGTCGAGGTCATCCGCTGCTCGATCCGGCGCTCGCTGGCCCAGCTGCGGGCACTGTCGCCCTCCCCCTCCCCCGGTGGGGCCGTGCACGACCAGTGGCGCCTGCGCTCCGCCGACGAGCAGCAGCGGTGCGAGCGCCTCTACGTCGAGGCCTCCACCCTCGGTCTGTTCGGGACCGAGCCGTACGCGTCGGCGGTCGCGGCGAGCAACGAGGAGTGGATGGCCGCGGTCGGCGACCACCTCGCTGCCTCAGGGGTGCCGGAGGGGCAGGTGCCCCGGCTGGCGGCCCTCGTCGAGGCGGCGTTCATGGGGTTCGAGCTCGACCTGCCGTTCGACGACGGGTCGGCACCGGCCGGATTGGCGGCGCTCGCCGACGCCGTCGACGACCTGGCGAACGCCGACGGCTGAGCCGGACCGGGGGTGGGACACGGGAGGCGGCCTCGGACCAACACCGGCTGACCCGGACGGGGCGGTGGCAGGGCAGCCGCGGTCAGCCCTCGTCGGTGCCGTGCGTCGTGACGATGTCGTTCTCGGCGGCCCACTGCCCGATGTCGCGCCGCTCGATGGCCGCGGCCATGAGGTCGGGGAACAGGTCGGGCGTGCACGCGAACGCCGGCACCCCGATGCCGGCCAGCGCCGCCGCGTGGTCGACGTCGTAGCTCGGCGTCCCGGAGTCGCTGAGCGCCAGCAGCGCGACGACGACGACGCCGGACCCGACGAGCGAGGCGGCCCGGCGCAGCATCTCGTCGGCGATCCCGCCCTCGTAGAGGTCCGAGATGAGGACCAGGACGGTGTCGGCCGGGCTCTGGACCAGCGACTCGCAGTACGCGAGCGCGGCGTTGATGTCGGTGCCGCCGCCCAGCTGCACGCCGAAGATCACGTCGACGGGGTCCTCGAGGTCGTCGGTGAGGTCGACCACGGAGGTGTCGAAGACGACGAGCCGCGTCGACACCGAGCGCAGCGACGCCAGGACGGCGCCGAAGACCGACGAGTAGACGATCGACTCGGCCATCGACCCGGACTGGTCGATGCACAGGATGATCTGCCGCTCCACCTGCGTCGTGCGCCGGGCGTACCCGACGAGCCGTTCGGGGACGACCGTGCGGTGCTCGGGCTGGTAGTGCTTGAGGTTCGCGGCGACGGTGCGGTTCCAGTCGACGTCCCGCAGTCGCGGCCGCCGCGTGCGCGCCGCGCGGTTGACGGCCCCGGTGACGGCCTGGACGGTGCGCTGCCGCAACCGCTGCTCGAGCTCGTCGGTGACGGCCCGGACGACGGTGCGCGCGGTCTCGCGGGACTCGGGCGGGATGACGCCGCGCAGCCCCATGAGCGCCGAGACCAGCCCGATGTCCGGCTGGACGGACTCGAGCATCTCGCGCTCCAGCAGCAGCGAGCGCAGCCCGAGCCGGGTCATCGCGTCGGCCTGCATGACCCGCACCACCGACGACGGGAAGTACCCGCGGATGTCGCCGAGCCAGCGGGCGACCCGGGGTGAGGACCCGCCGAGCCCGCCCCGGCGCCCACCCGGTCGCCCGTCCGCGCCCTCGCCGCCGTACAGCGCGGCCAGGGCCTCGTCCCGGCGGCGGTCCTCGGCGGTGAGGACGACCGGCCGTCCCGACTCCCCCGTGCCGTCGGCCTCCCCGCCCCCGAGGACGAGCCGCCACCGGGTCATCCGGTCCCGCTCGGGCGCGGGCCCGTCGGCCCCGCCGGCAGCGGGCGACGCACCGTCCTCGGACGGCGGCACCGGGCCGGCCCGACCCCGGTCACCGGCCGCGCTCACGACGCCACCTCCAGCCCGAGCATCCGCGCCACGGCCAGGACGGCCGGGAGGGCGCGGTCGTCGTCGACCTCGCGGACGGTCTCGCCGGTGCGCGACGCCCCGGCCAGCTGCGCCCCGATCCGCCGGCGCTCGGCCACGCCGAAGCCGGAGAACGTGCGCCGCAGCACCGGCAGCAGGTCGGCGAAGACGTCGTCGCCGATGCCGGACACCCAGCCGTCGACGACCTCGAGCAGGGCGTGGTCGTGCAGCAGCACGGCCTCGCCGCCGAGGAAGGACTCCAGCCAGGCGGCGCCGTCGGCAGGGTCGCCGGCCAAGGACAGCCGGCGGGACATCCGGGCCGCGACGTCGCCGGTGTCGACCCGGCCGGCGTCGTGCAGCAGGCGGACCGCCCGCCCGTCGACGGTGCCGTGCACCGACCCGTCGGCGACGAGTCCGGCCAGTGCGCGGAACCACGGCTCGGAGCGCTGCGGGTCGGCGAGCAGCGCGACCCCGCGGTGCGCGGACTCCAGCGCGATGCGGGTGCGGGTGGCGAGGTCGTCGTCGAGGGCCTGGCAGCCGGCTCGCAGCCCGACCCGCGCCCGGGCCAGCACGGTCGTGAGCAGCGCGCCGACCCGGCCGCTGTCGGTGCGGCGGACGTCGCCGTAGCGGACGGTGCGGGCCAGCGGCTCGACGGTCTCGAGCAGCACCCGCAGGTCGTGCTGGTGCGCCGTGGCCTCCGCGAGGGTGTCGACGACGGCACCGAGGGCGACCGGCAGGTCGGCGACGAGGCAGGTCTCGACGAGCCGGCCGAGCTCGGCCAGCCCCTCGGCCTCCCGGGCCCGCTCGGCGACGCGGGCCTCCGTGGCGTCGAGGACGGTGGCCCCGTACCGGCTCGCGTCGACGACGGCCACGGCGAGCTCGGGCTGCCACTCCAGCTCCCAGACCTCCTTGAACGTCCCGAGGGTGCGGGTGTCGTCGGCGGGGGTGCCCCACGGGACGCCGAGCGCCCGCAGCCGGTGCAGGAGCACCGAGCGGGCACGGCCGTTGTCGGTGCGCAGGTCCAGCGTGGTCGTGCTAGAGGTCGCGGTCGGCTTGAGGCGCAGCGAGCGCTGCCGGGCGGCGAGGTCGGCGGCCAGCGGGACCATCGGCGTGGCGGCCGGAACCTCGCCGATCTCCTCGCCGACGACGAGCCGGCGGTGCACGACGGCGAGCGGCAGGTCCGCCCCCTCGGTGAGGACGCCGCGGGTCGCGTCGGTGAGCTCGTCGAGCCCGACGGCCGGGCGGCCGCGCACGGCGGCCAGACTCTCGGCCAGCCGGACGGCGTCGACGACGGACGCGGGCGGCGCAGGCAGCCCCTCCTCGCGCAGGGCCCTCGCCACCCGGACGAGCCAGGACGACGCGACGTCGTGGTCGCGGGCCCGTGGGTCGGGCAGGGCGTCGCCGGTGGACCAGGTCTCGAACAGGTGCCGGTACCAGCCGGGGGCCTCGACCCCGGCGCCGTAGCCGGACGAGGCCGCGAGCCGGGCCGAGGTCCACGGCACCCAGGTGGCGGCGACCTTGGTGCGCGGGAGCCCGCGCAGCAGCCGGGCGTCGGCCGCGGCGGACGGGAAGCCCCGCGGGTCCAGGGCGGGGGCGTGGAACGCGCCGCAGACGACGGCGACGTCGCCGGCGTCCAGCACGTCGCGCAGGACCGTGCGCATCGACGCCTCGCGCCGGTCGTTGTGGGCGTCGCTGAGCGCGGGGTCGGCGGCTCGGACGGCGGCGATCGCGTCCCGCAGGTGTGCGAAGCGGGCCAGGACGTCGGCGTGCCGCTGCTCGACGGCGTCCTCCCACCAGCGCTCGGGGTCGGCGTACCCCGCGGTCCGGGCGAGGACCGCGACGACGTCCTGGCGCACGTCGGCGTCGGCCACCTCGGGCGCCCCCGACCCGTCGGGGGACTCCTCGGACCCGGGCGCCTCCGGTCCGTCCGCGGACTGGTCCGGCGCGGTCGTCCCCGGCTCCTCGGCCTCCCCGAACGGCAGGCGGCCGGCGGCCTCGTCGTCGGTGTCCCCGGTCGCCGGCTCGGGGGCCAGCAGGTGGCGTCCGGCGAGGTCGGCGAACCGCACCGGCACCCCACGGGAGAGCGCCCAGCGGATCGCGACCCACTCGGGCGAGAAGTCGGCGAGCGGGTAGAACAGCGAGCGGCGCGGGGCGGCGACGTCGTAGACGAGCCCGGCCACGGGCGGCACGGTGGCGGCGTCGGCGAGCAGGGGGACGACCGCGTCGAGCTCCGGCGGCCCCTCGACGACGAGGGTCGCGGGCCGCACCTCCTCCAGCGCGAGGACCACCGAGCGGGCGGACCCCGGCCCGTGGTGGCGGACGCCGAGGACGTGGACGGTCATGCCGGGTCGAGGTCCCGGCAGGCGCGGTACAGGTCGGACCACTCGCGGCGGTCCTTGACGACGGTCTCGAGGTACTCCTGCCAGACGATCCGGTCCTGCACCGGGTCCTTGACGACGGCGCTGACGAGCCCGGCGGCGACGTCGTCGGCCCCGACCCGGCCGTCGCCGAAGTGCGCCGCCAGGGCGAGCCCGTTCGTCATCACCGAGATCGCCTCGGCGGTCGAGAGCGTCGCTGAGGGCGACTTCAGGCTCGTGCGCTGGTCGGCGGTGACGCCGGAGCGCAGCTCGCGGAAGACGGTGACGACGCGCTCGACCTCGGCGAGGTGCTCGAGGTCGGCCGGCAGCCGCAGCGCCGCCCCGAGCGAGGCGACCCGCCGCCGGACGATGTCGGCCTCCTCCGACAGCGTCGCGGGCAGCGGCAGGACGACCGTGGTGAAGCGGCGCTTCAGGGCCGAGGACAGGTCGTTGACGCCCTTGTCGCGGTTGTTCGCGGTGGCGATGACGTTGAAGCCCTGGACGGCCTGCACCTCGGTGTCGAGCTCGGGGACGGGCAGCGTCTTCTCGGACAGGATGGTGATGAGGGCGTCCTGGACGTCGGCGGGGATGCGGGTCAGCTCCTCGACCCGGACGAGCCGGCCGGCCTGCATCGCGCGCATCACCGGGCTCGGGACCAGCGCGTCGCGGGAGGGCCCGTCGGCCAGCAGCCGGGCGTAGTTCCAGCCGTAGCGGATGGACTCCTCGGCCGTCCCGGCGGTGCCCTGGACGACGAGCCGCGAGGACCCGCTGACGGCCGCGGCCAGGTGCTCGCCCACCCAGGTCTTCGCCGTGCCCGGCACGCCGAGCAGCAGCAGTGCCCGGTCGGTGGCGAGCGAGGCGACGGCGACCTCGACGAGCCGCCGGGCGCCGACGTACTTCGGCGTGACGACGGTGCCGTCCGACAGGGTGCCGCCGAGGAGGTAGGTGGTGACCGCCCAGGGGCTGAGCCGCCACTTCGGCGGCCGGGGCCGGTCGTCGAGGCGCTCCAGGGCGGCCAGCTCGTCGGCGAACGCCTGCTCGGCGGGTGGGCGGAGCACCCCCGCGGCGTCGGTGCCGGCGCCGGGGTCGGTGGGGGTGTCGGTCGGGCCGGCGGTGTCGGTCATGGCTGCTCTCCTGAGAAGGCGTCGAGGACGGCGTGACGGGTCGAGACGGCCGCGGCCAGGGCGGCGAGGGACCGGCGGTGGACGTCGGCGGTGGAGTCGTGGTTCGCCCAGGACCGCAGCTGGGGGCCGGCCGCGGGGTGCAGGCGCTCGGCGAGGACGTCCCGGGCGCCGGCCAGCGCCGCCGCTCCCCCGCGACCTGCCCGCAGGGCCCGCACCACCCGCTCGCTGGTCTCCGGCGACCACGGGCCGGGGAGCACGGTGAACAGGCCGACGGCCCCCTCGAGGCCGGCGGGCCCTCCGGCGGTGAGGACGCGCTCGACGGCGGCCTGCTGCTCCCCCGGCGGCAGCAGCGGGACGAGCGCGGGTGCCGGGTCGACGGCGAACGCCACCCTCACCCACTCCGGTCGGCGCTCCCCCTGGGCGACGACGGCGGCGTGGAGCAGGGCGCGCAGCTCCTCGTCGCGCACCGCCCCGAACAGCGCCCTGGGGTCCAGACCGGTGACGGCGGTCCAGGTGTCCACCGGCGCGCCGCGCACGATGCGCCGCAGGTGGTGGCCCCGGACCGACGTCCGGGCGGGCGCGGGCCCCAGCCCGTCGCGCACGCCCCGGACGTCGGGCTCGTCGGGGAGGTCGACGCGGACGGTGCGCCGCAGGGTGCCGGAGACCGACAGCAGCGGCCGCAGCCGCTCGGCCATCCGCGCGGCGCGGGCGCTGCCCGGCAGCCGGTCGAGCAGGTCCTGGGCGACCTCGCGCACCCCGGCGGCCCGGTCGTCCAGCGCGGGCTCCAGGAGGTCCTCGTCGTCCGGCCCGAGCCCGACGACGAGCGTGGCCAGCTGCTCGGCACGGACCCGGGCGGGCTCGGCGGACCACGACGTCCGGAGCAGCTCGCGGGCCAGGACCGGGTCCGCGGCCCGCAGACGCCGGAGCCGCTCGGTGCGGTCGGCGGAGCCCGCGGCGGCCCACCGCACCACGGGGTCGTCGGCGAGCGCGGTCCCGGGGGCCGGGCTCGCCGGCTCCTCGCCGGGGCCGTGCCACCAGGTGAGGGTGGGGTCGAGGCGGGCCAGCCACGCGCCCCGCTCCCCGGCGGCCTCCCGCAGCGGCGGCCGCAGCCCGGGGTGCGAGCGAGCCAGGGCGATGACGGCGGTGAGGGCGTCGTGCGGTACCCGCCGGCCCGCCGTGGCGCAGGCCCGCAGCCAGGTCCGCAGCAGCAGCTGCTGGTGGGCGGTGCCGCCCGGCGGCTGCACGAGCAGGACGTCGAGGAGCTGACGGGCCCGCTGGCCGGCCTCGGGACGCGTCTCCGCGGGTGCCGGGTCCGGAGCACTGCCGCGCCCGGGGACGGCCCCCGCCGCGAGCCAGGCGGACCCCAGCGCCGCGGCGTCCAGCAGCCTGGTCGGCGGCGTGCCGTCCTCCCGGGCCGGGACCGCCCAGCGCGGCGGCTCCGGCACCGGCCGGCGGTCGGTGCCGACGAGCCCGACGACGCACACCGCCTCCCACCAGTCCCGCACCCCCGCGGCGCCCCCCGTCACGTCACTCACAGGCGGCCCACCGGTCCTCCAGGTGCACGGCGAGCGGCCGGAACGCGTCGTCCTCCCACTCGCCGAAGCAGCGGGTGGGGCGGCCCCCGGTGGCGGCGAGCACCGGCCACGGGTCGCGGCCGGCGACGAGGCGCAGCGCCCGGCCGTCGGCGTCGACGACGTCGTCGACACCGACCCGCACGTCGTCCAGCAGCAGGGGTACCCGCCGCACCAACGGCGCGCCGGCGCGGAGCCGGGCGGCGGCGTCGAGGCCGTCGACCAGGCCCACCCCGGCGGGCGCGGGCAGGTCGGCGTCGGGGAGGGGCACGGGGTCGTCGACGAGGAGGGCCCGCCGGGGCGCGCTGCCCGGGTAGCGGGCGAGCGTGGCCTCGACGACGGCGCCGGTGAGCTGGGCGACCGGGAGGGGCTGGCCCCCGCCGGCGAAGTCGAGGACGACGAGGGTCTCGCCGGTGTCCAGGCCGCGGAACCACGTCCGCTGCTCCTGGAGGCGCCCGTCGTCGCTGCGGTGCGAGCCGAGGACGAGCCAGCGGTCGGTGACCTCGTCGGCGCCCCGGACCTCCTCCGTGGCGTAGGCCCAGCCGAGGGCGGTGCGCAGGTCGGCGCGGTGGTCCGCGGAGAGGTCCTCGCGCCGGCCCCAGGCGCCGACGATCGTCCACCAGCGACCGGCGCGGCGCAGCAGGTGCTCGTTCCAGTCCTCGCGGCGGTGCGCGGCCGACCCGGCGTCACGGACGTCGGCGGCCAGGGCCGGGCACTGGCCGTCGACGAGCCGGGCCGCCGCGCCGTCCCAGTACGACGCGTCGCGGGAGCGCGCCGCCGCCGTCCCGCCGCGGACGAGGTCGGCGAGCCACAGCCCGAACTCCTCGAGCCCGGCGGTCATCGTCGCCACGCGCTCCTCGACCCGCCGGGCGCGGGCCTCGGGGTCGGGGGCGGCCTTCGCGGGGGCGGCGGCCGCGGCGGCCACCCGTCCGGCCCGGGCGGCGGCCCACTCCCCCGCGAAGTCCGAGGGCTCGGAGACCGCCGCGACGTCACCGCCGCCGGACCACAGCAGCAGCAGCGCCAGCGCGTGCTTGCACGGGAACTTCCGGCTGGGGCACGAGCAGCGGTAGGCGGGGCCGTCGAGGTCGATGCTCACCTGGTACGGGGTCCTGCCCGACCCCTGGCAGCGGCCCCACAGGAGGTGCTCGGTGGCGCCGGTGTCCGACCACGGGCCGGGCCGGGCGAGGGCGCGCGCCGACGAGACCGACGCCGCGTCGGGGGCGGCGTCGAGCACGCGCTGGTGGGTCCACCTCGTCATCGCGGACATCATGCCGCGACCCTCCGTCAGCCGGGGTCCGCTCACGGATCCGGGCCGACGGAGGGTGCGCTCAGGCCTTGGAGACGCTCTTCATCTTCGCGAAGACGACGATGTTGTCCTCGTAGTGCTGCGTGTACGGGTTGAGCTCCCCGCCGCAGGTGATGAGCCGCAGCTCGGAGTCGTCGGTGTTCCCGTAGACCGCGAGGGTCGGGAAGTGGTTCTTCGGGTAGCGCTGCACCCGGTAGACGGAGAACGTCACGACCTTCCCGTCCTGGCGGGTGACCTTCACGTCCTGCCCCTCCTCGAGGGACCCGATCTTGAAGAAGACCGCCGGCCCGGTGTCGATGCCGTCGACGTGGCCGATGAGGACGCTCGGTCCGAGCTGCCCGGGGGCGGGCGAGCCGGTGAACCAGGCGGGGATGTCGAACTGCGGCCCCGGCTTCGGGACCTCGATGGTCCCGTCGGACGCCAGTCCGGTCCGGTTGAGCCGGGAGTCGACGTCGATGGCCGGGATGGCCACGCGGGTCGCCGCGGACCGGGAGAGGCCGCTCTCGGCCTCGGTCGGCGAGGGTGTCGCGCTGGGGGCCTCCGACCGCGAGCCGGACGGGCTCGGGGAGTCCGGGGCAGGCGCCGTGGACGTCGGCGCGGTCGCGGTGAGGGGCGGCTCGGGGATCGACCGCTGGTCGGCGACCGCCTTGCCGAGCACCCCGAAACCCGCGAGGAGAAGGACGGTGGCCACCGCCGCCCAGAGGCGGCGGTGGCCACTCAGCAGGTCAGACACCTCAGGCCTGGTCCTCCGCGGTGCGACGACGACGCGAGGCCACGAGGGCCGCGCCGGCGCCACCGACGAGGAGGGTGCCGCCGAGGGCGATGAGCCCGGCGTCCTCGGTGCCGGCGGTCGAGCCGCCACCGGTCTGGACGCCGCCACCCGGCATGCTGTTCATCTGGCTGGCCTGCAGCACACCACAGGCGGCCGGGTCGGTGGCCTCCTCCGGCAGCGAGGGGTCGAGGTCGGACTTGACCTCGCCGTCGTACTTGCCGTTGCCGTTGAGGTCGACACCGTGCATGACGACGACGGCCGTCCCGTTGCGGACCGCGTCGGCGGTCTTGGAGTCGAGCTGGATGGTGCGCTCGTAGCTCTCGTCCCCGTTCGGGAAGCGCTTGACCGCCAGACCGCTGTCGGGGCTGCTGTCGCCGCTCGTGGTGAGCGAGGCGCCGATGGCCCCGTAGTACTTGGCCGCGTCCGTGGTCTGCAGCGCCCCGTTGGCGCCGCTGCCCTTCTCGTCGGCGGGCGGGCACTGGCCCATGCCGCCGATGTGGATGTGCTGGGCGTGCGGGGCGTCGGCCAGGAAGCCGGAGCGCTGCGCGCTGATCTGCAGGCTGTCGCCCGTCAGGGTCGCCATCACCGTGGCGGACGCACCCGAGTTGTTCAGCTGCGTCAGGTTGGCCTGGAAGGACTGCGAGTCGGCGGCCTGCGCGGGCGCCATCGCGGCGAGAGGCATCGCTCCGAGGGCGAGGGCGGCCGCGGCGGTCAGTGACTTGCGCATGGGATCGTCTCCGTTCCGTTGCTTGTCGGGCCAGGAGACCCGCCGCGAGGCCGCGACGAGACCGTCTCCTGCTCCACGTGGGGGTTCGTCGCGCGTGGAGAACCGGATGTGCCGGATGTCGGACTTCCTGAGAGAACGGCCAGGAACGGCCGTTGACCGGCGGCGTCGGTGGCGTCAGCGCAGCTCGAGGACGCCGTCGTCGACGGGTGCGAGCCGGGTCGTCACGAGGTCGTGGACGTAGCTCTGCACCACCCGCCACGGGGCCCGCTCCCCTTGCCGGGGCAGGAGGTGCGCGCCGCGGCGGACGTACCCGGAGGAGAGGTCGAGCAGCGGACGGTCGGCGCCGCCGGAGCCGTCCCAGCGCGGGACGGCGACCCGCTGCCCGCGGCGGTCCTGGTGACGCCAGAGGGCGAGGAACCAGCGGGCGGTGAGGTCGGCCCGCAGGGTCCAGCTCGCGTTGACGTACCCGACGGCCAGCACGAGGTTCGGCACGTCGGAGAGCATGCAGCCGCGGTAGACGTGCGTGGCCGCGAGGTCGACGGCCCGTCCGTCCACCTCCACGTCGGCGCCTCCCGCGAGCAGCAGGCGCAGGCCGGTGGCGGTGACGACGAGGTCGGCGGGCAGGACCCGTCCGTCCTGCAGCCGGACCCCCTCGGGGACGAGGCGGTCGATCCGGGCGGTGACGACCTCGGCCCGGTCGGTGGACAGGGCGTCGAGGAGGTCGCCGTCGGGGGCCACGCACACCCGCTGGTCCCACGGGTCGTAGGTGGGGGCGAAGTGCGTGTCGACGGGGTAGCCGTCGGGCAGCCGGGCGACCAGGCGGCGCCGCAGGACCCGGCGGCCGCCCTCGGGGTAGCGCCGCAGCAGCCGGTAGCTCAGCGTGCCCAGGGCGACGTTCTTGGCCCGGATCGCGTGGTGCGCCGCGGCGGCCGGGAGGGCGCGCCGGGCGAGGTCGGCCAGCCGGTCGGTGTTCGGCAGGGCCGCGACGTAGCCGGGGCTGCGCTGGAGCATCGTCACGTGCTCCGCGCCCTCCTCGACGAGGGCCGGCAGGAGCGTCACCGCCGTCGCCCCGCTGCCGACGACGACGACCCGGCGGCCCGTCACCGCCAGGCCCGCCGGCCAGTGCTGCGGGTGGACGAGGTCGCCCGCGAGGTCCTCCCGGCCGGGGAGGTCGACGACGTGTCCCGAGTCGTAGGCGTAGTAGCCCGTCGCGAGGTAGACGTAGCGCGCCCGGTGGGTGAGGACGACGCCGTCGGAGCGCCGGGCGGTCACCGTCCAGCACGCCTCGTCGCCGGACCAGGCCAGGCGGGTCACGCGCTGGCCATGGTGGACGCGTCCGGTGACGCCGTACTCGTGGGCGGTGTCGCGCACGTAGCGCAGGATGTCCTCGCCCCGGGGGATGGACGTGGGGCCGTGCCACGGCCGGAAGGGGAAGCCGAGGGTGTAGATGTCGGAGTCCGCGCGGACCCCGGGGTAGCGGAACAGGTCCCAGGTGCCGCCGACGGAGTCGCGCGCCTCGAGGACCGCCCAGGTCGGGCCGTCGGTCTCCTGCGCCAGGCGGCAGGCGACGTCGATCCCGCTGATCCCGGCACCGACGACGAGGACGTCGACGTCCAGCGGCGGCGGGTCCATCGGGTCGGCGCTCACGTCCTCAGGCTAAGCGGGCGCGGCTCTCCGGGCGCCCGGGGCTGTCGGGACCGCGTGCGACGATGACGCGCATGAGGGGCACGAGGACGCGACACACCCGGCCACCGCGTCCCGCGGCGGCCGGCCGGTCCGGCGCGCCGGCGCTGCGCGGTCCGTGGGGACCCCGATGACCTGGCTGCAGGCGCTCGCGCCCATCGGCGTGTCCGTGCTTCTTCTCGCGTTCGTCTGGCACCGGCTGGCGGTCGCCCCGCGCTGGGGGCGGCGGTGGGTGCCCTGGGTGGTCGCGCTCGTGCTCGCCGCGCTGCTCGCGGCCGTCCTCGAGCAGTTCGACGTCTGGGGCGGTCGCTGGAGCCCCGACACGATGCGGCCGGTGGCGTGGACGGGTGCGGCGTTCCTCGCCACGTGCCTCTACCTCCTCCTCGTCCTCGTGCCCGCGTCGCTGGTGGCCGGGGTGCTCTGGCTCGTCCGCTGGCGGCACGAGCACGGCGCCGCCGGGCGGCGGCGCCTGGCCCGCGTGGTGTCGCCCCTCGCCGCGGTGGTGGCGGTCGGGATCACCGCGTACGGCGCGTTCGAGGCCGCCCGCCCGGCCGTCACCCAGTACGAGGTCTCCTCCCCCGACCTCCCGGCCGGGCTGGACGGCACCCGGGTCGCGCTCGTCACCGACATCCACGCCGGCGCCGTGCGCAGCGCCGCGTTCACCCGCCGGGTCGTCGACCTCGTCAACGCCCAGCGCCCGGACCTCGTCGTCATCGCCGGCGACCTCGAGGACGGCACCGCTGCCCGGTACGCCGCGGAGGTGGCTCCGCTCGCCGACCTGCGCGCACCGCTCGGGGTGTTCGCCACCACCGGCAACCACGAGATGTACCGGGACACCGCGAACTGGATCCGCACCTTCGAGGACCTCGGCCTCACGGTGCTGCAGAACCGGTCGGAGGTGCTGACCCGGGACGGGGCCACGCTCACGCTCGTCGGCGTGCACGACTGGTCCGGCACCGGCCCCTTCGCCCCCGACTACGACGCCGCGCTGGCCGGCGTCGACCCCGCCTCGTTCGTCCTCATGGCCGCCCACCAGCCCCGGCAGGCGCTCGCCGTCGAGGGTCGCGGCGTCGACGTCCAGCTCTCCGGGCACACGCACGCCGGGCAGCTGTGGCCGCTGCGCTACCTCGTGCCGCTGCAGCAGCCGATGGTCGACGGCGTCGCCCGGGTCGGCGACACGACGGTCGTCACCTCCCGCGGCGCCGGCGCCTGGGGTCCGGCGATCCGGGTGCTCGCGCCGCCCGAGGTGCCGGTCGTCACCCTGCGTCGGTCATGAGCGACGAGGCGTCCGCCACCGGCCGGGAGGCGCGCGGGGAGGGGCTGGTCGTCGGTGCCGACGGGCTGGCCCGGCCGACCTGGGCGGCGACGGACCCGCTGCTGCGCGACTACTACGACACCGAGTGGGGCATGCC